>NZ_JBQFOQ010000002.1:0-685191 GCF_056533645.1 Ruegeria sp. G10 | reverse complement strand
ACACATCCCGATACACAATCATTTGCAACCTCATACCCCATATGTAAAATCGAGAATATCAATCACTGAATAAAAAAATCCTATAGATGGAAACCATGGGGATCCGATGCGCCACAGCCAGCTCAAAGCCTTTCACAACGTCGCACTGCATGGCGGATTTTCCCGCGCCGCCGAAGCGTTGTTTCTGACCCAGCCCGCTGTGTCAGAGCAGGTCCGCAAGCTTGAACAGGACCATGATCTTTTGCTGTTTCAACGCGAGCGCAAGCGCGTCTTCCTGACACCCGAAGGCGAACAATTGTTCCGCTTTACCAAGCAGTATTTCGAGATCGAAAATCAGATCGAGGATTATTTGTCCGAGTCAAAAGCCTCGATCGATGGCGAGCTGCGTATCATCGCGGATTCCGCCCACCATCTGACCGACTATCTGGGGCCGTTCCGAACGATGTACCCCAATATCACCATCATTGTCCGATCAGGAAACACGAATGAAATTCTAGAGGAACTCCGCGCCTATAACGCCGAGATCGGCATTGTCGGTAGCCCGTCGCCGGGCAACGACATGAGTATGCTCAACCTCGGCGCAACAAACATCGTCGCTTTTGCCGGTCAGGGATTGTTGCCACCTTCCAAAACCACGCTCACATTCAAAGAGCTCCGCAATCTGCCGCTGATATTCCGCGAACAAGGTTCCAAGACCCGCCAGAAACTGGAGGACGAGGCGCGTCGGCGTAAGATCGCGCTGAAACCGGCCATTGTTGCGGAAGGACGTGAGGCAGTCAGGGAATTGGTCGCCTCGGGCGCGGGTGTCGGTTTTGTTTCACGTGCCGAGTTCGGGCGCGACGACCGCTTGCGTCAGAT
The DNA here is from genome assembly GCF_056533645.1 of Ruegeria sp. G10. NCBI lineage: Bacteria > Pseudomonadati > Pseudomonadota > Alphaproteobacteria > Rhodobacterales > Roseobacteraceae > Ruegeria > Ruegeria sp. G10. The sequence continues at coordinate 684,333 of NZ_JBQFOQ010000002.1, read as the reverse complement.
TGAACTGTCAGACGTAGACCTGCAGATGGGCGAAAGCATGATCTATATGACACAACGCCATGAGGTGAAAGTTATTCGCGCCTTCATGGATTTCGTCCGACGTGTGCAGGACGAAAAACAGGCAGCAACGGCAGACTAGGCCTCAGCCCGCTCAGTCATCGCCCTTGTAGTATCCGATCACGTCATTTTCAGTCGTCGCCCCCAATCCGTTCAGCAGACGGTTTGAATAGTTGAAATAGGCGCAGACCTGATTCACCTCGAGAATCTCGCCATCATCACAACCCGCCAGCTTCAACGCCTCGAAATCAGATTTCACCATCTTGCCGACATCTGTCGTCAGCTTGGCTGCATAGCGCAACAAGGCCAGCTCCTTACCCTCAAACACATCCTCGGGGCGGTGCGCCTTCAGGGCGACAAATATGCTGTCACTGCGCGGTTGGTCTTTGATCAGGTTGCGCACATTCATGAAGTGATGCGTCAAAGAATAGGTGCAATCATTAAGAATCGACGTGTAGCTGGCCACCACTTCCAGAAACCAAAACGGCAGCTTGTTGTCCTCGGAATGCAGAACGGACCGATACAGGACCACGTGCCCGTTCATCGTTTCTGGTCGCAGCGAATGCACGCGCATCACGGTGTCGACGGTGCCATGGGGGGTTCGGGCGTTATCCAAAAGCTCTTTCAGGCGGCCGTCCGCCTGTTCGTCAGAGATCATTTCGATCCAGGCGCTCATTCTTGTTCCTCCGGTCGGGTATTTAATCAGCATATGAACACTGCAGCCGGGCGTGTCAGCAGAAAAAATTCGCCAAAGGTCGCTTTCTGACAGTAACGTAAGTGTGAATAGTCTAAAGATACCGCTTGAAATAGCTGACAAGGGAACTAGCGAGATGCAGACTCTCGATATTCGTGATGGTGCCGAGAACCTGCTGATCCGTTGTGCAGGGTTGTCGGCAGGCGACAAGTTGCTGGTCCTGAGCGAAGTTGCAAACAGTCCCTATTATGACCCCGAGATCGCACAGGACATTCTGAACTGCGCGCAGGCACTGGGCATACACGCCACGCTGCGGGCAATTCCGTTCGACCCCATGGGTCCACGGCTGTCCGGTGAGGTCATCGCGGCGATGAAAGCAGCGGATCGCACACTGTTCCTGTCGCGGACCGGCGATCAGATTCGGTTCGATGCAGATCTGGCCGACATACACCCGATCATGTCTTATGTACTGGACAAAGAGGCGCTGGCCTCGGGGTTTGGACGGGCGAACTATTTTGGCTTCGTCGCCCTGAAAAATGCGGTAAACACGCTACTTGCCGGGGCGCGGAATATTCACGTCACCTGTCCATTGGGCACCGATTTCAGCGGTCCTGGCGCCGCTTTTCCCAAAACCGGCGCTTCGGATGTCAGCGTAGCGCGTTTCCCCATGTCCGTCTTTGCACCAGTTCCCGCGCAAGGCTTTCGTGGCACCGTGATGCAGGATGGTTTTCTGGTCGGGACCGGCTCAAAATTCTACGAACCCTATGGCTGCGAGCTGCGCGAGCCGCTTGCGGTACAGTTTGAAAATAGCCGCCTGCTGGGTTTTTCGGGCCATCCGATGGATGTGCATTGCGCTGAAATGCACTATTCGAAAGTCGGCCAGATGTTCGATCTTGACCCGCTGACCATGCATTCCTGGCATGCGGGGATACATCCCGGCTGCGCCTACACAGCGCCTGCCTTCCAGAATTTCGAAAAGTGGAGCGGCTCTGCCTTCGGCAACCCGCGCCTGCTGCACTTCCACACCTGCGGGCATTACGCGCCCGGAGAAATTTCGCTGAACGTGCTGGACCCGACGATCCGCGTCGACGGTGTCGCGGTTTGGGAGGATGGCGTCCTGCACCCCGACCGCATTCCCGGTGGGGCGCAGATTCTTGCGGAATACCCCTGCGTCAAAGCGGTTTTCGACAACCCGGCGCAGGCCGTGGGCCAAGGCGCGAATGGTCGGCTGAGCGCGTCCTGATCAGCCCGCCTCGTCCGCGATCACCCGCGCAACACGCGTGCGAAAGCGCATCGCGCCTGCGTCCAAGCCTAGGTTGATATAGCCGCTCTTGCGACGCGCCATCCCGGTCTGGACATATTCCAGCACCTCTTTGTCTTCGTTGAACGCCATCACCGCGCCTTCGAACATGCGCTGCGACATCGCATCGTCCCCCGCGTGCATATTGCGATGCTGGAACCAGAAATAGCGCGAGGTTTCGGCGTCCACGGGCGTGATGAAGTTGTATGAGATATTGATGAACGCATTGGGCGAGACAGGCCGATCCGCGCCGCCCTCACCTGCGGGCGTGTAGATAGACATATTGATCGCGGTCGACGGCAGCCGGCATTCGTAGTGCTGCTTGCGATCGCAACTGGGACCAAAGGGCAGGATCGGCGCGTAGTAAGGCGGCGCGGGTTCATCCGCGATCCAGCGCGAGACGATGATGCCCCCGTCGGTCTCTTCCACATCCAGCGGGCGATTGTCCGTTCCGGCCCCGGCAAACGAGGTCAGATGCACCCAGGCCACATGGCTGGGGTCCAGCAGATTGTCGATAATGTAGAGGTAGTGACACGCCATCTCCATAGCGCCCTTCTGGGTCTTGCCCCAGTCCGGGTTGTCGAAATTGGGAATGTCGATGATGTCATCTGTGCTAGCCAGATCGGGGTCGCCCATCCACAGCCACAGAAACCCCCAGCGGTCCTCTGCCGGATAAGCGTGGACGGCGGCGCGGCGCGGCGGGTTATCCAGCTGGGTCGGCGCGCTGATGCATTCGCCGCCGCAACCAAAGGTCAGCCCATGATAGCCGCAGACCACATGATCTCCTTCGATAGTTCCGCGTGACAAAGGCAGTTTTCGATGCGGGCAGGCATCCTCCAACGCGATGGCTGCGCCCTTGGTGTCGCGATAGATCACGATCTCTTCGTCCAGCATCCGCACAGCGCTCAATTCGCGGCCAAAATCCTCGGACCGGCCCGCGACGTACCAGCTGTTTCGGATGAACCCTTCGGCTCCGGCCAGATCAGGACGCATGAGGTTTACTCCGAAAACACATCATAGGCCTTTAAGGCCTTGGCACTGTAAGCATATGACGGGCCGCCGCCCATATAGGTCGCCATGGCCAAAGCCTCGCACATCTCCTCGCGTGTGGCCCCCAACCGGACCAGAGACTTGACGTGGAACCCGATGCAGCTGTCGCAGCGGGTCGCGATAGCGATGCCAAGGGCCATGAATTCTTTGGTCTTTTCGCTCAGCGCGCCATCGGTCTTGGCGGCCTTTCCCATGATGCCGAACCCGCGCACGGTTTCGGGCACCTCTTTCGAGAAGCTGCCGATATTGGCCTCGGTTTCGGCCATGAAGTCTTTCCAGTCCATCGCTTTCTCCTTATCCGCGCTCGTCCGCGCCCATGCGGCGCTCCAGCCAGCGCACGCCTGCGCTGATGATCAGGACCAGTATCAGGTATTCGAAGATCAAAAGCGTGTAGATTTCCAACGGACGGTATTCGGTCACCACCAGTTCGTTTGCGCGGCGGGTCAGTTCCTGCATGCCGATGACGCTGGCAAAGGCGCTCATCTTGACGATGTAGATGAACTGGTTCGCCAACGGGGGCAGAATGCGCCGGATCGCCTGCGGCAGGATCACATAGCGCATGGTCTGGAAATAGTTCAGCCCGATGGTTTGCGCCGCCTCGCGCTGACCGCGGGCGATGGATTGAATGCCTGCGCGGTAGATCTCGGCAGTAAACGCGCTGTCCGAGATGGCCAGCGTGATGATCGCGCCCCAGAACGGATCAATGGGCACGTTCATCCCCATTGACTGGAACACGATGGGCAACCCGTAAAACACCCAGAACAGCATCGGCAGCAGGGGAATGGCGCGGATGAATTCGACATAGACCCGATTGACCAGCCGCCAGCCGCGTTTTTCGGACAGACCCGGCAACGCCACCAGCAGGCCGATGACAATCGACATCACCGCCGCGATCAGGGAAATCTGGATGGTCGCGCCCATGCCTGAGATCAGGAACTTGACGTTCGTCCAGCCCGAGTCGGTGGTCGGATTGATCACATACCAGCCCCAGGTCGACGAAGACGAACACCCGGCCAGCAAAAGAAGCGGCGATATCAGAAGAAGTTTTTTCATCGGCCCCACCTAGTGCTGCAGAATTTGAGACAGGAATTTACGGCACCGCTCGGATTGCGGATCGGTGAAGAAATGCTCGGGGTGGCCCTCTTCAACGATCTCGCCTGCATCCATAAAGATCATCTTGTCGGCCACCTTTCGGGCGAATCCCATCTCGTGGGTGACGACAACCATGGTCATCCCGTCCTGCGCCAGCTCGACCATCACATCCAGAACCTCGGAAATCATCTCGGGGTCCAGCGCCGAGGTCGGCTCGTCGAACAACAGCACCCGCGGCTCCATACACAGCGACCGGGCGATGGCGACGCGCTGCTGCTGGCCGCCAGACAATTGGATGGGCCGCTTGTCGGCCTGATCAGGGATATGCACGCGTTCCAGATAGTGCCGCGCCTTCTCCTCGGCCTCTTTCCGGCTGAGGCCACGCGCCTTGATCGGGCCCAACGTCAGATTCTCAAGCACCGTTAGGTGCGGGAACAGATTGAACTGCTGGAACACCATCCCGACCTCGGAACTGATCGCCGCCACGGATTTGGGATCATTCGTCAGCTCGACCCCATCCACCCGGATCGTGCCCTTCTGATGTTTCTCAAGCTGGTTGATACAGCGCACCACGGTCGACTTTCCTGACCCCGAAGGCCCACAGATCACGACCTTTTCGCCGCTGTTCACTGTCAGGTTGATGTCTTTGAGAACGTGAAACGTGTCGAACCACTTGTTCACACCGACAAGCTCGATCGCGGCGTCTTGCATCTGCTGGCCTGCCTTTGTTTTCTGGTCAATTATTTGCTTGAGGTTATCTTTGTCTTTACGCTTAGATCAAGAAACAATGTAGCGGCAATCGCTTAACGCCACCAACGGGAGAAATACATGAAACGGTTTTTGAAAACCGCCGCCGCCGCGGCGCTTGGGTTAGTGCTTGGAACCGCCGCGCAGGCGCAGTCAGCCCTGAACGAAGTGCTGGATTCCGGTGTGCTGAAAGTGGGCACAACGGGCGACTGGAACCCGATGTCGCTGCGCGACCCGGCGACCAACAGCTATAAGGGCTATGATATCGACATCATGAACGCGCTTGCCGCTGATCTGGGGGTCGAGGTCGAATATGTACCCACCGACTGGAAAACGCTGGTCAACGGCGTGGTGGCGGGCAAGTATCATTTGACCGGATCGGCCTCGATCTCACCACCGCGCATGAAAGTTGCGGGTTTCTCGGACAGCTACATCGCGGTCGAGCTATTTCCCTATACAACCAAGGACAAGGCCGACAAGTTCGACGGCTATGATTCGATCAACCAGCCGGGCGTGACGGTTGCAACCACGCTGGGCACCACGTTTGAAAAGCGCGTGCGCGAATGGTTCCCGAATGCCGAAATCAAAGTGGTCGAGGCACCGGCCCGCGGCTTTCAGGAAGTGATCGCAGGCCGCGCGGACGTGTTCATCACCTCGAACATCGAAGGCTCGACCTTGGAAGAGAAATTCCCGGTCGTGCGCGTGAAGAATGCCGGTCCCCGCTCACCCTCGCCCATTGCGATGCTCCTGCCGCAGAACGATCAGGTCTGGATCAATTATGTGAACAACTGGATCGAGGTCAAAAAGGCGCAAGGGTTCTTCGAGGAAAACCGCGCAAAGTGGGGGCTCTGATCTGACCTGACGCCCGGTGTATGCGCCGGGCGTCAACCAATTGGGACCACGGAACTGGACCAGGCACAGTGTGCGAGGGTAACGCGGACGCAACGGGAACCGTCGATGCACTCCGGGCGTTGGGCCGCAAGTCGACACCTTTCAACCTGCGGTCAGACAGGATTGGTCGAGTGTCAGCCAAGCGTCGCCCGCGACCTCGGCATCGGTTAGCTTTGCCACATCAATAACCCGGCCCTGAACCTGAAGATAGGTCGAGCGAGGCGTCACGATCATCGCGACCTCGGCCTTGGTCCGATCGGAGATCGCAGGTGCGGCCAGCAGGACCGAGAGCAAAAGCAGCCCCCGGTCCACATCATCCCCTGTATTGAACAGCAGCACCTCATCCGGAGTGGCAATGCGGCTCCGCTCGCCATAGATGGCATTCTGACCGGTGATGCCAGACACCGCCGTCACGGCATCATCGATACTACGGATCGAGGCGGCAAGCTCGCGCAACTTGGGCCCCCTGACCCCGTTGGCCAGATAGGCCCCCGGACACGGCACATTAAGGTCACGATAACAATAGGCCGCCTGTCCAAAGACCGACAGGTCATTTCCACCCGCCAGTTCATCGACCACACGCCGAACCGCCCCAGCCCCTTCGGCACGATCAAGCTCGGCAAGTTGTGCACGCGTTGCGACACTGGTTTCAAACGCGATTTCCTGGTGATGAAACGCCTCGAACGGCGGCAGTTGGGTGCCGAAGAACGCCGTACAATCCGCCTCGAACCGTGACAGCTCGACCTCGGGGATCGTGCTGATCCCATCGCCGAGTTTCAGCACGCCGAACAACGAGACGAAACGGTCAGCGTAGGGCATACGTCGCTCGAAAGCGGCGCGGGGGTCGGCCCCGGCGCCCGTGGTAACGCTGGCCCAACGGCTCTGAGAAAAGGCTTCGGGCTTGCCATTGCACCAGTATCGCCGATCCCCCTTCTGCAGCAGCGTCGTGTAGTGGCCCGGCGACCCGACGATGAACAGGTCTTTCAATGCAACGCTGTTCAAAACGCTGGCCAGCGATGTGGTCAACGTCGCCTCATCGGCGCAGACCGTTACCCCCATGGGCCTGTGTTTCTTGTGCTTCAGCAGGCGCGACATCGCATGCAGGCCATCGATGGTCGAATAGGTGTAAATCGGCAGCTGGTCCTGTTCGAGCAGTGGAAAGATATCCAGCGCAGGCGTCAGTTGCCCCTTGTCCCGCCGCCAGGTCACATGCCGCCAAAGCTGCGCCTTGATCGTATCGACGGCCCCGGCCCCCAGCCGGTCACGCTCGTCCTGCAGGTTCAGGATGCCGACGCGTTCGGCTGTGCCCATGGGGAAATCATGGGTGAAGTGATGGTCGATGAAAGACAGCATTTCATCGGTAACCGGCAGGCCATCCGCCGCCGCGCGGTCGGCAATCTTATCCCGGACCTGCCACAGGGTATCGCTCATCAGATTGGCGAGGATCAGAACGATCATCAGATGCGGGTCGATGGCAGTGTCCAGCAAACCGGGATGCACCGCCCGCGACAGGCGCTCGATCTTTTCCGAGGGTTTCAAGGGTGCGGCCACCGCGCAGGTCTATCCGGGCTGCTTCATGCACCGCGTTCGGGTCAGGGCCGCGTGTTCTCCCGCTCTAGCGGCGAGCACCTCGAATTCGCCATCGGCCAATAGCCGTCCGATCCTGATCCCGTCATCGGCGATATCCACCATATGAAGGTTTCGGTCCCCCCAGCCGATCATGCCTAGAAACTCTTCGTGGATCGTGACCTTCGTGCCCTCTTCGGCCACGATCGTCTGCCCGGGGCGGTCGATCTGGTCGTCCGGCAATTCCTCGCGGTCCCCGATCCAGACCGAGTGCCCCTTGAAACCCGCGCCCAACTGCTCGGTGATCTCAAGCTCAAATTCATAAGGCCCTTCGAGCAGGTCAAAGAAATAGGCACCATATTCGATATTGCAGACCCACTTGCCCACGAGGTCCGGGAACCCATCCTGCGCCTGCGCGGACAGCGGTACGCATAGCCCCAGAAGAACGGCGGTCACGGATCGGATCAGCATTGCAATATCTCCCTGCATTGACGTGGCCCGATCAGGCCACGCCAAGCAGGTCTCGTCAACCTTTGCGTGTTACGCCTCGCGCTCGCCCAGCCCGTCGGTCGACAGATCGTCAAGCTTGGGCATCAGCCGCAGCAGCTCGGCCGCATATTCGGTCTGAGGGTGGGTGAACAGATCGGTGGTGTCCTGAATCTCGACCATCTGACCCTGTTTCATCACCGCCACCCGGTCGCACATCTGACGCACCACCGGCAGGTCATGGCTGATGAACAGAAGGGTCAGGCCAAGATGTTCCTGCAGGTCTTTCAGGATGTTCAGAATCTGCGCCTGAATTGACACATCCAGCGCGCTGGTGGGCTCATCACAGATCAGGAACCGGGGCTGCGTGGCCAGCGCACGGGCGATGGAAATCCGCTGCCGTTGCCCGCCCGAGAATTCGTGCGGGTATTTCTGACCGGCCTCATGGCCCAGACCCACCTGATCCAGCAACTCGTCGACCCGGCGCTTGATATCCGCCCCATCCATCAACTTATGGTGCCGGATCGGCTCGGCGACGATCTCGTCCACGCGCATCCGGGGGTTGAGCGAGGAATACGGGTCCTGAAAGATCATCTGGATGTTCTTGCGGTATTCATCCTGTACCGAACGATTGCTCAGGTCGCTGACGCGCTGACCTTGAAAATCGATGGTGCCGCCATCCACCGGATAGAGCCCCGCGATCATCCGCGCGACGGTGGACTTGCCCGAACCGGATTCGCCCACCACGCCGAACACTTCCCCAGCGTCGATGTCGAAGCTGACATTGTCGACGGCGGTGAAATAGGTCCGGTCCCACGGCAGCAGCCCGCGCTTTTGCAGGAACTTCTTGGTCAGGTTGCGGATCTCGAACACCGGCTTGCTGGCGTCATTGTCGACCTTGGGCCAGTGACGGGCCATATCCTCGATGGCGAAACGCGTCTCGCGCCCGCCATAGCTGATCTGCGGAAAGCGGTGCAGCTTCAGCGTCGGGCGCGGCACGGCAGCGATCAGGGATTTGGTGTATTCATGCTGCGGCTGGCCCATCACCTGCGCGGTGGTGCCGGTTTCGACCACCTTGCCCGCATACATCACCGTCACGCGGTCTGTCGTGTCGGCAATCACGCCCATGTCGTGCGTGATCAGGATAACCCCCACCTGACGTTCCTGCGCCAGTTCCTTGATCAGGTCCAGAATCTGCGCCTGCACCGAGACATCCAGCGCGGTAGTCGGCTCATCCGCGATGATCACGTCCGGCTCGGTACACAGCGCCAACGCGATCACCACGCGCTGCCGCATCCCGCCCGAGAACTGGTGCGGGTATTGGTCCAGACGCGTATCCGGGTCGGGAATGCCGACCCGGTCAATCAGGTCGCGGGCGCGTTTGGTGGCCTCGGCCTCGGACCCGCCCAGATGGGCCTGAATGGTCTCGACCAGTTGCTCGCGCACGGTGAACAGCGGGTTCAGCGAGGTCAGCGGGTCCTGAAAGATCATCGAGATCTTTTTGCCGCGCAGTCCCCGCATCGCCTCGGCGTCGATACCGCTGATCTGGTCTCCGCTCAGCTTGATGGTGCCGCTGGCAATGCGGCCGGGCCGGTCCAGCAGGCCCATGATGGCGGCACCGATGGTCGATTTGCCAGCACCGGATTCACCCACCAGACCGTGGATCTGGCCCGGCTCAACCGTCAGGTCCACATGGTCGACAGCGGTGAACAGCTTGCGGCGGGTCGGGAATTCGACCGTCAGGTCATTGATCGTCAGAAGGCTCATGAAATCACCGCAGCTTGGGGTTCAGCGCATCGCGCAGCCAGTCGCCCAGCAGGTTGACCGACAGGGCAAGGGCCAGCAGCGTGCAGGCCGGGAAGAACAGAATCCACCACTCACCCGAGAACAGGAACCCCTGCCCGATGCGGATCAGCGTGCCCAGCGACGGCTGGGTCGGTGGCGCTCCGACGCCGAGGAAACTCAGCGTCGCCTCGGCGATAATCGCCAGCGCCAGCGAGATGGTGGCGATCACCAGAACCGGGCTGAGGACATTCGGCAGGATATGGCGGAACATGATCGGGAAGGACCCACGCCCGATCAGACGCGCGGCCTGGACGTATTCCTTGTTTTTCTCGACCAGAGCCGCGCCACGCACAACACGCGCGAACTGCACCCAGTCGGACAGGGCGATGGCGATGATCAGCACATAAATCGCCATCTCATCCCGGTATTCGGGTGGGGTGATCCCTTTCGCGATCCCGAAGATCAGCATCGCCACCAGAATGGCCGGAAAGGTCAGCTGCACGTCGGCGATGCGCATGATCAGCGTCTCGATCCAGCCGCCGAAATAGGCCGCCACCAGCCCCAGAATAACCCCGATGATCAGAGCCAGAAGGACCGCCGCGGCCCCCACGAACAACGAAATCCGCATGCCGTAAAGGATGGTCGAAAACACATCCCGACCCTGATCGTCAGTGCCCAGCAGAAAGGTTTCCTGCGTGAAGGCGTTGGGCGTACCGGGGGGCGTAAACCCGTTCATCAGATTCAGCGTGGATGGGTCAAACGGATCATAGGGCGCGATCAGCGGCGCAAAGATCGCCGCGAGCACCAGAACAACCACAACCAGCGAGGCTATGACGGCGACCGGAGAATGCCGGAAGGACCAGGCAAAGTCGCTGTCCCAGAATTTCGCCATCCGCGACGGGGTTTGAGTATTTGGGGTATCGGTCATGTGGCCCTCGCGTCGACACGCAGACGCGGGTCAATGGCATAGTAAAGAAGATCGACAATCAGGTTGATCGTCACGAACATCACCGAGATCAGCATCAGATAAGCCGCCATGACGGGGATATCGACGAACTGGATCGCGTTGATGAACAACAGGCCCACGCCGGGCCACTGGAACACCGTTTCCGTGATGATGGCGAACGCGATGATTGAGCCCAGTTGCAGGCCGGTGATCGTGATCACCGGCACCAGAGTATTCTTCAACGCATGGCGGAAATTGATCACCCGATCCGACAGCCCTCGGGCGCGGGCAAAGCGGACATAATCGGCGCGCAGCACCTCCAGCATCTCGGACCGCACCAGCCGCATGATCAGTGTCATTTGGTACAGACCCAGCGTGATTGCAGGCAATATCAGTGCCTTAAGCCCTGAGGCGGTCAGGAACCCGGTGGACCAGCCGCCAATCATAACGGTCTCGCCCCTCCCGAAGCTGGGCAGCAGATCAAGCTCGACCGAGAAGATGTAGATCAGCAATATCCCTATGAGGAAGGTGGGCAGTGAGACCCCTATCAGGGACACCGTCATAATCACATTTGCCGCAATCCCTTGTCGTCGGATCGCCGTGAAAACCCCTAGGGCGATGCCGATCGTGATCGCCAGAAAGCCCGAGACAAACGCCAGTTCCAGCGTCGCCGGGGCCCGCTCCACAAGGATAGTAGAAACCGGCCGGCCCTGTCGGTATGAGACGCCGAAATTGCCCTGAACCGCGCCCTGCAGGAACTTGGCGTATTGCACCACAAAGGGCTGATCCAGCCCCAGTTCGGTGCGCAGGCGGTCGATGTCAGCTTGCGTGCGTTCCTGCCCCAGCATGTTGTCGATCGGGTCGCCGACAAAGCGGAACATCGAAAAGGCCACCAGACCCACGACCAACAGCACGATGACGGACTGGAACATCCGTCTGACGATATATGCGAACATTGATTTTCCCCATTGGTGCGTCTCTCTATGCTTTAACCGACCGGGTGGTCAAGATGTCGCGGTGGTGCGGCGCGCTCCAATCGATTTCAGGGCCCAACGGCACGATCCCCAGCGGATTTCGCAGTTCGGACGGCGAGAAATAGCCTTGCTTGTAGATGTCGAACTTCACGGTCCCGGCGACGCCGGGCAGCGCGTAAATTTCGCGCGCATAACCCCAGAGGTTCCGATAGTCGATCAGCCGACGCAGGTTGCATTTGAAGGCATAGTGATAGGCCACATCGAACCGGGCCAGCGTGGGGAACAGGCGCAGATCGGCCTCGGTCAGCGTGTCGCCGCAGAGGTAGCGGTTGGTGGCCAGATGTGCCTCGATCTCGTCCAGTGTGGCGAACACATCGCGGAACCCGGCCTCATAGGCCTCTTGCGTGCGGGCGAACCCTGCGCGGTAGACACCGTTGTTCAGACGCGCATAAATCTTGTCATTCCACGCGTCGATCTCGTCCAGCTTGTCTGATGGCGCCAGATTGGGACCATAGCCCGGCAACGTGCCCAGCATCCGCACCAGATCAGCGGATTCGTTGGAGACCGCCCGCTCCTCGACCCGGTCCCATAGCAAGGGCACCGTGATCCGCCCGGTATAGGCCGGTGTCGCGCGGGCATAAGCGTGATGCAGCGCCGTTGCGCCATAGACCGCATCCGCGCCGTCGGCATAGACCCAGCCGTCGGCTGTACGGCGCGGCTCGGCATAGGCAACCGTGATCAGATCATGCAGCCCCTTGAGCGCACGAACCAGCAGCACGCGATGCGCCCAGGGGCAGTTCCACGCCGCGTAAAGATGAAACCGCCCCGGTGCCAGAGCATCCGGCAGCGCGTTCCGAATGGTCGAGGCCTGACGGCGGAATTCACCGTCAAGCCTTGTGTCGGGCGCGGGGTCCTCGGCGTGGTAGACCCCGGCGATCATGACGCCCATCGGCTCAGTTCACCGTCACCCAGCGCAGGATAAAGAAGTTGTCCGGACGCTGTGTCAGCTCGACATTGTTGCGCGTCCCCCAGACCAGAGGCTGCACATACATCGGCACATAGACCTGATCGTCCTGATAGATCTGCGTCACCTCATCCAGCATGGCCTGACGTTTGGTCTGATCCAGCTCGGACTGGATCTTCGGCAGCAATTCATCGACCCGCGGGTTCGAGTAGCCACCAAAATTCCAGCTGCCCAGCTTTTTCTCTTCGTTCGGGGTTGCCACCAGGAACCGGACCGGATGTTCAGCGTCAAAGGTGCCGGGGCTCCAGCCCAGCAGGTACATATCGTAGTTATCTTCACGCAGTTCCGGCCAGTAGTTGCGCACCGGCATCGCATCCAATTCAGCGGTAATGCCGATCTGGGCGAGCATACCGACAACCGCCTGACACACGGCCTCATCATTCAGGTAGCGGTCATTGGGGCATTTCAGCCCGAACGAGAAGCCGTCGGCATAGCCCGCCTCGGCCAGCAACGCCTCGGCAGCATCAACATCGAACACGGGACGGTCCGCATTGGCCCGAGAATAGCCGCTCATCACCGGGGTGACGAGTTGCGAGGCCGCTTCGGCATTGCCGCGCATGATCGTGGCCAGAATGGCATCCACGTTGACCGCTTTAGCGACGGCCTGACGCACGCGCGCATCGCGGAACGGGTTCGGCTTGCCCGCGTCATCGGTGTATTTCAGCGCCTCGGCCTCGTGATCAAAGCCCAACATGATCACGCGCGCCTCGATCCCCTGAATGACGTCCACATCTGCGCTCTGCTGCAGCCGCGCTACGTCCTGAATCGGCACCGGGTTGATCATGTCCACATCACCCGACAACAGCGCTGCAACGGCGGTGGCCGGGTTCTGGATCGGATTGAACTCGGCGCGGGTAATGTTGTGTTCAGCCTCGCCCCACCAGCCCTCATGCGGCTCCAGCACGGTTTTCAGACCCGGCTCGCGCTCGGTCACTTTGAACGCGCCGGTGCCGTTGGCGTTGATCGTAGCGTGGTTGCCGGTTTCCTTGTCGGGCACCACGGCATCGTTGGCCTCGGTCCAGCCCTGATCCATGATCATCCAGTTGGCAATCGAGGATGGGAACAGCGGGTTGGGCGCGGTGGTCATGATATCGACGGTATAGTCATCGACCACAATCACATCGCTGACCGGCGCAAACCAGCTGCGGGTGTCCGCAGCCTCGCCCGAGGCGCGTTGATAGCTGAACAGCACATCATTGGCGTCAAAGCTGCTGCCATCGTGGAAGGTGACGCCCTCGCGCAGCTTGAACCGCCAGCCCTCACCGTCCCCGATCGGCTCCCAACTGACAGCTAGCGCCGGTTCAACGGCCATATCTTTGCCGCGCCGCACCAGCCCTTCGTAGACATTATTGAGAAACCCCAGCACCGGGGCCGAGTTGACCGCATGCGGGTCCATTGTCTGCGGATCGGTGGTCGAGGCCCATTTGAACTCGGCAGCCTGCGCGGTGCTGGCCAGCAGCATGGTCAGGCCAATGGCGCTGTTCCTGAGGATCATGGCGATATCTCCCTGTTTATGGGTCAGAGCTTGGGATGTTTTGGCCGCCGCGTAAAGGAATTCTCACGATGAGATCACGCGCCCGTTACTGCCCACGCAAACGAAAACAGGGCGCGAAACCGCGCCCTGCCCTGCATCCGGAAGGATGGCTTAGTTCATCTCGAAGTATTTGATCTTAGGCGAATCTTCGGGTTCAACGATGGTGCCAACGCCCGACTTCATACCCCAGTTCAGCACCTGATGGTGGATCGGGATATAAAGCTGTTCGTCCTGAACCACCTGCCAGATATCGGCGATCTGCTGATCGCGCGCGGGCAGGTCGGTTTCCGAGGCCAGCGCCACGATCTTGGCATCCAGCTCAGGGTTGGAATAGCGCGTGCCGTTCCAAGACCCATATTTCTCGCCCTTCGAATGGACCAGGAAGTTGAAGATGTATTCCGAGTCATAGGTCGGAACACCCCAGCCCAGCATGTAGAAATCGGTCTCGAGGTTGTTGATCAGCGGGAAGTGCTGCGCCTTGGGTTTGGCATCCAGATTCACGGTCACGCCGATCTGCGCCAGCATACCCACGGCAGCCTGACAGATCGCCTCATCGTTGATGTAGCGGTCGTTCGGGCAGTTCAGGGTCAGCGAGAAGCCATCAGGATACCCTGCCTCGGCCATCAGGGCCTTGGCGCCTTCGATATCGGTGGTCGAGGACGCATCCATCCCCTCATCCCAGCCGTTCACGAAGGGCGGCGAGATCATACCCGCAGGGGCCGACTGGCCACGCATCACAACCTGCTGGATCGCATCGCGGTTGATTGCCTTGGACATCGCCTGACGCACACGTACATCCGCCAGCGGATTGGCACCATCAACGCTGTCCGAGCCCAGATCAGCGTCGCCCATGTTCATACCAAAGAAGATCACCCGGTTCTGCGGCGCGGTGCGAACATCCAGACCATCGGTGCCCGCAACGCGTTCAAGGTCCTGCACAGGCACGTCCTGAATGAAATCGACCTCACCCGACAGCAGCGCGGCAACGCGGGTCGCGGCGTTCTGGATCGGGGTATAAACGATCTCGGTCACCTGCAGCGGGAATTCATCTTTGCCCCAATAACCGTCATAGGCGGCCAGAACGGTTTTTACGTCCGGCTCGCGGCTGACCAGCTTGTAGGGGCCAGTGCCGTTGGCATTCTTGGCCGCGAACGTGTCCTCGCCGCCCTCATAGTCCTGCACCTTCACGGCGTTGTTCGCCTCAGCCCAACCCTTGTCCATCATGAACATATTGGTCAGGTTGTTGGGCATGATCGGGTTCGGGCCATCGGTCTCGATCTCGACGGTGAACTTGTCCGGCGCGCGCACTTCTTTGACCGAGGCCAGCAGTTCCTTGTAGTCCGAATCCGGCGTCATCGCGCGGTTCAGCGAGAACACAACGTCTTCGCTGTCGAACTCGGCCCCGTCATGGAAGGTCACGCCCTCGCGCAGCTTGAACACCCAGACATTCGGGTTGTCTTCGGACGGTGCCCACTCGGTCGCAAGCGACGGCACCAGCGCGCCGGAATGGTCGCGCATAACCAGCGTTTCCATGATCTGGTGCGCCATGGCCGAGGTCGGGCCTTCGTTCTGCGCATGCGGGTCCAGCGTCAGCGCGTCACCGGCGCGGGCCCATCGCAGCGTTTCCGCCGAAGCGCCCGCCGCAATCATCGCCGTGGCGCTGGCGGCAAGCATCAGAGTTTTGAATGACATAAGTCTCTCCCCATTATTGTTGTGACCGCATCAGACTGCGGCTGGCCGGAGTTTCCGGTCCTCATGCCACCGCATCATCCAGATCATTTTCCGAGTTGCAACACCCGAATGTGATCAGAGCGCGCCGCCGTAGCCGCGCGCCAAACGCCAGAAGGGCGGTATGCCGTCATGGGGGTAAAAACAGGCGGGGGCTTCGGTCGATTGCAGGAACCCCTGCCCGGTCTTCTGACGCAGCGTGACGTCGATCGGGACCAGACGCGCGGCCTCGAACGGTTCGATCTGTTCGTGTTCCCAACCCGCGACCGAGTCTTTCAGCAAACGGCGCATGGCGACGATCAGCCGGTCCGCGGCATCACTGCTCCAGGGCTGGAGGCCAGTGCCTTCGAGCAGGTTGAACAGGTTAATCCAGCTTTGCAGGTTGAATGCACAATAATGCTGGGTCAGCGTGCGGGTCATTTCGTGCGGCTGTTCGCCGTCTTCGGTGATGCTGCCCAGAAGTCGCGCCTGAGCCCGCAGATTGATCCGCTGCAGGGCGGATTTATCGCCAAGAAACGCGACCAGCGACGCTGCTTGCAAATCATAGCAGGTGCCATGATTGTTCTTGGCCCGCCGTTCGCCTTTTCCCTGCGTGCTATCGGTCAGCCACGCAACGAATTCGGTGCACCACTCGCGAATACCCTGGGTCAGACCGGCATCCTCCAACATCCGCACCGCGTCGAGGAAATAGTAGAAATCCTTAGTTTCAATCAACCCGTGCGCCAGACCCTTGTCGCCTTTGTGCCCAAGCCGCACCTGCGCATAATCAAGGTTAGGGTTCATGCGTGTTTCGGGGTTGATGAACCAGGTTTGCACCAAACGTCTGCCGTGTTCGCCATACCGCTTGTCACCAGTCAGCTTAGCGGTCAAAGCCAGCGCGGTCGTATCGTCGAAAAGCCTCTGCAATCTGGTTCGGTCAAAGCGGTGGCTTTCCTCTTCGTAAAGCTCTGTGCCCGGCACGCGCTGCCCATCGTGGAACACGTAAGGTCGGCCATCTTTCTTCTTCGGGTCCGGCCACCAGTACGGAGAAGGATGGTAATAGTCGTGCTTATCGCCGCTGGGTCCGGGTTCAGGTTTATCGGTAACCGAGAACGGACCGCGTGTCAGGGCATCGTCAGCTGCTGTCGTGACAGCGATCAGATCGGCATCTCCGTCAGACCCGACAAGTGCACCGATCCGAGCCGCATCAAAGAATACCGGCGCGTCACCTTCGGCAATATCCGCCATCTGGCGGGTTTCCAGCATATCCAAGGTGGCGCAAATCGCTTCGTTCCGGGCCAATCCCCGGTTTTTGAGCGTCTTCATCCCCGTCTGCTCAAGCTTGGCCTGCCCCGAGAACAACCGGGCCACCCATCCGGCAGTCCCCACGCGATGCCCTTCCGGGCTGACCTTGCGGGGTGGCAGATCGAAATTCTCGACCGGCCAATCCTGCCAGGGACCGGGAATGCCGAGATGCAGAAACAGTTCGACCTTGGGCCGACGTCCATACGGATGAGCCGCGTCGAACCGCAAAGGCGCATCGCAGCGAAACGCCAGCTGAGGTTCTTCGTTCGCTTCTGGTTTGACCGCATCTACAAGCAGATCATCGTTGTTTTGCATCCGCGCCATCGGCACGCTGAAGTACCGCTTATGGCGCTGCGAGATGATGTCAGTGCGCACCGCGTCCCATGCACTTTTGGTAAAATAGCAATTCCCGTCAAACGGCAGCGCCCATTTGGCATGCTCTAGGCAAAAGGCCAGAGCCGCATTGCGTGCGCCATTGTTGTTCATGACATAGTTGTTGCGAGCACGGTGTGCCTGCGTGAGCAGCTTCCCCCGCGTATCGTCATCCAGATCGTCCATCGACCCGTCCGCAAAGATCAGTGGATCCTCGAACGATGTGAAATCATATCCGATTGCCTGAAGCTCGGCCGGGTCGAAGGGGATACGCCTGTAAAGTTGCTTGTGCTCATCTAGCAGAGCAATCAGTGCCGCTTCGTTTTCGGGGTCAACAATTCGGTTCAAGATCCACAGCTTGGTACAGTCCGAAAGATCGGGCTCGTGTTCAAGAATGAAGCGGACATTCTGTAGAGACTGGCCAGCGGTATGCCGAGGAACCAGGTCGTTCCCGATCACCCGACACAGCGCGAACCGATCCGGCATTGCATCAAGGCGGGCTTCCTCTTCTGGGTCCGGCGGTGACGGGCTCACCGAGGAAAGACTGCCCGCAAGTGCCCCCATCCGCCCAACAGGGCCATGGGCCGAGGCCTTTCTGCGCTTGCGCACGATCAGATAGATCGGCACCAGAATCGGCGAGAGCAGCAGGATCACAGGGGACAGCAAAATCAGGATGCGATTGCGCACCCTTTTGCGGCGGTTCCTCTCTTGCAGGGACAGCGCGGTTTTGTGGTTTTTACTTTTCTGGCGCTGCGTCACTGGGCTAACCTGTTTCGGCAAGTGTCTGTTTGAAATGAGGCCTGATGTGGTATCGCGACCAAACCGGTTTCCTCCCTTAGCCCCGAAACCTGCAGACGCGCAACCGACTCGCGCCCGGTCAGATGATGGCAGCGCCGGCTGGCGTGAATTGTGGCCCCCCCAAATCGGGCGCATCGCGTCCGGACTGCTTGCCCTGATCCTGGGCGTTATGCTCTGGCCTAATCTCTTGACACAGGCGCGCGCGCAGGCGCCCGAGAACTGGTCCGATATCCGAACTATTCTGGATCGCCGCTGTGTGGTCTGCCACAGTTGTTACGACGCGCCCTGCCAGCTTAAGTTGACATCGCCCGATGGCCTTTTGCGCGGGGGCAGTAAGCTGGCCGTTTATCATTCCGACCGTCTTTCTGATGCACAACCCACACGATTGGGCGTAGATGCGCGAACTATCCCCGAATGGCGCAGCCTTGGCTTTCATCCGGTTACACCCGAATTGCTGCAGCAATATCTTGAACTCGGTCGCAAGAAACCCCTGCCAACAAACGAACCCATCCCGGCAGAACTTGGTCTTGCGCTGGATCGGCCACTTGCCTGCCCAACGCCGGAAACCTTCGAAGACTTTGCCAAGGCCAACCCGTTGGCCGGGATGCCCTATGCCGCAGCGCCCCTGAGCGACAGCGAATATGCCCGCCTGACCGCTTGGGCCCGCGCCGGTGCACCTGCACCCTTCGTCCCGATGGATATGCCTGAAGAAATCGGCGAGCAGATCACCGCATGGGAGGCGTTCTTGAATGCTCCGGACCCGCGCTCAAAGTTGGCCAGCCGATATATCTATGAACACCTCTTCCTGGCGCGGCTGCATTTTGACGGGGATGCGCCAAAACGGTTTTTTCAACTGGTCCGCTCTCGGACACCCAGCGGAACCGCAATCGAGGTGATCGCGACACGCCGCCCCTTTGATGATCCCGGCGATACACCTTTCTACTATCGGCTTCAGCCGGTAACGGAAACGATTGTGCACAAAGAACACCTGGTCTATCCGCTCAGCCCTGCACGGATGGAGCGTTTGCAAGGCCTGTTTCTGGCACCCGACTGGACCGTCGCGGATTTGCCCTCATATGGCGCAAGTGCGGGTGGGAACCCGTTTACGACCTTCGCGGCCATCCCGCCGCGCAGTCGCTATCAATTCCTGCTGGATGATGCGCTGTTTTTTGTACGCAGCTTCATTCGCGGGCCGGTCTGTCACGGCGAAACTGCGGTGGACGTGATCGAAGACCGGTTCTGGGTCAGCTTTCTGACCCCTGACGCGGACCTGTCGATCACCGATCCCAGCTATCTGCGCGATGCCGCTGTAACCCTGGAACTGCCCGTTTCGGGCAGCGAAAACGGAACTCTGCAACAGCTACAGGGGTTTTCGCACAAAAATCAGGTGCAGTATCTGAAGTTTCGCGATGAGCGATACAGCCAAAGCCCGGCACACAAGGCCGGATTTGGATATGACGCGATCTGGGACGGCGATGGTACCAACCCCAACGCCCTGATCACTGTATTTCGCCATTTCGACAACGCTTCCGCGATGACCGGTTTTCACGGCACCATTCCCGAAACTGCCTGGGTGATCGACTATCCGATCTTTGAACGGATCTATTACAACCTCGTGGCCGGGTACGATGTTTTTGGCCGTATCGAGCATCAGCTTACGACGCGGATCTATATGGATGAACTGCGCATGGAGAGCGAGGACACTTTCCTGAGTTTCATGCCCAAGGACGTGCGCTCGCCGATGCATCAAAGCTGGTACAAAGGTGTCCTGAGCGAGATACACACCTATTGGCACCGACGCCATGTCGACAGCGCCACTCCCAGCGGCGTGACGTTCCAGACCGAGTCGCCCAAGCGTGAATTTCTGCTGAAACTGCTAGAGCGCGGTGCCGGCCTCTGGCCGCTGACGGACCCGATCAACAGATGTGGCGAACCTGCTTGTGACGCGTCTGCGGAACTCTCGGGGGTGGCGCGACAGTTACGCGCGCTGACCGATCAGACCGGAGGTTGGGTAACGTTCCTGCCCGATCTGTCAGTACTGATCACGAAGGACGACACTGGTGCGCCAACGGTCTATACGCTGACCCACGACAAAGCGCATGACAATATCGCCTTTTTGTTTGACGAGGCCGGGCGCCGAGATCCGCAATCTGATCGGCTGACCATCCTGCCCGGTCTTATCAGCAGTTATCCAAACTTCTTTTTCAGAGTCGAACCCGACCAGATCGAGCTTTTTGTTGAAACCCTGCGGTCGGTCAACTCGGATACCGATTGGCTGCAGTTGGTTGCGACCTATGGTGTCCGCCGCACAAGCCCCGAGTTCTGGGCGCTGAGCGATCTGGTACAGGATGCGCTGATCCGTCAGGACCCGGTCCAAGCCGGCATTCTGGATCTCAACCGCTACCGCGATCCCAAGCCGGGCGACGATCCAACCTGAGCGGCGGCGTTTACTGCAACGATTACACCGGAACGTGAACCGATAGGAGCGTCCGGCCAGAATACATCTGTCGTGCCTCGTGTTTACCTCGGACAGGGTGGCAAAAGCCGCCAAACGAGAGGACGGGCGTGGCAGATGGCTATCAATCGCAGAAATATCAAAGCCAATGGCAGCGGGACCATCGCGCAGCAGGCACGGCTGTGGTCGGGGTTGGTTTTGCTTATCTACGCAACGGGGCATTTCATCAATCACGGGCTCGGGCTGGTATCGCTGGGCTGGATGGATGGTATGCTGGCGGTAATGTCCGCGATCTGGAGCTCTGTGCCTGGCACGGCCCTTCTTTACGGGTCTTTCGCGGTTCACATCCTGCTGGGCGCCCTGAGTATCCTGAGCATTCGCAGCCTTAAAATGCCCTTCTGGCGCTGGTTCCAGATCGCGCTGGGACTGGCCATTCCCTATTGGCTGGTCAGCCATATCATTGTCACGCGTGGGTCCGAGTTGGCGACCGGCATACCCGTTAGCTATCTGCAAGAGCTATCGCTGCTTTGGCCCGGCTCGGCAGTTAAACAGAATGCGCTTATGTTGCTGGTCTGGGTCCACGGTCTCATCGGTATCCATTTCTGGTTGCGCCCCAAGTCGTGGTACAAAAACGGTTTGCTGATCCTGCTGCCTGTCGCCATCGCCGTACCGATCATTGCCATGGCAGGCTGGATGACCGCCGCCAAACGGGAACTGTTAAGGCTCAGCCTGAATCCCGACGGGGCCGAAACCCTAGACATGGCTGCGCGCGTGGCCGAGGTCCGGCAGGCGGTTTCCGAATATCAAGCGATCGCACAAGGTTGGGTCGCTTTGATCCTGAGCGCTCTGCTGCTGTTCTTCGTCGCCCTGATCGTCGCCCAGGGCTTTCGCCGTCGTGTACGGGTTAACTATGGTAACGGGCTTGTCGTCGATACAGCGCCGGGCAAGACGTTGCTGGATGTCAGCCGGGACAATCGGATAACTCATATGTCCGTCTGCGGTGGGCGCGCGCGATGTTCAACCTGCAGAGTTCTGGTGATGTCCGACCAGGATAGCCTGAGCCCCGTCGGCCCCGCCGAACGCAAGCTGTTGGACAAGATCAATGCCGAGCCGGATATGCGTCTGGCATGTCAGGCGCGCGTACAGGGGGATGTCAGCATTCGACCGATCATTCAGCCCCAACGCGCGGCTTCGACCCCGCTGCAATCGGACCCGTTCGGATGGGGGATCGAACGCGAAGTGACCGTGCTGCAGCTCAAGATCAAAGAATTCCGACCTTTTGTCGACAAGACCCTGCCCTATGATGTGATCTTCGTTCTAAACCAAATACTGGATCTGATGGTCGAACAGATCGAGGCACAGAATGGGCATATCGACAAGTTCACCAATGATGGCCTGACTGCTATCTTCGGGCTAGAGACCCACAAGGCCGACGCCGCACGGTCCGCGCTCTATGCCGCTGCGCGGTGTCAGGAGTTGGTTGAAAGCACCGAAGGCAACCTGCCGCAGCGCCTTTCAGCGCCCCTGAAGGTGGGTATCGGTATCCACTCTGGCCGTGCTGTAATCGGGCGGGTGGGCAAAAGTGCGGATCAGACTGCACCCAGCCCAGTCACAGCAATCGGGCCTGTTTCGCTGATCGCCGACGCGCTCGAAACCGTGACGCGCAGCTCGGAGGCGGCTATCGTCTATTCCAGATATGTGCACGAATTATGCGGGCTGGGGATACCGAACATGCTGGGCCAAACCGGCGGCATCACGATCAGCGGGCTTGCCGGAAAAGTCGAAGCGGTGATCATAAAAAACAGCAGTCCGCTGCGCAAAAAACTCGAGATGACACAACGGCTGAAAGCCTAGTTGGGATCGGTGGGTGTTTGCGCAACCGGGCCAAAGACCTCGAACAAGATGTTCTGGGCGGGAACACCCGACCTCTCAAGACCCGTTCGGATGTCTGACAGGAACGGACCCGGTCCGCAAAGCAGATAGAGCGCGTCGGACCCGGCATCCAGGTCCAGCAGCGCCTGCGGCGTGATCCGCCCGTGCACCTGATAGTCAGAGCCTAGGATATCGGTCGCAGCGGGCTGGCTGTAAAAGATCTTTGCGCGCGCATCCGGGAGTTGCCTGACAAGCGTTACAATTTCTTCGCGCAAGGCATGTTCAGCAGAGTTTCTGGCACCATGGACAAACCATAGCGGGCGTTTGCCGCCTTTCGCCAAAGCGCCGCGCAGCATAGCGATCATCGGCGTCACGCCGACGCCTGCGCTCACCAGCACCAAAGGTCTTTCACCTTCTGGCAGAGTGAAGTCTCCTGACGGTTTGGATGCGCTGATCTCTGCCCCGTCCGCCAACTCGTCATGCAGAAACCGCGAAACCAGACCCTGCGCCTCGCGTTTGATCGTAAGCCGGTAGCTGTCTGCCGTGCCCGGATCACCCGAAAGCGAGTAACTGCGCTGCACCGCCCCAGCCTGACCGGGGATGTTGACCGAGATCGGCAAATGCTGCCCTGCGGTGAACGGCCAGACCGGCGCGCCGTCGGACGGGTGAAAGTAGAAAGACGTGATACCGCGCGCCTCGGGTACCCGGCGAGCAAGAGTGAACCTGCGGCTGGAGCTCTGCTTGGACCAGCGCAAAGTAAGTGCTTGCGGACGCTCGATCACTGCTTCGACCGTGACGTCAATCATGCGCCACGCATCATCGTCATTGGTATCGGCCGGCGTCCAGTCGATGCTGGCGCGACCGGAGATATGCAAAAGACCGCCGGTTTCAAAATCGACGAATACAAGCCCGATCCGAGGATCAGCGATCAGATTTCCAATCGTGTTGAAGAAGTTATTGCCTGCGTAGTCCGGTATCCTCAGATGACGCGGGTCTTTGACCTGAACAAATCCGGGGGCACCGCCGCGATGCGATGCGTCGAAACCGCGCGACGGCTCATCGCCCCCCAGCTGATGCCCGGACCCGATGAACATGGTCTCGGACCGGGCGATCAGGGCGATCTGATCGGGCTCCAACTCCGTCGAATGCTGCGCTTGGCCGGGTGTGGCCGCAACCCGCTGCCAGACACGTTCGTGAATATATTGCGGGCAATTCCCAAAGGTCTGCCGCACATCAATCTGGTAACCCTGTCCCACGCGTCGCAAGCGACCGCTGAGCCGGTTGCGGCGGCGGGTCGCCAGCTCAATCCCGATCAGGCCGATATCCGTGCCCGCCGCGAACGCGCTGAACAATGGGTCCTGAACATCCGCAGCGGTCTCGATTACCAGGCGCTGCGGATCTGGTGACTGAACAAAGCCGTCGGGACCGTCGATCAAAGTCACCCAGGTCGAACCCGTCATGTCCCGGCCAGACAAGACCAGAAACGGGAGCGACGCATAGAAGTCCCGATGCTGCGCGGGCATGAAATCCCGGATGAAGCCGCCTGCCCAGCTTGAGATATCGCCGACACCCGCACGCTGCTGCGCAGCACGTTCACCCGCATGAAAGGGGGTATTTGTGGAGTTCTGATCCATGTCACCGATCCTCATGGCGCACATCTCAGCCCCGACGCCTTGGCTTTTGGCTCAGGCGAGTTCGGGGATCGGAGAGGTCGCCATCCCGACAAAACCTGGCAACGCTTCGATCCGAGCCAGCCAGTTGCGGATGTTGGGGTATGGCGCCAGATCAACGCCGCCTTCCGGGGCATGCGCGATATAGCTGTAGCCCGCCACATCTGCGATCGTGACCGTCGGGGCCGCCAACCAATCACGGCTTGCCAGATGTGCCTCCATCACCTGAAACAGAGCATGCGCCTTCGCCACCGCTGCCTCATGGTCCAGCGGAGCGCCGAACACTTTGACCAGGCGCGCCGCGCAGGGGCCGGAATATACATTATCCGCAGCCACAGTCAGCCAGCGCTGCACCTCGGCGGCGGTTTTGGGGTCGGCGGGCATCCAATCCTTATCCTTGGCATAGGTCTGAACAAGATACACAAGGATCGCGTTGGAATCGGCCAGCGTATAGCCATCGTCATCAATTGCCGGTACCAGGCCAAAAGGGCTGATCGCCAGATAGTCCGGTGCCTTGTGCGCGCCATTGGCCATGTCGAGGTCGATGGTGTCATACGGCAGGCCCAACAGCGCCAGCATCAGTTCGACCCGGTGGCAATGGCCGGATTTCGGATTGCGATAGAGTTTGATCGGTGTCATGCGATTATCCAATTCAGGTTACAGTCCAAGGTCACTGAGACCCGGGTGATCGTCCGGGCGACGCCCCAGAGGCCAGCGGAATTTTCGGTCCTTCTCGGAAATCGGAAGCTCGTTGATCGAGGCATAACGCTTGGCCATATAGCCATCGGCATCAAACTCCCAGTTCTCGTTACCGTAGGCCCGGAACCAGTTGCCGCTGTCATCGTGGTATTCATAGGCATAGCGCACCGCGATACGGTTGCCGGAAAAGGCCCAAAGCTCTTTGATCAGGCGATAGTCCAGTTCTTTGTTCCACTTACGGGTTAGGAATTGTCGGACCTGATCCCGCCCGTTGGGAAATTCCGCGCGGTTGCGCCACTGCGTATCCGGCGTGTAAGCCAACGCCACCTTGGCCGGATCACGCCCATTCCAGCCATCCTCTGCCAGTCGAACCTTCAACTTGGCGGTTTCCTCGGTGAACGGTGGGACCGGTTGGCGTTGCGCCTCAATGCTCATGCTTCATTCCACTTCGCGATGTAGCTGTTGACGAATAGCTATTTTGCCCCGCATGACAAAGGAATATACTCTTCTCGAAAGTTATTATTTTGGGTTTCGATAATAATGGATCGTCTTCAGACTCTGGAAGTCTTCATTGCTGTCGCCGAAGCCGAGAGCTTTGCAGGCGGCGCACGTAAGCTGGGCCTAAGCGCTCCTTCTGCGACACGCGGTGTGAACGCGCTGGAAGAACGGTTGGGCGCGCGTCTATTCACCCGCACGACTCGCCGCGTGCGTTTGACCGAAGTCGGCCAGGCTTATCTGGAGGATGCACGGCACATCCTGGCGCTGTTGCAATCGGCAGATGACGCCGCGCGCGGGGCCGCTTCGAATCCCGTCGGTCAGTTGCGCATTACCTGCCCCAACGAATTCGGGCGCATTCATGTCGCCCCCATTCTGACTGATTTTCTGGATCAACATCCCGGCATGACCGCAGATGTCTTAATGCTCGACCGCGTTGTTGATCTGGTCGAGGAAGGCATCGATCTGGCGGTACGGATTGGTGAGCTTCCGCCCTCGGGCCTGACCGCCGTTCGGGTCGGGCATGTCCGCCGCGTGATTTGCGGCGCACCGTCCTATTTTGAAACGCATGGTCTGCCGGAAACCCCGACCGATCTGCAAGCGCACCAGATCGTCTCGGCTGCGGGGGTCAGCCCGGTGACCGACTGGCGGTTCGGCCCGGACCTGCAAGAGACGGTAAGAGTCAAACCGCGCCTGATGGTCAGCAGTGTGGCGGCGGCGATCTCGGTAGCGCGGCAGGGGTGGGGCTTGTGCCGGGTATTGTCTTACCAGATCGGACCGGACCTTGAGGCAGGAAGGCTGCGCGCCGTGCTGGAAGCATTCGAACCCGCCCCCCTGCCCGTGCATCTTGTGCATGTCGAGGGCAGACGTGCACCCGCCAAAACCCGCGCCTTTATCGAATTTGCCAAGCGTCGCCTCAGATCGGTGCCAGTGCTGAGATAAGGCGACTTATTTCTTGTCGGTATTGGTGACCGCTCGCCAATCCAGCGGCGGCGGGCTATCGATCAAGGCCCGCGCACGGGCACGCATCGTAACGGACGCGGGATCTCCTCCGCGCATGCGGTCTGCGGTATCAAACGCAATCACCGCGTCAGCAAAGCGCCGCGCCCTGTAGTGCGCAAGGCCCTGTTCATATGCGGTAATCCATGCCGGTGCAGACTCAGAATCGTCCGCCATGGCGATCAGTTCATAAACCACCAGCTCTTCGCTGCGCCCGAAGACGGTGAGCGTATCGAGCTCGCGCACGATAATGCTGTCGCCTGCCTCTTGCCGGGTTTCGGGTCCGATCAAAATCAGCGTGCCATAGTCCTTGTTCGTGACTTCCAGGCGGCTGGCCACGTTCACCACGTCGCCGATCGCTGTATAGTTCAATCGTTGCTCGGACCCGATATTACCCACCAGCGCTTCGCCGCTGTTCAACCCGATCCGAACGCGCAGAGGATTCCCAGCCTCATCTTCGATGCCCGCAGCTTCGACAGCGGCGACGAGATCCAGCGCCGCGCGGCAGGCATTCTGGGCGTGGTAATCGTCTTTGCGCGGCGCCCCCCAGAACGCCATCACCGCATCGCCCATGAACTTATCGATGGTCCCATCATGACGCGCGATAGCCGCCGAAGCCGCGCTGAAAAAAGGCTCCATCAACTGGACGATCTGAGGCCCAAGCTTTTCGGACAGCCCGGTAAAGCCAGTCACGTCACAGAACAGGACCGAGATCGGTTTGATATCACCGCCGGGCTCGGTCTTGATCCCCTCTGCCACCAGCATTCGCACAAGATCGGTCGGAACATACTTGCGGAACGCAGACAGGCCCGCCGCCATGCTGGCTGTCGCCGCAGACAGATTTGCCAGTTCAGAGAGCCGGGACGGCCTGCGCGAAATACGCTCGACATCGAACCGTTCAATCTTGCTCAGGTCTTCGGCGATGCGCGCCAGCGGGTTCGCGACCACACGGCGTACGAGCCAGATCGCCAGACCGGTTGCAGCCACCACAACGCCAATCAAGATGTAAATCAGGTTGATCAGTGTCTTGTCGATGCCTGACAAAAAGGCCGATTCCGGTATGACGGTTGCGACGCGCCATCCGTAAAATCCAAGGGGCGTCAACGCCACCGCATAAGGAACTCCGTCAATGACAACGCGCGTTGTCTGACTGCCAGGCGTGTTGCCTGCCGGATCGCCCAACAGCTTCTCGCCCGAGATCATGGCAACCTCGTATAGCTCGCCCTCGCCCATGCGTGCAGGCGTGGTTTCGTCGGCCTCTGCATCCGGAATGGCTATGACCTTGCCGTCAGCATCAAGGATAAAGGCCGCCCCAAATTCACCGGGATGAAGCGTCGCCAGGAAACGCGAAAGGCGGTCGGTCTCAATCGCGACGGCCAGAACCCCCTGCCGCCTGCGGTTCACATCGACCGGCCCGGCAAAAGCGTAGACGGTCTTGTCGCTGCCCGGAAGGCCATGCGCTTCGATCCAGCCCTGCGAGCTCAGATTCACGAAGTTCCCGTACCACGCATGCTCGCGCGGGTCATAGGTTGTTTCGGAAAAACTGCGTTCTTCGAACTGAATGTCGCCCGGTATGAAGATGTAGCGATCCTTCCGCAGCATTCGGTCACGGATGTTCTTGTCGATCTCGATCATCTCAAGTCCGCCATCTCCGAGCCGATGCGAGGCAAAGAAGTTGCCATCAGGCCAGCCAAAGAAAATCCACGATATGTTTGGTTGTGCCTGCAGCTGCGACAGAAACACAAATTCGCGCTTGTCGGCCTGTCGCGTGCCGATGACGTTCTGAACAAAGATCGTGCGCACGGCGGCCCAGGCGGCCTCGGCCGATCTAAGGGTCAATCCAACTTCGATACGGACGGTGTTGGCGATCTGACTGTTTATTTCAGCCGCCAGCATCCGGCTGTTGTCGCGCGCCGTCGTCCACCACAAGGAATGCACGATGAAGGTCGAAACCCCGATAGACAGGGCGACCAGCATGGAAACAGCGATGCCGACGCTGACGCGCATGAAAACCCCGCAAGATGAACACAGCTGATGCAGTATTGGATTGAGACGCTCTGCAGCGCAAAGATTACTTTGCTGCAACGCCGAAAATTCACGTAAGTGTTAGCTTCGCTTGATATCGCGAGAGCTTGTCGGCGTCGCCGCACCGTCGAGTTATGTAGGCTATTTCCCGAACCGGGCGACACTCTCTTCGGTCATTGAGAGCCTCCGTCAAAGATGCGAACACTAAGCTTACACTCTAAAAACAAAGCATTTTTATGAACGGTGAGGGACCGAAAGTCGGGCTTGCGAACCGAAAGAGGTGCGGGGCGAAAGCCAGATAAGCGCTGCAACTATAAAGATATGCGCCAACGGCGCGGATCGTGTGACCTATTCGATCGTTCAGGGCCCGCGCCAAGGCTCGGGCCCCTGTTTAGTTGTTTCCGCTCCGGGCGTTTGACCCGGTCAGAAATGCACAGAGTTCGAAGTCGCCGGTTTCGCCAACGGCGGTGCGAAGCGGGTCAGATCGATGCCCTCGACCGCATCCTTGTATTCCTCAATGCTGGGCGTGCGTCCCAGAATTGCAGACAGAACCACCACAGGCGTCGAGGCCAAAAGCGATTCACCTTTCTTGTCCTCAGAATCCTCAACAACGCGTCCCTGGAACAAGCGCGTTGATGTCGCAAGAACGGTGTCCCCTTTTTCAGCCTTCTCCTGATTGCCCATACACAGGTTGCAGCCGGGACGTTCAAGGTAAAGGGTGTTCTCATAGGCAGTGCGGGCCGACGTTTTCGGAAACAGATCATCGAACTCGAAACCCGAATACTCCTGCAGCGTGGCCCACTCACCTTCATCCTTCAATTCATCCACGATGTTATAGGTCGGGGCCGCCACGACCAGCGGCGCCTTGAACGTGACTTTACCGTCTTTCTTTTCAAGGTTCTTGAGCATTTGGGACACAATGATCAGATCCCCTTTGTGCACCATGCACGAGCCAACAAATCCCAGGTCGACCTTCTTTTCCCCGTTGTAGTAAGAGACCGGTCGGATCGTATCGTGAGTATACCGCTTTGAAACATCGGCGTTGTTTACATCAGGATCCGCGATCATCGGTTCGTTGATCTCATCCAGATCCACCACCAGCTCCGCGAAGTACTCGGCGTTTTCATCTGGTTTCAGCGCCGGAACCTCACCCGATCTGATCTGGGCGATGCGTTTGTCGGCACTTGCAATAAGACCATGCAGGGTCTGCGCCTCATTCTCCATCCCTTTGTCGATCATGATCTGGATACGGCTTTTTGCGATCTCCAGAGACTCGATCAACGTATCATCTTCCGAGATACAGATCGAAGCTTTGGCCTTCATTTCCGCAGACCAGTCGGTAAACGTAAAGGCCTGATCGGCAAGCAGAGTGCCGATATGCACTTCGATAATGCGCCCCTGAAACACGTTGTCGCCGAACTTCCGCAGCATTTGCGCCTGCGTGGCATGAACCACATCACGAAAATCCATATGATCGGCCATCCGGCCTTTGAACGTCACCTTCACCGACTCGGGAATAGGCATGGTGGCCTCTCCTGTCGCCAAAGCCAGCGCAACAGTGCCCGAATCCGCGCCAAAGGCTACGCCTTTCGACATTCGCGTATGCGAGTCACCCCCGATGATAATGGCCCAGTCATCGACGGTAATGTCATTAAGCACCTTATGGATGACGTCGGTCATAGCGTGATAGACCCCCTTTGGGTCGCGCGCAGTGATCAGGCCGAAATTATTCATGAAGGCCATCAGCTTCGGGATATTGGCCTGCGCTTTCTTGTCCCAGACCGAGGCCGTATGGCAACCTGACTGGTACGCACCATCCACGGTCGGAGCGATCACTGTCGCCGCCATCGACTCCAGCTCCTGCGCGGTCATCAAACCTGTCGTATCCTGCGATCCGACGATGTTCACTTTGACCCGAACATCTGAACCAGCGTGCAAAACAGTATCCGCAGCAACTCCGACAGCGTTTTTGTTAAAAATTTTCTCAACCGCCGTCAAACCCTGGCCTTCATGCGAAATCTGGCGAGACGGTGCAAAGGCGGATTTCAGCTCGATCCCGAGTGTTTCCGCTGCAAACGCCTGAAGTTTCTTACCGAACACGATCGCGTACGACCCTCCGGCCTTGATGAATTCAAGCTTCTGCGGCGTGAATGCCGAGGCGACATCGACCAGTTCTTTTTCACCTGCCGCATCGTATAGTTTTTTGTCTTTCGTGTTGATCGTCAGCACCGTTCCGGTTTCAACCGAGTACTTCTGTTCAAGAACAGGGCTTTCGTCGTTGTTCAGGATCGGATTACCTTCTGAGTCGACTTTCTTGACCCAGTTTTTGAGATCAATACCGATACCGCCGGTCACGCCGACCGTGGTTAGGAAAATCGGCGAGATGCCATTGGTTCCCGCCACAATCGGTGCAATGTTCACGAACGGGACATAGGGGCTGGCCTGTTTACCGGTCCAAAGCGCGACGTTGTTGACGCCCGACATACGGGACGAGCCAACGCCCATTGTCCCCTTTTCCGCAATCAGCATAACGCGTTTGTCCGGGTGCTGACGCTGCAGGTCCTGAATTTCTGCTTGCGCAGTCTCCGAGATAAAGCACTTGCCATGCAATTCGCGGTCTGACCGCGAATGCGCCTGATTGCCCGGGGACAAAAGGTCCGTCGAAATGTCACCTTCTGCAGCGACATAAGTTACGACTTTGATTTCTTCATCAATATCGGGAAGCTTGGTGAAGAAATCAGCGCGTGCATAGCTTTCCAAAATTTCACGTGCTGTCATGTTGCCCGCGGCATACGCGCTGCTTAGGCGTTCTGTGTCTGCATTATACAGAAAGACCTGCGTTTTCAGCACGTCGGCGGCCTGCTGAGCGATCTCGGGGGTGTCGCCCAATGCAAGATCGAGAAGCACCTCGACGGAAGGGCCGCCCTTCATGTGCGACAACAGCTCAAAGGCGAACGGGATTGAAATCTCTTCCACGGCCGCATCGCCCAATATGATCTCTTTGAGGAAGCGCGCCTTTTCTCCGGCCGCGCTGGTTGTACCGGGCAGCGTGTTGTAGATGAAGTACTTCAACGCGTCCGCCCGATGCGCCTGATCACCCTCTTTGATGAGCGCCACAAGCTCTTGCACAAGCGCCCCATCTTCGATGGGTTTGGGGTTCAAACCCTGCGTTTTACGCGTTTCGATTTCATCAAGGTAATCAGCAAAAAGGCCCATGGTTCATCCCAACAGTTGTGGTTTTGCGCCAGCGCCCGAATGTTTCGGGTGTCTGCGCTGTCTCGTTTGTATGCGGCGGTATACTAATATCGACTTACTTGCAAGCCGCCCTGCTGTGACGCGATGTCCCGGTCGCCGTGCAAACGGCCGCCAATACATCGACGGCGGTGTCAGCAGAATCAAAAAAACCGGCGCGTGCGATGTGACCACACGCGCCGGCTGTCTTTTGTTTACAAGCGTCTGGCTTGGATCAGTTGTAGCCGCCAACCAAACCCAACGCGTCAAAGTCGCTGTGCATCCTGTTCGACGCAAGCGTGAGTGCCTCGCCATGGCGCTCAATCAGCTCGGCACGGCGGACAGGGTCCCGTGTCGATTCAATCGCACCCCAAATGGCTGCCAGAGTTTCAGCCGTATCGCGCAGACGAGTCAGTGTCTCGGGATCAGCAGCCGCAGACGCGATGACCGAGGCGAAAACCTTGCCAACACCCGGTACTGTCTGCGCCCCGCCACTTGTGTAGCCCTCCGGCAGATCGCCCTTGCAGTTGATCACCTCGCGGTATCGGATCGCAGCCAGGATTTGGTCAACCGCCTGCTTGGCGCCCTCGACGCGCGACGTGTGCTCGGTATCGGCTGCCGCATGAGGCAGCAGCTCCAGGCGACCTGGATAGGCCTCGATCAGCGGTCGGTAAGGGACCATGGGGCCAAACAGGCTGCCATCTTCTGCGACGAACAGATCGGCATCAATGGCGGCATACGCCACTTTGCCCGATGCCATCGCATCATTCAGCGCATCCGCGTCGACAACTTCGCCGCGATCGTAGTTCACCAAAACTGCACCGTCATTCAGCGCTTGCAGAACCGACGCTCCTACCAGACCCGCGTTGGCGAACACGCCATCCGCGCCCTTCGCGCCAAGGCCTGTGTGGGGCGACAACACGTCCGCGCCTTTGGCGGCTTCCTCAGGGGTCGCGGCATAGATGAAGCCTTCGCTTTCGATCCACTTGCGGTGATGTTCGCGCGCATAGATCGCCACTGTCATGCCAAAGGCTTTGCCCAGTTTGGCCACTTCGCGACCAATGTTGCCGTACCCGATGACACCCAGGCGTTTACCTTCAAGCTTTTCAGTCGGGTAGTCGCGCAGATGCTTGCCAGTATCAAAATCGCCCGCCACGACACGCGTGTGCATCTCATCAACCTTCAGGTCGGGCAGAACACGCAGCAACGCTTTCATCGCTGTCTGGGCTGTCGCACGGCTGTTGAAGCTGGGCGTGTTCATCAGAGGGGCCGCACCGCCCGCACCGTCGCCACCACCCCAACAGGCACAGGCCATGTTCCCGGTACCCGCACCGATGCGTACACCACCTTCGGGGAAGGTTGCGTTTTCCGGGAAGAATGTCGCCGCAGCAATCACCGCGTCATATTGGTTTCCGCAGCAGGCCGCCGTCAGCTCTTCGTGAGTCGACAGGTCCGGCAAGTAGAAGAAATGCTGTCCCGCAGGCAAATCCGAGCCATCCCATCCGCCATACGTGAAGGTGGCACCCTGGTCTTCGACATAGGCCTGAACGGCAGAGGCATCAGGCTGACCGTCAGCGCCAAACTTCAGACCAACCAGATCCGCGACCAGAATGCGGTAGGCACGGGTGGGATCATCTTTACGCACGTCCGAACCGCCATCGGCCGAGGCGTCGAACGTTGTGCCCTGCGCCGCAAGCTCTTCTTCCAGGACCACCACCTTGGCGCGGTGGTAGGCGTATGAGATGTTTTCAAGCAGGCGCACGATGTCTTCGGGCTCGCGAATACCGCCGATCCATGCGCGGTAATCGCCCGGAGTGCCGGGGAACGCATTGACATAGCGCGCTGCATCAAGGCCGGGTTCATAATCACCATTCGGGTGGGTCAGACCCTCGTACCCCAACAGCTGTTTCGAACGCGCGATGATACGCCCATGGATGGACGGATCGGTAATGCCCGGGTCATTGACGGCCAACAAGGTCACGGCCGCACCCCGTTTGGCCGCATCCGCCACGCCGGCAACCAGCAAGCTCTGACCGGCAAGCCATTCATCGATCTTGGCGCGGTTTGCAGCCGAGCGCTGGTTCATCACTTCGACCGAGCCAAACATCTTTTCGACGCGTAGCAGGCCATAGGTGGTTTCGGCAAAGGCCAACGACGAGAATGTATTGATCACACCGCCGGTCATCTTGTCGGCTGCGGCATCATAGAACGGGCCCAGTCCAACGGTTTTTTCGCCGGTCAGGGGTTTCTTGGCATCAGTTGGCACCACCAGCTTCAGCTGTCGCGCAATCGCCCAGGCCGGGTTCTTCTGGTTATCTTCGATCAATTGCATCGCAGCCGGAGTAAACGAAGCCAGAAAATAACCCGAGATACCGCCGATCGCCTTCTGGAACGGGGTGAAGATATTGCACTTGGCCATGAACGCTTCGACAACGTCCTGCGGCCAGGGCATGCCGCCCAGCATCGAGGTCGCATCGATCATTGCATGGCGGTTCAAAGGATCGCGGCTCAGCCACTCCAGCAGCGACCTGACCTCTTCGGTGGTATACGTGGTGGCACCGGTGGTTTCGTGGCCGACGCCAACGAACAACGTGATACCCATCGCCTCCAGCTCATCAGCAGAGGGGATGGTCCCTTCGGCGCCAGCGAAAACCACTTTGTCTTCGTGACCATTGGCTGCGAACTGCTGCAGCTCAAGGATCTGGGTGCCCCAGCTTTGGCGGAAGAACCCGCCCTTTGTTGCATCCTCGGATTCCGGGCGCGGCGTGTCGACGAACAGTTTCTGACCCTGCAGGTTCGGGTTCATCAGATGCATGATCGCGACCGTGAAACCGCTGTGACCGCCGCCCAGGCCCACCGCCATCGGGTTTTCTTTAGGGAACCCGAAGTAGCGGTGAATGTGGAACATCATATCGCGCAGAATCGCATCCGCCGGATAGCCCCGGTGCATTGAGCGGCCGATCTCCGCCGTGGTGAACGGCCCCAGATCGTTTCCGTTGTCATCAAGCTTGCGATAGGTGGATTCCAGCCAGCGATCGAATTCAAAGCGATTTTTGCGCCCGTCCGCCTCATCCTGGATCACATCCGTGATGGGCCCCACGCCGAAAAACGGGTTGATTGTCCGCGGCGGTGGCCCGCTCTGGGTCGCTTCGATAGAGATATTGCGCTGCGCTTCAAGGTCGCTCATGGTCTACCCGTGTGGTTACAGTTGAATCCGATTTGCGCGCAACGTACGCTTTCGTTCACTATTGGAAACATCAAATTACGAACTTTTCGCGCCATCAAACGTCAAAATGCCGCCGCGCCTTCGGTGGTTCGGTCCTTTGCCACACGTCAGGCGTGCATCGTCTTCGTACATGACCAAAGCGCTGGCCGGCACCCGCGTTTCGCACGGGCTTCCATTCCTTAGCCTTCGCGCTAACCTGCACCTATGTCAGTCAAAAAGCGCACACCCAATCATGACCGGTTTCCCCCATTCGGGGGGTTGAAGTCCTTCTATGCGGTTGCGTTGACGGGCAGCGCGGTCAAAGCCGCCAACCGCCTGAATGTTTCGGCGTCTTCCATCAGCCATCAGGTCAAATCATTGGAAGCCGAACTGGGCGTGAGATTGATCGAAAACCGGAAAGGCCGATTGTTCC
This sequence comes from Ruegeria sp. G10, assembly GCF_056533645.1. NCBI lineage: Bacteria > Pseudomonadati > Pseudomonadota > Alphaproteobacteria > Rhodobacterales > Roseobacteraceae > Ruegeria > Ruegeria sp. G10. The sequence continues at coordinate 648,921 of NZ_JBQFOQ010000002.1, read as the reverse complement.
TGACCGCCGACGGCAGCCAGTTTTTTGATCAGATCAGGGGCCCACTGTCCGAGATTCTGCGCGCGACCGAAGCAATACGGTCTACGCCAGATCGCAAACGAATATCGCTGACGTTGACGCCATCCTTCGCCGCCGGATGGCTTTTACCAAGGCTGGCCGATCTGGAGCGCCGACATCCTGATCTTGAGGTCAACCTGGTGACGACAACACGCGTGGTGGATCTTGAGCGCGAGAACGTCGATCTGGCCATTCGGCGTGGCACAGGCGGATGGCCCCAAACTGTTACGACGCCGTTATTGCGGGAACGCATTGTGCCGGTCATGTCGCGCGAGCTGGCGGCAAACCTGAATGACGCATCACTCGCCGACGCCCTTAAAACGCAACGGTTCCTTGCGAATGCCACCGTCGAAGCCGAATGGGATACATGGTGTAAGGCACGGGGCTATGCGGCACCTGAGGCGAACCGGCGGTACAGCCTTGAGACCTATGAACTGACCATTCAGGCCGCGCAGGACGGGTTGGGCATCGCATTGGGACGCCGCCCGCTGGTCGATCCTTTGTTGTCCGCGGGCATTCTGGTAGCGCCTTATGATGTGCCTGACGCCGACAATATCGGATACTACGTCGCGCGGCCCGACCGGTCCATGCGCTCCGACGTGAAACGGTTCCACGATTGGCTCCTGACTCAGCGGAGTTGAATTTTTTTCATCCCCTGCTGAGGTTTTTGCATTTTTCAGCCTGCTGATCCGACCGTAGGCTCTATGCAAATATTGCAGGAGGTTGGCTGTGACCCAACATGGCAACGTTCACCGCAACGGTCCGCTATCGGGCATCCGGATCATCGACCTGACCGCCGTTGTCTCAGGGCCCATGTGCACCATGATTCTGGCGGATCAGGGTGCAGACGTCATCAAGATTGAGCGCGCCGAAGGCGACTTCACGCGCCATGTCGCCACACGCAGAGGTGGCCATTCTGCCTCATATCTCAACAACAACCGGAACAAGCGCTCGGTGGTCGCAGACCTCAAGGACCCCGATGATATCGATATGATCAAGACACTTGTGGCGGGGGCGGATGTGTTCATCCAGAACTTTCGACCCGGTGTCGTTGACCGGTTGGGTCTAGGGTATGAGGTGCTGAGCGCGCTCAACCCCCGTCTGGTTTATATGTCGATTTCCGGGTTCGGCTTCGAAGGGCCGCTTGCCGATAAACCGGTGTATGACCCACTTATTCAGGCGCTGTCGGCCCTGACGACCGTTCAGGCTGGTTCGGATGCGGAACGGCCGCGCCTGGTCCGCACCATCCTGCCCGATAAACTGACCGCCGTTCAGGCAAGTCAGGCCGTGACCGCCGCGCTGCTCTCCCGCGAGCGCACCGGAAAGGGCCAAAAAGTGACCCTGTCGATGCTGGACACTGTCGCGGCGTTCCTTTGGGCCTCGGACATGAATGGTCACACCTTTGTGGGCGACGAGATGGAAGTTGAGGAAAGTCAATCGTTTCACGATCTGATCTACGAAGTCAAAGGCGGCTATCTCAGCATATCGATCATGCAAAACAAGCATTGGGAGGCTCTGGCGAACGCTACCGAACGCCCCGACATCCTCGAAGATGAGCGTTTCAGAACCACCGAGCTGCGCGACATAAACCGCGATGCAAGGCTGGATCTGACCCAAGAGATTGTGCGCGACATCGACCGCGACGTTTTGTTGGCCGCGCTTGAGGCCGCGGGTGTGCCTTGTGCGCCGGTTCTCACTCGGCGTGAAATGCGGCAGCATCCTCAGCTTGAGGCCAATGGAACCTGCGTCGAATACGACCATCCCACGGCAGGCCGGTTGCGGCAGGCCAGGTCAGCGGCAGTGTTTCACGGGACCCCGGCGACCGATCTGCGTCCAGCGCCCGAATTGGGTGAGCACAGTGAGGAACTGCGCCGCAGCCTGAAGACCGGCACGTTGGCTGATGCGTCATGATCGATTTCTACTATGCCCCGACACCAAATGGCTGGAAAGTGGCGATTATGCTGGCGGAAACGGGGCTGGATCATCGCACGACCCTAATGAATCTGCGAGCGGGTGATCAGTTCACGCCCGAGTTCCGCGCCATAAGTCCCAATGCCAGAATGCCTGCGATTGTAGACCATGACGCCGAAGGCGGACCGCTGAGCGTGTTCGAAAGCGGCGCCATCCTGTTGTATCTCGCCGAACGTAGCGGGCAATTCGGGCCGGAAAACAATCGAGAGCGCATCGCCTTCAACGAATGGCTGTTCTGGCAGGCCGCAAACCAGGGGCCCATGGGCGGGCAACTCAGTCATTTCGTAAACTACGCGCCAGAGGAACAGCCCTATTCCCTGAGCCGGTACAAAGGAGAGTTCGAGCGTGCTCTGGCCGTGATGGAACACTGGCTGGACGGGCGCAATTACATGCTCGGGCGTTATACGATCGTGGACATGATGTGCTTTCCATGGGCCTTTATCGCGAAACCCTTGGGTGTCGCACTCGCGCAGTTTCCGAACGTGGCGGCGTGGCGTCAGCGCATCAAAACAAGACCAGCGGTGCGGGCCGCCATTGATCTGCACAAAGACGCGCAATTCTCGGGCAAGGCAACGGCTGAACAAAACTCAACCCTGTTCAACCAGTCGGCTGACCATTTGATGCCGCCCCGAGGGCCAACCCCATAACCAACAACCAGCAAGGAGAAGCCAATGCCGAAGATCGAAGGACACTGCCTGTGCGGACAGGTCACCTATAGCTCAAGCGCGGAAGAACCCGCGATGATGGTTGTCTGCCATTGCCCCGACTGCCAGCGCCAAAGCGGCTCGGCCTATTCGACCAATGTTCTGGTCCCGACGGCTTCGATCGCATTTGAAGGCGAAAGCCGCAGGCAATTCGTTGTAAACGGGGCCTCGGGGCAACCCGTGACGCGGAATTTTTGCAGCAATTGCGGCTCGCCGCTGTCTACGGAAATGCCCGCGTTCGGCAATCTTGCTGCCGTAAAGGCCGGTACGCTGAACGACAGCTCATGGGTCAAGCCAACGATCCAGATCTGGTGCGACTCGGCCCAGCCTTGGGGCCCGGTTAACGACGAAATGGATACAGCACCGGCAAATCCCGGCTAACCGATCCGGTTTGACACTCGGACCCGCGCCTGATCTGATTGGACGCGGGCGTCACGCTTCTAGTTGCAGGATACTATCCGATGAAAGTTGCCGCCGTTCAGGCCGCTCCGGTCTTTCTTGATCCTCAGGCCAGCACCGACAAGTTGATCTCGTTGCTACGGGACGCTGCCGCAAACGGGGCAGAACTGGTGGTCTTTCCCGAGGTGTTCTTGTCGGGCTACCCTGTCTGGCTTAGGGCCGAAGCGGTGGCGCACAATGACGAGTTGCTCAAAATTGGCCATGTGGCCTATCTGAAATCCGCCATCACGACAGATGGGCCTGAAGTCGCAGCGATTTGCGCCGAAGCGACCGCACTGGGCGTGGCCGTCATGACCGGCATTGTCGAGCGGTCGGGATCTGGCGGGTCGGTCTATGCCTCATTGGTCTCGGTGCATCCCGACAAAGGCGTCGTGAATGTTCACCGCAAACTCAAACCCACTTTTCACGAGCGGCTTCTATGGGCAGACGGGGATGGTCATGGGTTGTCTGTGCAGGACTGGCAGGGCGTCAGGATCGGCGGCTTGAACTGTTACGAGAACTGGCAACCGCTGGCCCGCCAGACGCTATACCAGCAGGGCGAGCACCTGCATATCGCGACATGGCCCGGAGACCTGGATGTCACAGATCACATCACCCAGTTCATAGCGATGGAGGGGCGCGTCTATGTCATCTCCGTCTCGGGCCTCTTGCGCAGCCGTGACATTCCCGAAAGCTTTCCGCTTCGGCGCTACGTGACCGAGGGCCGCGATGTTATCAATGACGGCGGCAGCATGATCGCCGCACCCGGCGGTCAACTCATCGCCGGTCCGGTCATGGGCGAAGAAACGATACTTTATGCCGAAATCGACATCGAACAAGTCATTGCTGCGCGCATGAAATTGGACCCGGCAGGGCACTACAGCCGACGCGATATCCTCAGCCTACGCCACAATAGTCAGCGGCTGGACTAACGACGCGGGGGACGGCCAACCCCAGACAGTATATCTCGCTGCCCAACAACCCGCGCCCAAAATGCGCAGACTCTCCGCAACATGACGAAAAATGCCTATAAGATAGGCAACTCGATGACCCGGAACTGTGTTCCGCACATTTCGAATTGTGCTGAACACCGGCAGGGCCCAGCTGAAGGCCATGAGCCAAAACCTGACCGTCGTTGTCGTCGAGCAAAACCAGGACCGCGCTTTCGCGATTGTCGATGCCTTGAAAGAGTCCGGGGACGTAGACGTTTTCATAATCGACAGCGCGTCAGGTCTGGCGCGCAAAATCGCGACGCATAGCCCCGATATTGTACTTATTGATGTCGACAACCCCTCGCGCGACATGCTGGAGGAATTGACGGTAGCGTCGGGTCCGATGGAACGCCCAGTGGCGATGTTCGTATCGGGGGCTGCGGGCGGGTTGGCCAAGGCCGCGATTGAGGCAGGTGTGTCAGCCTATGTCGTGGACGGCTTGCAGGCCGAACGCATCAAGCCCGTCATGGACACAGCGATCGCAAGGTTCCAGATGCTGCGTCAAATGCGCGTCGAGTTGGAAGAGACCCGGCGCGCGCTGGAAGAGCGCAAGCTGATCGACCGCGCCAAGGGCTTGCTGATGAAGGCAAAGGGCCTTCAGGAGGATGAGGCCTATGCGTTGCTGCGGAAAACTGCGATGAATCAGAACCGACGCGTGGCAGAAGTGGCAGAAGCTCTGGTGACCGCCTCGGAGTTGTTGTCATGAGAACCGTAACGCTACCTGTGGCCTACATGCCCCTGGTCGATGCGGCTCCGCTGATCGTCGCGCGCGAGATGGGATTTGACCACGCCGAGGGTATCTCACTTGACCTGCGCCCTGCCCCGTCCTGGTCATCACTGCGTGATATGCTGGCTTTTGGCCATGTAGACGCGGCGCATCTGCTCTCTCCGGTACCGGTTGCTATGGCCTTGGGTTTGGGCGGTATCGCCACGCAACTGTCTGCGGTGTCTGTTCTGTCGCTGAACGGAAATGTCATTGGCGTCGGAAACGGGCTGGCAAAGCGACTGGTCGATCAGGGATATGGCTTCGACTTTGACGACGCCCGAGCAGCAGGAGCAGCGCTGGCAAAAGCGGCCGACGACGTTCTTGTTTTCGGCGTGCCTTTTCCATTCTCGATGCATGTCGAGCTGCTGCGCTATTGGGTTGCAGGCACTGAATTGGCCGCCAAGCAGGTCGAAATTCGCACAGTCCCGCCACCCTTGATGGCCCAGGCTTTGGCCAGCGGCGAGATCAATGCGTTCTGCGTAGGCGAGCCTTGGGGCTCTTTCGCGGTAGACGATAACGTCGGCACGCTACTGTTGCCCGGTCGGGCAATCTGGACCTGCGCGCCGGAAAAGGTTCTTGCGGTCAGGAACGATTGGGCCGAAACCGAACCTCATCTGCTGGGCAGCCTCATGCGCGCGGTCTGGCGTGCCGGGCGCTGGCTGTCCAACCCGGAGAGCCGAACAACCGCATCAGATATGCTGTCGCGTAAAACCTATCTGAACGTGTCACCCGAATTGATAGACCGCGCCCTGATGGGCGACTTCGCGATCTCGGCGCGTGGCGAACAGCGCCATGTTGACGGTTTTGTCGAGTTCTTTGACGGCGCGGCCACGTTTCCATGGCGTAGTCAGGCGAAATGGGTTGCCCATCAGCTCGCAAAACGAAACGGGCTGGATGCCGGCGCCTCTGAACGCCACGCGGCCAAGGTCTTTCGCAGCGATCTGTATCGCCGCGAATTGCAAGGTTTGGGGGTTGAGACACCTGGTGCATCCGAAAAGCTGGAAGGTGCTTTGACCGAGTCAACAGCCGTCGCCTCGGCGCATGGAAGCCTGATTCTGCTTCGGAACCTGTTCTTCGATCGGCGCATTTTCGAGCCGTCCGGCTGAACCTGCACATTTTTTTTGCACTGCAGCATCTCACCATGCTGCGACGCAGAATTTTTCGCCCAAGAACGGCAAAATTTGATGACGCCCCGCGCAGCGATTGGCTAAATAGCCTCACCGGCAGGCAACGACGCCTCCGAAAGAATTCGCCCGAACATCAGGGCAACTGACAAGAGCAAAGCCGCTCGACCATCCGCCACCTCCTCCCGGCGGACTGCGTCGGCGGCTTTTTTGTTTGCCCAAATGTTTGGGCTGAACCGAAAGGGATCGAGATGAAAAAGCTACTTCTGGGCCTCATTGCGTCTACCGCGCTTGTGTCTCCGGTACTTGCCGAGCTGGAACTGGAAAAAGACGAACTGACTTTTGGCTTTATCAAGCTGACCGACATGGCCCCTCTGGCCGTCGCCTATGAGCAGGGTTACTTTCTGGACGAGGGCCTGTTTGTGACCCTTGAAGCCCAAGCCAACTGGAAAGTGCTGCTGGATGGCGTGATCGGCGGGCAGCTGGACGGCGCGCATATGCTGGCAGGCCAGCCTTTGGCGGCGACCATCGGATACGGGACCGAAGCCCATATCATCACACCGTTCTCGATGGATCTGAACGGCAACGGCATCACGGTCTCGAACGAGATTTGGGAAGAAATGAAGCCCAATATCCCCAAGATGGATGATGGCCGCCCACAGCACCCGATCAGCGCCGAGGCACTGGCACCGGTCGTCGAGAAGTACAAGTCCGAAGGCAAGCCCTTCAACATGGGCATGGTCTTCCCGGTTTCGACCCATAATTACGAACTGCGCTACTGGCTGGCCGCCGGTGGTCTGCATCCTGGGTTCTACAGCCCCGAAAACGTGACCGGCCAGATCGGCGCGGATGTGTTCCTGTCGGTGACGCCTCCGCCGCAGATGCCCGCTACCTTGGAGGCCGGCACTATCTACGGCTATTGCGTAGGTGAGCCGTGGAACCAGCAGGCCGTGTTCAAGGGCATCGGTGTTCCGGTCATCACCGACTATGAACTTTGGAAGAACAATCCTGAAAAGGTTTTCGGCATCACAGCCGAGTTCGCCGAAGAGTACCCGAACACCACTCTGGCCGTGACCAAGGCGCTGATCCGCGCGGCGCAGTGGCTGGATGAAAACGACAACGCCAACCGTCCCGAGGCGGTCGAGATCCTGAGCCGTCCGGAATATGTGGGCGCGGATTATGACGTCATCGCCAACTCGATGACCGGCACGTTCGAATACGAAAAAGGCGACAAGCGCGAAGTTCCCGATTTCAACGTGTTCTTCCGCTATAACGCGACTTACCCGTTCTACTCGGACGCGATTTGGTACCTGACCCAGATGCGCCGCTGGGGCCAGATCGCCGAGTCCAAGCCCGACAGCTGGTATGACGAAGTCGCCAAGTCGGTCTACAAGCCCGAGATCTACCTTGAGGCCGCGCGCCTGCTGGTCGATGAAGGTCTGGCGAACGAGGCTGATTTCCCCTGGGACAGCGACGGCTACAAAGCCCCGACCCCGGCCGAGGATATCATCGACGGTATCCCTTATGACGGCCGCACCCCCAACGCCTATCTCGAAAGCCTGTCCATCGGTCTGAAAGACGGTCAGACGGTCGTCGGCTCGGACGTGCAAGGCTAATTCCCCAAACGCCGCGCCCGGCCCTCGTCGGGCGCGGACCCCAAAGTGCCCCGCCATCGCAAGGACACATCAGATGACAACGGTCGATCCCGAATTCAACGCAGACTCCGCCCGAGAGGAACGTCGCGCCCGCCTTTTCACCCGCATCAACGCAGCCGATAAATGGTTCCAGGTGTTGGGCCTCAGCTGGGCCACGCCGGTCCTGAAGGCCGCCGCCGGAGACAACCCACGCGCCCAGATGACCGAGATCTGGCGCTTGCTGATCGTACCCCTGTTGTCGATTTGTGCCTTTCTGCTGCTCTGGGCCACACTGGCCCCCAAGGTACAAACCTCGCTTGGTGCGGTCCCCGGACCTGCGCAGGTTTGGAGCGAGATGGTCAGCCTGAACGAAGACGCAAAGGCCAAGGCCGCCAAGCGCGCCAAATTCGAAGCGATGGTCGAAAAGCGTAACCAAAAGTTCATTGATGCCGGTCAGCCCGAAAAGGTGAAGGAAGTCGCCTTTACCGGGGCGCCCTCCTACTACCAGCAAATCTGGACCTCGATCAAAACGGTGTTCTTCGGCTTTCTGATCGCCACAGTGGTCGCCGTGCCGCTTGGCATTGCCGCTGGCCTGTCTCCGACCGCCAATGCTGCGCTGAACCCGCTGATCCAGATCTTCAAACCGGTGTCTCCGCTGGCCTGGTTGCCAATCGTCACCATGATCGTCTCGGCCGTTTACGTCACAAATGACGGCTGGTTCGCCAAGTCTTTCCTGATCTCGGCCATCACCGTCACCTTGTGTTCGCTGTGGCCCACGCTGATCAATACATCGCTGGGTGTTGCCTCCATCGACAAGGACCTGGTGAATGTCTCCAAGGTGTTGAAAATGAACACCTATACCAAGATCACCAAACTGGTTTTGCCCTCTGCCCTGCCGCTCATCTTCACCGGTCTACGTCTGTCACTGGGCGTCGGTTGGATGGTTCTGATCGCGGCGGAAATGCTGGCGCAGAACCCCGGTTTGGGCAAGTTCGTCTGGGATGAGTTCCAGAACGGCTCGTCCAGCTCGCTGGCCAAGATCATGGTTGCGGTCTTCACCATCGGCATCATCGGCTTCCTGCTGGACCGGGTGATGTACGCGCTGCAATCCCTGTTTACCTTCACGAATAACCGGTGATCTAGATGAGCATTCTGAGCTTCAAGAACGCCTCGAAATCCTTCGGTGAAGGCACCGCGCGCACAGATGTGTTGAAAGGCATAGACCTTGACGTGCAAGAGGGTGAGTTTCTGGTGATCCTCGGCTTCTCGGGCACCGGTAAAACGACCCTGATCAACCTGATGGCTGGCCTGGATACGCCGTCCAAAGGCGAAGTCACCTTCAAAGGCACTCCGATCAAAGGGCCGGGCCCTGAGCGTGGCGTGATCTTCCAGAACTACTCTCTGATGCCATGGCTGACGGTCAGCGGCAATGTGGGGCTGGCGGTGGATACTGTCTTTCCCGGCCTCAGCAAGGCCGAGAAAGCCGAGAAGGTCGCGCATTACGTCAAGATGGTAGGTCTCAGCCACGCCGCAACGCGCCGCCCGGCGGAGTTGTCCGGCGGGATGCGCCAGCGGGTCAACGTGGCGCGCGCTTTGTCGATGAACCCCGAGGTTCTGCTGCTGGATGAGCCTTTGTCAGCGCTCGACGCGCTGACCCGCGCCAATCTGGCGGATGAGATCGAACACATCTGGGAGGCTGACAAGAAGACTTGTGTCCTCATCACCAATGATGTGGATGAGGCGATCATTCTGGCCGACCGGATCATTGCTCTGAACCCGGATGGGACGCTGGGGCAAGAGTTCCGTGTCTCGATCCCGCGCCCGCGCGAACGCGGTGCGATGAACAATGACGAGACGTTCAAACGCCTGCGGGCGGACGTCACCAAATACCTGATGGATGTGGGGATCGAGGCCAAGGTCGAAGGCTCTCGTATCCTGCCGGATGTCACCCCGATCCACGGGGTTCCAACGGCGGTCGCCGAGGCGCAGAAGGGGATGATCGAGAACCGTTTCCTCGACTTCTCGCAGCTGCACAAGGTGTATCCGACGCCCAAAGGCCCCCTGACCGTAGTCGAGGATTTCGACCTGAAGATCGACAAGGGCGAGTTCATCTCGCTGATCGGACATTCGGGCTGCGGCAAGTCCACGGTTCTGACTATGGCCGCAGGTCTTAATGACATCTCGAAAGGTGCGATCAAGCTGGATGGCCGCCACGTCGAAGGGGCCGATCCCGAGCGCGCCGTGGTATTCCAATCGCCGAACCTGTTCCCGTGGCTGACCGCCAAAGAAAACGTCGCGATTGGCGTCGACAAGGTCTATCCCAAGGCCAGCATGGCCGAGCGTCAGGATGTGGTCGAATACTATCTGGAACGCGTCGGGCTGGCCGATGCGATGGACAAATCTGCCTCGGATCTCTCGAACGGGATGAAGCAGCGCGTCGGTATCGCCCGCGCCTTCGCACTGTCGCCCAAACTTCTGCTGCTGGACGAACCGTTCGGAATGCTCGACAGCCTGACCCGCTGGGAATTGCAGGAAGTGCTGATGGAGGTCTGGTCCCGCACCAAGGTGACCGCGATTTGCGTCACCCACGACGTGGACGAGGCAATCCTGCTGGCCGACCGTGTCGTGATGATGACCAACGGCCCACAGGCGACGATCGGCAAGATCACCAAGGTCGACCTGCCGCGCCCACGCACGCGCAAGGCCCTGTTGGAACATCCGGATTACTACGCCTACCGGCAGGAGGTCCTCGATTTCCTCGAAGAATACGAACACGGCGCCAAGCCTAAAACACCCGCCCCCAAGGCGATTGCAGCGGAGTGAGATCATGAAGCAAAGACTTGTTGTCATTGGCGCAGGGATGGCCTCGGGCCGGGTGCTGGAGCACCTGACCGACGCCGCGCCCGATGCGTTCGACATCACCCTGTTCAACGCCGAGCCGCGCGGGAATTACAACCGGATCATGCTCAGCCCGGTCCTGTCGGGCGAGAAGACCTATGATGAGATCGTCACCCATGACGACACCTGGTATGCCGCGCGTGGTATCTCCTGCCGCTTTGGCGAAAAGGTGGCCAAGATCGACCGAGAGATGAAAGTGGTCGAAGGGGCCAACGGACATGTGCCTTACGACAAGCTGATTGTTGCTACAGGGTCAAATCCGTTCATCATCCCTCTGCCCGGTCATGGTCTGGACGGTGTGATCGCCTATCGCGATCTGGAAGACACCCAGCGGATGATGGGCATGGGTTCGGGCAACAAGGTTGTCGTCATCGGCGGCGGCTTGCTGGGGCTTGAGGCCGCTGCGGGTATGGCCGCGCATGGGGCCGAAGTGACCGTCGTGCACATCATGGGCCATCTGATGGAACGCCAGCTGGACGAAGCCGCAGGCTATCTACTGAAGAAGTCGTTGGAGGACAAAGGCATCAAGATTTGCCTGCAGGCGAACTCCAAGGAAATCCTCGGGGAAGATGGCAAAGTCCGCGCGCTGCTTCTGGACGACGGGACCGAATTGCCCTGTGATCTGCTGGTCATGGCGGTGGGTATCCGCCCCAATACCGCACTGGCGCAAGAGGCCGGTCTGGCCACTGGGCGCGGCATTCATGTGGATGACCAGATGCTGACCTCGGACCCGGATGTCTACGCCGTAGGCGAATGCGTCGAACATGACGGGGCGGTCTTTGGCCTTGTCGCTCCGCTCTATGATCAGGCGAAGGTCGCGGCGCAGGCGCTGTTGGGCGAAGAGGCTGCGTTTGCTCAGAAAACCCTCTCAACCAAGCTGAAAGTCACCGGTTGCGATCTGTTCAGCGCGGGCGATTTTGCCGATGGTCCTGGGCGTGAGGATATTGTCTTCCGCGATCCGTCACGCGGCGTCTACAAACGCCTTGTGATCGAAGAGGATCGTCTGATCGGTGCTGTCATGTATGGCGACACTGCTGACGGCAGCTGGTTCTTTGGCCTCATCAAGGACGGCACCAGCATCGAAGACATGCGCGAGACGTTGATCTTTGGCCCGGCCTATCAGGGGGGCGACACTGCGGACCCTCTCTCAGCCGTTGCAGCATTGCCGCCTGAGGCGGAGATTTGCGGCTGCAACGGCGTATGCAAAGGCGAGATTGTCCAGGCGATCAATGCAGGGGCGGGTGATCTGAGCGCGGTGCGCACGTCCACCAAGGCCAGCGCATCCTGCGGGACTTGCACCGGATTGGTTGAACAAGTGTTGCAGGTCACTCTGGGCGATGAGTTCCAGATGCCTGCTGCGCAGCCCGTATGCGGCTGCACCGATCTGACCCATGAGGATGTGCGGCGCCTGATCAAGGGGCAAGAGTTGAAAAGTCAGGCTGCTGTCTGGCAGGAACTGGGCTGGAATACACCCAATGGCTGCCATGTCTGCCGGCCTGCGATTAACTACTACCTGCTGGCCGATTGGCCGCTGGAGTATCAGGACGACCCGCAAAGCCGGTTCGTGAACGAACGCAAGCACGCAAACATCCAGAAAGATGGCACTTTCAGCGTCGTGCCCCGGATGTGGGGCGGGATTACAACACCCGACGAGTTGCGCGCTATTGCCGACGCGGCCGACAAGTATGACGTCCCGACAGTAAAAGTCACAGGTGGTCAGCGGATCGACCTGCTGGGTGTGAAAGGGGACGACCTGCCTGCCATTTGGTCGGATCTGAACAAGGCCGGTCTGGTCTCGGGGCATGCCTATTCCAAGGGGTTGCGTACAGTCAAAACCTGCGTCGGCACCGATCATTGCCGCTTTGGCACGCAAGACAGCACCGGCCTTGGCATCAAGCTTGAGAAAACCCTTTGGGGCTCGTGGACGCCCCATAAGCTGAAGCTCGCGGTGTCGGGCTGCCCCCGCAACTGCGCCGAGGCGACCTGCAAGGATATCGGTGTGGTCTGCGTGGACTCAGGGTACCAGATCAGCATCGGCGGGGCCGCCGGTATGGACGTCAAAGAGACTGAATTACTCTGTCAGGTCCCAACCGAAGACGAAGCGATTGAAGTCGTGATGGCTGTCACTCAGGCCTATCGCGAAGGCGGCAAGTATCTGGACCGTCTGTATAAATGGCTGGGTAAGGTCGGCATGGACTGGGTCAAGGCTCAGGTCGTGGAGGACCGGGAGAACCGTGCCGCTCTGGTCGAACGGTTCGAACTGTCCCAGAGCATCTATCGTAAGGACCCGTGGGCAGAGCATGTACAAAACAAGGCCAGGACTTATGCGCCGATTGCCGATTTCACACTGGAGGCCGCAGAATGAGCTGGATCGACATTGGACATATCGACGAAATACCTGTGCGCGGGGCGCGTCTGGTGAAAACGCACGTCGGCTGTATCGCCGTCTTCCGCACAGCCGAGTCCGAGGTCTTTGCCGCCACCAACAGTTGCCCTCATAAAGGTGGCCCGCTGGCCGAGGGCATTGTGCACGGACAATCCGTGACTTGCCCGCTCCACAATTGGGTTTTTGACCTGAACACAGGTGAAGCCCAGGGGGCGGATGACGGGCGGATTGCAACTTACCCGGTGCGCCTTGAAGGTGATCGCATCCTGCTGGATGACAGCACAATCACACGGCGGAGCGCAGCCTGATGGACGGGACCGGCCTGCCCGAGATCCGCTCGACCTGTGCCTATTGCGGGGTCGGGTGTGGCGTTCTGTTACGTCCTGACGGCGCGGGCGGATTGACGGTGCGCGGAGATCCCGACCATCCCGCAAATTTCGGGCGCCTCTGCTCGAAAGGGTTGGCTTTGGGCGAAACGGTCGGGCTTGATCACCGGTTGCTGACTCCACGGATGTTTGGCGAGGACGCGACATGGGACGACGCATTGCAGCGGGTTGCCGATCAGTTTTCTGCCACCATCAAGGCACATGGACCTGACAGCGTCGCATTCTACGTCTCCGGCCAACTGCTGACCGAGGACTACTATGTCGCCAACAAGCTGATGAAGGGTTTCATCGGCTCGGCCAATATCGACACGAACTCGCGTCTTTGCATGGCCTCGACTGTGGCTGGCCACAAACGCGCTTTTGGAACAGATACAGTCCCCGGTACGTATGAGGATCTGGACAAGGCCGATCTGGTCGTGCTTGTGGGCTCCAACCTCGCGTGGTGCCACCCGGTTCTGTATCAAAGGGTCATCTCTGCCCGTCAGGCGCGCGGGACAAAAATCATTGTCATTGACCCGCGCCGCACAGCGAGCTGCGACCAGGCAGACCTTCATCTTGCACTGCAGCCGGGCAGTGATGTCGCCCTTTTCAATCATCTTCTGGGCAAAATCCACGCATCGGGACATACCGACCAAAACTATCTAAAGCACACCCGCGGCATGCACGATGCCCTGAAATTGGCAAAACAGGATGATCCGGCTGCCACGGGTCTCGACCCGGCCCAGCTTGAAACCTTCTGCGATTTATGGATCGGAACCGAGCGGGTCGTGACCGTGTTCAGTCAGGGCGTCAACCAATCCTCCAGCGGCACCGACAAGGTGAACGCGATTCTCAACTGCCATCTTGCCACCGGGCGCATCGGACGCGAAGGGATGGGGCCGTTTTCGGTCACCGGCCAGCCCAATGCAATGGGCGGGCGCGAGGTGGGCGGGCTGGCGAACATGCTGGCCTGCCATCTGGACATTGAGAATGCAGACCATCGCGCTGCCGTTCAGCAATTCTGGCACGCGCCGCGCATGCCGGAACAACAGGGACAAAAAGCCGTCGACCTGTTTCGCGCGGTGGAAAACGGAACGATAAAGGCGCTTTGGGTTATCCACACCAATCCGGCTGCAACCATGCCGGATGCTGACAGAGTGCGTCAGGCGATCGCCGATTGCCCGTTTACTGTTGTAAGCGATCTGACTGAATGCACCGACACGGCGCGCCTTGCGGATGTTTTGCTGCCAGCAACGGGTTGGGCCGAGAAAGATGGCACCGTCACAAATTCGGATCGCACCGTCAGTAGGCAGCGCGCGGCTCTCGCTCCGCCGGGGCAGGCTCGGGCGGATTGGGATATTCTGTCAGAGGTCGGACGGCGCATGGGGTGGCACACTGCATTCGACTATGACAACCCCGGCCAGATCTTTCGTGAATACGCTGCGCTCTCTTCTCTGGCAAAGACGTTTGGCAAGGACTTCGATATATCCGGGTTCTCGAAGCTCAGCGACGAGGACTATGAGGCGCTGCCTCCGACCAAATGGCCGGTTACATCGGATGCAACTGGCGGGCGGTTCTTTGGGAATGGAAGGTTTTTTCATCCCGACGGCAAAGCGCGTTTTGTTGCGGTTGGTCACAGGCCCCCTCGGGCTGAAACATCGGCGCAATATCCATTTCTTTTGAACACAGGGCGGAACCGGGATCAGTGGCACACGATGACACGCTCAGGTTTGTCGCCCCGGTTATCCGCCCATCTTGCCGAACCTTTCCTTGAGCTGAACCCCGAGGATGCCATCCGTTTGGATCTGCGTTCTGCTGATCTGGTAGAGGTTGAAAGTCCGGTTGGCAGGGGTGTCCTTCGCCTGCGTATCACCGACGCCGTTGCGCCGGGACAGGTCTTCGCGCCAATTCACTGGTCGGCAGAAAATGCGCCCAGTGGCCGAATAGACGCGCTTGTGCCCAGCGTGACGGACCCAATCTCGGGACAACCCGAGAGCAAGGCGGTGGCGGTCGCGGTCAGGCGCATGAACGCTGCATGGTACGGTTTTGCAGTGTCCCGCTTCGCCCCGACGCCTCAGTCCGATTATTGGGCGCTGTCCAAATCCGAAAACGGCTACAGAATGGAACTGGCTGGCTATGACGCCGTCGCCGATTGGAAGCGCACGGCGACCAAATGGTTCGGGTTGTCCGATGCGGCATCGACCTGGGTCGAAGATCCAATTCGCGGGTCGTTCAGAATTGCCTTCTACGAGGGTGATCACGTCTTGGCGGCCCTATATGTGTCACGCAAGCCGGTCACGCTTATGCGTGAGTATCTGGCATCTTTTCCGGATACCTCTTTGCAGCAGATGCTGTCGGGGTGCTCATCCGCTGACGCGGTTGATTGCGGACCTGTCGTGTGCTCGTGTTTCGGAGTCGGCATGAAAACGATTGTGGACGCCATTCAAGCGCGGAAGCCTGTCGATGTGGATGAGCTTGGCGCGGTCCTGCAGGCGGGGACAAATTGTGGTTCCTGTCGGCCAGAGCTTGCCGAGTTGATTGCCACGCAAACAGTGAGCCGTGACACGAAACCAGTTCCCCAACTTCAGGTCCCGTAAGCCCGGCACCCTGACTGCAAGAGCTTGCCGAACCCGCATGGGTAGATTTGGCTAGCGCCTGAGGACGACCCGTTCTGTGCATCCGATATGCTGCTGGTCATAAGCATCGGCAGCAAAACCTCCCCGAGATAGGAAACAGTCACTGCGATGGGTTTGTGAGTTTCTGCACGACCTCATCGATCAAGTCCGAGTTCTGTTCAACATACCGCTGCCCTGAAGCTCGGATTTTGTCTATGTTCTCTTGCTTTGGATCAAATCCACTAACGCCTGCAACAGTATCCGGGGACAAAAAGTAACTGTCTATTTGAATAGATGACTCAAAATCCGCATGCCGTTGCAACGCATGCGAACTGACCGTGGCTTCGCCGCTGAAGACCATGCGCATCATCGGGAAGAACCACTTGATGAGCCCGCCACCTTCCGCAGTTTCGGTTGATACAGGTTGCCGTTGCTTGCTGCCAAGCGAGACAACCACGAATTCCTGATGTTCGGGCAGGTTCGTTCGGGCATGTAAATAAGCGAGCTCGCCCGGCGCGTTCAGGATCATGGCAGCGTCTCCGAGAAATTCGCCTGAAGCGTGTTCCCCTGACAGTGTGACCGCAGGGAAATAAACCGGCGCGCTGGTCACCGCCGTCACCAATGAGCGAAGATAGATGTTGCCCTCGACATTGTCCCAATTGCGGAACACGCGCAGACCATTCTCTTTCTGAGAGAAGGACGGAAACATCGCTGGCCGCAGAAGGTCGTTGAACGCCGCCTCGCCAAACGTCTGTTCGAATACCCGAATGCGGCCTTCATTGGGTATCGCCGGACCAAACAGCCCATTGCCCGTCAGTATCCTGTGGTAGAAGGGTATGCCCAATATATCGCGTGCGAACTCCTGGTAGCCCTCAAGCGCCTGTTCCGCTGTCAACGGCTGGCCATCAGCCTCGGACGGGCTGAACAACAAGGCGGCTATGATAGCTCCGGTGGACGAGCCAGCAACAAAATCAAAAAGCTCATGTATGGGCTGGCCGGATTTCTCTTCGATCGCCTTCAAAACTTCAAGTTCCGCAAGGCCATACAAAGCACCACCGTCCATGGCCAATATGCGGACCCGTTGCGGGTCGTCGGTCTGCCATTCGACCGGATCGTCAAAATGCTGTGCCTCTGGCCAGCCGGGCAACTCAGACTGGCTTTTGTAGAAGTAGCGACCGTAAGCGTACACGCTTGCGGAATAAATCAGCACGAGGGGGACCAGACAAACCAGAAAGGTTCCGATCACGAGGATAAGGCGCTTCATGCAGTCTTTCTGTTCGCAGTTACACTGGCAGGTGCTCGGCACGCATCATTCTAACCATCGGGCCATAAACCGCAATTCGCAATCAAGTCAGCAGATTCACCCGACACAACGGTACAGGTTTTCTGCCGTCCAGTCCCATTCAGTGCCCATGTCCAAGCGTGCATGCACACGCCAAACGCCTTGCGTTCCAACCCTGTAGCAATTGACTGGGGGGCGAACCAATGCAACGCTTGCTACAGGTGCTCTCAGACACGGGTGGATATGTGTTGCTGCGAAATGCTCGGGTCGCTTTGGCGGCCGCTTTGTTTTCGGTATCAGCGTCGGTGGCGCATGCACAGACCGATACCACGCCTCCTACTGTGCTTGTCCAAAAAGCGCAAACCCAGAAACCGAGTTTGACCGATTCCTATGTGGGCCGCGTCGAAGCGGTGAGCACCATAGATATTACCGCCCGCGTTCAGGGCAGGCTGGAGGCGCGTAAATTTGTCGAAGGCGGACTGGTCAAAGCGGGTGATGTGCTTTTCGAGATCGAGCGGGATTACTATCAGGCGCTTGTTGATCAGTCGGCCGCAACCGTCAGCGGTGCAGAATCCACCGCGCAGGGGGCTCAGGTAGAGTACGAGCGCCAGCTGGCCCTGCTCGAGCGCGACGATGTTCCGCAATCTACCGTCGACGCATCCGAGGCAACCTTGGGTGCTGATCAGGCGGCGGTCAAACAAGCGCAGGCAGAATTGGAGCAGGCAAGGATCAATCTGGGCTACACAACGATCACCAGCCCAATCAGCGGGCGCATTTCGAAATCAAACGTCGATGTGGGAAATCTGGTCAGTTCGAATTCCGGCGTGCTTGCGACCATCACCAGCGTCGACCCGATCTATGTCAGCCTTTATGTCAGCGAGCGGGACCTGATCCGCAAGCGGCAAGAGGGGTTGGTCGGACAGAATTCATCCAAACTGAACGTGCGGTTGGGGCTGAGCACCGGCGCCGCCTATCCGCGGAGTGGTGAGGTCTCCTATATCAGCAACGAGATTGACCCAACGACCGATACGATCGAGATACGCGCGACCTTTGCCAATTCTGACGGGCTTCTGGTGCCCGGTCAGGTGGTGACGGTCACCTTCCAAGATCCGGACGCCAAGGAAGTGGTGGTGATCCCGCAGACCGCCATCCAGCTGGATCAAAAGGGTCACTTCGTATTTGTGGTGGATGGCGACAATATCGCCAAACGACGGGATGTCGCGTTGGGTGCGCAAAGCGGCCTTGACTGGGTCGTATCTTCGGGCCTGCAGGCGGGGGACACTGTCATCATTCAGGGCCTGCAAAGGGTCAGGGAGGGTGAAAAAGTCGCCCCAACCGAAAACCAATCCTAGCCCATAGTGCCGTATATGCTGCCCAAATTCTTCATTGATCGCCCGAACTTTGCCATCGTCCTGGCCGTGATCATGGTGCTGGTGGGTGCGATCGCAACCCGGCTGGTACCCATCGCCGAGTTTCCGTCAATCGCGCCGCCACAGATTCAGGTCACTGCAAGCTATCCAGGGGCAAATGCCGCTCTGATCCGGGACGCCGTGGCGACACCGATCGAAGAAAAGGTGAATGGGGTTGAGGGCATGATCTACATGTCTTCTTCGTCATCGAGTGAGGGTACATATATCCTGACGGTCACCTTCGACATCAACACCGATCCGGATATCGCGGCTGTAGATGTCCAAAACCGTGTTGCACTCGCTACGCCGCTCTTGCCTACTGCCGTGACGCAGCAGGGGATTTCCACCTCAAAACAGAACAGCAACATGCTGCAGGTGATCAATCTGGTCTCACCCAAGAAGACCTACGATCAACTATACCTCAGCAACTATACGGCAGACGTCCTTCAAGATCCGCTCAGCCGCATCGACGGGGTGGGTGCGGCAACACAGTTTGGCCAGCTGAACTATTCCATGCGGGTGTGGTTGAATACGGATCAGATGGCTGCGCTGAACATCGATGCCGCGGACGTGCAATCCGCGATACAGGCGCAAAACATTGAAGCCGCCGCAGGACAGATCGGTGCGGCCCCTTTCGGAGATGAGACGACAGCGTTTCAGTTTACGCTGGACGCGCAGGGCCTGCTGGACGAACCCACGCAGTTCGAGAACATCATCATTCAGGCACAGAATGATGGCTCATTTGTGCGACTGAAGGATATTGCCCGCATTGAACTGGGCGCCGAGAACTACTCGGCCATCGCCTATTACAACGGTCAGCCGTCAGCGATCCTTGCGATTTTTCAGGAAAGCGGTGCAAACGCGATCGATGTATCGACCGCTGTCCAGGCAGAGATCGAAAAACTGGCCCAGCAATTCCCCGATGATATCGAGTACATTCTGGCCTATGACGTGACCGACGCGGTGCGTCAGTCGATCCACGAGATCATAACGACTCTGGCGATAACAGCCGCAATCGTTGTGGCCGTGACCTTTATGTTTCTGCTCAGCATCCGCGCCACAATCATCCCTGCGGTTGCCATCCCCGTATCTCTGTTGGGAACCATAGCGCTGATCTATCTGATCGGATTCAGCGCGAACATGATCACCCTTTTTGCGATCGTTCTGGCCATTACCTTGGTGATCGACGATGCAATTATCATCATCGAAAACACCGAGCGGATCATGGAGGAAGACGGTCTCGACCCGCGCGAGGCCACGCTCAAAGCCATGTCGCAGGTCACCCGACCGATTATCGCAACGACCTTTGTTCTGGCCGCCGTGTTCATTCCGGTCTGCTTCTTTCCGGGCATTACGGGCCGCATCTACCTGCAATTCGCCTTGACGATCACCTTTGCCTTCGCCCTTTCGGCGATCAATGCCCTTACACTGGGCCCCGTGCTGTGCGCCCAGTTCCTGAGTCGCAAAACCGGACATCCCAAAGGGATTGCCCGCATCATTCCCAATGCGATCAACCGCTGCCGGGATGGATATGTAGCGCTGGTCAGGCTGACGCTGCGATTCAAGTCCCTGTGTCTGATCCTGTACGCCGGCGTCGTGGCAGGGACCGTTTACCTGTTCCTGCACACACCCACCGGGTTTATCCCGCCCGAGGACAATGGCGTTCTTTTTGCCAGCGTCACGCTGCCCGATGGCGCTTCGTTGCAACGCACCGAAGAGGTGTTGCTGGATATCGGCGAACAGGTGCGACAACACCCGGGCATAGCGTCGGTGACATCAATCGCCGGGTTCAGCCTGATTGCCGGTGACAAATCCAATGTCGGAATGGTGGTCATGCTTCTCGATCCGTGGGACGAGCGGAAGACCAAAGACACCCAATGGTACAGCATCATGTTCGCGCTGAATGATGTTCTTGCAACCAAGCCCGAGGCAACCTCGTTCGTGTTCCCGTTGCCCGCGATTGCAGGTGTGGGCCAGTCTGGCGGGCTATCGGGTCAGTTGCTTGACCTACAATCCAGGGGTATTCAGGAATTTGATGCGGTCAAGAACGGCTTGCTTGCGGCCCTCATGAAAGAACCGCAAATCCAGCAAGCCTATAGTTCCATGTCCGCCAACGCACCCCAATACTTCCTGGACATCGACCGCGACCGGGCCGAGGCGCTGCAGGTGCATGTCAGCGATATATTCACCGCGTTGCAAGCCAGCTTCGGGTCGCTTTACGTCAACAACTTTGTGCGCGATGGCAGGGTGTATTGGGTGGTGATGTCAGCGGATGCAGAGCATAGGCAATCCGTGGACAAGATCGACGGCGTATACGTGAAAAATGCGTCCGGGACTGCCCTGCCTCTTCGAACATTCATTACGGTCAAGCCGCAATTGGGGGCAGAAATCCTTTACCGCTACAACCTGTTTAACTCTGCTTCGATCAGCACGCAGTTGCAAACGGGCGTCAGCTCGGGCGATGGCATTGCACTGGTTGAAGACGTCGCCGCCAGCACTTTGCCCGACGGTTACATTCTGGAATGGACGGATGTAACACTGCAAGAGGTCGAGGCCGGAGATCTGGTTCTCTTCATCATCGGCCTGGCCGTGATCTTTGCCTATCTTTTCATGGTCGCCCAGTATGAAAACTGGATATTGCCTCTTGCCATCATGGCCTCGACCGTTTTTGCGGTTCTCGGAGCGCTGATCCCGCTGCAATTCATTCCTTTGATCAACAACAACATCTATGCACAGATCGGGATTGTCTTGTTGATTGGCCTCGCCGCCAAGAAGGCCATCATGGTGGTAGAGTTCGCTCATAACATGCGCATCAAGGACGGCATGTCCATCGACGAAGCTGCGATCAAAGCCGCGCATATGCGTTTCCGTCCAGTGACAATGACGGGCTTGTGCTTCATCCTCGGGGTCTTGCCTTTGATGCTGGCCAGCGGCGCAGGCGCAGCAGGTCGGGTTTCTATCGGTTATCCGGTTTTTGCCGGAATGATTGTCGACAGCACCCTCGGTCTGTTGATGATCCCGGTTCTCTTCGCTGTATTCCAGAACCTCGCCGAGCGTCTGCGCAGCAAACCCAAAATCAAGACTTCAGGTAATTCATGAACAGCATGTTCCGGCGCATTCTCCCGGCGCAAGTTGAAGTGGATGAAACCGATCCACGCCAGATCAGCTGGGATGCGCGCCTGCTGTTTGAACGCGAGCATGCATTCATCGAGAACGCTATCGATAGCCGACGGCGGGAATTTCTGGCCGGTCGCATGATGGCAAGATCGGCAATGGCGCGATTGGGCTTGCCACGCATGGAAGTCCCGGCCGGGCCTGATCGGTCGCCCATCTGGCCAGAGGGCGTCACAGGCAGCATCAGTCATACGAAAGACTGGTGTGGCGCGGCTGTAGCGCGAAAATCTGACATCATCGGGTTAGGGATCGACGTTGAAGAAGCAGCGCCGCTATCGTCTGAACTGATCCCTGTTGTCCTGACCGAGCCGGAAAAGCTCCAACTCGGAAATAGCGCGCTTTTGGCGCCGGGCGTGCTGGCGAAATTGATCTTTTGCGCGAAGGAAGCTGCATACAAAGCGCAATACG
This sequence comes from Ruegeria sp. G10, assembly GCF_056533645.1. Taxonomy (NCBI): domain Bacteria; kingdom Pseudomonadati; phylum Pseudomonadota; class Alphaproteobacteria; order Rhodobacterales; family Roseobacteraceae; genus Ruegeria; species Ruegeria sp. G10. The sequence continues at coordinate 626,698 of NZ_JBQFOQ010000002.1, read as the reverse complement.
CAATCACAAAGACCTTCCTTGAATTCGAGGCGCTGAATGTCCTGGTCAACGAAGATGGCCTGCATTGGCGTGCAGAATTCAACCCGGGTTTCCGCCCGCCAAGCTTGCCAACAAACACCATCCCAGGACAATGGCACCTGAACGGCAATCTCATCGCAGCATCCGCCGTTCTCAGAAGCTGACGAGCGTTGTGTTTGGCAACCTGTTGGCAGTGTCACGTGGTGGACTGACGCGAAGGCTTGCCCAGCCTACGAGGCCCAACCGGTCTGGCAGGCTGGCGCTCTGATCTAGCATAATCGAGCGCAAGAACGACCGCGCTCCACAGCCGGAATATCACCGCCCCAAAAACGAGACCGGCTGAATATAGCCGACATCTTTTGCGTGAATCGGCTCAAAATGATACAATTGTCGTGCTGGTAGGATCGCCGATGGGTTTCTCCGGCCATCGCGTTTTGTCATTCGTATTTGCACAAAGTCATTTTTAAGCTGTTCGGCCGGACCATCCGGGGCCCCTGGGCCAGCATTTCAGTATGCTATCGAACGGAGGCAATTATGCCGGAAACAGAATTTGAACGCGCATCAAACGGCGCAATCATCGGACTTCAGCATCAAAGTGACCCTCTGGCTGGGCGCGCACGAGGTGCCAGCGCGCTGGACGTGGCGCGGGCGTACGCGTCCGAGGTTTCGGGCCACTACCGCTTCTCGCCTGATCTGCTTGATCGGCTGGCTGAGGATGTGACAGGCAAATTCGACCGCCAGGAAGGTAGCAAACTGCGGCTGGAAGAGGCCAAAGCCGTACAGTCGTTTCTGATCTTCACCTTCCGTCAAACCTTTCACGGCATTCCCGTTTGGGAACGCGGCCTGACGCTGCGTATGGCGGGCCCCGACAATACTGTCACTGGGTCAAGCTCCAGTGTGGCCGCAGATATTGACCTCGGCAAGGTCCCCGCCCCGCCTACAGATCGCAATAAACAGGCGGGCGCGATCCTGCGCGAGGCCGCGAAGGGTGCAAAATTCACCCGGTTCAAAGTCAACGACACGCGCGACTTCGTCTATCGCTACGACGCCGAGCACCGGCTGCCGCATCTGGAACCGGGCGAGGCCAAGGACACCAAGCTGACGCCGCTGCCAGATATCGGCCGCGTGCCGAAGGACATCAAAGACGGTGACTGGCGTTTCGCAAGCCTTGTGCATTTCGGCTGCAAGCTGCCTGACTATGGTGAGCTGAACTGGCGCGCCCTCGTCGACTGGGAGACTGGCGCTGTACTTTACATCAGACCGCTCGTGGGCTGTGTCTCTGGCTACGTCTTTACCAACGATCCGATCTCGCTTTCGGGGGATTCCCAGCTTGACCCGACAGCGCCTGTCGCGCTGCTGGACGCCCAGCGCGAGTTGGTTACGTTGGAGCGGATGATCCTGCCCGGCGGCGGCGCACCCGTTGAGCTGAGCGGGGAACTGGTGGCGGTGCGCGACCTTGATCCGCCCAACATCGCACCCCCAACCGAAAACGGCGGTGCCGCATCGATCTTTGACTACGCCGCCGACAGTGACGATTTTGCGGCGGTCTGCGCGTATTACAACCACGATTTTCTGTATCGTTTCGTGCAATCGCTGGGCTTCGACTTGCCCAGTTACTTTGACGGGGTGACCTTTCCGGTAGATGTCGATCACCGCTGGTTCAACCCCGCTGCGGGACCCGTGAACGCGCAAGCCCCCGGCAATGCCATGGGCAACGGGGTGCTGCGTTTTCGCTATGCGCTGGCCGCCAATGGGTCCACTGTCGGGATGGCGACAGACTCGCGGGTATCGGCGCATGAATTTGGACACGCGGTGCTGTGGGATCACCTCAATTCGCCCAATTTCGGCTTCTGCCACGGATTCGGAGATGCGCTTGCGGCGATCCTGTACGATCCGCAAGGGAACGCGCCGGATCGCTTTCGCACCTTCCCCTTCAGCAACCTGATCACCCGACGGTGGGACCGCTCGGTGGCTTCGGGCTGGGGCTGGGGCGGCACGATGGACGTGGGCGGGTATCTCTCAACTGAGATCAACGCCACCACTCTGGGCCGCATCTACCGGTCTCTGGGCGGTGACGCGCCGGATCTGGACGACAGGATCCATGCAAGCAGATACACCGTCTATCTGATCCTGCAAGCGGTGCCGCTTCTGGCGGGGATCGTCCCCAATACGGTGGTCGGGTTTTCGAACGCACTGCAGGAATCCGACCGAAACACCACCCTGTTTGACGGTGCCGCCGGGGGTTGGGCCCACAAGGTGGTGCGTTGGGGGTTTGAAAAACAGGCGCTCTACAACGGAGCACCGCCCGATGTGGACATCTTTGTTGATGATGGACGCCAGGGCGAATACCCGTGGCACGGACCGGGTGATGCCGCACCCGGCATCTGGAATCGGCACCGCCCCGACGGCGGCACCGAGCATGAAACGCCACGCCGCTGCGTTGAGAACTACCTGTATGTCCGGATCGGCAACCGTGGCTACAATAAAGCCGATGCGGTCACGCTTTCGCTGGCCCGCGCAACCGGCGGCAAGGGTGCCACATGGCCGGGCGACTGGAACCCGCTTGTAGTGGGTACACCGGTCGGTCAGCCAGTGCCAAGCGGAGGCGACGTGATCGTCGGGCCCATCCCCTGGTGCCCCGAAGACTTGTGCGAGGAACGCATTCTTGCCAGCGTCGACACGCCCGAAGACCGCAGCAACGTTGAGACAATTGCGGGCAGTCTGCCCGTCGCGCGGCTGGCGCTTGGTGACAACAACGTCGCCATCCGCCGGATGGAGGTTAACCGCGCCGAAGACGACACAGAGTGCTGTGACGAAGAAGAACAGGAGGTCACCTATCGTTACGCAGTCAAGTTCGTCTGCGGCTGCTCCAAAGGCCGCATCCTATCGTCCGGTCGCTATCACACGGCGATCAATATAGGTAACGGTAGCGGGGAAGAAGTGCGCTTTAGCAAGCGGGTTTCCTCGGCACTGCCAAACGAGAAGCCGGGCAACGTGTCTGCCGAAACCGAGAACGCACTCGGGCCCTGGGAATCGATGGAGATTGATTGCGAGGACGTGGCCCGACACCTGCGGGTGGCCGAGTGCTGTTTCCTCAAAGGGTTCGTGTTCATCGATAGCGAAACACCGCTCGACGTGGTCGCTGTCTATACCGCGGCCCATGGCGAGGGCGACGTGCAATCGATTGATGTCGAACCGGTCGTACCTCAATTGGTCGAGTTGGCACCGCCACCTCCACCCCCTCCGCCGCCACCGCCTCCTCCGCCGCCGAAGAAACCGGACTTGATCCCGGTGCAGCCGTTCCCGCCCGGCCCGCCGCCTTTCCCAGCCTGGTACTGCTTGCGGCCACGCGAATTGCGGATCATCGTCCGTAACATCGGCGCGGGACCGGCCGGTCCTTCGACCACGCGCGTTGATTTCTTCCAAAGCGGCGTCGTGGTCGATCTTCCGACACCGGCACTGGGTCCGAACGGGGATGAAACCACCCTGTCACTCGCCTTCCCGGATGAGGTCAAGGGCGGCGAGCAGGTTCCCTTCAAGATTACCGTCAACGCCAACCCGGCCGACGGCGTGGTGGAAACTGACACGACCAACAACAGCGATGCCTCTTCCTGCGGCTTGGCCAGTTAGGACGTGTCGCGAACGGCCCGGGCTTTTAGAGGCCCGGGCGGCTTGATCACAAGACACGGCGGTTTTGCGATCAACACCTTCACAACCATAATTGAGGTTCGGTCAACTGAAGAGAAATCGAACGCCTCACCAGACAGATGTGTCCTAAGCCCGAAAGAGGTTCTGTTTGATAGCGCGGTTCAGCTCTTTGTCTTCTTCGATCAACGCGGCGATGGCCTCGCGGGCCAGTACGCGCTTGCGGTAAGCTTCGAGGTGAGGGAACGCTGCATGACTGACATCGGCGTAACCGGATAGGACGAAGAACCATCCCAGATAAGCGTCAGCGGCAGAAAACCTGTCCCCCAGAAGATAATCGCGATCTTTCAGATGAGTATCGAGTAGCTGGAAACGAGACGGCACCAATCCGCGCACCCGATCCTTCACCTCGTCCGTGGCCTCCTGATAGAACACAACGCGAAACAAACCCTTGTGTAGTTCGGTTGCGCAAAATGCCAGCCAGCGTAGCATCTGAAAATATGCGGCATCAGACGGATCGATCCGAAAAAGATCATCATTGGACTGTGATTGAATCCAGGCAATGACGGTTGAGGTTTCGGTCAGCTTTGTTCCATCACCCAAATCCAGAACCGCGACCTGACCCAGCGGGTTGATATCATAAAGCGATCCCCCGTCTTCCGTCTTTCGGGTCGCCAGGTTCACAAGCGTAACATCCAGATCCACACGCGCCTCAGCCGCCGCAAACCGGGCAGCCAATGAGCATGTGAGCGGTGCGTGATACAAGGTCGCCATCTGAGGCTCCTTCTCATTGGCGGCGCGCCACAGCGCGGATTTCGTGCGGCAGCCCTCAGCCCGAGCGCAGACCAAGTTTGGACAACAGCCGGTCGCGTTTCATCAACCACCAGCCGGCCTCAACTGGCCAGCGTACGTGCCCGGTGTCTCCCTCAAGCTGGGCGGCACTGTGCAACGGCCAATTGGGATCGTCCAGCAGCTCTCGGGCAAGGGCGATCATGTCGGCATCGCCCTGTTCAATCGCCGCGTTGCATATCTTTGGATCCCAAAGAAAGCCAACCGCCATGGTGGGGATTTCTGCCTGCGCCCTGACTTGCGCAGCAAACGGTACCTGAAAGCCCTGCGCGATGGTCATCCGCTGCGGTCTGTCCTTGCCCCCGATCCCGCCCGAGCTACAGTCGATCAGGTCGACGCCCGCTGACTTGAGTGCCCTTGCGATCTCGACCGTGTCTTCGACGGTCAGACCAGCTTCGAGCCAATCCGTCGCAGACAGACGAAACGCCAGCGGCAGCTCATCGGACCAATTCCGGCGAATGGCGCGCGCGACCTCGACCGCGAACCGCATCCGGTTCTCCGCGCTCCCACCCCATTTGTCGCCCCTCTGGTTGGTGATCGGGGACAGAAACTGATGCACAAGAAAACCATGCGCGGCATAGACCTCGATCATTTTGAACCTGGCCAGCCTGGCCCGCTGAGCGGCAGCCCCGAAAGCCGCAATGACGGTTTCGATATCGTTTTCCGTCATCTCACGCGGAGTCGGCCAACCGTCTGCGTAAGGCAAGGCAGATGGTGCGATGGCTGGCCACGCGTCTTCCTTGCGCTCGGACGCGTCCACCTCGTCCAGCGGCGTCTCGCCATGCCAGGGCCGTCGCTCGGATGCTTTGCGGCCGGCATGGCTGAGCTGGATGCCCGGCACGGCCCCTTCGCGCGTGATGAAATCGCTGACACGTCGCAGCGGGTCGATCTGACCGTCGTCCCACAGACCCAGATCCCCAGGTGTGCGGCGCCCATCGCGTGTCACCGCCGTAGCCTCAGCATAAACCAGTGCCGCGCCGCCGATGGCAAACCGTCCCAGATGCACGAGATGCCAGTCATTGGCCCGTCCTTCGTCGGCGCGATACTGGCTCATCGGGGAGACGGCGATGCGATTTTTGAAGGTCACGCCGCGAAGGCGAAAACTGCTGAAAAGTGCGGGCATCGTTGCCTCTCAAACCTTTTACGGCCCTGCGGGCCACCTAATCCCCGGTCAGGCTATGGTTTTGCCCATAGGTCCTGTCCCGCAGCATTGCACTGGACACCGAAAGCAGATGCGATTGCATGACCTCTGCGGCTGCCTGACTGTCGCGCGATGCGATGCTGCTGAACAACTGCTCGTGCTGTTCGCCCAGACGCACCAGCGTCGACGACGAATAATGCGTTTCCCGCTGGCGGGTCCATTCGGATTGCTTGCGCACAGCGCGGATTGAATCATACACGGTCAGAAACAGCGGATTATGGGCCAACTCGGCAATCTTGTAGTGAAAGACATCATCCGCGACCCCATAGGCCTGCGTATCTGCGGCATCCAGTGTGGCCCGTGTAAGTTGTTCCAGCGTTCGCAATTCCTTGGTCGTGGCCCGCTGCGCCGCCAAGGCTGCCAATGCGGGTTCAATCTCAAGCCGAACCTCCATGACGTCGCGGGGCATCACTTTGGCCGCAACCGCGCGGAACGGGCTTGCACCAACCGCAGGCGGAGGTGAGACAAAAGTCCCCTGCCCGTGCCTGCGAAACACCGTTCCATCTTCTTCCAGCTGATCCAGAATACGGCGCATCCGGGCGCGCGTTACGTCCAGTGCGTCGGCCAATGCGCGCTCAGGCAAGAGTTTTCCGTTCTTCACGAAATCCCCGTTCTCAATTCCGGAATGCAAGGCCGTGGTCAGCTCGGTATCAGTTGGACAATTCCCCAAAGTCAGAACGCTCCGATCAGATCGTAAAACATGCGCAACGACGTAAGCATCAGGAATGCGCCAAAAGCAAGACGCAAGGCGCGTTGCGAAATCGTGTGTGCGAGGCGGACGCCTATGTGCGCGCAGCTGGTCGTCAGAGGAATGATCAGCGCCGCTGCGATCAAGTTGACATAGCCGATGGAAAAGGGTGGCAATCCGGTTTGCCCCAACCCGGTCGCTGCATAGATCAGTGCCCCCGGCAGGCCGATCACGAACCCGATGGCCGCCGATGTGCCAACGGCGCGGCGAATGTCATAGCCCAGAAAATTCAGGACCGGCACGCAGACCGTTCCACCGCCGATCCCCATCATCGCCGAAATTGCCCCCGCAAACATCCCGGTCGCAGCCCAGACCTTTGGCGAGAAACTACGCGGTGGACCATTGTCAGAGGGTTTGCGAAAAATCATGTCCAGCGACACCAGTGCGGCAACGGTCGCAAACACGGCGACCAGAATGTAGCCGCTGACCAGCCCGCCCAGCAGCCCGCCGATGATGACGCCCACAAGGATTGCCGGAGCCCAGCGCTTCAGCAGTGCCATGTCCAGTGCGCCACGCTTGTAGTGCCCCCAGCTGGACGACAACGCGGTGAACACGATCGTGGCCAGAGACGTCCCAACCGCAACCTGCATGGTCAGTGCCGGATCGCTGCCTGTCAGAGACAAAGCGAAATAAAGCGCCGGAACGATGACGATCCCCCCACCGACCCCCAATAAGCCAGCCAGAATACCGCCAAACACGCCGGCGGCACCGGCGATGGCGATCAGCGCCGCAAGGGTCGAAAGGTCAATCCCGCCCATACATCACGCAGGGTCACTGGCGAACGAGCGGCTCACCCGCCCCGCGGCCTGGCGTTTGGTATCCGCGCGCGCGATCGCATCTTCCAGAGCCGCCCGGTCGGGATTACCCGAGAAGTTCTGCTCGCTCGGCATAGCTTCGGCGAAATGCAGGTAACGCTCGCTGGCCACGTCATAAAGCCGTCGCAGTTCGGACAGCGGGTCGGCGTGGTCGTCACTGCGCATGTCCAGCCAGGCATGAGACTGGCCACGGTGAATGACCATTCCGGCGGCCTGTTTGCCGCGTTTGTCGCCGCCTGCGCGCTCGCCCGCCTCCATCGCAGCCATAAGGCGTTCCGGGAATGGCAGCGCGGTTTCCGATGCATATGTCTCAAACGTTGCGTCGACAACGTCCGGCCCGGCCAGCATGTTACCCGCAACCGAATGCGCCGCACCGATCCGGTGTCCGGCCCAGTCGACGCAATCCGCCCCGGTATAGGCCGCGAAGTTGCCCTGCGCGTCGATCAGATGCGCCTGCCGCGCAGCGCGACCCGAGTCTCGCGCCACGAGATCATCCAGCACCGCCTGGGCGGCCTCTCCGGCTTCCAAGCGCCTGAGGCCTTCGGTCCCCCAGACCGGGTTCGAAAACGCCTGCGAAGCAATCGCGCTGCGTGCGCCGACGCATGGCACCCGGGCACCGCAGGCGAAGAAGCGGCTGGCCACGATCAGGCCGATGGCGCCAGTCTCGGGGTCTTTTGCGATCAGGGAATATGTCATGTCACCGTCCTATTGCATAAGCCTGCATCAATCGCGGCGTGGCCGCCGCGCGTAAGGTCCCGTCTTGTTCGCGAAGTGCGGCTGTGAGACGACCAACCGTCCACGGTTCAGCCACGGTAACCTTGTGGCCTCGCGCGCGCAGATCCTCGATCACAGGCGCGCCAAAGGTTTCCTCGATCATCATTTCACCCGGTTGCGCCGCCCGGGGATAGAACGAGCCCTGAAAATGCATCGAATGAAACAGCGGCGCGTCCATGCATTCCTGCAGCTCCAGCCCGAAATGCACGAAACGCAGGAACCAGATCAATTGCCACTGATCCTGCTGGTCGCCGCCGGGCGTGCCAAAGACCAGCCGCACACCGTCCTTCTCCGCAAGGCTGGGTGTCAACGTAGTACGTGGCCTGCGTCCGGGTGCAAGCGAGGTCGGCAGGCCCGGTTCCAGCCAGAACATCTGCGCCCGGCTGTTGAGCGGAAAGCCCAACCCCGGAACAACCGGAGAGCTCTGCAGCCACCCGCCCGAGGGCGTCGCCGCAACCATGTTACCCCAGCGATCAATCACGTCGAGATGCACGGTATCGCCGCGTTTCTCTGTCAGGTGAGACATGGTTGGCTCACCCGCGCTGGCCCCGGTGTTGGCCGAGAAATCCCGTGCCGCGCGGGCGATATAGGCATCGGCCAGATGTTCGAACCCCGGCACCCGACCCGGGCGTTGCTCTTGCGAGGCGTCCGGGCTAATCATGGCGCGGCGCTCGGCAGCGTAGGCGTCGCTGAGCAGGTAGGCCATCGGAATGTCGCTATGGTCGGGATCGCCGTAATAGGCCTCGCGGTCGGCATAGGCGAGCTTCATCGCTTCGATGACCGTATGCACAAACTCGGCCCCGTTCGGGTCCATCGACCCAAGGTCGATCCCTTTGAGAATGGCCAGTGTCTGCAGCAGCACCGGCCCCTGACTCCAGGCCTGTGTCTTGTGGACGGTCCAGCCGTGATAGTCATAGGTCAGCGTGTCTTCATACGTGGCCTGCCAGTTTTCCATGTCCGCGCGCGCCATCACACCCGCATGGCGCTGTCCCGAGACGTCCATGACCTTGGCGTCGGCCAGATAGTCAAAGATGCGATCCGCCACAAAGCCTTGCCGCCACGCGCGGCGGGCGGCATCGATTTGCTCGGTTCGGTCGTCATGCGCGGCCTCCGCATCTGCAACCAGACGCTCATAAGTTGCGGCCAGAGCGGGGTTGGCAAAATTGCTGTGCGGTTCGGGTGCCTGTCCGTTGGGCATCCAAGTTTCGGCCGAACTGGGCCATTCATCTTCGAAGAAGTCGGACAGGCCATCAATGGTGTGAGCCACACGCGGCAGCACAGGGTGGCCGTCACGCGCATAGTCGATGGCGGGCTGCATGACATCGCGCAGCGGCAGTTGTCCATGATCGCGCAGCATTAGCATCCAGCCGTCAAACGCGCCGGGAACCACCGTGGCCAGCAGGCCCGAGCCGGGGATCAGGTTCAGGCCCAGCCCGGTGTAGTGCTCGATGGTGGCGGCAGCGGGGGCGGGGCCTTGGGCGCATAGCACCTCGGTCTTGCCGGTCTTGGCCGAGTGGAAAATGGCTGGCATGTCGCCTGCGGGGCCGTTCAGATGCGGCTCAACCACTTGCAGGGTCATCGCGGTGGCGACGGCGGCGTCAAAGGCGTTGCCCCCCTTTTCCAGAATACCGAACCCCACGGCTGAGGCGATCCAGTGCGTCGAGGTCACGACGCCGAAAGTGCCTCGGATCTCGGGGCGGGTGGTGAAGTCTGACATATGTTACGTCTCCGAAATCAATGTTCGCGCGGGTCCAGCGCATCGCGCAGCCCGTCGCCCAATAGGTTGAACCCCAGCACCACGAGGAAGATCGCGATGCCCGGCCACATGGCCATCCACGGGGCCTGGTTGAGGAAGTTTTTAGCGGTGTTCAGCATCGACCCCCAGCTTGGGGCTGGCGGTTGCTGACCAAGGCCGAGAAAGGACAGCGAAGCCTCGGCAATGATGGCGGTTGCGATGGTTAGTGTTGCCTGCACCAGCACCGGCGGCAGCACGTTGGGAAACACATACCGCGTGAGGATTTTGGGGGTCGGCAGGCCAATGGCGCGGGCCGAGGTCACGTAGTCTTCGGCCTTGACCGACAGGACCTGACCGCGTGTCAGGCGGATGAAGATCGGTGTCGCCGACAGGCCGATGGCTATCATCGCATTGGTCAGCGACGGGCCCAGAAACGCAGCCAGCGCGATGGCGAGGATCAGGAATGGCGCGGCCAGCAACGCCTCGGTACAGCGCGAGATGATGGCATCGATCCAGCCGCCGAAATAACCTGCGACGATGCCCAGCGGAACACCCAGCAACACGGCGATCCCGACCGAGACGACACCCGCCAGCAAAGACGCCTGTGCGCCCCAGATCATCCGCGACAGCACATCCCGTCCGATCTCATCCGTGCCAAACGGATGCGCAGCAGTGGGCGCTTTGCGCACCGCGCCCCAGTCGGTGGCCGCCGGGTCGGGCACGGGCAGGATCGGGGCCAGAAGGGCGATCAGCACGAAGAACGTGACCAGCACGCCACCCAGCATGGCGCTCTTGTGGGTGCGGAATTTCTTCCAGACCCGATTTTCGGGACGGCGCGCGAGGATAGGATCGGCTAGGGCCATGTCAGGCGTTCCTCAGACGGGGGTTCAGCAGCACGTAAGCCACGTCAGCCAGAAGGTTCATGAATATGAACCCCACGGCTGTGACCAGCACGATGCCCTGCACCACGGCGTAATCGCGGTTGAAGACGGCGTCGACGACCATCTTGCCGAAGCCGGGGATGGTAAAGATTTGCTCGGTCAGGACGGCCCCTGCGATCAGTTCTCCGAACAGCAGCGCGGTCAGCGTGACAATCGGCGTCAGCGCGTTGCGGAAGGCGTGTTTCAGGACCACGCGACGTTCATGCAGACCCTTGGCGCGGGCGGTGCGCACATAGTCGGACTTGAGCACGCCCAGCATGGCCGACCGCGTATGCCGCATCAGTGTCGCGGCCAGCGCGGTGCCCAGTACAAAGGCGGGCATCAGCATGGTAGTAATGGATTTCACCGGGTCCTCGGACAAGGGCACATAGCCTGAGGCTGGCAACAGGTTGAGCTTCACGGAAACCAGCAGGATCAGCATGATTCCTAGCCAGAAATTCGGAATCGACAGTCCGGACAGGGCCACGATATTGGCCACATAATCCGTGACAGTCCCTTTCTTGACCGCCGACAAAATGCCAGCCGGTATCCCGATCACAAGCGCAAACAGGATCGCCATGATCGCAAGCTGGATTGTCACTGGCAGCTTTTCCGCGATCAGTTCCGTCACCGGCTGATTGGTCCGCAGCGAAATCCCCAGATCGCCCTGTAGCGCATTGCCGACCCATGTCAGATATTGCACGGGGATCGGATCGTTCAGGCGATATTTCTCGCGCAGGAATTCCAGCACTTCGGGGTTGCGTTCCTCACCTGCCATGGCAAGGACCGGATCGCCGGGCAGCAGCTTTTGCAGGCTAAACACGAATATCGAGATCAGCAGGATCGTCGGGATCGCAATCAGAATGCGGCGCAGGATGAAAGACAGCATGGGATCAGGGCTTTCGGTCAAGGATACCCGCCCGGCTGGAGGACCGGGCGGGGGGGTGAGTGGCTTATTTCTCCAGCGTCACGCCTTCCAGACGGATCATGCCGTCGGGGTAGGGTGTGAAACCTTTGAGGCCATCATCCAGCGCCCAGATCCATGTCTGGTGATAGAGGTAAACGATGGGCATATCCTGCGCGAGGATATCGCGTGCGTTGTCGTATTCCGCCTTGCGGGCATCAAAATCGGTCGAGGCGCGGGCGTTGTTCAGCATCTCGTCCACTTTCGGATCCGAATAGTGGCTGTCATTGATGCCGCCGCCAGTGGTCATGAACTGGTGGATGTTGCCATCGGGGTCCACGCGGCCCGACCATCCGATTTGGCTGGCCTGATAGTCCCCGGCGCTTTGATCGGCCAGCAGGGTGGCGAATTCCTTGGACGTGATTTCGATATTGATCCCGGCCTCGGCTGCCATAGCCTGCACGACCTGCATCAGCTGCAGCGGAACGGTGGTGTTTGGCACCTGAACTTCCAAATCGATCCCGTCCGGGAAACCTGCTTCGGCCAGCAGAGCCTTGGCCTTTTTCACATCGCGCGCAGGTACCGGGTGATCGGTATCATACCACGGAGAGGTCGGTGGGAAGGGCTGGTTACCCGGCGCGAAGGCGCCCTCAAAGACGACCTGGTTGATCGCATCACGGTCCAGCGCATAGCTCAGCGCCTGACGCAGGCGTTTGTCATTACCCCAGGGGTTGTCGCCCTTTTCGCCATTGTTCACGTTAATGGTAATGCCCTGATACCCCAGTGAAACAGCACTTTCGACATTGATGCCACTGTCATCGTTGGCCTGCCCCAGATCGGTCGCGGCCAGACGTTCCAGCATGTCGATGTCACCCGACTGCAGGTTCGCAAGACGCACGGTGGTATCGGGAATCGGCAGGAAGGTGACGCTGTCGAAATGAATCTCGTCCGCATTCCAGTAGTCCGGGAACCGCTCAAGCGCGATACGGTCCTGCGCCACACGTTCCTTGAACTTGAACGGGCCAGAGCAGACCGGGTTGAGGCCAAAATCCGCACCTGCTGCCTTGGCCGCAGTCGGCGAAACCATCATGCCTGACCGGTCGGCAAATTGCGCCAGCAGCGTCGCATCGGGTGCAGCCATGTTGAAGCGGACGGTGTAGTCATCCACCACGTCGACGCCGGTCACAGATTTCAACTCGGACTTGCGGCGCGATTCCTCAAGGTTCTGCGAGCGGTCTATATTGTCCGCCACCGCCTGCGCATTGAACGGCGTGCCGTCATGGAACACGACGCCTTCCCGCAGGGTCATGGTCAGGGACTTGCCGTCCTCGCTCCACTCCCAGCCGGTTGCCAACTGTGGGATCAGTTCCAGATCTGGGGTTATGTCGACCAGCTTGTCACACAGCGAAGCATAAACGATCCGCCCGACGAAAGTGCGTGACTGATCAGGATCCAGCACATCGGCATCCGATTGCAAGGCGATGCGTAGGTCCGCCGCTTGGACGGACAGCGCGGTGGCGCTCAGAAGGCCGGCAAGAAGGCCGGTTTTGAAGGCATTCATGATGTTTCCTCTCTGTGGGTGGCAGAAGCCTGGGGAGTTTGGACAGCCGCGCGATACAGCGCGAACCGCTCTTCTGCTCCGGCGCTGCGGCGTCGGGGCGGGGCCGGTTTTCCGGCCTCTGGTATGGTTTTCCAATGGTGGCAGGCGACGTGATGGTCGGCATCTGCCGCGTCCAGAACCGGCGCAGTTGTCCGGCAATTGTCCTGTGCAAACGGGCAGCGGGTATGGAACCGGCACCCGGCGGGCGGAGATGACGGGCTGGGTGTTTCGCCGTTCAATACCATGTGCTCTCGCGCGCGTCCCGGCTCGGGTTCAGGGATCGCCGACAACAAAGCATGCGTATACGGATGGCGCGGCTGTTCAAAAACCTGATCAGCGGGGCCGGTTTCCACAACCTGACCCAGATACATGACGGCAATCCGATCGCTCATATGCCGGATAACGGCCAGATCATGCGCGATGATGACCAGCGTCAGGTCCAGATCCTGCTTCAGGTCGTTCAGCAGATTGACAACCTGCGCCTGCACCGACACATCCAGTGCCGATACCGGCTCATCCCCGATCAGCAAGCGCGGCCCCGAGGCCAGCGCGCGGGCGATGCCGATGCGCTGGCGCTGACCACCTGAAAACTCGTGCGGATAGCGATTGGCGTGATCCGGCAAAAGCCCAACCTGCGCCAACAGCGCCGCAACCTTTTGGCGGCGCGCGCCTTCGTCAAGTTCGGGCGCGTGTACTTCAAGCGGTTCGCCGACCAGCTTGCCCACCGTCATGCGCGGGTTCAGAGATGAGAACGGGTCCTGAAACACAAATTGCATCTGTTGGCGCAGCGGGGCCATATCCCGGCGAGGCAGGTCCTGCACCTCTTGCCCATCGAACAGAACCTGACCGGATGTCGGCCGGTCCAGCCGCATCAGCAGACGCGCAAGGGTCGACTTACCGCAACCGGACTCTCCGACAATGGCAAAGGTTTCACCGGTGCGGATGGTTAAGGAAACGCCATCTACGGCGCGCACAACGCTTTTGCGCTCAAAAAGCCCAGTGCCCAGGGTGAAATGACGTGTGAGGTCCCGCGCCTCAAGGATTACATCGCGCATTTGACCCCCTTGAGCTGTTCCAGCGGAGCATAGTGGCAGGCGACGGCGTGCCCCTGCCCCATCTGGGACAAGATCGGACGTTCGGCGCAGTCCGGGGTGGCAAAGGGACAGCGCGTCCGGAACCGGCACCCTTTGGGCATATCAGCCAGTGACGGCACGGTTCCGGGCACAGTGATCAGCCGATCCCGAGATCCCGTCATCCGCGGTACCGAGCTCATGAGTCCGATCGTATAAGGGTGCTGCGGATCATCGAACACGGCATCTACAGGGCCGCTTTCAACGATCTGCCCGCCATACATGACCGCCACGTTTGTCGCGATTTCCGCGACCACGCCCAGATCATGGGTAATGAACAGCGCCCCCATCCCCGTCTCAGCCTGAAGTTGGCGGATCAGATCAAGGATTTGCGCCTGAATAGTCACGTCCAGCGCCGTCGTCGGCTCATCCGCTATCAGCAGCGACGGGTTGTTAATCAGCGCCATAGCAATCATCACGCGTTGTCGCATTCCGCCGGACAATTGGTGCGGATATTCGTTCAAACGCTGCTCGGGTGCCGGAATCCCGACCCGGCGCAGCATGGCCAAAGCACTTTCTGCGGCCTCGGATCGGCTGCTATTGCGGTGATGCAGAACAGCCTCGGTAATCTGATCGCCAATCCTGAACGCCGGGTTGAGCGAGGTCATCGGCTCTTGAAAGATCATCGCCATCCGGTCGCCCCGGGTTTCCGCGTCCAGCTGCTCGGTGCGCAGGTCATAGGTGCGGCCCTCAAACTCCAGCTGCCCCGAGGGGATGTCGATGATATCGCGCGGCAGCAACCCCATCAGCGCCATTGCCGTCACCGATTTCCCGCATCCGGATTCTCCCACGATGCAGAGGGTCTCACCCGCCGACACCGAAAGGTCCAGCGCGTCCACAGCAGGCGCGGGCTGGCCGCGAAACGACAGGCTAAAAGCCGTTAGCTTCAGGATCGCGGCTTGAGCGCCATCCTCAGTGCCGGAGCTTTGCTTGAGCACGGATTTCAACCTTTTCGGATAACCAATATGCAATTGGTTGCATTTTTAGAAATTGGTTGTCAACGCATTGCTTTTGTTTTTTTCGCGGAGTTCCAGATGCAACATGCGCGGGTTTGCGGCGAGCGGATATGTTAGCTAATCGCCGGAGCATTCAGGGTGTGATCGTGCCTGTTGACACAATGATTTCGTACTGATGGCAGGGTAAAAACAGAAAACACCGATCGCCTATCCTGTTGATTTACAGTGTGTTAACTGTGTCCTCGCTCTTCGGGTCGTACCAGATCGTGGCTTACCTGCCCCGGGAGAGAAAAAAGATTGGGCGTCAACGATCCAGATATCTTTTTGTTAAGCTGAGGCTAGAGGCGATCGGAAGTGCCTGAAAAATAGGCGCGAGCCGGCCATAGAATTACTCTGGCGCGTTCCAGTCTTGCAAGAGTTCATCTAACGGCTCTGAAAAGAGTGTCAGAGGGGCCACCGCAAAACCCATATCCTTGCAAAGCTCTGAGGCCTATGTGGTGAAACAGACGATCGACCGAACTTAACCACTGATTTGATCGAAATCGGCTTGGATTGCCAAGTGCTCTTACCCACCAATCCTTGACTCGTGACGAGCTTTGAAACGTATTCGATCCAAGGCGGCAGTTGTACCTAGATGCTTGCCGGTACCGGTACCGCGCATCATGCGATAGATTTAAGGATTCCTAAGCTGTGGCTCCATCCCGTCAGTCTTTAGGTGAAAACCGCCCAAGTGCCGCAGCCATTGTTTGTTGAAGAATTTTTAGCTTGCCAGAGAAACCCGCGATTTTGGTCGGGGTTTTACCGCTGCTGGGATAGCTGCGCGACACCGGCACTTCGGTGACTCGCAGACCCAGTTGGCCTGCGCGCACGCTAAGATAGAACAAAAGTTCGTAAGCTTTGAATACGTCGCGAAAAGGTTGCACTGCAGGGTCCAACAGAAACCGCGCAGAATAGGCACGATAACCATTTGTGGTGTCTGTTAACTTTGTGCCCGAGGCCAAGCTCAGCATCGGGGCGTGGATCATCCGGTTTGCCACTGTACGTTCAAGGGGTGTGTTTTCATGAGCGCCATCCGAGTGATAACGCGATCCCTGCACATAGTCGTAGCCATCGCGCATTTTATGCAAAAATAGGGGGATTGCGTCCATCCCGTCCTTCCCGTTTCCGTCCACGGTGACAATACCTTGGTACCCCTGTTTTAGCGCCCAAGCATAAGCCATGCGAAGTTGCGCGCTTAGTTTTCCAGGCCCTGTTTTGGTCAGTCGCGCTCGAACACCCACCGCCCGCAGAAAATCCGGTTCCAGCGATCCGTCGGTCGAGCCCCCATCGGCAATAATGATATCAATCGGATGGTCCAGACCGCTCAAGGTGCGCAATTGTCCTTGAATTCGCTCCCCCTCGTTCAGGACCGGTATGACCAGGACAAATTCGTATCGTTTTGGGCCTAGTTCCAGAATATCGAATTCCGGGACCTGCCAGTTGGTGTCGGAACCAGCGCCTCGCGACGAAGCGTTGTCTTGAATTGCGGTGTCTGAACCAGGGTGCATTCAAACATTCTCCGGGTGTTGATTAAGGCTGTTCACTGAACTGAAAAACCCAATGTTTCGAAAGTAAAAAGTTGACGACGAACGATACGCCTACAGCCAGACAAAGAACGACCATGGGTGGCGTTTGTGCCGGCAATAAGGCGACCAGGCCCCATACCGCCGCGGCCCGGACAGCCATCGTAACAGCGAGAGCCCCCAGATAGCGCATTCGGCGCGCTCGGGCGCCCCTGGCTTTCTGACCTGCAAACGTCCAACGATCGAGAACGAAAAAGTTAAAGACGGCCCCTGAGGCAACACCTATCACGGCGGATAGTTCAAGCGGCAAACCAAGCGCCAACGCGCTCCGCGCGGCGGCAAGATCGACGACAAGGCCCAGCCCCACCGTGGTAGCATATCGCAAGAGCTCACGCCGATTCCGAGACATATCCGGACCTTCCAGAAAGAATATACCTGAAATCTGCATTCTTTAAGGCGACATGCCGCGCCCGAAGATGGGAAAACAGATCGTAAATGTTGTCGATCTTGCCCCCCAACACGGATGTAACCCTGCCCCCGCGGGGTTCCTCGTGGACAAGAATTGGGCGCCCGTCGTCAACCTCATTCTTCACAAGCACGGTTTTGATTTCATAGATAGAGTCGCCGCTCGTAATGCTGCCAACACACGGCAAATAGCGCGCCGCATCCAGCACCATGTGTCGGAGGCGGCTTGCCGGTTCAAGCCGGGAAAATGCCTCATAGGGGGAAACCGATTTTCCCTGATCTGTCCAACTGACGTGAGGAGTATAGCGTACGTGAGTTAACGAGTATTTCCCCGCTGCCGGGTAGGGCATCAGGGAAAAGAATGGACCATCCATAACTGTAACTGCATAGTTTTGCATTTCGTCAGGCGGGTCAACAAGCGCAACTTCCGTCATCTCGTGTTTTAGCCGCGCCAGCGGCAGCCCGGACCGCCTAAGAACATGATTGATCTGGGCATAGGTTACATTGAAGACATGGTCGGCAAGAATTTGGCTGCCATCTGACATATGCACGATCGCTGCCTGGGCGTCCGGGCGATCTTCGATCGATAGAACCTCGGTTTCAAGTCTTAGATCGAGCCCCAACGCGTCCATCCGCACCGCAAGTTGATTGGCCAAAACCGAGTAGTCAAACGCGAACTCATCTGCGCGAAAAACTGCTTCGACCCGGTCGCCATCAAACATTGCCGTTTCATGACGCGATGCCAATGCGATTGGGGCCTTCATGTTTTCAAACATCTTGTGAAATCGATTGGCTGACACCTTGGACCTTTGACGGGCCACCGCATACAGCATCTGAAAGTCCGACACGATTGCATCAGGAAAATCGGTCGCAAACTGCTGGCAAAGCTTACGCGATTTTAAGGCAGTCAACATCGAGCGCGGGTAGTGAAATCCCGAATGCAAACGTGCCTGATTGACCCGCGAAGCCCGGCTCATAATCTCTGAGCCGGCCTCGACCAAAACGACGTCCTGCGTTGTTGAACGCAAGAACAAAGCCAGACAGCAGCCATAGAAACCGCCGCCGATCACAACATACTTAACACGTCGCGAAGAAGTCACGACGCACCACCAGCGGATTGCTTTTGGCCTAATGGCGTTTGCCGGGCGACCTCTTGCCGCTCGTCTTGGCTTTCGGTTCCATCCGTATCGACATTCAATGCGTTCGACACGCTTTCAAAGAGATCGACCGAGCTCCGCTCAGCCACCAGGTAGTCGATAGTACGGCCGCGTATGATCTCCATCACTTTGCGCAGCGTGACACAGATGGCAAATAATGCAGCCCCCAAAAATGCGAGCATCCCCGAAATCGACAGTGACAACGTGGTCCAGCCCTCGGCAATATCAGCTTTGGTCAGATAGATGGTCACTACGTAAATCGCAAAAAGCACAGCACTGACAAAAATGAAAGCCGAGAACAAAGCTACAGCGCTAAGCAGCGACGGCCCAGCTTCGGTCACCATCCGGAGCAGCAGGTCGGATCTGCTGGTCATGCGCCCCTTCCAGCTGGACTCGAGAACTTTAGCTTCACCTGGGATATCGGGTCTGCGCCGTAGCACCGTCAGCGAGTTGTCTCGGGGCGGAAAGCGAAGGGCCAACACGGGGTTCGCATCTGTAAGCAGCCGGTTCAGAACAGTGCGCGGAACCGTGGTGGTTTGCATGTCGCTTGTACTGGCCTGAAACCCGCTTGCGCGACCCAGCACGGTAATGAAGGGTTCCGCCAAGAGTACCTTTTTACGCTGGCCAAGAATAACTGCGTTTCGGTCCTGCGCTTCGTCGATCATTGCGGGAATATTGAAGCTGCTTGCCTCATTTACTGAAGTTATGACAACAAAGTCACCGATCGCCTCCGAGGCGGCGATCACGCGGCGCTGACTGTTGTCCAGCCCGTGTACCACCGACAAATAGCGAACATTCGGAACGGCAACCAGCGCCTCTTCAAGTGCGGTATCGTATCCGGTTTCGTTGACGACAAGTATCTCCCAATAGCGGTAGTTTTTCGTCAGCAAATCCGCTGTTCTGGTGATCTGAGGGACCGCAGCGTCAGGAGCGTGGGCGTCGGTAAAACACACAGACACAAGTATGTCGTCACGCAGCTTGGGAACGCTCATCGGGCATCTCCGGTCACACAGCGTGCCCTAGACAGATTTTCAAGCGATGCATCTAAACCGGCCAGACCCTCTTCGGGTTGGCGCATTTCGATTGAAACGGCGTGCTGGTACTTTAGCGAGCGCAGGATTTGCAATACACGTGCTGTATCTTGCGGCTTGGCAGGCGCAGGCATCAGAAACGGCTCGCTGATATGGACATGGTTCAATACCGGGCCCGCGGCAATCAGTTGATCTTGCACGTGATCAAATGTGCCGGTCAGCAGCGTCGCACCAACGTCAAAATTCAGCATGATTGCAGCATGATCAGCACGTTTTACGAAAGCAAGCGTTTCATCAGGTGTAGTCAGAAAATTCGTGCCGTATTCGATCGGGTTGCATTCCATCGCGATTTTGGTGCCTTCGACTTTGGCGGCATCCGCTAGTGGTGTCAGAAATTCGATGGCTTTGTCGATGGCTCCGTTCGGGCTCAAGGTCGCTGGTCGCTGACGTTGCTTTGGCGAACCCATCACAAGATTTGGGACTCCCAGTCGACCGGCCAGCGTGATCGCACGCCTCAATCCACGCTCAAAAGCGGCGCGACCGGCGTCGTCACCGAATAGTTCAGCCCCATCCACGCCAAACAGCAGAGATTGCATCGATACCAGTGACAGGCCGAACTCATTTAGTTCGCTCTGGACAGACGCGATCTGTGTATCGGTTGGTTCGAATGGATCATCGGCAGTCGCGAACAACAGGCCAGGCGCGATTTCAAGCCCAGTGATCCCGGCCGCTTGGAGCCTAGCGTATGCCTTTAGACGATCAGCAGCAGACCAGGCGATATTGGAAACAGCAAACTGCATGGCCTAACTCTCCCTCGAGGCGGTGAAGAAGGCGGTCAGTGCAGCCAGAACATCATCTGCACTGCGATTGTAGGGGCCTTTTTGCCCAAAAAGTGGTGCATAACGGGTGCGCATATCCTCTTTGTGAAGCTTCCCGTTGGTTTCGGGCATTTCACCCCCCAAGAGCGCGCGATAAATGTCAGATGTCACAAGTGGTTCCGGCGCGAGGTGCAAAACATCCAAGTCAGCATCCAAGGCGCGGTCGATATCTTGTTTCAGCCGAGCCATTTCATAAAACTGATATGTCGTTTCACGATTGTGAAACATGACCGCGTTGACTCCAATTCCATCGGCCTCTGCGGTCAGAGCAGCATGGTCTCGCAATCCCGCCAATGCTGCACGATCAATCACATACATCCCTATCGCGTCATTGAAGGAATAGATCATGTCCAAGGCCGGAGCCAACGATTTAGGAAGCTGGATTTCCAGCATCTCATAGGTGGCTGCGTTCAGCATGGTTGGCATCGGGTTCATCAAATCGAACAGGAAGTTCTTCGTCAAACCTGACCCAAAAAGCGCAGGGAGACGGACGATAAGGCACTGCGGGAAATGAGCCTGACAAGCTTGCTCCAGCCTTCGCCGGTTGCTTCCGTAAGCGACAGTTTCCTGAAAATTCGTATCCGTTTCTGTATACCCACCATCGAAGCAGTCGAGGACTGCAATGGACGAAACCAATACAAATCTATCGGCCTGCATCTGCGATAGAGATGAAATCAGCGTGTCGATGCGCTGAGCATCGCGATCCGCATACTTGTTGGCTTCGAACATCGATCCCGGTGCGGCGGCGCAATATAGCGTACCAAATCGGTGACCTTCGGCGTGTTTCACCGTCCGTGAGTTGAATCCGTATGCATCAGGCAGATCCCGCGCAAGTGTGGACCCGACAAAGCCAGTATGTCCTAGAATCCCGATTTCGGGTTGTTGCGCCATGGTCAAATACACTCCAATCGGCTTCTTACTCATTACCTTTACTGCGGGCGATCGCAGCTAAATACAACAACACCCAGTAATCTAGTGACAGCCTATCGGCAGGTCTTTGGGTCCCGCTTCCGGCGGTTTTTGAGATAATCTCGCACCGTAGTAACGGGAGTAAGCACCGGCTCCTCTGCTGTCAAAAAGAAAAGCCAAGTCGCAGCCCCAGTTGAAATGGATCAGACTCAGAATCGACAAAGTTGACCAAAAATTACTAAGTTCAGCAATTGTTTGCGCCAGAATGCAATTCGACTGGCGTGATATGCCAACATTCACAATCGCCGCTATTGGGCCCGATTGTTTCCATCTCGAACTGCGCGCACAAAAGAGTGCTTAGTTGTTTACACAGCATCTACCGCTTCAGGGGGCGTTTCCAGCTGCGCTCTCAATTCAGTGATTTTGGCTATAGGTCAGAGTAATTCATCAACACAGTGGTAATCACTATGCGACACCTTACACGAGCAATGCGATTTAAAACAAATGGTTGAACGACCACCTTTGCTCATTCTCGGCTTGTGCTATGCTGAGCGGAAAGGGAAATCTGGCACGCGAGCAAAGGATTCGGGTTCGCAACAAACGGTCCCATCGAGTCAGAGCGATGGTCCATATAAGCGCTGTACTCGATGCATTTTGAGTTGTGGCTTAAGTCACACGCGTTTACTACGAGATGCAGTATAAAGAGTACCAGTAATTCAGAGCGCAGCGCTAACATGCATCACGTCCCGTGCCATGATGGGAATACTCGAGAGTTCAGAGATGTCAGCGCACGCAGATGAGTATGAAAATTTGAATGTTCGGCCCACCCATACACCAAGCGGTCCTGAAAGTTCGCTTGATATTTACACCGCTCATTTCGGGTTGACTGAGCGACCGTTTTCGTTGCTGCCCGATCCGGATTTCATTTTCTGGTCGCAAGCGCATCTTCAGGCCTACACCATGCTCGAGTATGGGATCCTGACGCGCGCACCGATCACCTTAATTACCGGAGATGTGGGAACCGGCAAGACAACGCTGCTGCACCATCTTCTGAAAAGTGTAGGCGGGGACGTGAAGATTGGTCTGGTTTCAAATGCGCATGGTGATCGTGGTGAGTTGTTGCGTTGGGTGTTAATGGCGCTTGATCAACCCGCCCCTGCCCTTGCCACCTATGTTGATCTGTTTGCCACGTTCCAGGCGCACCTGATCGAACAATACGCCCAAGGGTATCGTGTGATCCTGATTTTCGATGAGGCCCAGAACCTAACGCCGGAATCACTGGAAGAGCTCCGAATGTTCACCAACATTAACTCGAACAAGGACGAGTTGTTGCAACTGGTCCTGGTTGGTCAACCCGAGTTGCAAGATATGATCCGACGTCCAGAGATGCGCCAGTTCGCGCAGCGTGTAGCTTCGAGTTTCCATCTGAGGGTGATGGATAAGAAAACGGTACGCAAATACGTGGCACACAGACTGGATGTTGCTGGGGCCGAACGTAACTTCTTCAGCCCAGCTGCAACAGATTTGATCTACGAGACGACAAAGGGTGTACCACGGCTGGTAAACCAGCTTTGCGACTTGTCGATGGTGTATGCATTTACACGCGGTCGGAAGCGCGTTGTGCGGCACACTGTCGAAATGGTTCTGAATGATGGTGCCTTTTTCGCAGCGAGTTCAACTTCAGATAGTGACGGCCTGGCATCATGATGAACGATATACAGTTCTACCTCTCGTTGGTTTGGCGCAGACTCTATTTCATTGTCCCGGTGATCGCTTTTTGCACACTTGGAGGGGTGTACGCCGCATTCACCTTGCCACCTGTTTTCAAGGCCCAGGCCACGCTGGTTGTGGAATCTGCGCAGATTCCGGGCGATCTTGCATCGACCACAGTACAGGCCAGCGCCGTCGAAATCCTACAGATCATCCAACAGCGGGTCATGGCACGGGCCAATTTGCTGGACCTATCGCGCCGTTTCGCGGTGCATGATGGCCAGTCTGAACTAACGGACGACGAAATCGTCTGGGATATGGAAGAGCGAATTGAACTTGAGCTACCCTTCAATACCCTCAACCAGGCGGCGTTCGTTACGGTTTCCTTTGCAGCATCAGACGCCGAGGTCTCGGCCGAGGTCACCAATGAACTGGTAACGCAGATTCTGCAGGAAAATGTTGAAATGCGCACAGACGTCGCGGCGAAGACGCTGGATTTCTTTGTACAGGAAGTTGCGCGCTTGGATGGCGAGCTGGCGGAGCAAGGCCACAAGATTCTTGAGTTTAAAGAAGCCCATCAAGACGCATTGCCTGAGAGCCTGACATATAGCCGTGAAAGACAATCTTCGCTGCAGGAAAGGATGCTGCAGTTGGATCGCGAACTGTCAGGGCTGCGTGACCGCCGTGCGCGGCTTGTGGAAATCTACGAGCGGACCGGGCGCTCGGATCTGGCCGGAGAAAGTCTGACACCGGAACAGCGCCGACTAAGGCAGTTGCAGGACGAACGCGCCTCGGCTTTGGTCATCTATTCATCTGATCACCCACGCATTCGGTCTCTAGATGGTCAGATCGCGGCTTTGGAGGCCGCGAATATCCAGTTGGGCCTTGGGACCGAGACAGCACCAAACTTTACAGCCTTCGATCTGCAGGTCTCGGACATTGATGGTCAAATTGAGTTTATCGAGGCTCAAAGGGTCGACATAGAAGCCGAACTGCAGATGCTGGCACAATCCATCGAAGCCACACCAACAAATGCAATTGCTCTTGGGACGCTCGAGCGAGATTATGACAATCTGAGACTGCAATATACCCAAGCAACCGCCAGCCTTGCCGAAGCACGGACAGGCGATCAGATCGAGGCACAGTCTCGGGGTCAGCGCATCACAGTAACAGAGCCTGCGGTGGTACCGATATTCCCGGCGGAGCCAAGTCGCAAGAAAGTTGCTGCGATCGGCATGGCGGCCGGTATCGCAATTGCGGGTGGTTTATTTGTGTTGCTTGAGATTCTCAACTCTACCGTACGCAGGCCTGCCGATATCTCTGCTCGTCTTGGTGTGCCTGTCTTTGGGACAGTGCCGTACATGTGGACACGGCGCGAGATCGCTCTTCGGCGTAGCATGATTTTTGCTGGTCTGTGCCTGCCCATCGTTGGGGTGGCTGCGGCTCTCTACTTTGTTCACATCTATTACTTGCCACTTGATCTTGTTATCGAAAAAGTTGCCGAAAAGTTTGGCGCGACAGAACTGCTTGAGCGGCTGAATCTGGGATAACGGGACACGAAGACAATGGAACGTATTCAAACTGCCATCCAGAAAGCCCGGGAAGCCCGCCGTGTATCTGACACTGGCGACAAGGCACAGACGCCCGCCCCAACTCCAATAGAGTCGCATCAAGCCGAGGGTGCGACCGTTCAGCTCAGAGAGACGCCGTGGGCTGATCTACCCAAGTATGACTTGAAACCGAAGCAGCTGAAGCGGGCGCGCGTATTCGGTCATGAGGCAAACACGGATTCTGCGCCCTTTGACGTTTTGCGCACACGTATGATGCACCAGATGCAAAGCAATAACTGGCGTCGGGTTGCGATCACTTCACCTGGTTCTGCCTGCGGAAAGACAACTCTGTGTCTGAATTTGGCTTTCAGTTTCGCGCGACAGCGCAATGCGCGGTCAATGTTGATCGACCTCGATCTGCGCCATCCATCGGTTCACAAACTGCTGCAGATCGATGAATGCAACTTCGCCAGCGCCCTGGAAGGAGAAAGCCAGCCTGAAGATCACATTTTGTGTTACGAAGAAAAGCTTGCATTTGCGTTGAACAGCCATTCGGTCTCAGAGTCCGCCGAATTGCTTCAGGACAAAGACGCAGCCCTTGTCATTGATCGGATGGAAGAGCGGTATGATCCTGACATTATGCTGTTCGACACTGCCCCTATGTTGGCCTGCGACGACACGTTTGCATTTCTCGATCAGATTGATTGCGTTTTATTGGTGGCGGCCGCAGAAAGCACTTCGGCTGATGAACTTGAGAAGTGCAAGGACGAGATTTCGACGCGTTGCAATCTGCTCGGTGTGGTCCTTAACAAATGCCGCTATCTTGAAAAACTTGATAAGTACGGCTACTGAAGACGGCTCTCGTATCGGAGCTCTTCTTCAATGACGAGGGGTGTGCAGATGCCCGTACTGAGCTATCCGT
Source organism: Ruegeria sp. G10 (assembly GCF_056533645.1). Lineage (NCBI taxonomy): Bacteria > Pseudomonadati > Pseudomonadota > Alphaproteobacteria > Rhodobacterales > Roseobacteraceae > Ruegeria > Ruegeria sp. G10. The sequence continues at coordinate 601,219 of NZ_JBQFOQ010000002.1, read as the reverse complement.
CGGAATTCTGTGGCTAAGGTAAGCGATGATTTGCTGTCCGCTGATCTCCGACAAAAAAGAGATCAGATATATCGAAACAGAAAACAACAGCGCCGATTTCAACACGGAAGTCACCCTCGAAGCGTTGAAAGACGATACGGTGCTGAGTCTGATGGTTATATGCCAGAGCTATAATCAGTTCCTGGGAACCCCATCTTGGGCGTCCACCAAATGACCTGACCTTCAAGCAACGACGTCCACCTGGTCAATCGCACGCGGATCAGGCGGCTGGTGCATTTGATGGGTCTGATGCCTACTAATCAAAAGCCCCACACCAGCGGGCCCGCCAAACGACACAGGACTTAGCTTCATATGCGCAAAGAGCTGTGCATGACGCAGCCCACTCAAGTTCGGGTATCGGGCATTACCTACATCCGCATGTTGAAGACTGTATCGGGACACCGAATGAGGCCATGGCGCATATGGCGCGCGCATGATCATAAACTCGGATCACAGTAACCAGTACCCATCATTTGCTTGGAAACAACGGTTATGCCAAGCCACTGCCCGCGCCATGGACGGTCAAGCGCGTTTCTTGGACAAAGCTCTTGGGACCGAGTTTGGCGATCTATGCAACATGAGTGCGTTTACCCGCGCGCTTCGGAAGCAGGATTGGATTTCCGCGCGGGAAACGCAATGAAGGTTGAGTTCTGCAATCTTTAACAACCGAGTAGCGATCACTACCGAAAACATCCGAGCGGGTTTCATGGGAGGGAGAAAGATGAAATGCAACCCGCTCTGCAAAGGCAGTCGGTAGCTCCATATATGCTCAAACCTATCGCGACCGAGGATGGGAACTCACAGTGGAGCTTTGGTCCATAGGACATATCTTTCAGCGCTATGGTCAACGAGTTAGGCGCGCACGCAATGCCTGCCAGAACAGATTGGGCATAATCACAAAACACCGCCCATATCGTGCAGCTAGTCGTCCCGGATTGTTGGCCATGCGCCAGAGCCATTCCAAAGCCAGTTTGCGAACCCAGAATGGCGCGCGGGCCTGGCTGCCCGCGATGAAATCGAGGCCTGCGCCAATTGAAACAAACCCACAGTCCTGTACAATTTGCGCACCTCTCGCCGCCAGTATTTCCTGCTTGGGCGCCCCAAGCGCCAGAAAACAAAGGCGCGCTCGCGCTGCTTTGATTTCCTCAAGGTAGTTGGCAACCTCGGCCCCATTGGGATCAAGTCCGAAAGGCGGCGCGATCTTTGAAACCACACGCAGCCCTGGGTTATCTCTTTCCAGTTGATCCGCCGCCCGGTCCAGAGTGCTTTGTGTTGCACCTAATAGCGCAATGGGTACGTCATGCTGCGCCGCCAGTTTTGTCAAAGGCTGAATTAGGTCTGAGCCTGGCATTAGTTCAATCAGGCGCCCCGCGAGGCGCGATAGCCAGACAATCGGATTGCCGTCGGCAACGACGTGACTATGCGCAATATAGGCTGAATGGAATTCATCCATCTGACGCATCTTAACGATATGGTCCAGATTAAGTGTGGCCAGAGTGAAACCCTGCCCTTGGTTCCAGCAATTGGTTATGCTCTCAAAAAGCTCGGTCTTCGTAGATTGATTAACCAGCGATAAAAACTCGGGCATTCGTGCCGAATGATGCGTAGCGATATCAGTTTCGGAGTCCACAAAAACAAATCCACAAATGTTGAACAATGCAATTTGGTGGCTGAGCGACACCGCGTTGTCTATTGTTAGCTTCCAGTTATTATTTGCCCAATCACAAAAATCGTTCGTCGCGGTGTTTTGCATTTGATAGGACGCATCAGTCAGTTCCCGTTCTCAATGACTTGAGCAAAAACAGGTAGTAATTGACTATAGCGAACGATTTTCCCGCGTTTCGGGTGATTCAGTCCAGTCTGTACATGACGATTCTATGCAGAACTTAATGAAGTTTAGGGCAAAACGGGGCTCCAAATGGGCTGAAATGGCGGAAAAACCGGGACTTTAGATATAAATTCGGCGGAAAATTGGGCACGCTCGGCAAGGTCTCGCTTGCTGGAATGACATTCAGAATTTCTGGGTTGTGGGTAATTAGCCCCCTGAGTATCCCATTGTTCAGGGATGGTGAACTAGTGCTTCGTTGAGTTCAAACGACCATGATTCTCGGGACTTACGGGTCGCGAGGCCACAATAGGATGTTGTGTAAGAGATGGCTATCAGCAAGGCACCAACTGCCAAAACAATCAACGTGATATCGCGAACATTAGCCGTTCCTTATCAATTGCGCCCTCAGAATAGACACAATTCTGCCGCGGACATGGTCGCTTGCCAGACTCCCGCCGCACTTTCGCCTTGGTGCCTCCGTACCCCGTAAGTCACCACCACATCAATTGGAGCCAAATCCGGCTTTAGTTACCTGAACCAAGGATAACGTTATGAGCAGTATCGATATTCGCAATTTCGGGATCCCAAACCAGGGTTTGGGTTTCGTCGCAGAATATTACGTTTTGCCTCAGTGGGTTTCAAGCCTGAGTGAGATTGATTTCGACCTATCGCCCGATGCGGTCGAGATCGTCACGGAACTGAACGCAGAGAAGTCTTATGACGCTTTCTGGGAAGGGGGACCGACGGACTCCTTTGCTGCGCGTTACACAGGCAGCCTTAATGTGATTGAGGACGGTCTCTACACCATCCATCTGACGTCGGATGACGGTTCAGCGCTTTATATTGATGGCGAGTTGGTCATTAGCAATGACGGCAACCATTCCGATCGGCTGGTTCCCGTTACGCTAGATCTTCGCGCGGGCATGCATGACATCGAAATCCGCTACTTCGAAAGCGGCGGAGCGCAAACTCTTAAGCTGGAATGGTACGGGCCCGATACTGACAATACGTTGCAGTTGATCGACTCCAGTGTGGTAAACTATTCATTGCCCGCCGACTCTACTGTTACAGATGCAGAAACCGAAGTCTTATCGGTCAGCTCAGAAGCAGCACCGGAGGCAAACCTGGGTCTTGAAGCAAAATTCTTCAAAATCGGGCGCGGTGATACGAGCCTAGACAAGATCGATTTTGACGCCGAACCGATCGCTGAACAAATCTTGACCGAGGTTGATTACAAGAAAGGCAAAAAGGCGTGGTGGGAAGATGGCCCGCGCAACCGTTTCGCCGCTGAGATCACAGGTCAGCTGAATGTCGAAACTGCAGGTGAGTATACGATTTATCTGAAATCGGATGATGGGTCGACTTTGTCTCTTGATGGCGAGCAGATCATCGACAATGACGGGCGACATGCAACCACCGAAATTCAGGAAACTCTTTTCCTGACTGCAGGCTCCCACGATCTTGAGCTTTTGTATTTCGAATACTCGGGTGCACAAACGCTAAGGCTTCGCTGGAGCGGCCCGGACACGGGTGGCGTTAAAGTAGCGATTAGCGGTGACAGCCTGAGCCATGGCATGCCGCCCAATGATTCTGGTGAAGGTCAGGACGACCCTGTCTCGACTGACGATACAGACCACGGCGGCCATGACGGCACAGATGACACCGATACTACGGACGACACAGACCACGGTGGACATGACGGTTCCGACACCACAGATGACACCGGCGCCACGGACGACACAGACCACGGTGGGCAGGACGGTTCCGAAACCACCGATGACACCGACACCACGGACGATACAGACCATGGTGGGCAGGACGGTTCCGAAACCACCGATGACACCGACACTACGGACGATACAGACCATGGTGGACATGACGGTTCCGAAATCACCGATGACACCGGCACCACGGACGACACAGACCACGGTGGGCAGGACGGTTCCGAAACCACCGATGACACCGGCACAACGGACGATACAGACCACGGTGAGCATGACGGTTCCGAAACCACCGATGACACCGGCACCACAGACGATACAGACCACGGTGAGCAGGACGGTTCCGACACCACCGATGGTCAACCGGCACAAAACCGAGGTCTTGCAGCGCAGTATTTTGTGTTGCCAACGGCAGCTTGGAGCCTGGCGGATATCGATTTCGACTCAGCACCTGACGCTACGGGCTCAGTTTCAGAACTGAATTTCCATAGCTCTAACGACCCTTTCTGGGAAAGCGGTGTACAGGATGAGTTCGCAGCCCGCTATTTTGGCACACTGAATGTAGCCACAGCTGGAACCTACACGATTTATCTGACTTCTGATGATGGCTCGGCACTGTACCTAAATGGCGAGCAGGTCATAGACAACGATGGCGCGCACGCGGGCGTAACCGTTCCGGTCACCCTTGATTTGGAAGCGGGTGAGCATGACATCGAAATCCGCTATTTCGAAATTTGGGGCGAGCAAGTCCTCAGATTGGAATGGAATGGTCCTGATACAAACGGGCTCACCGAGGTTATCTCGGGCGATAGTTTGGCGCATCCGGCGAGCGGCCAAGACGACACAGACCATGCTGGCCATGACGATACCGAGACCACCGATGGCGCAGATACCACGGATGGGACCGACCACGGCGGTCATGACGGCACCGACGACACCGATACCACGGACGACACAGACCACGGTGGACATGACGGGCCCGACACCACAGATGACACCGGCACCACGGACGATACAGACCACGGTGGGCATGACGGTTCCGACACCACAGATGACACCGGCACCACGGACGACACAGACCACGGTGGGCATGACGGTTCCGACACCACAGATGACACCGGCACCACAGACGACACAGACCACGGTGGGCATGACGGTTCCGACACCACAGATGACACTGGCACCACGGACGATACAGACCACGGTGGGCATGACGGTTCCGACACCACAGATGACACCGATACTACGGATGGGACGGACCACAGTGATCACGGCAATCACGGCGATGGTGATCAAGTAGATCACGGCGGTGCAAACATGCCGGGAACGATCCCTGAACCGACCAGCCTTGAAGAATATGATGCCTTTGTCGCGGCCGTGATGGCGGAACCGAATGCGCATGCTCATGGCGGTGACGAAAGCATGGCCACTGAGCACGCGGAATTGCTGGATCTTGTTCCTCGCTCAGAAGCAACCCATGTCGCCGTGTCCGACGGCGACTGGTTTGACCCCAACACTTGGCATGAAGGTCGTATACCGGACGCGGGAGCCAATGTGCTGATCCCGAAGAACATCGCGGTACGCTATAATGGCGAAAGTGATGCCTCGCTGTTCACGGTTCGTGTTGATGGTGGGCTTTCATTCGCGCCCGATATTGACAGCCTTATGGTCGTCGACACGTTGGTTGTCGATACATCAGGCCGGCTTGAGATTGGCACTGCCGAGAACCCGATTGCTGCAGATGTGAACGTGGATATTGTCATTGCAAATAATGGCGATATTGACGTCAACTGGGACCCGTCCTTGCTGTCGCGCGGCGTAATTTCGCACGGCCAAGTCGAAATTCATGGCGCAGAGAAAGATGCCTTCCTGCGTGTCTCGGAAGCGCCAATGAGCGGGGACTCCTCCCTAAGCTTGTCCGAGGTGCCCGATGGTTGGCAAGTGGGCGACAAGCTGGTCATCACCGGCACACACAAGACCGGTCATACCGGCACCGCTGCTGGCCATATCGAAAGCCAGGACGAAGAGATAACGATCACCGCAATCAATGGCAACCAAATCACATTTGAGCCTCCACTCGAACATGATCACGATACGCCGCGTGAGGATCTTTTTGCCTACGTGTCTAACATGTCACGCAACATTACCATCTCGAGCGAAGATGGCGACGCCACTCAGACGCATCATCGTGGGCACGTTATGTTTATGCATAACGACGATGTTGATGTGCGTTACGCAGCATTTGAGGATTTGGGGCGAACCGACAAATCGACGCCCGCCGCGCTCAGCACTGATGATCTGGCGGTCGTAGAACCGGACAGCAATATTCAAGGTCGTTATTCCGTTCACTTCCACAGAACTGGAACGGCAGACCAGGGTGACCCGGCGATGGCCGTCGGGAACGTTGTCGACGGATCTCCTGGCTGGGGTTTCGTGCATCACTCCAGTAACGCGCACTTCACTGACAACGTCGCCTTTGACATTTTCGGCGCAGCGTTTGTGGCAGAAGCCGGGGACGAAACCGGTGTCTGGCTCCGCAATATGGCAATCAATGTTGAAGGCACCAACTGGGGTGATTGGGAAGTAAAAGATGGGGCACGCGTTGTAGCGCAGGATACCGGCCATACCGGGGACGGTTTCTTCTTCGCTGGGCGTCTGGTGGAGGCTGCTGAAAACGTCGCAGCCAATACCAACAACGGCTTTGTCTGGATGCACCGCAACAGCAAAGAGAACCCGCTTGTTGATAACTTGGATCACCCTGAGATCGGATATGGCGGGTCAGACGAGATCCTGAACAACCATGCGCCAATTCAGGGTTTCCGTGACAATGAAGCTTTTGGGACAAATACGGGCATCATCGTTATCAAGGACACGCCGTCGCAGGAGACTCATGAGATCAGATCGGTATTTGACGGGTTTCTGAACTGGGAAACCGCCACAGGTGTGAACCTGAGCTATACCGCGCACTACACGTTGATAGACTTTGATCTTATCAACACGACTGATCGGATTGGCGATGTTAATCACTATGGGGTGATACTGGGCAACAACACCACTGACATGGTGTTCAATGGCCTGCGCACCGAAGGCTTTGACGTCGGCGTCGACATGGAATGGGATCCGCATTGGAATCTTCCGGACGAAGACATTGCGCATGTTCTGATCGATTATGAAGGCATAAACAATCAGATCGACCTTTTCGGCTTTAATCCCAACCAACACCAGTTGCTGACGTCGGCCGACCTTACACCGGGCCGGATGGAGTTCATCCATAATGGCGATACCAGCCTTGCCTTGGGTGAAAGCTTCAGTTTTGACGGGATCAAGACCGACTCGATCGGAACCCGAGACCGCGCCTTGTCACAGGACCCGCTGGAGCTTGATTTCTACGATCACATTATCCACATCATCTCGGAAGACGGGTATTATTCGACGTCGGATGGTAGAAACGTCATACTTATCGACGATTTCCTCGCCGATCGTGCCACTGGTGAACTGACTAGGATCACACATGTTGTAACGCTGGAAATGAGCCATGAAGAGCTGGCGAACAACTGGATGATCAATAACTATGCTAACGGTGCCAGATATAATGGTGTGATCGATCTGGGTGGATCAGCCCCGGTCGCTCGTGACGACAATTTCTCAACCAGCGTTGGTCAAGGAATCGTAGTAGATGTACTAGCGAATGACTCTGATGCAGAAGACGCTGTTCTGAATGTCAGCGGTTTCACCGACCCAGAGTATGGCGATGTCTACATGCAGGAAGATGGAAGTCTACTATACCAACCGAATCTCGGCTACGAGGGGGTGGACACCTTCGACTACTGGGTTGCGGATTCGTCCGGGCAACTGAATGAAGCAACGGTGACCGTTGAGGTCTTTGACCTTTGACACAGGCCTTTTGCCGCGAGCGTCATAAGACTAGTTAAGTAACCACATACCCCACCGCTTCTAAAGGCGGTGGGGTATTTTGTCCGTCGTCAGGGACTTTAGGACAGATCGTAGCGTGATCTAGGGTCAGGACCGATTGTTGTTTCATAGCCAGAATATGACAGTGGCGGCGAGAGCGATTGCGGAGAGGGGTACCTTGGGACACCTGTCATAGCGGGTTGCCACACGCCACCAATCCTTGAGTCTGCCGAACATAATCTCGATCCGATTGCGCCGTTTCTAGCGGCGTTTGTCCTATTTGACGGTAGCCTTGCGTTGCTTCCGACCAGGGATACATGCGCGTATCCCTTTGTCTTTCAGGGCTTCGCTGAACCAATCGGCGTCGTAGCCTCGATCTCGGAGCAGCCAGTCGACATTGGGCAGACTGCTCAAAAGAGCCTTTGCACCGACGTAATCACTCACATGCCCGGCGGTAACAAAGAGGTTCAAAGGTCGCCCTTTGCTGTCACAGATGGCGTGCAACTTGGTATTCATACCGCCTTTGGTTCTGCCAATCAGGCGACCGCGTCCCACCTTTTGACGCCCAAACTGGGCGCTGTGCGGTGGGCTTTCAGATAGGTGGCGTCGATCATGATCGTCTTCTCTTCGCCATGCTAAGCGGTCAGACCGACCATCATCTGGGCAAAGATGCCTTTGTCACTCCATCGTTTCCAACGGTTGTAAAGGGTCTTGTGCGGCCCGTATTCCCTGGGCGCATCCCGCCACCGTAAACCATTGCGATTGATGAAGATAATCCCACTCAACACACGCCGGCCATCCACACGAGGCTTGCTGTGGGACTTGGGGAAATAGGGCTCCAGACGCACCATCTGTGCATCGCTCAGCCAGAAAAGGTCAGACATATCGTCACTCGTCTTTCGAACGGTGGATCATGCCGAAAAGCGGAAATCAATGGTTCCTGACCCTAAGGACGCGCTGCGCCTCCAATTGTAAATCAACAGATATTAAGGTTAACAAACCTCACCATCGCGCCATGCCTTAGCTGCCTTGGCAAAGTGTTTGGCACGACGCTCAAAAGTTAACTCGAAGCAATGCTCACGCGCGAAGTCGCGACCATGACGCGCGGATTCAACCAGCAATTCGCGATTACGATCAAGCTCTGCAATCTTATCCGCTAAACCTTCGGCATCGCCCAAAGGTCTGGCAAACCCACTTCTGGCGTGCGATGCGATGCCTCGAAAAGCTTCGTTGGCAAAGCCGACGATCGGCACGCCGCAAGAAAACACCTCTGAATAAGTGCTCGAAGGGTCACCTTGTGGGTGGCAACTGACGAATAGATCTGTCTCGGACTTTAGCATAGGCACCCAGCCCGAAACGAAGTCCAGGGGACGGTGGATGGTCACCCGGTCGTCGACACCGTTTCGTCGGATGGCGTCAATAAGACGGGCTTCTTCCGGCCCAGCGCCATAGATTTTGAATTGAAAGTCGACACCACGATCGACCAGACCACGCGCAACACGCGGTAGATGCAGCACCCCTTTCATAGGCACGAAACGCCCGCCAAAAAGCAGGCGAATTGGTTTTCCCGCGCGCAGCGCCTCCGCCTTCTTTGCAAGCTCGTCATCACTTGCAACATCAGACTTTCGAACCCGATTATCAAAAAACAAAAACGCATCCTGCCGGATCGGTCGATAAGCATCGTAGATTGGTACACCGTTGCATTGTAGGCCTGCAACAAATCCGAGCAATTCCCTGCGCGTGCGTTCAGCGTTCCATATCCATAGTTTGCGACGCATCTTCCTGAAAAAGCTAGCACGCGTAGCGTCAATAATTTGAAACTCGGTTCTCAGTGTGTACTCACAGACATGGATCACGGGAATCCCATTATCGAAACACTGGCGCGTAAGCTCTGCCTGACTCGGATCAAGAAAACCGACTACAGCGCCCGCACCTTTTATGCGCTGAATAAGATCAGCCAATGCCCGAGGACGCTCTTCAACCCTTGTATCAGCGTTTTCATCGGGTTGGATTTCGACATGGTCCATGTCGGATGATGCCGTTGGAGACACTTCAATAAGAGTCGTCACTTGACCATCCCAGTGCTTGGCGTATTCAGCCGCGCCGTCAAGATACTTTTGGGTCAGGACCAGCCCGCCATTGGTGCCGCGATGGGCCTTCAAAACAGGCAACAAGATAAGTTCATTTGGATCGGCGCGGGAACTCAAGAAATCTATTCCTGTATCCTGTCGAAACAACAATGAGCGGCTGCTAGTCTCTTAGCAGCGAGGTGGTCTTCTAGAAACAAAAACAGTACTTTTTTGCACATGGGTTGCTTTATAGAGGGTCGCAGAGCCATAGCTCCTGGCTCGGTTATGCCTTCCACAGGCATGAGCATTGTTGGTGAGTTACGTTAGCATTCAGTAGCACCTCCTGCGATATAGTCACATAAACCGGAAATCGCCGTTGCATCCAATAAGATGTTGGCAAGTTTTCATGGTCACTGATCATGGCTGTGTTTAAAATCTCGATGCTCCTCAAAGACACCTTCGGCGAAAAATGCCCCATATGTTCATGCGCACGTAATGAGGGAACGCTTTGAACCGGAACGGCACTGGCAGAACGAAATCATGGCAAGGATCGAGGTTACAATGGTGCTTGGTACCGTATTGGACCTCGTTATCTGTTTGAAAGTCGCTTCCCAGAACAAGATCAGAAAAAATAGTTCCCAATGTCCTCTACAAGTTCCAGGGCGTACTGATCTGATACCTCCTACACGACCTCCGTCAGATTTGATTTTGTCAGGACTATTTGGAGATCTTCATGGATTTGATCGTCGCTCAATTTTGCTACGTCCTTGTGGCAGGGTATGTTTAAGACGCGGCTAAAAATGTTGATGGCATTGGGGCGCGGTGCGGCTGGTATGTAGTATTTTTGCAAAGTCAGATGACGGGCAAGCGCCAACCGCTCATAAGGGACCTCATCGGGCGCCAGAAAAGGGATGCTGGTCAGAGGGATATTCGTAGCCGGGATATGCAGCGGCTGAAGGCCCAAACCTGATGCAATCCCGATTATGCGATTGCGCTGTTCAATCGAAGGGGGTCCCCAGCTTCCGATGCTTTCGATACGGTCGATCAGAAAGGCGCAGGCGACGTCCGATGTTTTGCAATTGCCCACCCAATAGGCACTGTCGTCCAAATCCAAGCCATAGCTGATCAACTCGACCAAACGCGCTGCTTGATCCTTCGGGAGGATCGCCAATCCTCCCTCGCCGAAACCATAGGGTTTGGTGTGATGAAGACTTATCGCCTGCCATGGTATGTTGGGCAGTTCGGTATGAAACCCGGATGCATTATCTAGCAGCAGCCGTTTGCATAAGCGATGCGCTAGCGCTGTATAAGCCGAAAAATCCTGATACAGACCAAAAGGATTGGTCACTATGATACCATCATAGCTAACCGGGTCTAACGCTTCTAGAGCATGGAGATCCAGAAGCCCTTTGTCATCGCAATCAAGAAACAGAACATCATTAAAACGCCCACGACCCAGGTTTTGGAATGTATATGCTGAAGCAACCCATTTCATGCGACGGCCCGCCCGAGCTGACTGGAGCGTTGCTAGTGCTTCCAGAGCCATACCGCCATTGGCCATTGGAACGACGTCCCAAGTTTCAGGCAGGCCGACATGATCTACACAAAGCTCGCGCAAGGCGTGATACAGCGGTCCCTGATTTGCCCATTGGCTTTGATTGGCGCATGCCTGAAGTAGTTCGGATATCCGGGCCATGTTCGGCTGTTTTTCTTCAACAAACAGTACTTCGCGACCACGCATCGAGTCATCCCACAATAGAAATGCTTGTGGATGCTACCTTGGCTACCGAGATATGCATAAAAAAATAATCGTGACTTTCTGCTAAAACCCCCACAATCGATATAATCCTTCGGCGCTCTGCATATTGCTCACGAAATAAGAACAGTTGGGCGTCTGCTGAACGTGAATTCATCCCAAAACAACTCTTACGGCGTGCGCGAACTGAAAAACAAAGCCTGAGACGGGCACTGGCGCAATATGATTGATTCCGACAAGGAGGCTGGAACTCAAAGCCAAAGCATAGGCTACGTTATGTACTTGTAGGTTTATCGCTTTGCGCCTTTCCGCAAGGATCAACACTAAAAAGACCGATACAAAGACCTGCATCGACAACCAGCGGCTCCAATCTGTAGCGATTGGGTAGAGCATGAAAGGGGTTCCGGCACTAATCAAGTAAAGCGACCACTCGAACCACCCGTATAGGACACGGGTTGCTATCCACAAACAGGGCAATAGCAGCAGTGCTATCATCAACGAAACGACAGCCAGGTTAACCCGATCCAGCACGATAACCTTCACTGCTGAGGTCGTGTCTCCAAACCCATCTTCCAGCCACGGAAATATTCCTCCACACAGACGGTCCGTGAGCCCTGATGCTAACAACCGGCTGCACATTGCGTCGGTATCCGGCACACTGACATACACCACCGAAAACACAGCTGCTGCCAGCGAGATCAGACATAAGATCGCAATCGGCGCAATCGACTTTTGTTTACCAAGACGTAAATAGAGCGCAGTGCTTAACCCAGGAAGCAAAACCAAGTTGGCTTCGTGAAAAAAGACTGAACTACCGTAGATGATCACAACAACCACTACGCCCAGTGGGCCGCTGCTTCGAGGAAACAGCAGCGGTAAGAAGGACGCTAGACCCAACAATTCTTTGCGGTAAGCGGCTGTGGTGTCGTTGAGCCAAAATAGCACCAAGGCCGGGCTCACAAACAGGATCACGACCAAGTCTGGCATCCTCAGAGACAGGCCTTTGGCAAAGAGCAGCGCTATTATCAGTACCGTCAACGCAGCCTGCACTGCACTGACCAACAATAGCGGGCTCACACCAGACAGTTCAGACAAAAACAGGAAGATTTCGCCTGACATACCTCGGCGAACAATCCCGCTGGAGTAGTTTATCAACCAGTCCGCATGTTGAAATTCGCCCCCACCCGCTTGGGACAAATAAACAAGTCGGCGCAACAGGAGCAGTGTCGATACAAGAAAAACAAATCCAACCACTATCGCATTAGTGCGCTTTATCTCCTTCAGCATTGGGCACTCGCATTTTAACTTTAATAATCACTATAATATTGACCAGTATTTTTACGTATCTTGGACGCCAATGGACCCAAATGGTGTTCTGAAGCGGGTCTCGCTGCAAGAAATTTTAGGCTGGACCCGTTGTTTTCTGCTGTCATTTGTTGCACATCGCAGACATAATAAGTGGCTTTTATAGTAGATTGTTTCTAGTAAAGAGACGGTCACACATAGGCAGGATCATTCGAGCATTGTAGCTTCAATGTTGTCACAACATCGGCGATCTGGTGATTGACGACGTCTGTTCCTGGCACTGAACAGCGTCACTAAAAAGGCTTGCAGGTATCCTGCAAGCTGGTTTGGCCTCGACCCCCACACACCTAGTCGGGTGCAACTAGTAAGACGACCACACAGCCATTATACAACCGCATAAGCCTGAGGACGGAGTGATACATGAACAGCGATGACATTCGCTGATGATCTTTGTTGGCTTGAGTGGCTCCGATAGGAAGACCCACTATGGCTCGATCTGTTTTGGGCATATAATGAAAATCCGTACTGGGCGCCTACACCAGAACCAGGTTTGTCTGCCACACGCCGGTGAAAAATTGACCAAATGCGCGGATCGAAGCCGCAAAGGACGCGTGCTCTTTATGAGACCAGGGCCCACCTCAACATCGTCACTCCGCACCCCACACAGGATTTACTGCTTCTCTCGAAACCCAAATATCGCTTTGAATCTGGCCTTGCCTTTAACTCATTGACAAAAACTCAGAAGATACAAACAAAGGTTTAAGCCCATTTGAGCTATTATACGTCAGGCGTGAGATACGAAGTTTGAAAACATGCATATAGAACGTCTTGATATTCCCGAGATACAGCTAATCACTCCGCGACGTTTTGGCGATCACCGCGGTTTTTTTGAGGAAACGTACAATCGCGACAGCTTTGTCGACCGCGGCATCGAAACTGTTTTCGTTCAAGACAACCATTCTCTCTCCGGAACTGCAGGAACGGTGCGCGGCCTGCATTTTCAGGCGCCGCCCCGAGCGCAGACGAAACTCGTAAGATGTGGGCGTGGTCGGCTCTTTGATGTTGTTGTGGACATCCGCACAGGGTCTACGACCTTCGGGAAATGGGTCGGCGCGGAACTCAGCTTTGAAAATGGGCAGATGCTGCTGGTGCCCTCGGGGTTCGCCCACGGATTCATGACCTTGGAGCCTGATACCGAGATTGTTTACAAGTGCTCAGACACCTACGCCCCGGAAACAGAAGGCGCTATACGGTGGGATGATCCCGATATTGGAATAAATTGGCCTCTCGACATAGCCGAACCCAAAATATCCGATAAAGATAAAGCGGCCCCATTTTTGCGAGACAGTGGTTCCCCGTTTACGATTGAGGATAGTTGATGAAGATTTTGGTCACAGGCGGCGCAGGCTTTATCGGCTCTGCTGTGATACGACGCGCGATTGCCGATGGGCATTCGGTGGTGAATGTGGACGCCCTTACTTACGCCGCTTGCCCAGAGAATGTCGCGACAGTATCGCATTCGCCCCAATACGCTTTCGAGCATGCAGATATCAGACACGCGGATGCGATGTCAGATATTTTTAGCAAGCATAGTCCAGACGCGGTTATGCACCTCGCTGCCGAGAGCCATGTTGACCGTTCGATTGATGGACCTGCAGCTTTTATCGACACCAACGTGACCGGAACATACGTGTTGCTCGAGGCAGCGCGCGCCTATTGGGTGAACGCAGGCCTTCCTAAAGGTTTCCGCTTTCATCATATCTCGACTGATGAGGTTTTCGGCTCTTTAGGTGAGACAGGTTTCTTCACCGAAGACAGCCCCTATCAGCCAAATTCTCCCTACTCGGCCTCGAAGGCAAGCTCCGATCATCTCGTCCGAGCTTGGCGCGAGACCTATGGGTTACCGGTGGTGTTAACCAATTGTTCGAACAATTATGGCCCCTACCAGTTTCCCGAGAAGCTGATCCCTGTCGTGATCCTGAATGCGCTGGCCGGTAAACCGATCCCAATCTACGGCTCCGGCGACAACATACGCGATTGGTTGCATGTCGAGGATCACGCTGAGGCGCTATTGATCGTTCTGGAAAAGGGTCAACTGGGACGCAGTTACAATATCGGCGGTGAGAATGAGATGACCAATCTTGATCTGGTCAAAATGCTCTGCGCGATACTGGACCGTTTGAAACCGGGGAAAATGCCTTACGCCAATCTGATCACATATGTCACCGATCGCCCTGGCCATGATCGCCGTTATGCCATTGATCCGTCTCGCATTCGGGACGAGCTCAACTGGCGCCCATCCTACACACCCGAAACGGGTCTTGAACAAACCGTGCAGTGGTATCTGGACAATGACGCTTGGCTGGTCGCATTGCAGGCCAGAAACGGCGTGGGTGAAAGGCTTGGTATCGCACAATGAAAGTGCTTGTCTTTGGCCATGGCGGGCAAGTGGCAAATGAACTGCGCAGATGTGCTCAGAAAAAGGGCATCATGTTGGAATCTCTGGATAGGTTTCGGGCCGATCTGTCGGACCCTGCAGCCTGTGCAGAACTTATTCGCAACACAGACGCAAATATCGTCATAAACTCTGCCGCCTATACGTTGGTTGACAAGGCCGAAAGCGAGCCAGCGCTGGCCCAGTTGATCAACGGTGACGCACCGGGCGCGATGGCGCGCGCCTCGGCCGCGCGAGATCTGCCATTTTTGCACATCTCAACCGATTATGTTTTCGATGGGTCCGGTGAAGCGCCAAGGTCCATCGACGACACGACTGGTCCCTTAGGTGTGTATGGAGAAACCAAACTGGACGGAGAACGCCAAGTCGCAGAGGCCGGGGGGTGGTATACCATTTTGCGAACCAGTTGGGTGTTTTCCTCGCACGGTAAAAACTTTGTCAAAAGCATTCTGCAGCTGGCCGAAACCCGTGATAGCCTAACCATTGTTGCTGACCAGATCGGGGGACCAACCCCCGCTGCAGATATCGCCGAAGCTCTGCTTACGATCGCCACGAAAGCACCCAGCACCGAAGGCGGCCTATTTCATTACTCTGGCGCTCCGAACGTCAGCTGGGCTGGTTTTGCGCGCGAGATAGTATCGCAATCGGGATTGACGACGCGGATTGAGGAAATCCCGACAAAGGACTATCCAACCGCAGCCAAGAGACCATTGAACTCACGGCTCGATTGTTCTCTGATCAAAGACACTTACGGCATTCCTCAACCCGATTGGAAAACCAGCCTGACCCATGTCTTGGCCGAGCTGCAATCGACGGATGGATAGATTTGAAAGGACAATTTATGCAGCGCAAAGGCATTATTCTGGCTGGTGGATCTGGCACCCGTCTTTACCCAATCACAATGGCTGTCTCAAAGCAGTTACTGCCAATTTACGACAAGCCTATGATCTTTTATCCGCTCAGTGTCCTGATGCTGTCCAACATTCGAGAGATCGCAATCATTACAACGCCACAAGATCAGGAGCAGTTCCAACGCCTTCTTGGTGACGGCAGCCAATACGGTCTGTCCCTGACCTGGATCACGCAACCGTCGCCGGATGGTCTGGCGCAAGCCTATATCTTGGCCGAAGAGTTTCTGGCAGGTGCGCCATCGGCAATGATTTTGGGCGATAACATTTTCTTTGGCCATGGGTTGCCTGACCTGTTGAGGCTTGCCGATACACAAGAGCAAGGCGGCACCGTCTTCGCATATCGCGTTGCCGACCCCGAGCGCTATGGCGTCGTTGAATTCGACCCTAATCACAAAGCAATCGGCATCATTGAGAAACCCAAGGTACCGCCATCGCACTATGCGGTTACAGGTCTGTATTATCTGGATTCAGATGCGCCTAAGCGCGCCCGCCAGGTCCAGCCATCAGTTCGGGGGGAGCTTGAGATCACATCACTTCTCGAAACCTACCTGGCCGACGGAAGCCTGAATGTCCAAACCATGGGTCGCGGCTTTGCATGGCTGGATACTGGCACCCATGGATCACTATTGGATGCCAGTAATTTTGTGCGGACCTTGACCGAACGGCAAGGTATGCAAACTGGGAGCCTGGATGAAATCGCATGGGCGAATGGCTGGATCGATGATGCGGCGCTGGCCGAGCGAGCGACGCTGTTCGCAAAGTCCACCTACGGCGCCTATCTTGATTTACTTCTAAAATAGGAAGCGATCCAACCCAAAGTCATCAAGCGGCGGTTTGGTGGCCGAATAGTAGCCGAGCTCCGATTTGAGCTGCACTAGATCGGCGATATCGACATTATGTCAAATCTTAATCGTCCTATTGGAATGTTGTACCAGCTTTGAGCGTCACGAGTTTCCTCAGAACTCAACACTATTGGTTGGCGGCGTCAGGCCTTTTTTGGGAAAACTTGGCGAAATACTTTGTGGTTATTCGCTGGAAGCTCTTGTTACCTTGCTAGAGTAACATTTGGCAATGGCATCGGGTGTCGCCCGCTTGGGCTCAACGGTCCATTGCGGCGTATTCTCGCGATTGAAGCGCACCGCAATTGGGTTGGTTTTCTAACGGTTTGCGCGTTGACTGTTCGACCAACACTTTTGATGCGGTAGTCGACTTGCTGTCTGTCAATTTCGTGAGTTTCAGTGCCTGAACGGGCGCAGGTTCGATCGGAGTGCCGGCAATGTCACTTCGATCAGCGTCTAAGGTTATGGCCAGAGTCATCCGCGTAGCAGAGCGCCTAAGGCTTTGTAAGAAATACAACAATTGCCGCTCGCTTTTCAATCGCCTCGTCGATCCCAAACAATAAATTCTTGGTCTCGCGCGCGAAAACCTCAGCTGCTCCTCCATCCCCAATGGCGCTGCTGTTGATGGCTGGAACGGTTGGATTCGGTCTGAGGCGGCGCCTCCAGCATCAGCAAATCGCCTGGCTTGAACTTATCTCAGTTTTGCCGCAGAAAGTGCTGAATTGGCAAATTTGCGATTACGGGTACAAAGAGGTCGAATCGGACTGCGAAATGCAAACCAGCATAGCAAGCGTGCGTTCAAGAACTGACGATTGGCTACCTTCAGGCAGAGCTTAGAAATTCGGTACAACTAGAAATTGAGGGCCTTCTTCGTCTATGGACAATACCCATCAATCTGCACAATTGTGCTGCAAATGGGGCGAAAAAATGTCAGGCAGAGCAAAATCACGATTTGAGATGTTGCTAAAAACTGTTTAAACTAGTTCACATACTGAGGGCACAGTTTCGTAGTATGTCGTGTCTGTAGCGGTCCGTGTGTTGGAGGACAATTTTGTCCTGGCGGGTTGCAGCGTAAAGGTGAAGCCAGATTTGGCTTAAGGTTAAAGGTTGATATGTCTATTCAAGATACGAACATTCGCGCCGATGCCGGTACTTGTACTCCTGTAATTCAAGCTGGTCGGGCATCTGGAACTACAGCACAGCTCTATCGCAATGTATTCAAGCGCCTGCTCGACTTGGCTGTTGTTTTGATCGCTCTGCCAATCATAGCACCCACGGTACTGGTTCTTGCGCTTATTGTTGCGCGCGATGGCTCTAATCCCTTTTATGCACAGTCCCGTGTTGGTCGCGGCGGTCGGATTTTCAAGATGTGGAAGCTGCGCTCGATGGTACCGAACGCGCAGTTCATGCTTGAAGATTACTTGGCATCGAATCCGGCAGCACGCCGAGAATGGGACGAAAATCAAAAGCTGAAAAACGACCCTCGTATTACGTCTTTCGGTCACGCCCTGCGCAAAACATCGTTGGATGAACTGCCGCAATTGTGGAACGTCCTGAAGGGTGAGATGAGCCTGGTTGGACCCCGCCCGATGCTGCCAGAGCAGCAAGAGCTTTATCCAGGCAGTGCCTATTTCGCACTGCGCCCTGGTATGACAGGATCGTGGCAAGTGTCAGAACGCAACTCCAGCTCTTTCGCAAGCCGCGCCGAGTTTGACAGCTCCTACGACAGAAACCTGAACCTGAAAACTGATCTAGGTATCATGTACTCGACAGTTGGCGTGGTCGTCAGAGCAACTGGCATCTAAACGGACAATCCTCCTGCCGAGATACAGTCGACTCGCGCCAGCCTCAGTCATCTGCAGGCTAGAGCAATGCGCTTCGAAAGCTCAGATTGTAGAACATTCGGAAAACATAGATCAGCCACATTTATACTATAATTCTATTAGCAGACGCCTCGAAAGCGACACTTTTCCACTGTTCAATTGCCTCTCTATTACAATGTGTGGAATCGGTTGCCGCGAAGACTCAGAAATCTGGGATGCACGCACCACTTTCATTTTGTAATCTCTATGGCGCGACTTAAGATCAAACCGGTTTATTAATGGATGGTTCTACAGTGAGTATTTCTGCCAGGGACGGCGACATCGCAATCGTTGGCATGGCCGCGCATTTGCCCGGGGCGGCTTCTGTTGACGAGTACTGGTCCAACCTTCGGGATGGCGTAGAGTCTATTAACCAGCTTACCCGGGAACATCTGCTAGCCGCAGGCGAGACCCCACATCTGTTGGAACGGCCGGACTATGTACCTTATGCTGCGCCTCTGGATCGCTTCGAGGAATTTGATGCAGAATTCTTCGGTCTCTCCCCAAAAGAAGCCGCCATCATGGATCCGCAGCACCGCCAGTTTCTGGAGGTTGCCTGGGAAGCGCTGGAAAACGCCGGTCATCCGCCTGAGAACTTCCCCGGACCCATTGGGGTGTTCGCAGGCTGCGGCATGGGCAGCTATTTCTATTTCAATGTCTGCTCAAACCGGGATCTGGTCGACGATGTGGGCATGTTCCTGTTGCGCCACACCGGCAATGACAAGGATTTCCTGTCGACCCGGCTGAGCCATATCCTCGACCTCAAGGGGCCGAGTGTGAATGTGCAGACCGCATGTTCGACCTCGCTGGTCGCAACGCATTATGCAACGCAGGCTTTGTTGACTGGTGAGTGCGATATGGCGATTGCTGGGGGTGTTACGATCGAGCTCCCTCATAACAGAGGTTATGTTTATAAAGAGGGCGAGGTTCTCTCACCCGATGGCCATTGCCACGCCTTCGATCATCGCGCGCAAGGCACTGTTTTTGGCTCGGGCGCAGGCGCTGTCATTTTGCGGCGTCTGTCTGATGCGATTGAGGATGGCGACCATATCTGGGGCGTGATCCGCGGCACGGCGATCAACAATGATGGCGCGGCCAAAGCCGGGTACTTGGCGCCATCTGTGGATGGTCAGGCCGCCGCGATTTCCGAGGCCCATGTGATGGCCGATGTTCGGGCCGACACGGTGGATTATATCGAATGCCACGGCACCGGCACCTATCTGGGGGATCCGATCGAAGTGGCCGCGCTGACACAGGCGTTTTCGGAAACCACGCAGGAAACGGGCTTCTGCCGGCTGGGCTCGGTCAAGACGAATATCGGCCATCTGGACACCGCTGCCGGGGTGGCCAGCCTGATCAAAACCTCGCTGGCCCTGCATCACAAACAGATCCCGCCCAGCCTGGGCTATGAGAAACCCAACCCGGCCATCGACTTCGAGAACAGCCCGTTCCGGGTGAATGACACTCTGACCGATTGGGTCTCGTACAAGGGTCCGCGCCGCGCCGGGGTGAATTCTCTGGGCGTTGGCGGCACGAATGCTCATGCCATTCTTGAGGAAGCGCCTGAGCGGGCCGCATCCGAGCCGTCAGATTGGCCGTTTCAAATCCTTACGGTTTCTGCGCGGGGCAAGAAAGCGCTGGACGCCAACAGCGCAGCACTGGCCGCGCATCTGCGGGCCAATCCGGAACAGGATCTGGCCGATATCGCCTGGACCCTGAAAAACGGAAGACGCGGGTTTGAAAAGCGGCGCGTCATCGTCGCTGAAACCCATGAAGAAGGCGCCACGATCCTCGAGGAAAATGATCCACGTCGGGTGTTCACCCATACGGTGATCTCGGACGCGCCGGAGCATGTCTTTATGTTCCCCGGCGGAGGCGCTCAGTACGCCGGGATGGCGCGCGACCTTTATGAGACCGAGCCGGTCTTTGCCGATTGGATGGATCGGGGTCTGGATATCCTACAGGCCAAGCTCGACTATGATATCCGCGCGATCTGGCTGCCTGAACCCGGCCAGGAAGAGGCGGCGGATGAGCGGTTGAAGACGCCCTCGGTGCAGCTTCCGCTGATCATGATCACCGAATATGCGCTGGCGCAGCTTTGGATGGAATGGGGCGTTCAGCCCACCGCTCTGGTCGGCCATTCGATGGGCGAAAACACCGCCGCATGTGTGTCCGGTGTGATGTCGTTTGAGGATTGCATCGGTCTGGTGCATCTGCGCGGGCAGCTGTTCGATACGGTCCCCGCTGGTGGTATGCTGAGCGTCCCCCTGCCCGCCGATGATCTGCGGCCACTTTTGGGCGATGACCTTGATCTGGGTGCCGTGAACGCCCCCAGCCTGAGCGTTGCAACCGGACCTCAGGCGGCGCTGGACGATCTGGAGGACCGCCTGCGCAATCAGGGTGTCGACTGTCAGCGCATCCCGATCGATATCGCCGCGCATTCGCGAATGCTGGAGCCCATTCTGCAGGAATTCGGTGACTATCTGCGCTCGATCGAGTTGAAGGCCCCGCAGATCCCGTTCCCCTCGAACCGCAGTGGCAACTGGATCACCGAGGCCGAGGCCACGGACCCCGAATACTGGGTCGGCCATCTGCGCAACACCGTCCATTTCGCCGATTGCATCACCACGCTGTCCGAAAACCCCGAGCGTATCTTTATCGAGGTTGGCCCGGGCAAAGCGCTGGCTTCGCTGACCGGGCAGCATGACAAGGTGGATGCCAATCAGGTGATCGGCAGCCTGCGTCACCCGAATGATGACGTGGCTGACGATGCTTATTTCATGGCTATGCTGGGCCGGATCTGGGCCTTGGGCGGCGCGTTCGACTGGGAACAGATCTGGGGCGAGGCGAGGCGCAACCGGGTGCCTCTGCCCACCTATGCGTTCCAGCGCTCACCTTACTTCATCGAACCCGGCACGACACAGATCGAGACAGCCAGCCAATGGCTGATGCGCACCGAAGACCCCGCCGATTGGGGCTATCGCGTGGCCTGGACTCCGAAATACGCGGCCTGCGATGTGGATGTCACCGGCGATCTGTCGGAGGCGGCACAGGAAAGCTGGCTGATCTTTGCGGATGAGGCTGGGCTGTGTACCAACCTGACCGAGCGCCTGAAGCAAGCCGGTCACAAGGTGGTCACGGTCACGCCCGGCGATGCCTTTGCGCGCATCAGTGACGATCACTACCAACTGGCCCCCGAACGCGGGCGCGAAAGCTATGATGCGCTGATCCGCGATCTGGTTGCGCAGGAACGCATCCCAACCCGGATCGTGCATGGTTGGCTGCTGACCCAAGGTGAAACCTTCCGCCCCGGGGGCAGTTTCTTCCACCGCAATCTGGAGCAGGGCTTTTACAGCTTGTTCTTCCTGGCGCAGGCCATTGGGGACGAAGACCTGCCGATGCCCCTGCACCTCCATGTCCTCAGCTCAGGCGCGTTGCAGGTTCGGGATGAAGCCCTGCCCTATCCCGAGAAAGCCACGGTCACCGGCCCGACCCGCGTGATCCCGCGCGAATTCCCCGGCCTGACCTGTGCGCTGCTGGATATCGACCTGCCGCAAAGCGCGGGCAAACGCCGCGCGCCTGCCCTGCCCGAGGGGCTGACGGATCAGGTGATGGAAGACCTGCTGGCTCCGCCCGCCTCGTTCACGGCGGCGATCCGCGCGGGCAAGCGATTTGAACAGGGCTATCGCCCGCAGGCTCTGGCGGAGCCGTCTCTGGACGATCTGCCCCTGCGCGATGGCGGCACCTATCTGATCACCGGCGGTTTTGGCGGCATTGGCCTGACACTGGCCGAAGCGCTGATTGCCAGGGTGAATGCCAACATCGTCCTGCTTGCGCGTGGAGACCTACCACCACGGGACCAGTGGGAAACCGTGCTGAACAACTCGGCCCCGCAGGACAAAACGGCCCGTCGGATCCGCGCCATCAAAAAGCTGGAAACGGCCGGGGGCAAAGTGCTGCCGATGTCGGTCGACGTCAGCAACGTTGAAGAGATGCGCCGCTGCGTCGAAAGCGCCACGCAGGAATTCGGCCAGATCAACGGCGTAATCCATGCAGCTGGCCTGATCGACGATGCACCTATCATGACCAAGACCATGATGGAGATCGAAGATGTCTTTACACCCAAGATCCATGGCACGCAGGTCATCGACCAGATCTTTCCCGACGGATCGCTAGATTGGCTGGTTCTGTTCTCATCCAGTTCGACCGCAACGGCACCTGTAGGTCAGGTCGACTATGTGGCCGCCAATGACTACCTGAACGCCTATGCGCGCGCGCGTTCGGGCGACAAAACGCAGGTTGTGTCGGTCAACTGGGGTATATGGGCCGATGTGGGCATGGCCGCGGATGCGATGGAGGCTCGGACAGGCACCGCAGAGCCCGCGCCCGTAACCTCCGCAGACGTTCCGATGCTGGATCAGGCAAGCTTTGATGACGCGGGCAACCGCCTGCTGAGTGCGACTTACAACGCCCATGACCGCTGGTTCCTGAACGATCACCGGACCAAGGCCGGGCATGCTCTGGTGCCTGGCACCGGCTATCTGGAGCTGGCGTCTGAGGCACTGCGCGTGCAAGGCGAAACCGGTCCGTTTGAAATTCGCGACCTATATTTCCTGCGCCCCCTTGCAGTCTCGGACAGTGAAGATCAGCAGGTCCGTCTGCGCCTGCCACGCAGCGATGTAGGCTATGACCTAACGGTTGAGAGCGGGTCGGATGATGCATTTGAACTGAACGCCCAAGCCAGCCTGTCTCTGTTGCCGCTGATCGCGCCTGCACCGCTGGATGTGGCGGCCATCGCTGCCCGTTGCGGCCCGGCCCATCAGGCCGAAGGCGCGGGCCGTCTGCGATCCCCGCAGGAGGCGCATTTGAATTTCGGCCCGCGCTGGCGGGTGCTGACCTCAACCGCGCTGGGGCAGAATGAAGGTCTCGCTCATCTGGCGCTGCCGGAAGCACTGCAAACGGATATCGAGGCAGGCTACCACCTGCATCCGGCCCTGATGGATCTGGCTACGGGCTGGGCGATGGAGCTGATCGCAGGATATCAGGCCTCTCACCTGTGGGTGCCAGTCTCGTATCGCTCGGTCCGCGTTTATGCACCACTGCCCGCGCAGATTGTCAGTTGGGTCCGCAACGCAGGCGAAAACCGCGCCGAGGGCGAGGCCGCCAGTTTCGATGTCACCATCGCCGCCCCCGATGGCACGATCTGTATTGAGGTCGAGGGCTTCTCGATCCGCCGGATGGAAGATGCGGTGGATTTTGCCTTCACCGAGAACGCTCCAGCAATCACCTCTGAGGTCGACGCCCCGGCTCCCCTGTCCCCGGCCGAGGAACGGCTGCGTCACAACCTGTCTCAGGGTATTCCGGCCGCAGAAGGGGCGGATCTGTTCTTCAAGGCATTGGCCAGCGGGCAATCGCAGATCATCCTGTCCTCGCTGGATCTGGATGGGCTGATCGCGCAGGCCGCCGATAGCGGCGCATCCACCGAAAGCTCGGATCAGAAATTCCAACGTCCCGAGTTGGACTCGGATTACGTTGCCCCGGAAAATGACATCGAACGCCGCCTCGCCGGGTTCTGGCAGGAACTACTGGGCGTTGATGAGATCGGTGTCGAGGATAGTTTCTTCGATCTGGGTGGACATTCCCTGATCGCGGTGCGCTTGTTTGCGCAAATCCGCAAAGCCTATAATGTCGACTTCCCGATCTCGGTTCTGTTCGAGGCCCCGACCATCCGCAAATGCGCCGACCTGATCGCTGCCCGCGGCGTGCCGAAAGATGGCGGCGAGGGCGATGCGCCAGCAGCAGCCCCTGCGGCACCGGAACGCCGCTTTACCCATCTGGTGCCGATGCATTCCGGCGAAGGTGGGCCAAAGACTCCGTTCTTCCTGGTGGCGGGGATGTTCGGGAATGTGCTGAACCTGCGCCATCTGGCGCATTTGGTGGGCACCGATCGGCCCTTCTACGGCCTGCAGGCGCGCGGTCTGTATGGTGATGAGGAACCGCACCGCGATCTGCGCGAGGCCGCCAAGGACTACATCGCCGAGATGCGACAGGTACAGCCCTCAGGGCCGTACATGCTGGGCGGTTTCTCGGGTGGCGGTATCACGGCTTATGAGATCGCCCGTCAGCTAACTGAGGCTGGGGAAGAGATCGCGGCGTTGGTCATGCTGGATACGCCCCTACCGGTACGGCACCCGCTCAGCAAAGCGGATCGTTTGAAGATTCAGTTGCAGGAGATTCGGAACAAAGGCGCAAGCTACCCCATTCAATGGGCCAAGAACCGGATCGCTTGGGAGATCCAGAAACGCCAATCCAAGGAAGAAACAGCCGAGACCGGCCAGCAATTCCACGACACCGAGATCGAGGCTGCGTTCCTGGAAAGTGTCAACAGCTATCCTCTGCATCCGTGGAATGGCCCCCTGACCCTGTTCCGCCCGCCTTTGGTTGGAAAATGGGAGCTGGGGCCCGGTAAACTGGTACATCATGAGCGTTATTATCTGACGCATGACAATGACTGGACGCCCTGGGCCCCCAATATCGAAGTGTTCGAGGTTCCAGGCGATCATGACTCGATGGTGCTGGAGCCCAATGTGCGCGTCCTGGCCGCCCAGATGAAAACCTGTCTGGAAAATGCCGAGCGTCAGATCCCGCGCCCAGCCCTTCGGCAAGCGGCGGAATGACCATGGCTGATCCCAAACTCCTGACGGTTATTCTGAACTACAAAACGCCGGACATGACTCTGCGATCCGTCGAGGCCGCGCAGCTGGCGATGGAGGGGATCACAGGCGAGATCATCGTGGTGGACAATGATTCACAGGATGGGTCGTTTGAAACCATCGCTGCCCATGTTCAGGATCAGGGTTGGGACAAGGATAATCGTGTTCGGGTCATCCAGTCCGGTCACAATGGCGGCTTTGGCGCAGGCAACAACGTGGGCATTCGGGCGGGTCTGTCCGATGGCACGCGGCCCGACTATGTCTACATCCTGAACTCTGACGCCTTCCCGGCCAAAAACGCCATAAGCTTGTTGCTGGAGCACCTGGAAACAACACCCGAGGCTGGCTTCGCGGGCAGCTATATCCACGGCGAGGAAGGAGACCCGCATCTGACCAGCTTCCGCTTTCCTTCGATCGCAAGCGAGTTCGAAAGCAGTATCAACTTTGGCCCAGTTACCCGGTTGTTAAGAGACCGGATTGTGCCAATCCCTGTCCCGTCCGAGACACGTGCGGTTGATTGGCTGGCCGGGGCTAGCCTGATGATGCGGCAAAGCGTTCTGGATGAGATCGGTCTCTTTGATGAGCATTTCTTCCTGTATTTCGAAGAAACTGACCTGTGTCGCCGCGCCGCGCTGGCAGGGCATCGCACTGACTACGTGCGCCCGAGCGAGGTCATGCATATCGGATCCGTCTCAACCGGCATGAAAAGCTGGAGACGGGTGCCAACTTATTGGTTCGACTCCCGCCTGCATTATTTCGTCAAGAACCACGGAGCATTTTATGCCGCCTGCGCCACCTGCGTACATTTGACCGGTGGCTTCCTGTACTGGTTGCGCTGCTTAATCACCCGCAAGCGCAGTGGCGTCCCGCCTTATTTTTTGCGTACCCTGGCTTGGCATGACGTGTCAGCTTTCTTTCGTGCGTCACCGCACAACAAAAAGCAGGACACCGTGCCCAAGCCTGTCATTGGAGAGTAACGATGCCTTTCAGCACATTTCTTATCGGCCATGAATCCCTTGTCATTCAATGCGGGGAATTGCTGTTGGAGGCGGGACATAGCATTCAGGGAGTGGCGACCCGCAACCCGGACGTCGAGGCCTGGGCACAGTCACATTCCCTGCCCCTGCATGCCCCTGGACAGGATTTGGCAAACCGGATCGAGGGCGTGTCGTTCGACTGGCTGCTCAGCATCGCCAATCTCGATCTGTTGCCGCAGACGCTTTTGGACAAGGCCGGCAAGGGCGCGGTCAATTTCCATGACGGCCCGCTGCCGCGCTATGCCGGTCTGAACGCTCCGGTCTGGGCCATTCTGAACGGCGAGGCACAACACGGGATCACCTGGCACAAGATCTCGGGCGGTGTCGATGAAGGCGGGATTGTCGCTCAGAATCTGTTCGATATCAGCGACCGTGAGACCGCCCTGACCCTGAACGCCAAATGCTATGGCGCCGCCATTGAAAGCTTTGGCGATGTCATACGCGCGCTTGAGACGGATCAGCCGACGATCCCTCAAGATCTGTCGCAACGCAGCTATTTCGCCAAGAATGACCGCCCGGCGGCAGCAGCGCGGCTGGATTTCTCCAAGCCCGCAACCGAACTGGCCGCCCTCACCCGTGCGTTGGATCATGGGGAATACTGGAACCCGCTTTGCTGTCCGAAGATCGAGCGTGATGGTCAGATCTGGCTGGTCGGTTCGGTCGAGGTCAGCGATCAGCAAACCGACGCGACACCCGGCACTATTCTGGCAAGCACAGCCGACAGCCTGACCGTTGCAACAGGTGACGGAGTGGTTGAGATCAGCGGATTGCGCAATGGTCTGGGGGCTTCGGTCTCGACCGATGGGTTGTTGAACGGCGGTAGCGCCCTGCCCGTGCCGACCCCAGATCAGATGACGCAGATCGATCGCGATGTTTCTGCCACTTTGTCCGCTGAACCCGAATGGCGCACCCGCCTTGAGGCGCTGCAACAGATCGAGATTCCCCTGATCAACGCAGCGGCCCCGTCCGGTGCGCCTCGGTCGCAAGTGCTGCACCTTCCAACTGGCCTTGACGATATGGCCGCCCAAACGGCGTTGGCGGCCCTCATGGCGCGGCTCGGCGATACCGTAGGCCTTGATCTGGCGTTGCGGCTATCGGATGCAGCATCACCCTATCTCAACAGCTGGGTTCCGATCCGCTTTACGGCTGATCAGGCCTTTGCAGAGGCGCAAGAGGGGCTCAGCCAAACCATCGAACAGGCCCGCGAGATGGGCCCGTTTGCTTGCGATTTACCAGCGCGCATGCCGGGATCAACTCCGCTGCAAACGCCTGCGATTGGCTTGTCCGAAGACGTCTCGTTTGGTCTGGTTCCGGGCACAAGCCTGACCCTTGCCGCATCCGGGGATCAGGCCGCGCTGTTTGTGGACAGCGGACATATCTCGGACACCGCCATGCATCTGTTTGCGGCCCGGCTGGAAAACCTGCTGGTGGCACTCTCCGGTGAGGCGCAGCGCGGTCAGGCGATCCGGGACCTCCCTATCCTGCCCGAGACCGAGCGTGCTCAGATCCTACAGGACTGGAACGATACCGACACCGCATACGATCAGACCTCCTGCGTGCATCAGCATTTCGAGGCGCAGGTCGCACGCACGCCAGATGCCCCGGCGCTGGTCTTCGAGAACCTCAGTTTCTCCTACGCCGAGTTGAACGCTCTGGCCAATCAGGTTGCGCATGTATTGCGTGAGATGGGTGTAGGCCCCGATACACTGGTGGGTCTGCATGTCAAACGATCCCCGCTGTTGCTGATCGGAGCGCTGGGGATCCTGAAGGCGGGCGGAGCTTATGTGCCGATGGACCCGGCCTACCCCGCGGACCGGACGGCGCTGTATCTTGAGGATAGCGGCGCGAAGGTGGTGCTGACGGAATCCGCTCTGGCCGCAAGCCTGCCCGACCACGGCGCGCAAGCCTTGCTGCTGGACACGGACCCACGGCTGGGAACGGCTGCGACAGACAATGCCGACAGCGGCGTGCGTTCGGAGAACCTCGCCTACATGATCTACACCTCCGGCTCGACCGGACGCCCCAAGGGGGTCATGGTCGAACATCGCAACGTGTCGAACTTCTTCACCGGCATGGACGATCGCATCAGCCACGATCCGGCTGGGGTCTGGCTAGCGGTGACCAGCCTGTCCTTCGATATTTCGGTGCTAGAGCTGTTCTGGACGCTGGCACGCGGGTTCAAGATCGTCCTCAGCGATGACGAAAACCGCGCGTTGGTCGCAGGCGATGCGAGTGCCGGGAAATCCATCACCGGCAAGGGAATGGAGTTCAGCCTGTTCTACTGGGGCAACGATGATGGTGTCGGGCGCGACAAGTACAAACTGCTGCTTGAGGGCGCGAAGTTCGGAGATCGGAACGGCTTCTGCGCCGTCTGGACGCCTGAACGCCATTTCCATGCCTTCGGGGGCCCCTACCCGAACCCGTCCGTGACGGGTGCAGCCGTCGCCGCCGTGACCGAGAATATCGGTGTCCGCGCAGGCAGCTGCGTCGCGCCGCTGCACCATACCGCGCGCATTGCCGAAGAATGGGCGGTGATCGACAACCTGACAAACGGGCGCGCAGGGCTTGCCATCGCCTCTGGCTGGCAGCCTGATGATTTTGTCCTGCGGCCCGAGAACACGCCGCCGGAAAACAAACCCGCGATGTTAGAGGCGATCAACACTCTTCGTCAGCTCTGGGCTGGCGAGACAGTGGAATTCCCCACCAAGTCCGGGGATATGCACGGCGTGGTTACGCAGCCGCGCCCGGTATCGAAGAAACTGCCTGTTTGGGTGACCACTGCGGGCAATCCGGACACCTGGCGCGAAGCCGGGGCCATCGGGGCCAACGTGCTGACTCACCTTCTGGGCCAGAGCGTGCAAGAGGTGGCCGACAAAATTGGCATTTATCACGCTGCCCTGCGCGAAGCTGGCCATGACCCCGATGATCACACAGTCACCCTGATGCTGCACACCTATGTCGGGCAGGACCGCGAAGAAGTGCGCGAGGTCGCGCGCGAGCCGATGAAGGATTACCTGCGCTCGGCCGCCGGGCTGATCAAGCAATATGCCTGGGCCTTCCCGGCCTTCAAGAAACCCAAAGGTGTCTCGAACCCATTCCAGCTGGATCTGGGCAGCCTGTCTGATGAGGAACTTGAAGGCATCCTCGATTTCGCTTTCCTGCGCTATTTCGAGGATTCCGGCCTGTTTGGCACCGTCGAGGATTGCCTGAACCGGGTCGAAGAACTGAAACGCATCGGTGTCGATGAGATCGCCTGCCTGATCGACTACGGTATTTCGGTCGATCAGGTGATGGAGGGTCTGAAGCCTCTGGCCGAGGTGTTGCGCTTGTCCAATCAGGATACAGAGTTGGCCGAGGACGACTATTCCATTGCCGCCCAGATCATTCGCCACAACGTCAGCCACCTGCAATGCACCCCCAGCATGGCGCAGATGATCCTGATGAGCGATGAGGCGCGGTTTGCCTTGTCCAAGATCAAGCACATGATGATCGGTGGCGAGGCCCTGCCCGGTTCGCTGGTCAAACAGATCAACAAGTTGTCGCCTGCGCATATCGAAAACATGTACGGGCCGACGGAAACAACGATCTGGTCCACAACCGAAACCGCCGCGTCTGCCGAAGGCGTGATCAATGTCGGCACGCCCATAGCCAATACGCAGGTCTACGTGCTGGACGAACACAGACACCCCGTTCCCATCGGCGTGGCCGGAGAGCTGTATATCGGCGGCGCTGGCGTCACCCGCGGTTACTGGCAACGCGAGGACCTGACCGCCGAGCGGTTCGTGCCTGACCCGTTCTCAGATACGCCGGACGCACGGCTCTATCGCACCGGAGATCTGGTGCGCTGGCAGACAGATGGTAAGCTCGATTTCCTGGGCCGGGCCGATCATCAGATCAAACTGCGCGGCTACCGGATCGAGCTGGGCGAGATCGAAAGCCTGATCGACGCGCAAGCCGGCGTGCGCCAATCCGTTGTCATCGCGCGCGAGGACACGCCGGGCCTGGTGCAACTGGCGGCCTATATGACGGTCGACCAGCCGGTGGATGATAAAGCACTGCGTCAGGCCCTGTCCGGACAACTGCCGGACTACATGGTGCCGACACATTTCGTGACGCTGGAGAGCTTCCCGCTGACACCAAACCGCAAAGTCGACCGCAAGGCCCTGCCTGCCCCGTCAGTGCAGAAGCCCCGCGTTGCGCCTCCGGTATCCGAACCCGTCGCGGGCGGCTCGGTCCCGCAGAAGATCGCAGCGATCTGGTCTCAGATTTTGGGGGTCAACGATATCAGCGGACGAGACAATTTCTTCGATCTCGGCGGGCACTCCCTATTGGCCGTACAGGCACACCGGGAAATCCGCAAAGAGCTGAATGTTCCCGGCCTCAGTATCACGGATATCTTCCGCTTCCCGACATTGGCAGCCCTGGCCGAGACGGTTGAGAAGAAAACCGGTGCCAAACCGACTGAGGCCAATCCGTCGCAGTCGCCCACGGAAAAAGCGAGTAGCAGAAACGATGCAATGGCCCGCCGCCGCGAAATGCGTGCCCGTAGACGATCAGCGTGAACAGGTTTGCTACACCAAAAGCTGAACATCACGATGCCCCGCCCAGATATCCGCGTTGGTGTGACTGATCCTCGAGCCTTTGGCGTCACATAGCGACCACAGGAAAAGCATGCGACCTTCGAAGCGGAAATGCCCATTGTGCAGACCATTTCTTGTAGACAAATCAAGCTGGAATTTTGAGCTTCGCACCGAATTGATGATCAAAACACCATGTATTTCGCTGCGTTCGACAAGATGCCATCAAAATCTATCAACCGCTTAGAGAGACTATCGTGATCAAGCGAAATCTTCCCGGCCGTGTTTTGGTAGCTATGGCGGCAATAGCCAGAGTCTTGCGCCTCGGCGGTACCAGGCCAGTCGATACCGGCACATTTGAAGCGCTATATGCAAAGCCCGGACCAGCACCCTCTTTTCCACAAAACGTTTTCCATCTTGGCCATAGCCTGGTCGGTCCGGACATCCCCGAAATGCTAAAGCAACTAGCGGGTGAAGGTCACGAATACAGCAGCCAATTGGGATGGGGTACCCCGCTAAGGGCCCATTGGGACCCCAAAGAAACCATCAATGGGTTCGAACTGCGGAATACAGCACCCGAGTATGAAGATGC
Source organism: Ruegeria sp. G10 (assembly GCF_056533645.1). NCBI lineage: Bacteria > Pseudomonadati > Pseudomonadota > Alphaproteobacteria > Rhodobacterales > Roseobacteraceae > Ruegeria > Ruegeria sp. G10. The sequence goes on along the minus strand of NZ_JBQFOQ010000002.1, from coordinate 569,603 downwards.
AAAACAGGCCCTATTATCCGGCACCTATAATACTCTGATTCTGACTGAAATGGTCGAAATCAGGGCGGCGATCAAGTATTTCGAAAGCGCACAACATCTTCACAATTGGATTCAACTTGGGCGTCGTTCGCACCCCGACATGCGCATCTTTTTTTACGAAACCTGGCATCATTTAGATGACAAAGAAGGTTGGTTGCAGCGAATAGACAAAGACCTCGGGCGTTATTGGATAGATGGCATCTTGCGCGTTGCATTAGGCCATGAAGAGACACCCATGCCAGTCTATGTCATTCCCGCCGGGCAGGTCATGGCTCGATTTGTGCGTGAAGTAGAACATCGTGGGGGTGTCGGGGCAATAACCAACCGCTACGACCTATTTTCTGACACGATCCATCTGAGCGACTATGGCGCCTATCTGGTTGCGCTGGCCCACTATGCCGTTTTGTACCAGACATCACCGCTGGAGTTGCCGCATAAATTGTTCAGGGTCGATGGCACACCTTTTGAGGACCCCGGCCCTGAAGCAGCGCGCCTGATGCAAGAAGTCGTGTGGGACGTCGTGACAAGCTACGCACCTACAGGGTTGGGTCGCGTTTGATCCAATCTGCATCGCTCTTTCAGCTTCTTCGACTGACAGAGGAACAGATACCATTCTTCTGGACTGAATGGCACGGGACAGAATCTAGGCCGACATGATACTTAACACTCGACTCTGCTAACACCGCGACCCGACACATGCCCAATTCATTTGCCTATCTTATGCTGATCGTATGGCCGATCGTTATGGTCGTTCTGTTCAAAAAGCTGCCGCCCCAGCGTGCACTTTTGATCTCTATACTCGGTGGCTATGTCGTCTTGCCTCCGAACACTCAGTTCGATTTGCCTTTGATTCCGACTCTGGACAAACGCACAATCCCGAGCTTGGCCGCATTCATAATCTGCCTGACAATGGTGGATCGTAAGATCAGGTTATTCCCTGAGTCACGCCTAGCTTCAGTCCTGATGGTGGGTTTCCTTGCAAGCCCGATTGTCAGCGCGTTAGGCAATCTTGAGCCCGTTTTCGCGGGGCCCGTCATGCTCCCGGGAATGACTGTCCGAGACGCGCTTTCCGAATTCCTAAAGCATGTGCTCTATCTTATGCCATTCATTTTGGGCTTCAATTTCCTCTCTACACCTGAAAACAAGCGAGAGTTTTTGGCTCTCTATATGATCATCGGACTGATATACTCTTTTCCCATCCTGCTTGAAGTTCGACTAAGTCCACAATTAAACAATTGGGTTTATGGGTTTTTCCCCCAACTCTTTGCTCAACAAGTCCGATTTGGCGGTTTTCGACCTACTGTCTTCCTAGGCCATGGGTTGGGGGTGGCGTTTTTCATCCTGATGTCTTTCCTTGCAACAGCAGCACTTCTGAGGGGCTCGCTCGGGCAAGACAAGGGGCACAAGTTTGGTATTCTAGTCTATCTATTTGCCATCCTGATACTGTGCAAAACGGTCGGGGCAGTTTTACTTGCGGTAGTGTTTGCACCAATCGTTCTGTTTGCGACCTCGCGAATACAACGCTGGGCCATGCTGGTGTGCGCGGTTATTTTATTGTCCTACCCAGTCCTACGCGCGGCGGATATGATCCCTGTTGATCGGCTTCTCGGCTATGCCGGAATGATCCAAGCTGAGCGGGCCCAGTCTTTGGGATTCCGTTTCGAGAACGAAAGCATGCTGCTTGAAAGGGCGGCAGAAAAACCCCTTACAGGCTGGGCATTTTGGAACCGTAATCGAAACATGGACCCGGAAACTGGCCGGGTGCTGACCGTACCAGATGGTTACTGGGTTATCGTAATCGGAGTGTTGGGCTGGTTCGGATATGTCTGTATCTTTGGGCTTCTCACTCTCCCACTTCTCAAGTTATGGGCAAGACGCAAACTTTGTCGAGGATCACCAGACGAGTATGTAACAAACGGCGCTGCGCTGATGTTGGGCGTAAACCTGGTGGATTTGATCCCAAACGCATCTGTAAATAACCTGACCTGGATGATGGCAGGAATGCTATTGGCCAATTCTATTGTGTCAGAGCAAAGCAAAACGGATGAAACATCCAAAGAGACGCTTCAGCCGCACCCGACGCGCATAAAACATGTTCGCAAACCGCGAGATAAAACACAGGCTGCTGCTGTCATTCCGTTAAAGGAGCCCGTTAAAAAACGACGCCCCAGATAAACCGACAACTAAAGGTCAAGCCTTTTCGCAGGTACGCCTGCGACCGTTGATCCGCTTTCGACATCACGGGTCACAACACTGTTGGCACCGACCGTTACATGATCGCCTATCTTTAGCGGTCCCATGATCTTTGCCCCAGCGCCGAGGTCAACATGCCCGCCTAATACCACGGTCGAAACCAGCGTAACCTGATGGAAAATCATGCAATTTGGCCCAATTCGCGCGCTGGGGTGGATTATGATACCCGTCGGGTGCGGCAAGCGTAACCCGCCCTCAATATGCGTATTCAGGTGAATCTCGGATTGTGTGATCACCGACCAGAACCGATGTATCAAAATCCAGTACTTACTGAACACCCAGCCGACAGCACCCCCGCGTGCCTTTGCCCGCTGATAGCGCCGGATCGACCGCAAAAGTTTGTAGCCTGGGTCCCAGAATTGCCGAACTTCCTCTCGGGACCAATCAGGAACCGTCGCAGAGATGACCTGCGGCGGTTCAAGCTCGGCGGATGGCGGGTCTTTTAAGTCGCCTTGCATTGGCTTGATCTCTCCAACCTTTTGAGCAGTCGAGCCATGAGTGTCCGGCACGATTGATCTTCGTCAGAAACCCAGCCGCGCAAGGCGAGGGTAGACCCTACGGTAGACAACAGGCGGCAACCAATTCTCGAGCACTTCCTGCCGGCGCGACTGACGATCAAACTGATCATCGGTTCCAGGGCGCGGCTTGAAGATCGTCGAATGGGCTTTACGGCTAGGATCCCAAGTCGCCGTGTAATAGTAAAGCGCAATCGACTGGCGTGGCTCACCATTGGGGTGGTTCACTTTTTCGGGGTTCCCGTGGAACGTATTCGACCCTGTAGAGAAGCAGCACATGCGGTTGAAAGTTGGAACAAAGCTCTTGATCTTGGTGCTCATGTCGTTGCTCCAGATTTCGAACGAGCCACCCCACTCTTCGCGCCAGTCGTCATTCAGATAGATCAGGACGTTCAGGCGGCGCTCAACAACCATCTGTTTGTGTAAATTGAAATCCGCGTGGATATCCAGGTGGCCACCGTTCTTTACCCGATGAATACCCGCGCCGATATAATAAGGATCAGGGATCAGCCCTTTGATACCCGTCATCTCCTCAAGAAACAGAATAAACGGGCGCGAATTGAAAGCGTGAAACAACTCGCGCGAGTAGATGGGCAACCGTTCGGGATTGTATTGCGTTTTCAGATTCTCTTGCGCCCGTTCGAACGTGTCGCTGTCCTCATTCTCTTCAAGCGTGGCGACGTCTTTCTGAACCTTGCGCAGAACCTCTTCGGGAAGAAAGTTGTCGATGCAGATATGATTATACGGTTCGCCGCTCTGATATTCCTCAGCAAAGGGAGCCGCCGCAGCGCGGGCGTTGTCTACACTTATACTCAGACGCTCGGGATCAATTTGATAGATCGCCATCTTCTTTTCCTATCTTAACAATAACACAACTCGAATAACCGGCTAGCATCTACAACAGCAGAGCAAGGTAGGGATCAAGATTTTCTAACAAAAAAATGGAGGTATTTCCCTCAAATCACAATGTGACATATCTAACCCGCACTGACAAACATAGGATCCGGATCAATCGCCACATATTGGCAAGACAGTCTCGCAATTTGCGACAATCAATCCTGACAGCCAGAGCAGGGAAAACTCTGAGTCTTTGCTTATGAACAACAAGATCAGGTCCAGGGGTTGCTTGAATTGCGTGAGCGCAACCAATTTACAGTAGCGCATCCGCAATTCTGCCCATATTAAATTGTTCGTTGTTTATGAGTGCCCATCCATTGAGTAAGAGTCATTTCTCTTTATGCCCAGATTGTTGATTATTGGTACTGGATATGTCGCGGATTTGTATCTGCGCTCTCTTAAGCTGTACCCTGACATAAAGATAGCCGGCTGCTTTGACCGCAACCCGGCCAGGCTTTCACAGTTCTGCACATATTGGTCTTTGCCATCTGTAGACAGCTTTGAGGCGTTACTTAAGACCGCAGAGGCAGGGGATATTCTGCTGAACCTTACCAACCCTTCCGAGCATTTCGACGTATCGCGTCAAGCTCTCGAGGCCGGGCTTCACGTCTATTCTGAAAAACCTTTGGCGATGCAGATGGATCAGGCGCATGCGTTGATCAATCTTGCAGCCGAGCGATGTTTACGCATTGCCTCAGCGCCCTGCAGCTTTCTGGGTGAGGCACCGCAAACGATCTGGTCTGGATTGCGTGCTGGTGTGATCGGGGAAGTCCGCTTGGTCTATGCCGAGATGGATGACGATTTTATCTCGCAGGCCCCCTATCAAAAATGGCTATCTGAGAGCGGTGCGCCATGGCCGGCAAAAGACGAGTTCGAGGTGGGCTGCACACTTGAACATGCCGGTTATTATCTGGCCTGGCTATTGCCGATGTTTGGTCCGGTTCGCACAGTTGTAGCCGCCTCTGCGGTTCTGGCGGATGTGCAGGATGTGACGCCCGATCCGGCACCAGATTTTTCCGTTGGAACCCTGTTTTTCGAAAGCGGCATCGTCGCGCGTTTAACTTGTTCAATACTCGCCACCCACAACCATGAACTCAGGATCATCGGGGATACAGGAGTGATCGAAATGGACGAATGCTGGAATAACGCGGCCACTGTGCGTCTGCGTCGCCGATTTCCCCTACGCCGCAGATTGGTCAATGCTCCTCTGGCCCGGCGTCTCAAGCTCAAAGGACCGACCCACGAAAAGCTTGGGCGCAAGGGCGCCGCATCGATGAACTTTGCTCTCGGCGTAGTAGAGCTGCGGAATGCAATCCTCGAAGACCGACCATGCCGACTGTCGCCCGACCTGTCGCTGCACATGAACGAAGTCACGCTGGCCCTGCAAAATGCTAGGGAACATGCTGGCTCTGCCGCCATGCAAACCCGCTTCGAACCAGTTGCACCCATGCCGTGGGCAGAGAAGCTGGCCCGCTAATCCATGTACGACATCTCGGTCATCATACCTGCAAACAACGAGGAAGCGTATATTGGCCCTTGCCTTGAAGGCGTATTGTCGCAAGTCACCCCACGGCGCGCCCAGGTTATCGTATCGGCAAATGCCTGCACCGACGGCACCGCTGACATCGCGCGCAGCTATGCGCAGCGGTTCTCAGAGCGGGGCTGGTCTTTTGAGATTTTGGAATCGGATATCGCAGGCAAACCTGCGGCACTCAACCGCGCCGATGCCGTTGCAAGATGTGGGGCGCGAGCTTACTTGGACGCCGATGTTGTGATGTCCCCGCTATTGTTGGGCGAGCTGGTAGAGGTTCTTGATCGTGTGGAACCTGTCTATGCGAGCGGTGATCTGAAACTGCGCCCAGCGCAAAGCTGGGTCACACGGGCTTATGGCCGAATATGGACCCGGCTTCCTTTCATGACAGAAGGCGTTCCAGGTGCCGGTTTGTTTGCTGTCAACGCTGCTGGGCGCGGGCGATGGGACGAATTTCCGCAAATCATCTCCGACGACACTTTCGTACGGTTGCAATTTACTCCGGAAGAGCGCCGACCAGTTCCCGCCTCATATTCTTGGCCGCTGGTGGAAGGGTTGCGGGCCCTTGTACGGGTACGTCGCAGGCAGGACGCAGGTGTTGCCGAGCTTGCCAATCTGTATCCCGGTATTCTGGACCGGGAAGGCAAAACTCCACTGACCAAGGGGCATCTCATGAGGCTTGCTCTGACTGATCCGGTTGGCTTTGGGGTCTATGTGACAGTCAGCTTGCTGGTGCGTATGCGCAGCGACTCCACTTGGAGCAGAGGACGATGACGCGACGCGGAGGACAGATGATCGGTGGTCGTCAAATACGCGATACTGCACGACCCAGCTTAACCGCGGAAGGAGGCCTGGGGTGATATCTCCCAAAGAAGCTCAATCGCAAGCCTGGGACGTGATCGTCATTGGCGCCGGCATGGGCGGTGGCATCATCGGACGTCGCTTGACTGAGCACGGGCTATCGGTGCTCTTTCTTGAAAAAGGTATTGCAGGCCACCGGAGTGAGAGACAGGCTTACACACCCGATATAGGCGATCCGTTCGCACGCAAACTGCGGGGTTTTTGGCCCAAACCGGTCGAAGCGCGTGACAAAGGGACAACCGCGCGCTATTTCGCGCCCTTAGGCAGCGGCGTCGGAGGCTCTTCTGTTTTTTATGCTGCTGCACTTGAACGCCCCGAACCGCATGATCTGGACGACACGCCCGGCATCAAGCACCCCACAGGCGGCTGGCCCGTAAGTTTCGACGCCTTTCTACCCTATTTTGATCAAGCCGAGGATATTCTATACGTACACGGCGGCGAAGATCCGCTGTCAGACGTACCGTCAGTCAAACTCCGGCCACCGCCCAAGTTCACCCCCGAAGAAGCTGCTATGGTAAGCGATTTCCGCGAACGGGGTCTGCATCCCTACTACTCACATATTGCTCGAAAAGGACTTGAGGGCTGCACAAATTGCCTCGGTGGAAAATGTCCACGTGCCTGTAAGATGGATGGCCGCTCGGCCGGTGTAGAGCCCGCGCTAGCCAGTGGACGCGCTGCACTTATCACCGAATGCGATGTTCAAGAATTGGTGGAAGATCAACCCGGCCAGATCACCGGCGTCCGCGTTTTGCATCAGGGCGATTCCTACATGCTGCATGCCTCAACTTATGTTCTGGCGGCCGGCTCATTCGGCTCTCCTACCTTATTGCTTCGATCTACTGATCAATCCGCAGCAGGCTGCGCGAACTCTAGCGATTGGGTTGGGCGCGGGTTGATGTTCCATATTGATAATTTCTTTGCTGTCTGGCCACGTCGCAAAGCGAAACCCATTGGTAGCAGCCGGGCGGTGTCGACGCGTGATTTCTATGTCGTGAAAAATGAGCGCATGGGACTGACCCAATCCATGGGATATGAGGCGAATTACGGAACGATTCTGCGTTTCCTGCTCATGCAGTTCGACCGCTCGCGGTTTGCCAAGTATACAAAACTGCGTCGCCTGCTGAACATACCTGCCCTTTTGGCAGCCAAACTGTTCGGAAATGCAGATGTCTTCGTTGCCCAGATGGAGGATTTTCCAGTCCGTGAGAACCGCGTTCTGCTGAATCCAGAAGACCCCGAAGTCTTTACTTTCGAATACTCTGTCGCACGCGATGTGTTCACCCGCCAAATCGGGTTACGCCGGGCGATACGGCGTGCGATCGGTCGCTGGCGCATGATGTTTTTGTCGATCAAGCCAATCGTTAATGTAGGCCACCCGCTGGGTACATTGCGCTTTGGAACCGATCCCGGCACATCCGTGCTCGACCCCGACTGCAAGGCACATGATTTGCAAAACCTGTATGTCGCCGATGGCTCGTTTATGCCGACATCAATGGGGGTTAATCCAAGTCTGACCATCGCCGCCAATGCGCTTAGGGTCGGAGACATCATCGCCAAGCGCGCAAATAAGCCAACTCTGTTCACGGAGGCTCCATGACCGATATAAGTCAACGAATTCGAGAAGGTGTTGCCATTGTTACAGGAGCCAACGCCGGTTTGGGTCGTGAGCTGTGCCGCACTCTTGTTGCTGAGAATCTTCGTGTTGCAGGCGTCGGTCGCAACATGGGCGCATTGACCGAGCTTGCGGCGGACTTGGGCGATAGGTTTATGCCCGTTGAAGCAGATGTTTCAGATCCCGACGCCGTTGCCCGCGCATTTGAAGAGATCAATACCGCCGCAGGTATGCCTACGATCCTGATCAACAACGCAGCTGTCTATCCGCGTCGTGATATTCTGGACGAAACCCCCGAAAGCTTCATGCAATCCGTTAACATCAACTTGGGAGGCGTATTCTATTGCTGTCACGCAGTCCTTCCCGGCATGGTCGAGCGCGGCTATGGCCGGATCGTCAACCTCAGCACCTTCGCCCATATCGCCCCGGCACCGACTGCGGCGGCCTATTCGGTGACCAAGGGAGCCGCACGCATTTTGACCCAATCACTGGTGGCGGATCTTGGCGACCGTTTTCCGGATATCGTAATTAACGATTGGATCCCGGGCTCTTTGAAAACGCGCATGGGCGTACCCGACGGGATTGATCCTGCAGATGCCGCCAAATGGGGCGTACGACTGGCGTTATGGCATGATCCAATGCTCACGGGTCGGCTTTTTGATCAAGATAGCGAGTTTCTTGAGCCGATCTCTCTCAAACGGAAGCTGTTAAACAAGATTACCGGGAAAAAACGTATTCCGTTGAGCCTTTCCTGAGCGACTAGCGGCTGGCTCCAGCAGGATCTGTGATGTGGCTTTCGACCTATTGCCGCACGATGTCCTCGGTGAGGTCCCCGTTGGTACTTGAACAACGTTCCCTCACCTAAAACCGGCGGCACCAATAGCGCCGGTCCAGCGCAGGACACTCACCTTGCACCTTGCGAGGCAAACGACTCTTCATCCCGCGCAGGATGTTGACTTCGTTCTCGTGCAGACTTGACGGATCATGCCGGGCACCCGACCAGTCAGTGCTTTGTGGCGAGGTTTCATCGACCGGTCCGTGTTATTGCAATGATAGAAAACTCTGTGCTTGGCAGTATCATACTGCATGAAGTTGCCTTCCGGAAAACGGAGGGTTTTCTCCAATGCATAGAAACCAAAATCAGTTTTCAACGCATCAACTAGCGTTTTGTACTTTGAAACGATGGATCGCCGCCTTGTACCCCTCAAGGGTTTTAGCCGCCACGGCTCTGGAGTTGTACAACTCGCTACAATCGATCCATGCTTGTCGTCCAAGTTGCTCGGCAAGTTTGGGATTATCGAGCAATCTTTGACATGCTTCTGCTAGTGCATCAACGTCCTCACTTGGGATGATGAGGCCATTATGCTCATTCCTGATTACCTCAGGTGTCCCTCCAACTGCTGTGCCAATCAACGGACAACCTAGCGACATCGCTTCTAACAACATATATCCCATCGTGTCGTAACGAGCCGCTGTGATTGTCAAATAGTGATTTGTGCGCAGCGCCATTAAATCTGCGTGGCTCATTTCCCCGCGGTAATCGACCCTTTCTCGCAGCTCAGATGGAAAATGTGCTTTGAAATAGTCTTCAAAGTAAAGAATGCCTTTCTCAGACCGAATACCTTGATCCGGCCCGACGAAAGTCAACGTCAAATCCGAGTTTAGCTCGGCAAGCTTCGCAAACGCCTGCAGAACCAAATCCCCGCCTTTTATGCTGTCAAATCGCCCGACAAAGAGCACTTTGTTTTTATCGCAGCCGTCAACGCTCCAGATCTCTTTCTCCGGTGCTGCCACGATTGGCGTCGGAATAATTGTACTGTTCTCAAGCTCAAGACCGTACTGCTTCCTGACCGCATCCAAAGTATAATTACAGATCGCCGAAATAAAATGAGCTGATTTGATTGCTTGTCCTTCGCGCTCGGAACGCCCGTCATTGATGGGCAATGCCGACAACGCGTCGTCGAAACCGCCGGTCAAAACAAACGGCCCATGAAGGCGTATCGAAACGGGGACGATATTCATCATCGCAACTTCGGCACCCATACCAAAGGATTCCTCGATCTCGAAGACTTCTATTCCCTTTTCATCTACCAGTTTACAAATAGCTGACGTGATCTTGGCAGAATGGCGCAAAGCATCATAAGGGCGGGATGTCAGTTTCGATTGAATCTTCTGCCAAATCCTGGATGAAAGCGGAACCTTTATTTGCTGTAGATCAATCGTGTAGGGGTCTGGCTCACCAGCGTCAGGGGTCAGAATATAGACTTCATGCCCAAAAGCTCGAAGAGAGGACACAAGCTGGGAAGTGTAGGTAACAATCCCAGACGCGACACGCCCGGGCGGCCATGATGAGACGTAAATTGCAATCTTCATCGACTGGTCTGTTTTTTCATTCATATCCAAAAAAACTGAGCAAATGGTTCTTTGCCCAACTCCTTCTTAGGGCTTAATCAACTTTATAAAAGGATGGAACAACCACCACTTCACTGCGGGTGTTGCGTACGTAACTGACTCGTATCAGGGAGTCGTGGTTCATGCTAGATTCTAGTTGCAGTTGCCGCGACCTGTGGCACAGTATCAACGCCAGATTCTGGCATTATTTGCAATAACATGCGGCAGTTTCCACAACTGGGGATCGGCCCTTGGAGCGGCGACAATCTAATGGGATGTTTATTATTGTTGCGTAAATTGATCAGGGAGACCGCAATGGAACAATCGCATGATCGGCCCCGTCATAATGGTGAAACATGACAAGGCATATTCTTCTTACTGGTGGCGCTGGATTTATCGGCTCGCACACTTATGCGGCACTGGTGGAAGCCGGTTACACCGTCACTATACTGGACAATTTCGAAAATGCCCGTCGCGACGTGCCTGAACGGCTAAATCAGATCACCGGCAAAACTGTCCCGGTAATCGAAGCGGATATTCGCGACCAGAACGCCATCAGGGCTGCCTTTAGCACCAATGATTTTGACGCAGTGGTGCATTTCGCTGCACTTAAGTCTGTACCTGACAGTGAGGCTGATCCAATCGGGTATTACAATTCGAACTGTGCGGGCCTGATCAATATCGTCGACGCGATGCAAGCAAGCGCTGTCGAAAACATCGTCTTTTCGTCTTCGGCGGCGGTTTACGGAAGCGCCGCGGAAATGCCACTGACCGAGAAGCATATCTGTGCGCCGGATAGCTGCTATGGTGCAACCAAGCTTTTTGGCGAAGAACTGTTGGCCCGTGTCACAAAAGCACATCCTAACGTTAAGACCGGTATTTTGCGTTACTTCAATCCCGTTGGCGCCCATTCATCCGGGCTGATAGGTGAGGATCCTTCGCAGCCGCCCGGAAATCTCGTGCCCGTCATAGCTCGGGTTGCGCGTGGAGATATCGAAGCCCTATCGATCTTTGGCAGCGACTACGCAACACCAGACGGAACCTGCATCCGAGACTACATCCATGTTCTTGACCTGGCCCGTGGACACGTGCTGAGCCTTGACGCGCTGCTGGAACAAAATGAAAGCCACCTCGTTAATCTCGGGACCGGGCAAGGGCATTCGGTACTGGAGGTTCTGAAAACGTATTCTGATGTGATCGACAGGGAGATCCCAAGTCGAATAGAGGATCGCCGCCCTGGAGACCCACCTGTATCCTACGCGGCAACCGACCGGGCGCGCGAAGTTCTTGGATTCGAGGCCAAGCACAGCCTATTGGACATGTGCGAAAGCAACTGGAAGTTTTCTGCGGATAGGTAGCCAGCCCACCACGGGCTGAAGCTTTTACTTCAGAACTTCGCTTGTAGCTATGGGATTGCCGCCCAAAGCTCAGCCATTCCCCAACCAACCGCTGCGCCGACAAGCACGAGCGGCATCAACCGGAATTCGTGCAGGAGTGAGACCCAGCCTTCACGGCGCCCCATGATCAAGAGCATCGTGACTTCGGGGATGCGATGCAAAGCGACAACGAACAACGCAAGCGTCGTTGAATTGAAACCCCAGATCGCGATGCACAATCCGATCCAGATCGTTGCTGCGCTCATCAGGCTGAGCACGGTCATCTCTCGGAAACGACGTTGTGCGCTGTAGGCCTCGCGCAACAGGCGTGGCCCGATCAGGATCAGGCCAACAGCCAGTATTTGGATCATACCTGCAACATCCGCGTAACGATCATCATAAATGATACCGATAAGGGTCGGAGCGAACGTAAGCAGCGCCCCGGCCGCAAATGTCGCAAGACCGTCAAACAGGATGCGATATCGATAATAACGGCGGCGCAGAGAAGAACCTTCTTGGTCTTTGTGAAGTTCGGTAAAGACCTGCAGCCCCATCTGAGCATGAACGGTGTTTAGAAAAGTCTCGACAAGGTCCACGATCTGACGCGCGATATAGTAGAAACCAAACGAACTTGCAGACATTGCAAAACCCAAAACAAATCGATCCGCCATCACGGTAACCGCAGACAAGGCGGAATGACCGATGATCCACTTGCCACGTTCGATGATGATCCGAAAATCAGCAATGTTCCAAATCAAGCGCATCTTCGGGCCAGAGAACATCGCATAGCTCAGTGTGACCATGATCAACGCACCTGCGAGATTGCCCAGAACCAAAGCCCAGATATTGCGCAACCAATATGCGAGACCAATGGTGATAGCGGTGGTAAGCACCAACCTGATCAGCGTTTCTTTACTGACCTGCCGAAACTTCATCTCGCGCTCATAGACAAACTTAGCCGGTGACGCGAAGCCGCTGATGATGGAGAACCCGCCGATGGCAGCGACCGCAAAAGGCAGGCTGGGGTCGCCATAGCTTGACTCGATGTCGAACAGATCTGCCCCCTGCCCCCAATCAATGCCAAAGCCCAACAAGACACAAACAAACAGAATCAGCACACCGCGCAGGATCTGCGCCGTCCAACATGAACGCAAAAATCCGTCATCCAACTCGCCCTCGCGTGTCAGAATCAGCGACCGCACACCCAAATCCGAGAACATCTCGAGCACAAAAATGAAAGTCATAACGACGGCAAAAACACCAAAAATCTCAGGCGTCAGAATGCGAGTCAGAACGATCGTCGAGACGATCCGCGCAATGACCTGCATGACGAAGACCATTGTCGACAACGCGACGGATGCCATGATCTTGCGCCGCAAACTGTGGCGATCGGACATCAACGCGGATATGCTTTGTCCCAGTGACTTCATAGTGCCTCAGTCATGGCCAGACCCCGACGCATCCCTAGAATCCGAAAAGGTTGGCTTGGGTGATGCCCTTTCGGACGAAATCATCCCGATCCGCTACTGGTTTCCAGTCTAACACCTCTTTAGTCTTGGCATTGCTGAAGGGAGACAGATGACCCCGTGATTTCCAGTCACTATAAGATTGGTTTTTGAGGTCCCGCAGTCCCACGACATAGCGTTTGAGTAGATATTTGATGCTGCCAGACAGAAAAAAAGTCCAAAAAGCGCCAGTTTTGACCTCAATCCGCGCACCCAGAGCCTCGTGAATCGCATCAAAGTAATCCCGTGCGCTCATCATCGGCTCACCAATAAGATTAAATGACTGACCTAACGCCGCATCATTGTCTATCATCGCGATGAGGGCGTCTGCGATATCCTCAATCAGAACAAAGGGCAGGATGTTCTTCCCGTTGCCCCAAACTCGAACGGCCCCGGCCCCGTGCCAGCGTCCGATGCCCCAATGCTGCAACGGCCCGCCCTCGCCGATCACAATACCGGGGCGCGCAATTACCAGCGGCAATCCCTGTGTTCGATACATCTCTAACAGCCGCTTCTCACATTCCGCCTTGGAACGGGCGTAGAGGTTGCGGTCTCTCATGTCCTCGGCGAATCCAGTGTCCTCGGTAATCGTACGCGCAGGATCGGACATATCGTACGAAGCAATCGTACCGGTGTAGATCAACCGTTTGACGCCAGCCGCCTGCGCAGCCTCGGCCACGCGTACAGCCACTCCGACGTCGTTTTCCAGGCAACCTTCCCAAGTCCCGTCTAACGATTTGGCTAGATTATAGACAACCTCTATGCCTTCCATCGCGGCGGTCAGCGCCGCTTTGTCGCGCAGCGAAACCGCGACGGTTTCGACGTGATCAGCGATATCGGCGAAAGGACCGTGACGCCCGCGACTCAGCACCCGCACCTGACGCCCGCCTTTCACCAACATGCGGGTCAGATGGCGACCTATAAAACCCGTCCCGCCAATCACCATAATCGTGGGTTTCAATGGGGTCTTCGGCACAATCGGATCAGGTTTCGCGGTGAATTCATCCGGTATCAAATCGGCGGTTCGCTCGATGGCGCTTATGACAGCTTCTGCAGCAGCAGCTGAAAAACGGTCGTCCACCGGGCTATTGGTGCGGATAGCATCATAAAAAGCCTCAAATGCACCGAGAAAGCTCAGGGCATAAGGGGACCTGCGGTTTAAAGAGGCTAGTTGCGTGATACCATTGACCACACCTTCACGCAGATGCTGGCCGGCCAGTCCCATCTGTTGACGGAATGGATTGATCACAATGTCCGATGTGTTCTCACGGCGAACCATGAGCGTATCGGCTGCGTAGTCCAACCTTGCAGTCGCCGAAGAGCCATGTATCACGACTGACCTGTCATCCATGGTTTCGACCAGATCCAGATTGAACGTTAGATCAACATGCCCTGCCCGCGCCCGGATCTTCCAGCATTGCGGACGGGACTGACCCCCTTGCAGTGTCACGGGTTTGCCTGTGTCCAACTTGAAATCACTAATCTCACCGAACAGATCGACGGCGAACGCGAAAAGATGCGGGCCAAGCTCAAAAAGCAGGTTCCGCGTGTCTTGCAACATCCACAGACCATAAGGTCCGGATCTCAGAGGCCCCAGAGGAAAACGCCAGTTGAACTCGGCGCTATTAACGCGTCCCAGCGCGCCTGATTTAAAGGCGTGCTTTAGTCGCCCATACGAGGGAACACCCAGGAAATTATGACACACTGCAACCTTTCGCGCTGCCTCTTCGGCCGCAGTCGCAACGGACACGCAGTCATCCTGCGACAAAGCAAATGGTTTTTCCACCATCACATGGAAGCCGGCAAGCAAACAACGCTCCGCCAAATCAGCATGGATATGCGGAGGCGTTAGTATATGAACCGCATCGCAAACATTTGCCTCTGCCATGTCTTCGATCGATGTAAACGGCTGAATTCCATAAGTTCCTGCAAAATCCGACGCGGCATCAGAAGACACATCGCAGATTGCTGTTAACTCTACGCCTTTGCTAGCCCGCAGAGCGTTTGCGTGCCAGGTTGCGATGTATCCGGCTCCGATCAGGCCGACACGAATTGGATTCTGAGACATATTCTTTTCAACACAATTGATTATTTATACTCGATGATCTTCATTGGCGCCGCTCGTCTGCGACGCGATAGATAAGTCAACATACCGATGACGTTGGGAATCTTAGACAAGGTCAAAAAAACAGCCTGTCGCATTGCCGATGAGCGAGGCAGCCCATCACTCAATAGCCCTTGTGTCGTCTTCAGGTAAGACAGGAGATAGACACACAATACCGCCAAAGTCAGCCAAAACGACACAAACAGTCCAAGTACCGCGATAACCGGCAGCACAGAACCATAGAACCACACCCTTTTGCGTTCTCGTGTGAAATAGCCGGGATGCAGATCACCTACCTGCGCGAACCCATGCCCTGTGCGAACGGCTCGCTTCCACCATTGCGAGAAGCGCGTCATTGCCGCGTCGTGCCGCGTCATGCCCAAAGGCAGGCGCTCGATTTTCCATCCAGCATCGCGGATTCGCACGCAGAACTCATCATCCTCGGCGGCGATGACGTTGTTATCAAAACCACCAACCCCATCAAACGCTTCGACGCGGACCATCATGTCGCCGCCGCAGGTCAGGATCGGACCGGCCGGGCGGTGCCATTCAAATTCACAAAGCGCATTGTATATGCTCGCATCAGGATAGATCTCAGCCCTCCATCCCGTCACAATGCCCAGCTCGGGTACGCTACGCAGCGCGTCGGCGGCGGCAGGAATCCAACCATCGACAACAGCGCAATCGCCATCGATAAATTGGACAAAGTCCATTGGAGTATCCATCGCCTTTAGCGCAGCATATCCCGCATTGCGTGCCCGTGCCGCGGTGAACGGGCGGGACAAGTCCAGTTCGACAACATGCGCACCGGCGTCGCGAGCCTGCCGCACGCTATCATCGGATGAATTCGAATCTACATAGACTACAGCGGATACTTCGGAGGGAACCGAAGCAAGACAACGTACCAGACGCTCGCCTTCATTTCTGCCTATCAGGACCAGCCCGATTGCGGGCGTCGGGTTCTCATTCGGCATCCCGTGCCTCTTCCAGTTCGGAATGAATAAGTCGCGCCAGACGCGCGGCTTCGGTTTTGTGATTGAACTCTGTGGTCACCTTAGCCCGCCCAGCGCGCCCCATGCGCGTTCGCAATTCTGGATCACACAGCAAGTCGCCGAGACGCTGGGTCAACGCATCCACGTTACCCGGAGGCACCAAGTAACCGCTGACGCCATCCTCAACCAACTCCGTGATGCCACCAACCCGGGTCGCCAGAACGGGCAAACCGCTTGCCATGGCCTCCATCAGCGTCACCGGCACACCTTCAGCAAAGCTGGGAAGCACCAAGGCGTCGGCATCCGCCAAAACATCCGCCACCTCACTTTGGGATTTATAACCTGGAAACTGAACAACCGTATCTAGTTTCAGGTCACGCGCTTTGCATTTGAGGTCAGATCGTTCTGGTCCGTCCCCGATCAATGTCACTCGCAGCCCCGGAACCCGTGGGACCAGACGCGCCACAGCTTCAAGTAGGATCGGAACTCCCTTTACTCCAGCCAACCGACCGACAAAAACCAAGTGTGGTCGGTCAGGATCTGCGGCGCTGGTTGCCAGATACCGTTCAGGGTCAATTCCACAATGAACGATATTGAGCTTATGCCAGTGTCGAGAATCCGAGAAAATCATACACTGGCTGCGGCAGAAATCGCTGATACAGGCCACAAATTTAGCTTCTGCAATCTTAGTATCGATACGCCAGTGTTTCGGTTCGAAAAAAATGTCTGGCCCATGGATTGTAAAGCTGAAGGGGATGCCACTAATCCGGCTTGTCAACATCGCAACAGTGCAGGTTGCTGTAGCGATATGATTGTGCAGATGACGGACCTTACGTTCACGTAAATGTTCTGCCAACACCGCCGCCTCAGCAAAATAGAAGAGCTGATAAATCAGGCCTTTCAATCCGGCAGGACGCGTATTCAGCGCCAATCTTAAAGCCGAAAAATACCTGCCCGGTGCCTGCACAAGAGCCTTCATATGGCATTTGACAAGATGCAACGGGAATTTTGCGGCGGCGATGACGTAAAACGTGTTTCGAAATTCCTGCTGCTGTTCCGGGCCAACATGATGCTCGAAGCCGGTCTTGCGGATCGAGCAAGTTTCGACAGGGATACCCTGTTCACGCAGCGCAAAAATTTCTCGCTGAATGAATGTATCTGTCGCACGAGGGTATTCGCCCGTCAGATAGGCGATGGGTGCGAGACGACTCATTGTGTTTGACCCTCGATCTGTGACCGTCGCATGACCTCGGCGAAAGACTTTTGCGGCTGGATATCTAATCGCGCATGAAGCCGGGTCGTGTCATAACACAGTGGTTTCATCCGGGCGTGTAGCGTAGCGGGTCGCAATAGCCCGGGCAACTTAGTCCCAAGACCTGGTATCTTGGCAAGCATCCCCCCCACAAAGCCAAAAAGGCGCCAGCTGATAGGCAGAACAGCACGTGGCCAGCCGGTCTGGCGCAAGGCTGCGACATAGGTTGCGCGGTCCGGGCGATCATCATCAAACACATTGATCACATCAACCCCGTTGGCTGGTGTTTCTGCAGCCTTTACAAGTGCCTGCGCGGTGTGTGCGACTTGGCTGACAGGAACCTCTCCGGCGCTTTCCATCGCAATCAGTACGGGCCCGACCGGATGTCCCAAATGCCCATTCCACAATCGACCTGGACCGAACACTGCGCCGGGTCGCATGATCCAAAGATCGACACCGTGCGCTTCTGCAGCAGCTCTTGTTTGCTGCTCTTGCATCAGTTTGGCCCGACAATAGGCATCCCGCTCGTGCGGGGCAGGTTCTAGCGGACACTCCTCAGTTAGCAATGAACCAGCTTGCAATGATCGACAATCGTAAACTGACAAGGAACTTACCAGGACCAATCGTGGTGTGGACGAACAGGCCTGAACAGAACTCAGGACGGTTTCAGTTGCCGCGAGAGTTTCTCGAAGCTGGCGATCTGGTGATCCCGTCATTATAGCGGCTGCGTGAATAATCACATCCACATTGGACAATCGTTTCGCTAGCTGATCTGCAGAAGCGGCCTTGGCCAAATCTAAGGCGAATACCTCTATACCTGAATCAGAGCTCCACGCAGCGGGCGCTGAGGCCTCAGAACGTACCAATGCCACCACTTTGTGGCCGACGGCGCGCGCCGCATCCACAGTATGGCGCCCGATGAATCCGCTTGCGCCTGTAACCAGAATATTCAACCTAGCCATGATGTTATCATAATCCAGGTGCTTTGTGATACTTTATACGCATACGAATTCTTGACCGCAAAACTCAAACAATCCTGACAATAAACAGACCAACTCAAACTCTTGCATAAACCGGGATTCCGTCATCTTCGATGGCGTTATATTGTAAGTGTGCACGAATACGAATGGTCGCGCTCGGAATTTTCCCCCGAAAGCGTTATTTCGACGCCATTGATTAAATCCAGCGCAGATTAGTTTTCTTTTTGAGGTGTCGTGAAACACAAAGCTGCAAATACGCGCAAAGTTGTTATCCGCCACGGTTTCGGTGACAGCGCATTTCACTAGACGGCAATGTGTAGTTGGAACTCACGAGTCGAAACACAGTTTTCCACTTCCTTCTTCCAATCCCAATCATCGCATTATGCCAGTCTTCGTGCCTGGGTGGTTTTGAAACCTCTGCAAAGCGGATCGAACGGCACGAACAGCTGGCGCTTCATTTAATGATCCAAAACGCGCGATGATTGAGTTGCGCCATATCCCAAAGCGAACCACCGCGCGGAATATCGGGCACCGTCTATTTGACGAGAGTCCGAAGCAGGAAGATGGACGCGCGCGGCGCTTGCCTAGGTTTCAGTAAATGCAGTTACGCGCATTTGGATACGGCGCTCAACCTCCGCGAAGGGATCGAAACCAAAGTTGCCGATACTCTGGGCCCACGGTCACAGATCACCCAAGCCAGTTTGCTCACCAGACTTGATGGGCCTTTTGCATGGCGCACAGTATTCAAGCGTGTAGTGGCAAACAGAAACCCCGGTTTGGCTTTGCATCAGACCCGAGTAAGCCTCGACGCACCTTCCTAGCGGATACCAGTTCAATTTGGCCCGTTTAGGAGTTGCGTCGGAAAAAAAGGATTTAGGGGCCGTCAGGGACCCGCTATGCGACATGTCAGATCGGCCATCCTTCCAACTGCCAATTTACAACATCCGGCTTGCCTAGCATATGTGTAGGAACACTCGTGCGGGTGCCCAAGCGCTTCAGCGCCAGCGCACAAGGAAACCACAGCTGCTGCCGCAGACGACTCGCGGCTCGTCGGTTTCCTGCCCGGACCCAAGACGCTGAGGTCGCGGGCATTGAGATGAACGCTTTGATTCCTGACCGACTTGATATCAAGCCACGTTGGCCGCATCGGGTTGCCAAAAATTGAAGACCCAAGCTGCCAACCAACTCACAAGAGCAGTGCCGAAAGCCTTCATCGCAGAACAACTAGAGAAGCAATAGCGATTTCAAAGGTGCCGCTATCGCTTATCTTGCGTTCTACGTCGACCACCCTGATGTGGAAATTTGCGCAACCAATCTCTTAAGTCTGATCGGCCTTCATCGCGTAGATGCACAAATGTTGCGTGCGCATTTGCTACTGCCTACCTTTCGCAATACATATGCGGGATCGCGCTTTGCACGATAACTGGATGCAGACAGCATGGCTACTGGATGTGAGTAAGATGCAAGCACCGCCTTCGAACGCATGTTGATGCGGCCCAAGTGGCGAGGATTTAGATATTTGCGATAAGCTGGTGATAGTTGCTGGAATTGCCCTACCAGACCAACAGGCAAGCAAGCAACGGACTCTAATTATTAGTTAGCCTGCTGGGCAGAAACGTGTTCAATGCGGTTTTCCTTGGCAAACAGAAAACGCCACATGAGCAGGGCACACAGAACCAAGCAAACGAAACCGCCAGTCACAGCGTAGATTAAGATCGCAGTACCAAGTGACGAACCAGAAATCAGTGCGCCGACGCTGAGCACGCCACCGGCCACTATACTAAGCAAGATCAGTCCGACTATCATCTTACGCTTCTTCCCCGACTGCGCCTCGACCAGTGCAGCCCTGACGCCATGTCAGAGAAGTATATAAATGTGTCACAATAATGTCCTGAACTGGCGCACGAAGACGGCAAGCATTTGCCGATCAGCTTAATAATGGTCGGTTAACAAAGGGTAACTTCGACACAGTTCAAAAGAAATCATGGAATATGACTTGAAAGCTGGGCAAGATATCGCCGAAACAAGATACTGGGCACCCCGACGTAGCGTCGGCCATTCTGCAATGAAGAGTTGAAAGAGCTTGAACATGAGATCGTTTTTCACATTTCTTTTTTTGGTATTGATCAGCGTTCCTGCGCTGCCGGCTCTGGCGCAAGGGTACAGACTTCAACCTGGCGATACCGTGCGAGTTGAAGTTTTGGAGGACGAAAGCCTTAACCGTGATATCCTTGTCGCGCCGGATGGTCGGATCAACGTGCCGCTAGCTGGCACGGTACGAGCGGGCGGTCGGACGGTCGAACAAGTGAGATCAGAGCTAACAGGTTTGCTTGCGCCCAATTTCGCTTCTGAACCCAATGTGTTTGTCTCACTGGGGGCATTGAATGTACCGATCCCGCCGCTCCCGGATGAGACGATCAATGTCTATGTCATCGGCGAGGCGGGCTCTCCTGGACGCCATGAACCGGTACGCGGCACGACACTTTTGCAGTTTTTTGGTGAAATGGGTGGTTTCTCACGATTTGCGGCGACCAAACGGGTTATGCTGCGTCGCACAGATAAATCGGGCAATGAAAACGTCTACCAGTTCAACTATGACGCTATGCTTGACGGAACGGGTACCGGTGGCAATACAAGGCTGATTGATGGCGACGTGATCGTGATCCCGCAGCGACGCCTGTTCGAATAATCGTGAAAGTGACCGGACCGTGAAACTCAACCCTGTCCGAATTGCGGCATTCACTGGTGCCGTCTTCTCGATCGCGAGCGCGAGTAATCGCGCAGAGGCTCAGACCTTGCCTGCCGACACATCCGGAACGATTTATACATTTGGAATAGCCCAAAGGATCGAGGCCGGTCGCAACCTCAGTTTAGATGTCCCGGAAGAAGGCCATGGCACGATCATTTCGACCCCACTGTCTTTCGGCATATCAAGTATAACTCCAATCCAAAGTTTCAATCTCGACGCGGTGACGGCACTCCGCTGGTCCAACTTGCCAGATCGCTCGAGCGAGTTCGATTTTGGAGATTCGATTTTTGATCTCGACTACAGTCGCGAGAGCGCAAATGCCGGACTGGACCTCGGTGTTGATTTTCTCAGCTACGATATTGGCTTTCTCAGGTCTTTGCGAGATTTCGTCGACGAAGAAGGCGTGGTCGACCTGCCGCCTGATTTCGACGACCTGACCGGCGACGGTACGCGGCGCGAATATGGCCTATCTTTACAGATGGATTTCGGTCGCCAAGATCTGGTGAACTATTTCTTCCGGGTCGACACAGTTGACATTCGGTATATCGACCAGACCAATCCCGACCTTTTCGATGAAACAACTAGCAGCGCCACTGCGGGGATCGGCTTTATACTGTCGCCGCGCACGACAGCGAGTATCGAAATCTTCGCGGAACAATTCGATGAGGATGATCCCGACCAAACAGACCGTCGCACCAAAGAGATTAATCTTGGTCTTACCCAAGAATTGTCCGCCGACGCTCGAGTTGCCTTGACCCTGGGCTACTCGGACATAGACGAACGGCGCGACATTATGGGGGATATCGAGACTACAGGTTTTATCGGCAGCATCGAGGTCGAGCGTGACCTGGCAGATGGTGGCGCATTCGTATTAGCTGAATCCGAACTTGACACCGCCGGGCGCCTCAACCGCCTACGCGTGGGCCGAGATCTTGCGATTGCGAATGGCGAGTTTTCTGCAAACCTTGGGTTTGCCAACACAAGCACCGATGCCATCGAACCAATTGGAACACTGACTTATTCTCAATTATTCGGCGAAAACGAACTGCAAATATTTTTTGATCGCAATACTATAGCGACCACGGACGACGTTTTCCAAACCGTGAATATTCTCGACGTTGGCTATATCTTTGGACTTGGCCCCTCCTCACGTCTGGGTTTTGGGGCGACGCACATCCTTACAGAAGCTACAGCCGTCGACCCGCGCATCGAACGCACCGATTTGAACGCCGTGTATAGCTACGAATTAGAGTCAGAATGGATCGTCAACGCGGGCCTGAATTACCGCGTGCGTGACGAAGAAGGACTGGGCCGCGCCGATAGCCCTCTTGCATTCTTTTCGATCGGGCGGGAATTCGCTTGGCGTCCTTAACCGGCCCTATGGCTCCGAGCTTAGTATCAGGCTCAAGGATTGCTGAATCTTGTTCTGATCGGTCGCCGCATAGGCCCGTCGCTGTTTGGTGTATGGGTAGGTCACTGTTCTGACACTTATTCAAGCGGGGACATAAACCTTGCAAAACTATCTATATTCCATTCCCAAAGTTCTCGTATGGGCATTAGCGCTCTACGTTGCAGCGCTGGCATATCAGGATTTTCTTTTGGGCGGCAACGCTTGGAAGCAAGGTGACTGGCTGATCAATAGTGTCGATGCCATAGTCCGCCGAGGGGTTATGGGGTCGATCTTGTTGCGGGTTTCACGAGCCTTGTCTATCGACCTGATTCTATTGGTTGTGCTACTGCAAGGACTCCTACTGCTCACGACGGTGAGCCTGGTAGCGTTTTGTGTTAGAAAATCTGAAACACCTGCAACGCTTTGGCTTCTTCTTCTGTCGCCGGGATTCTTCATCAGTTTTTGGGCTCTCGATGATCAGGGAGGTTTACGCAAAGAACTCATCACATTTCTTGCGTTTGCGCTGTTGCTTTTTGCCGCTAGCCGCCAAACGAGCAGCAGGCTTTTTATATATGCGGCAGCCATCGTGTTTAGCTGTGCTGTTCTGAGCCACGAAGGAAATCTGTTTTTTGCTCCGTTTTTTGCGTTTTGCTATTATTTGATGTTTCTGAAATCCGATATTTCGCGCAGTGATCTCGTCGCCTTGGCACTCATCATTTCTGGGGCTTGCATAGCGGCGATTGTTATTGCGTTCAGTTTCGATACCGTGACAGATTTCATGGCAGTTTGCCGCCCGTTACTCGCCGCCGGCGCGGATATCGAGATTTGCTCGGGGGCAATCAAAGCTCTGGAGATACCGCTTGGAGACTATCTGACAGCAACGTTTTGGATGCTCTTTTCACCTTTGATACTGTCTTTTGCGCTTTTGTATGCAATCACGGCGGTTCCGATCATTCTGATAGGCAGGCACTTTGTGGATGGACGCCGCTTTTTGATCGCCTATCTGGTTTCTGGGTTGCTATTTCTGCCTCTCTACATCGTCGCCGTGGATTGGGGGCGTTGGGTCAGTTTCCATACAACCGCCGTCATCTTCTCTTTGTTGATCGCCCTAAGTCTGGGTTACGCAAAAACCGGATCGAACACCGAACTGCCTCCAAAAAAGTTTAACAGTCTCCTGGTTTTCTTCTTGTGTGTCGGGGTTTCACATTTCGTTAACGTCATATGGGGAGGCATCGCTTGGAAAACACTAGATGGCATTTTTCACGCAATTGCAGCCTGACCTGCGCGAGAACACAAACTTATGCATCATCTGGAATATCAAACGGATCCCGCGCGCGAGATCGCATTGTTTGGAGATCATTAGGCTGAACTGAGAACTCAGGACGATATGTAAGGACGCACTGCATCGAATACATGCGCAGAGATCTCTTCGTAATTGTCCATGAAAACACTGTTGATGTTTTTCCCGGAAACGTCCGGCCTTGGAGCCTCCTGCTCGAACATGGCTGAATAAACGATCATTGCCACCAACAGATGCAAAGTATCGTTTCCGTGCGGTGCATCATCCACAAACCAATCACCCGCCTTTAGCGCAGATGCAGGCGTTTCTTCCATGACTGATACCATTGTGCGAGCAACTGGGATCATTCTGATGCGCGATGCCACCTCAGGAAGAGTTTCCTGTGCGTGATCCAACAAGTTGTCAAACCAACCTGTGTAATTCAGCAGCGTGGTTGTTCTTTCGCGCCAATCGGCAAAGTCACTATCCGATCCTGCGCCAGTGTCCTCATCCAGAATCCGACCCGCATCCGCCCAACCTTCATAGATCCAATAAATCGGCTCGTCGGTGACGTTTTCTTCATGAGCAGAGATAATGTCGGTGACTTCGTCACCCCAGGTAAGCGCCTTCCCTTCTTGCGCAGGCCTGGGGATCGGACCACCGACTACCGGATCCGGATTGGCTCCTTGTGATTTATATACTGGCGGACCTGAGAAGTTATCCGTCACAATGATGACATCAGTGACATTCGCCGTTTCAAGCGATCGCCAGGTTTTTTCAACCCCTGAAGATGGCACGCCAAACCGAATCCAGTTTTCCTTCCAATTGGGCGAAGACAGCGGAGGCGCGATGTCATAGCTACCCTGCGCTGCAAAAAACTGTTCGCCATTTGCTTCGACCAGCAATTTCATCATGGGGGGAACTAGGTCGTATAGGCTGTTCATATACGCGCCTGTCGCCCGTCTCTGCAAAACTTCGGCCTGGGCAATACTCGGCACCGACGAGGCGGTAACGATAGAAACAAGGGCGGCACACAAAAAACGCACTGCATAAACTCCCGATAGGTTTTCTCTTCGGTATAGGGTATCGCGCCCGTTTACGAAGTACATCTTACAAACCAGAATTTTTTGCACCCAGCTTCCATAGTGCTGCAAAATCGCTCATATTATATCGACCTGGGAAACAACGGTCATTCCATATTAGCTTTCTGGGCGAACCTTAGACATTCTGGAAAAAGATATTCGAGGCAGAATGGGTGCATGTGAGGGATTTAGCGCCTCGCCAGACACATATCCGCCGTATTATACCATTAAACAAACACTAAACATGCTAGCGTATCTAACTATTGATTTGAGGGGCTTCGGCCGTTTGTCTCTATGACGAGTGAAACACCTTTACCAGTTCTGGTCGTGGATCTGGACGGAACGCTTTTGCGCTCCGACATTTTGTTTGAAACATTTTGGAGCGCATTGGGCAAAGACTGGCGAACGCCCTTTCGGGCCGTCACTTCGTTATTACAGAGCAAGGCAAAGCTAAAACATGACCTGGCAGAGACCGGGCCGGTGGATGTCGCGACCTTGCCTTACGACTCCGAGGTGATCGACTATGTTCAAGCTTGGCGCAGCCGCGGAGGTCAAACAGCACTGGTAACCGCAAGCGACGAAAAAATTGCCAAGCGCATCTACGAACATTTAGATATTTTTGATGAAGTCTATGGCTCAGACGGACAGCGCAATCTAAAAGGCCCAGAGAAAGCTTCGTTTCTTAAGGACCACTATACCGGTGGATTTGCCTACATGGGCGATGCGCATGCCGATGTGCCGGTCTGGTCGCAAGCCAAGCAAGCCATTACAGTTAACGCCCCAGCCTCTTTGCGCCGCACTGTCGACGACCTGAACTCTCGGGTCGAACATCTTCAGACCAGATCTAGCGCGATAAAGCCTTATATAAAAGCAATTCGCCCGCATCAGTGGCTTAAGAATATACTTGTCTTTTTGCCCATGCTCGCAGCGCACCAATATGACGCGGTGACTTTCTTTTCAGCTCTGTTAGCTTTCCTTTCCTTTTCGATGGTTGCGTCCAGCGCGTATGTATCGAACGACCTTCTAGATCTTGAAGCTGATCGCGCCCATCCACGTAAACGCAACCGGCCTTTTGCTTCGGGTGCAATACCAATTGCACATGGTACCCAGATGGCATTTGGCTTGCTCGGCCTGGGCGTCGTGATCGCCGCCAGCGTCAATCTGGCTCTATTGGGCGTAATGCTGTTTTATTACGTGGCGACCACCGCTTACTCGCTGAACATCAAACGCCGGATTGTGGCCGACATAATGATGTTGGCCGGATTGTACACGACACGCATCATCGCTGGCGGCTACGCCACCGGCATACCTTTATCCGTCTGGTTGTTAGCTTTTTCTGTGTTTTTCTTTCTGTCACTGGCCTCGGTCAAACGCCAAGCAGAATTGATAGACACCGCCAAACGCGGTGCCATGGAAGCTACCGGTCGTGGATACCAAGTCGATGATCTGCCACTTATCAGTCAGGTAGCAATCTCGTCAGGTTATGTTTCTGTTTTGGTGATGGCGTTGTATATTAATTCCCCGACCGTGATGCAACTATACCGATCACCTACAGCGCTTTGGGTGGTGTGCCTTATCCTGCTATATTGGCTCACGCGTATCATCATGATAACCCATCGCGGCAACATGCATGACGACCCTGTGGTATTCGCTGCAAAGGACCGGACAAGCCTGCTGTGCTTTCTGGCCATATTGTTTTGCGCCGTCTGGGGAGCATTGCTATGACACTCGGCGCATTGATCTTACGCTATGGAGCCTTCGCAATCATCGCAACAATAGCGAACCTAGCCACGCAGCGGTTGGTTTTGCAGTGGGGTGAGGGCCTGGGACTATTCGTCATCGCTCTCGCAGTAGGCACCCTAGTGGGGCTGATCATAAAATATCTGCTAGATAAACGCTGGATCTTTTTCGACGTATCTTCGGGCGCTGCAGCCCACGGCAAGAAGTTCACACTGTACACCATCATGGGGCTAGTCACGACCGCAATATTTTGGGGCACCGAAACCGCATTCTGGTTGATCTGGCAAACCGACCTGGCGCGTGAGACGGGCGCCGTGATCGGCCTGACCATAGGTTACGTCGTCAAATACAATCTGGATCGGCGCTATGTGTTCACGGACTCGATGCTGTCATTGGGGCGCGCCACATGATGCTCAGCGGTTGGGGCAGGTTTCCCGTCATTTATGCGCCATTGGTCAAAAGGCCGCGCTCCGAAGTCGAACTAGCTGCAGCTTTAGAACAAGGGGGTGTAATCGCCCGAGGAAACGGCCGCGCCTATGGTGACAGCGCAATCAGCCGCCGCGGCACCATCGATATGCGACACTTCAACCGCATGATTTCATTTGACCCAAAAAGCGGCGTTCTGGTGGCAGAGGCCGGGGTATTGCTGGCCGATGTAATTACATCTTTCCTGCCGCGTGGCTGGTTCCCTTTGGTGACGCCGGGAACCAAATACGTGACCTTAGGCGGCATGATTGCTGCGGATGTCCATGGTAAGAACCATCATCGCGAAGGCTCGATGTCAGCCGCCGTTGAATGGGTGGACGTGATGGACGGATCCGGTACGGTACGCCGGGCATCGCGTTCGGAAAACCCAGACCTGTTTGACTGGATACCCGGTAGCATGGGGCTAACTGGCGTAATCCTGCGGGCGGCCATTCGACTGCAACCGGTGGAATCTGGCTGGATTAAGCAAACGATGATCCCGGCCCAAAACCTTACCGAAGCTATGAATGCGTTAGAGACTGGTGATGCGTTCACATATTCAGTCGCATGGATAGATTGCCTCAAAGGTGGCGCAAACCGCGGTCGATCCCTAGTTATGTTGGGCGAACACGCGCCGCGCGACATACTTGGTACAAAAGAAAACAGTGATCGATTTGCGCTACGACAAAAACGTAAAAAGCGCGTCGGCTTCGATTTTCCCGCCTTCGCTATGTCCGGACCAGCAGTAAAAGCATTCAACGCACTATATTTCCGCGCCGGACGACGCAGTGCAGGCGAGCGTCTGGTCGACTGGGACAGCTATTTCTATCCATTGGATGCGATCCTCGACTGGAATCGGATGTACGGCCGCAGGGGTTTCGTTCAATTCCAGTGCGCGCTACCTATGGACGCATCAAAAGAAGGCCTCGATGCTCTGCTGGCGGCCATATCTGACGCTGCTTCAGGATCCTTCCTTGCAGTGTTGAAGAAGTTCGGCGATCAGCCCAGTAGATTTTCATTTCCGATGCTTGGATATACGCTGGCACTGGATTTTCCGGCGAGCCCAAAGAATTTCAAGCTGCTGGAGCGACTGGACCGTATTACCATCGACCACGGAGGCCGCTTCTATCTGGCCAAGGATGGCCGGATGACCGCGCAAACGCTGATCGAGAGTGATCCGCGCGTAGCAGCATTCGTAGCGCAGCGCCGCGACAACAGTGCCGTAGGTACATTTCAATCCTCCCAATCCGAAAGGCTCGCCTTATGAGCAAAACTCCCGTTCTCATCCTTGGCGCGCGTTCGGATATGGGCTTGGCGGTGGCGCAAAAATTCGCAAGCCTTGGCCATCCGATCCAACTTGCGGCGCGTAATGTGGAAAGCCTGAAACCCAACCGCGACGATGTGATGACCCGTCACAACGTCGAGGTTTCTCTACACGAGTTCGACGCCTTGGACCCAGAAAGCTTTGCAGCTTTCGTTGACAGTCTGCCTGAATTGCCCAGCGTTGCCATTTGTACGGTCGGATACATGGGCGAGCAATCTGAAAACGAACGAGATATCTTGGCCTCCAATCTGGTCATGCGCACGAATTTCGAAGGGCCGGCCGGAATTCTGGCGGAACTCGCCAATCGGTTCGAAGCCCGAGGCTCGGGCACTCTGGTCGGCGTTAGCTCGATAGCAGGGCTGCGTGGGCGCGCGACGAACTATGTCTATGGCTCAGCAAAGGCAGGTTTTACCGCTTTTCTGTCCGGCCTGAGAAATCGGCTATCAAAAAAAGGCGTGCATGTGGTGACGGTTTTGCCCGGATTTGTTGCGACGCAGATGACGGAAAACATGGACTTGCCGAAGAAATTGACGGCCCAACCTCAGGAAGTTGCCGAAAAAATCGCTACTGCGGTCGAGCGCGGAAAAAACGTGGTATTTGTCCGAGCGATTTGGTGGCTGATCATGGCGATCATCTGCAACATTCCCGAGAGTGTATTCAAGAAGCTAAAGATCTGAGATGCTTTGTACTACAAAGCTGAGCGTTCAGGATTAAGACAGGTTCGGGCAATTGACTTTAAGTACATAACCCGGACTGAGCAGTGTTTGAAAAACCCCTACGGGTTTGTATTCACAAGATCTTTCGTCAAGAACATCCCGCAAGCCTCGTGTTGCCCGCCCCGGTTCTCCCGGCCAAGCGGCGTGGATTGAACTTATGTAAAATGTGCTTCCGTCTTCTGGTGCCGCATCCAGTACAAACCTGGCAAGAGGTCGAAAATCACCACGTAACCGCAGCATGATGTACATTTTTGACCACGCGTCAGGGTCATTGTGTAACATATCTTCAATTGCTTCAGAAAACCTGCCAGCGTCTAACTCATTCCACTCCGGGCCGAAATACGAAGGGTCAATCGCAACACTGCCAGTTGCGAGCGACGGTGCATAACTATGGTGATCAATTGGTGCGCCCCGTTCGATCATCAACGGGATCAGTCGAAACGTCCCGAAGTAGTGCAACACCTGTGACGGAGGAAGCTCCGATAAAGTCGCGACCAGCTGTTTGCTGGAGCCTTCGACAAGTTGCGGGGGCCATTTCGTCATCACACGTAGTCCAGTCGCTGCAAGCACGCCGCCCAGTATGACAAGACCCGCTATAGCAAATGGACGTCGAGAATCCATGCACCGTAGCAGACAATCAACCGTAGCCGCTGCCAACACTGGGAGTATTCCCAACATCCAAACGAGGTGTCGTGAGCTGACTGCCGGATATTTTCCTATTGCGGCAAGGCCCAAGAAGACGGTCACGATAGCGCCCACAAACAACATCAGCGCCGACAATCGCGAGCGCTCCGGCCTCTTTAGGAACACGAGCGCAACCAGGGCCAATAGGCAGATTACAAGCAATATGACGGCGCCCCGCGTCTGAAACAGAGCTATTGCGGCGTCACCGAATCTAGCCAGCGCCTCCATACCCAGACCGCCATAAGCATCGGGGAAAGCGGTGATCTGAATTCTCGTTGCATGGCCAATCTGCAGGTAATACGCGCATGCGATCACGAACAGCACTGCCGCAACCGCGCCCTCGCGTAACTCAAGCTTGTGGCCGATCAAACGCAGCATCAGAAAAACGCCCACCACGACACAAGCGCCAACAATTGTTGAGACGCCCAAAAAAAGCCCTGCTAGAAGAATGGTAAAATCACGCAAACTGAAGGCATCAGATCGATCCTTTGCGAAAATCCAGGCAGCGAATATAGCGAACCCTGCTGCATCGAAAGCATAGAATTTCAACATCGATCCGTTGACCAAAAAGGACGGGAGCGACAGCACCACAAACAGACCCGCGGCGATCGGCAAAGCCTGCTTTCCAAATGCACCAATCAAGGCTGCAACGAATACGCCGAGCGTCAGCAGGACTATGATCAAGCGCATAGCACGGATCGTCAGACCTGAGATGCCATGCAACAGCAAATTGAAAATCGGTGGCCCTGCTTGTTGCGCCTCAGGCAACGGACCGAAGGCTTGTGTCAGATTATCTAGTGGGAAATTCAACAGCTGCGATACTTCGTCGATCCAGATGCTGCGGTCAGACCAGAAATAGAGTTGAACAGCCCCAAAAACCAAAACGATCGCAAGAATAAACAAACCAAAAGGGCCATTCTGGCCGCCTATGTACCTGTGCATGGCAATCTCTCTGAATTCGCCGACACAAGAAGAATTAAACGAAATCCTTCCTCGTGGGCAAGTTCAACACTGTGCTGCAAAACCCGAACTTCTGTCGCTAGAAAGTAGTTTATCTGGATTTCTCCACCTGGACCGGTTTGTAGCGTCATGCAAGTTTGCCAGGATTGCCATTGGGATGTTTCCAATGGGCTGTATGGTCTTCCTTCGTTGTGGTAATTACAACATAATTCCATCCTCGCGAAGGGATCTGCCAGAAAACGGAACCAATCTACCAACAAGCACCCGGCCCTGAGCTTTGTGTTCAGCACATCTGTGAAAGCGCCGTCGGCCGGCTTACAAGGTTGGGAGAAGTTCTGCGTGATACCATTGTCGTTGGCCACAGATTTTTAACCCTAGAGCTGAGCTCGCTGCGGGTGTTCGCCCGTTTCGTCGCCGGACATCCAATCTGTCAAAACACCTGTCCCGCGTAGCTTTCGAACTTCTGCGCCCGCAGCTCGAATAGCTGATCTAGGGTTCGCCTCTGCCAAACCTTCCCTTGGGCACTAAGCTGACCTGTTGCCGATCAAATTCCATTCGAAACTGCCTGACATCGTCCATCTGCTCATGCGACCAGAACACCAGCGGTTTAAGCACATTGAGAAGGCTGCGCCCTAAATCTGTCAGCTCGTAGGTTACAGCGACCGGAGGACCGGGCTCGACCGTTCGTGTCAGGTATCCATCTCGCTGTAAGCCACGCAGGTTTTCAGTAAGTACGCTTTGCGTAACGTCGCCAATGCACCGTTTGAGATCACCAAACCGTCTTGGTTCGTCTTCCAAGGCCAGAATGATGATCATCCTCCACTTGCCCGTCACGTTGGACAGCACGGAACGGATACAGCAGTTTGATGCCTCGGCTTTGTTGGCGACTCCAATCGGTAGCATATCAATTTCTAGTATGAATCACAGACTATTGATAACTTAGCTCACTCATTTGCATTCATCAATTCTCTTCTCCACTGAGCAGTATGGTTGACAATACCTAGTTTGGCAAAAGTACGTAATTGCTGTTTGGTATGATATTGCTACTACGTACTGGAAAGATACGAATCATAGGATCTCTCCATGTCTCCACAAGAACTTGTCGTCGCCCTGTTCACCGCAGCCTTTGTCGATCATGACCCCGAGGCGGCACGTGCGCTGATCACCCCGGACTATATCCAGCACAATCCGCGGATTGAGACCGGCGCTGAAGGATTGGTAAACCTGATACCGCTCATCGAGCAATCAGGAATGACTGTGGTCACCCACAGGGTCATCAGTGAAGGCGATATGGTTGTGCTGCACAGTACGTTCGACAACGCACAGGTGCTTGGCGCCGAAACTGTCGCAGCTTTCGATGTGTTTCGCGTCGAAAATGGCATGGTCGTCGAACACTGGGATAACCTGCAACCAGTTCCTGAAACGACGGTTTCGGGTCGAGGTATGACCGACGGCCCGACTGAGATCACCGATCTGGACAAGACAGAAGAAAACAAAGCTCTCGTGCTCGGATTTGTGCGTGACGTGCTCGGCGGCGAGGCGCCTGAAAATGCACCACAGTACTCTGAAGTCTATATGCAGCATAATCCCAACCTTGCCGATGGCATTGAAGGATTGTTTGAAGGAACCAAAACCTGGGCGGAACAAGGTTTCGTTATCACCAAATTCGAACCGCAAATTGTGGTCGCTGAGGGCAACTTTGTCTTCGTAGCTTCGGATGCCACCGTCAGCGGACAGCCTTGGGCCTTCTTCGATCTCTGGCGCGTGGAAGATGGCTTGATCGTCGAACACTGGGATGTCGTGTCACGCACTCCGGCAGAGATGTCACACAACAACGGCAAATTCTAAGACTGAATCATCAACAATCGACCGGCCCCAAGGATCGGTAAGGCGAGAGACAAATCCTTCGCGGTACAGGACCAAAAACAATGCATCACATACCCAGCCCGAAACCCCAAATCCCATTTGATCAGCTGAAGCAGGATCACTGGACAGTACAGGAAACCAAGAATGCGACCGTTGTAGTTGATTTCTTCCAACGGCTTATGAACGATCACGATTTTGAGTACGTGTCCCGCACCTATTCAGACGGACCTTACATCCAGCATAACAGGGCTATCCCGTCTGAGATGTCTGGCGTGATCGGGTACGTGAAGACCCTAACGAAGCGGTTTCCGGACTACAGCTACGACGTCAAACGCATCATCGCGAGCGGTAATTTGGTTGTGTTGCATAGCCATGTAACGCTTAAGGCGCAGCATCGCGGGAACGAAAGTAAAGGGTTCATCATCACCGATACCTTCCGCCTTGAAGACGGCAAACTGCGCGAGCATTGGGATGCTATGCAAGCCATCGATCTGTTCACCCGCTTCGTGATGCTTCTCACAGGCGGGAAAATCGCGAATGACAATGCAACGTTCTGATCTAAAGTGATTGCTTGGGTAGTCGTCAACGCTGGTGACGAAGTAACTCCTATAGGCGCTTCCGGGCTCAGATGCGCTGACCTGCCTTTCTGTATTTTCGTGATTTGATCCTCGTCATCCGAAACAGGCAGACAATGATCACCATTCAGAACACGAACATCTTCAAACCGCCTATTCAACAGCAAACGACGACGCGGTTCTGTCCGACGAAACAGAAGGTTACAGTCCCTGGGGACGCTCCTCACAATTCTGAGATGGCAACTCAACAGTGAAAATCATTTCGAGATCGCCTCCTTGACGGGCGCTTTTTCGGTCATAATGTTTAATTAATGGGCGTATTAAGAACGGGTTTCGTTGCACTGCACTTCATCATGGCCTCCACCGGGGTGCTTCATGCTGAAAACAGTATGGTAAAATCGTTTGCGAGCTGTGCAGGCCGTTTTTCAGCTGAAATGGAGCACGCTTGGCTTTTGAACGATGCAAATGCTCAGGACCACGAAGCGCGGCGCGGCGGTTTTGTATCTTTGCTGGAAGCGGCAGCGACAGCTGACAATGCCGAGTTGATCCTGAACCATAGGGTGAATTCCAAACACGCGCATGCGCGCTTGCTGCAAACCGCGACCTTCAGTTCAGATGAAACCAAAGCAATCGCGGCCCGCAGGACGGCCAAGCGATATTTAGACCAGTGTAATCTGTTGATACTGGGAGGCGCCTAAAAGGCGCATCGCTGCAGTGCCGCATTCTTGAGCGGAACATGCTGTACCGCCGCATATTTAGGCAATGCCGTGAATCAATCCAAGAACTCGGGTCATGAGACTCTGATAGCTGGCAAGAACCGTCATAGCACTATGGCGTGCCGCAAGACGGCTTGGAAAATGTGCGAAGGTGTCCGGCGTAGGAACCTGAAAACACCCTCGCACACCGCAATTATGCGTGGGGGTTATATGGGACGTTTCGGCGGCCCGCACAACCTTGCTGCGCATCGCATAAAAGGAAATGTTGATGCACAACAAACTTCTCATCACAACCGCTGCAGCCCTGTTGGCCAGTTCTCTGCCTGCACTGGCCGATTGCCCGATCAAGGTCGGTGTATTGCATTCGCTGTCGGGCACGATGGCCATTTCGGAAACCACGCTGAAAGACACGATGGAAATGCTGGTCGAACAGCAAAACGAAGCAGGTGGTCTGCTGGGGTGCGAGCTTGAGGCGGTCGTCGTTGATCCGGCCTCTGACTGGCCGCTCTTTGCCGAAAAGGCGCGCGAGTTGCTGACGGTGCATGAGGTTGACGTGATCTTTGGCAACTGGACTTCGGTGTCTCGCAAATCTGTCCTGCCCGTGATCGAAGAACTCAATGGGCTGCTGTTCTACCCGGTCCAATATGAGGGTGAAGAAAGCTCAAAGAACGTGTTCTACACGGGCGCAGCGCCGAACCAGCAGGCGATTCCGGCCACTGACTACTTCCTGGACGAGTTGGAAGTTGAGAAATTTGCGTTGCTGGGAACCGACTATGTCTACCCGCGGACCACAAACAATATCCTCGAAAGCTACTTGAAGCAGAAGGGTATCGCGGAAGAGGATATTTTCGTCAATTACACCCCCTTTGGTCATTCCGACTGGTCCAAGATCGTTGCCGACGTGGTTGCGCTTGGCGCGGACGGCAAGAAAGTCGGTGTGATTTCGACCATCAACGGCGACGCGAACGTGGGTTTCTATAAGGAACTTGCGGCCGCAGGCATCTCGGCTGACGATATTCCGGTTGTTGCTTTCTCGGTCGGTGAAGAGGAACTGGCCGGTCTCGATACCAGCAACCTCGTCGGTCATCTGGCGGCCTGGAACTACTTCCAATCAGCTGAAAGCGACGCGAACGCAGCTTGGGTCGAAGCGTGGAAGGCTCGTATGGGTGAGGACCGTGTCACCAACGACCCTATGGAAGCCCACTACATCGGCTTTAACATGTGGGTGAACGCAGCAACCGAGGCTGACACCACAGATGTCGACGCCGTGCGAACCGCTATGTATGGTCAGGAATTCCCAAACCTCACAGGCGGTACAGCCGTGATGCTGCCGAACCACCACCTGGCCAAGCCGGTGCTGATCGGTGAAATCCAGGAAGACGGCCAGTTCGACATCATCAGCCAGACCGAAGAAGTTCCGGGCGACGCCTGGACCGACTATCTGCCTGAATCCGCCATTCTGGTGTCGGATTGGAAAGAGCTGGGTTGCGGTATGTACAACACCGAAACCGAGAGCTGTGTACAGATCAAGTCCAACTACTAAGCTCTTAACCTGAAGTCTTCGGGGCGCGTCTTGTGTCCCGAAGTTCAATACAAAGGTCTTCCTAAATGACGCGTCCGTTCAGGTGGGCAGTGCTTGCCCTGCTGGTCCTTGCCGCCCCGACCCTTCTGCAAGCGCAATCCGCAGATGCCCCGGTGCAACAGGTTTTGCAGTCGCATGCGGAGGTGATCCAGAAATCCTCTCGTAAGACAATTGGTCCGGCGATTGAGGCGCTGGCACAAAGTGGATTGCCGGAAGCGCAGACCGTTCTGGAACGTTGGCAAGCCAAAGACATGTGGTTCAACAAAGAAACCGGCCTGTTTGTCTTTGCCACAAAGGCTGACGGCGGGTTGCAGATTTTCGACGTATCGGACGGGACCGAGATCGGCGTAGTCGACAAAAAGGAATACAAGCAGCTCAAGCCTAATTCTGGCATTCGAGGGCTAATCGCGTCCGCCCTCGTGCAGTTTCAACTTAACGACGCTGATCCAGAAACCCGCGACGCCGCTTTGACCGCGATCGAGCGAGACGCAGAGGCGTCGCATCTGTCCGCATTGCGTGGTTCCATCGACGCGGAACAAGACACCGATCTCAAGGCGCGCAAAGACCGGTTGGAGCGCCTGCTGACGATCCGTTTTGATGAGGACGAGGCCGCCAGGCTGGCTGCCATCGAGAGCTTTGCCGGTGATCTGGGCGTTGATGTCCGGGCAACGCTCAATCCGTTGGTTTCATCTGAAATCAAAGTCGCAGATGAAGTTCCGGATGGCGCGGTTGGGATAAAGGTTGGGTCAGACGACCTAACGCTGGACCAGGCCTATGGCCTGCTTGTCGCCAATGGGCTGGCGCAGGAACCGGTGGATGCCGAAGCCGTAAAGCAAACCCTGATCGCCAACATAAACGGCGATACCGTCGCGGGTGTGCAAGTGGCAAGCCTGGACGAGGACGCCGCACGAGAGGCCGCGTATCTGGTATTGGCCCAGCAAGGCCTTGCAGCACCGCTGGTGACACAGGGCGATATTGCTGAGGCTGTCGAAAAACATAAGTTTTTCAAAGTCTACGTCTCCGCCCCACTACCCGTTGCTCTTGCTGCGCAGGTCGCATTGGACAACATCGAAACACAAGTTGCGTTGAACCAGACTGCAGATCTGGTGTTGGACGCACTGTCTCTGGCCTCGATCTATTTCCTGGCTGCGATCGGCCTTGCCATCACTTTCGGGGTCATGGGCGTGATCAACATGGCCCATGGTGAGTTCATCATGATGGGCGCTTACACCGGCTATGTCGTGCAGTTGTTCATTCCTGACCTGACACTTTCCATCCTTGTTGCAATTCCTTGCGCGTTTCTCGTGACATTTGGGGCCGGTGTTCTGCTTGAGCGGTTGGTTATTCGGTGGCTCTATCACCGCCCGCTGGAGACGTTGCTGGCAACTTTCGGCGTTTCGATTGCTTTGCAGCAATTGGCCAAGAACATCTTTGGCACTCAGGCGCGTCCTCTGACCGCTCCGGCATGGTTGGACGGGTCGATGGTGCTGAACGACATCGTGTCCATCAGCTATATCCGTATTGCGATCTTTGTTCTGGCACTGCTGTTTTTGGCGCTGTTTCTGATCGTCATGAACCGAACCCGATTGGGGCTTGAGGTACGAGCTGTAACGCAGAATCCCCGCATGGCGTCCTCGATGGGCATCAACCCGGATCGGATCAACATGCTGACCTTCGGCCTAGGCTCTGGAATTGCGGGCATCGCTGGTGTGGCGATCGGGCTTTACGCAAAAGTCACGTCCGAGATGGGATCTGACTACATCGTGCAAAGCTTCATGACCGTGGTCGTTGGTGGCGTTGGCAACATCTGGGGCACGCTGTTGGGCGCGACGATGGTCGGAACGCTGCAAAAGGGGATTGAGTGGTTAAATCCTTCCAATACTCTGGCAGCGCAGACCTACATGATCCTGTTCATCATCCTGTTCATTCAATTCCGACCACGCGGCATCATCGCGCTCAAAGGTCGGGCGGCGGAAGCGTGATATGGTCGAAATGACATCCACAGCCGAGCCGATACGCAAGCCGCTGGCGCTGCGCTATCCCTCTGTCGTCATCTTTCTGATCGTCCTGTCTCTGTTTACGGCGATCATCACCGTGCTGGGCGAAGGCTTTGGTATCGGGCTGATCTCTACCAGTTTTATCAAGACTTTGGGTAAGACACTGTGCTTGTGTCTTGCCGCGCTGGCGATGGATTTGGTCTGGGGATACACCGGTATCCTGTCCCTGGGACACATGGCCTTCTTTGGTATTGGCGGGTATGCAATCGGCATGTGGCTCATGTACGCCCGTACCGAGATTATCGTGGTTGATAGCCTCGCGGCCTCTACCTTGCCACCAACCGCGCAAGAAATCTCGGATGGTATCGCCACTCAGATTTTCGGCGTTGTCGGTGCGTCCGAGTTCCCTCCGATCTGGGCCTTTGCGCATTCACTGCCGTTACAACTGGCTGCCGTCGTGTTGGTGCCGGGTCTGCTGGCTCTGGTCTTTGGCTGGCTGGCCTTCCGCAGCCGCGTAACCGGGGTCTATCTGTCCATCCTGACGCAAGCGATGACGCTCGCGCTATCCCTGTACCTGTTCCAAAATGACAGCGGGCTGCGCGGGAATAACGGCTTGTCCGGGCTCCAAAACCTGCCGGGGCTTGATGCGGTGCCGCAGTCAACGATTTCGATCCTGTTCTTCTGGGCATCCGCTTTGGCGCTTGGGTTGGGCTATCTTGTTTGTGCATGGGTGGTGTCCGGCAAGTTCGGATCGGTCATTCGCGCCATCCGCGATGATGAGAGCCGGGTTCGGTTCCTTGGCTATTCGGTCGAGGCCTACAAACTTTTCATCTTCACCTTCACCGCCGTGATCTGCGGGATCGCGGGCGCGTTGTATTACCCGCAGGCAGGTATCATCAACCCGGCTGAGATCGCGCCCATCGCGTCAATCTATCTGGCCGTCTGGGTGGCAATCGGCGGACGTGGAAGACTCTACGGTGCCGTGATCGGTGCAGCTTTTGTCTCGCTGCTGTCGACTTGGTTCACGGGTGGGCAAGCCCCCGACATCTCACTTGGGTTCTATACGATCCAATGGGTCGACTGGTGGACCATCCTTCTGGGGCTCTCGTTTGTTGCAGTCACGCTGTTCGCGCCCCGCGGCATAGGAGGGCTGATCGACAAGCTCACAGAGCGCCGCGCGCCGGATCGACATGGCGCCGATCTGGGCCCCGACCTTGGGTCGCTGCGCGAAAAGGAGGCAAATGAATGAGCACGCTGCTCGAAGTCTCTGGGGTTTCCGTGTCCTTTGACGGTTTCAAGGCCATCAACAACCTGACATTCCAAATCGGCCCGGCCGAGATGCGGGCTGTCATCGGCCCGAACGGAGCAGGCAAGACGACCTTCATGGACATCATCACAGGCAAAACCAAGCCAGACGACGGTCATGTTCTATGGGGCGAAAAGTCGGTCTCGCTACTGTCGATGAGCGAAAGTCAGATCGCGCAGGCCGGCGTGGGGCGAAAATTCCAACGCCCAACCGTGTTCGAAGATCAAAGCGTGCGCGAAAACCTGATGCTTGCCCTGAAAAACAAGCGCGGACCGCTGGCCGTGCTCCGGTTCCGGGCGCGACAGGAAGATCACGCGAAAGTCGCCAGACTGGCTGAAGAAATTGGGTTGCAAAACGCTCTGGACCGCAAAGCAGGCGAACTCAGCCACGGTCAAAAACAATGGCTTGAAATCGGCATGCTGCTGGCGCAGGACCCGCAATTGCTGCTGGTGGATGAACCGGCGGCCGGAATGACTCCGGCAGAGCGTGAGCACACCACCGACATCCTCGTCGAGGCGGCCAAAACCCGGGCTGTCGTCGTTGTCGAGCACGATATGGAGTTCGTCCGCCGCCTCAACTGCAGAGTGACCGTGTTGCACGAAGGCTCGGTTCTTGCGGAAGGATCGTTGGACCATGTCACTCGGGACGAAAGAGTAATCGAGGTTTATCTTGGGCGCTAACCTTCTTGAAGTCTCTGATCTGTCGCTGCACTACGGTGGCAGCCAGATTTTGAGCAATGTAAACATCACCGCGCGACAGGGTCATGTCACATGCGTGATGGGCACCAACGGCGTGGGAAAGACGAGCCTGTTGAAAGCCATATCCGGCACGCATCCCCGCAGCGGAGGTCAATACCTGCTCAACGGCGAAGAGATCGGCAGGGCCACGGCCTATGACCTCGCCAGAAAAGGTGTGGCCTACGTTCCGCAAGGTCGCGAGATTTTCCCGTTTTTGACCGTTCGCGAGAACCTCGAAACCGGCTTTGCCTGCCTGCCCCGCACCGATCACACGATCCCGGACTATATCTTTGAGCTTTTTCCAATCCTCAAAGAGTTTCTTGCGCGGCGCGGGGGCGACTTGTCTGGAGGTCAACAACAACAACTTGCAATCGCGCGTGCGCTGATCACGAAACCAAAGCTGCTTCTGCTGGACGAGCCAACCGAGGGCATTCAACCCAATATTATCAAGCAAATAGGAGATGTCATTCGCCTGCTGCGCGATCAGGGTGAGATGGCTATAGTGCTCGTCGAACAGTATTTTGATTTTGCATACGCCTTGGGTGACAGTTTCCTGGTTTTGGAACGCGGAACGCCGTACCTGCATGGGGAGAAATCCCAGATCGAGAAGCATCAGCTCAGAACCGCAGTTTCAGTGTGAGACGGCAAAGCAACGCGAAGCCCCTCAGCTGAACTAACATCACGTGAACGTAACGAAACGTATCCACACTTTGCGGCGGCCTCTGTCTGATCGCGCAACAGTCAGACCGAGTACTCTTGCAGATCTTCCACAATGCCAAACGGGCCTTCAAACACTCCGCGAATGCTGTTCAAAGCGGTTTCGTGTGAGGATTCGCTATCCATATGAACACGAAAATGAGTCAGTAATAGCTGTTTGACTCCAGCGTCTTTCGCGGCTGATGCGATTTCGCTTGGGGTCGGCGTCAAGGCAGCCATCGTGGGATTTGCGGGCTCACCGTCCAAACGATAACACCAATGCAGCAGCAAGTCGGCGTCTTGACTAAGAGCGGACAGGTCATCGCACAGGCCAGCATCGCCGGAATAAACAAATTTCTTCTCATCGCTTTGCACCGAGAATGCAAGGCAGGACAAAAAGGGCTGCGCGTGCGGAACTTCGCAGGAATTCAGCGACCAGCCTTCGCCCTGATATACAAATCCGGGCGCTATTTCTTGTACCCTTGGCGCGGGCCATGGGCGCGGCAGGCTGCCTCCGCGCGCTTTCCAGACCTCTTGGCTTGGGGCAAACTGCGTGCGGGCACGAAGGTCGTGGGAAAGGACGCCATTCTGACCAAAGTAGCCGTTAGTGATCTGCGCGATTGGGGTCGGGCCGAACACTTTGAGCGGCGCACCTCCTTCGTCCCACGCTGCGTGTACAAGCCGCGCATAGTCCATCATGTGGTCGGTATGCAGATGCGTGAAAAACAGGTGCGTGACGTCCGAAGGTGACCGGCCAGAGCGCAGCAGATTGTCGAACACGCCGCCGCCGCAATCAAGCAGGATCACATCTTTGCCGATTTCAAGAAGATAACCGCTTGAAGCGCGGCGGGCGTGAGCCTCGGGCGAGCCGGACCCAAGAATGGTGAGTTTCATCACGTGACCCCGGGTGGCGGAGTGGCGCCGGGAGCGCCGAGTTTGAGTGCGGCTTCACGACCGCCGTAATGCGCGATCAAAGCAGCCTGATCAGCGAAAGCTTGCGCGTCTACAGCTTCGATACTCAAGAGATTCGACATCGCGTTTTCCATGCGCTCAAGCGTTTTTTTATGACCGGAATCCGAAGCGAGGTTGATCAACTCCTCCGGGTCTGCGACCAGGTCAAACAGTTCGGGCTCAAAACCGATGTATTGGTTCAGTTTCCAGCGACCCTGGCGCAGCATGAACGCACCGGACACTGCCCCGGCGGCGTGGTACTGGCTCAGGATCGGGCGATCCGGGTCGGATGGAGCTGCGGCAATTTCATAAAGCGATCTCCCCTCCGAGCGGAAGTCCTGACCAAAATGCGCAGGGATGGTTGCGGCGAGGTCCAAAAGGCTGACCGGGGTCTCACAGGTACCGACAGGTACATCCGGACCAGCCATAATCATAGGTATCGCCACACTTTCCTCATACAGGTTGGACTTTCCCCACAGCCCGCGTGCACCGACGTTGTCACCGTGATCCGAGGTATAGACTATGACAGTGTCCTCTGCCATGCCGCTGGCTTGCAAAGCGTTCAGGATACGGCCCACGTTGCTGTCCAGCCAACTTGTAAGCCCGAAATAGGCCGACATCGCCGTAAGACGTTCTTGTTGGCTGGAGAACCGGTTTTCGCTATCCATCATCGCGTTCTGTTTTTCTACCCAAGGGTGGCGCAAGTGGCCCTCATCGGGGTGCAACTTGACCGGGGGCAGAATGTCGCTGGGATACAACTCAAAGAACTCTTTCGGGCAAACCAGCGGGAAGTGTGGAGCGACGAGACCAACGTACAGGCACCATGGTTGTGGGCCCCCTCGCGCTGCACGGTCTACTAACCAGTCTTCGGCCCGCTTTGTGACGGCTGCATCGTATTCGGTGTATCTGCTTTGACCCGGTCCGATGTATTCCCCCAGCATTCTTGGACCTGCAGTGACGCGTTCATCCTCGCGCCGGATCGAAGCCCAAACCATGCCAACCCCGTCGGCTACCATCATCGGGAGGTGCTCGACGTCAAAGCCGGCCGGATCTTCGGGCGCGCGGTAATGCAGTTTGCCGATGCTTTCGACCGGTATCCCGCCTTGTTGCAGGGCGTGGCCCCAACCCTGCATCTGGCCGGAATAGGGCATGGCATTGTCCCAAAGGCGCGTGACGTGAACCGGCTGGCCTGTGGCGAAACACGCACGAGCAGGGACGCAGATCGGGCTAGGTGTATATGCGTTTGTGAACCGGGTTCCATGAGCTGCCAACGCATCCAGATGTGGCGTCTGGACAAAGTCATGACCGGCGCAACCCATGGCGCGCGCCTGATGCTCATCCGACATGATCACCAAAAAGTTGGTCACGATGCCTCCATCTCAAAGTCCTGTACAACCGCCTCGATACGTCCGAGCGCTTCGATGAACTTGCGGCGTTCCTCGGTTGTGAACTGTGCGTTCAGAAATGATTGGCGTTCGCGCATTTGCGGCAGGGCACGTTCGTAAAGCTCACGTCCTTTGGCTGAGATTTCCAGAACCGAGGCCCTGCTGTCTGATTCGCTGCCGCGCACCGAAAGCAGCCCGTCTTTTTCCATTATCTTTATTGTGCGGCTGAGTTGGCCCTTATCCATCAAAAGGCGGCGTACAATCTGATGTGCGGACAGTGGGCCGAGACTGATCAGCATCACCAAAACCCGCCACTGCACCTGAGAGAGGCCCGCGGATTCTTTAAGGATTTTGGCCGCTTGGGCATTAAGCCGAGCATATACGCGGGCCAGACGCAGGGTGATCATCTGCTCCAACGGCTCTTCGTAGGGCCCCAGATGGTGGTCGTTGTCCAGTGTCATAAATCACCCCTCATTTGCATGATCGTAGGGGCAGTTTGGTTGATGCGTCAACTGATATTAGTTGACAGGTCAACTTATTTCCGACGATGCTTGACCTGTTGCGTCAGGGAGGAAACGCTATGAATTTCGCATTCAAGACCATCGCGGCTATCGTTTTTGGTGCGGCGCTGGCGGTATCGGCGCAGGCCGAGGAGTGGGCGCCGCCGGGGCCCATCAAGCTTATGATTGCGTTTGCTGCAGGGGGTGGTGCCGATACGCAGGCCCGATTGATCGCGGAAGACCTGGAAGCGGCAACCGGCTGGGAGTTCATACCCGAGCAAGTGACAGGAAAGGGCGGGATGAACCTTGCCTTGGCCATCAAGGATATGCCGAATGACGGGTCCGTCATTGGAATGGTTGTGACAGAGACGCTGGGTTACAACATGAAAGCTGCTGATGCAGGCGTCAGCCCTGCGGATTTCACCGGCATTACCACGACAGCGGGTTTCCAGATGGGGGTCGTGTCACTGTCTTCCAAAGGCTGGAACAGCTTTGAAGACGTGGTTACCGCTGCCAAGGCCGGCGAAGAGCTGCGGTTTGGGGTGATGAGCCCACGTCTTGCCGACCTCGCGTATCTGCTGGGCAAGGCGCAGGGCGTCGATTTTAACATTGTGTCGGTCAAAGGTGGCCGTGCAGTTATGAATGGCGTGAATGCGGGTGACATGGACCTTGGTTTCATGGCCGGCATCCAGGGCAAAGGTGTTGCCGCCGGGGATCTGGTCAATCTGGCCTCGGCGCTTTCCGAACCCCTGAAACAGACGCCGGACGCACCGACATTTGCGGATCTGGGTGTCGAGTTCAACTCTGACGGTGCCTTTGTCTTTGTGGGCCCCGGCGGCATGGATCCGAAGGTACGGGACGCTTTGGCATCGGCCATCGGTACGGCTATCTCAACCGAAGGCACGAAGTCCAACGCGATGATCACCAAAGCCTTTGGCGGCCCGCTGATCCAGTCGGGCGACGCGTTGCAAGAACGTTTGCAGGCCGAGTATGTTGAGGCCGGCGCGTTGTTGGAGGCGGCGTCCGAATAACATGATTGCCCCGCCCTCTGGCGGGGCAACCACACTTCGCCACAGTCATTCTGGTTCAGCGAGACAGGCGTATGTCCCCGGAAAACCATACAAATCGCGTCGTCGCGCTTGTCGCCATCGTGGCGGCTTTGGTGATCGCTTTGGTCTGGGTTCCCTTGGATACCGGAACGGGTCTGATCGAAAAGGTGCGCCGTCAGGTGACGATCGGTGACGCACTTGCCCCCACGCTGGCAGCAGGTTTCATCGGTGTTGGAGGGCTTTTGCTGGTCTTACAGCGCGCCACGGCGATGGACGGGCGCTTGCGTCAGACCAATCTGCGTTATCTGGCGATGCTACTTGGACTGCTTTTGCTGACTTTCACAATCATGCGTTGGGCGGGACCAGCTGCGGTGGCCTTATTTGGCCCGGGGGAAAGCTATGCATCGCTGCGCACGACAGCACCCTGGAACATGGTCGGGTTCTTCCTTGGCGGCACAGTGATGATTGTCGCGCTGATCGCGCTGATCGAAGGACGTCCGTCTTACCGGGCAGTGGTGGTTGGCGTCATCGCAAGTGCGCTGTTGATCCTGCTGTATGATGTCCCGTTTGATGACCTGTTGCTGCCACCCAACGGGGACGTATGATGGAGGTCTGGACCTATATCCAACTCGGCGTCGGGGCCGTGTTTCAGGGCCCGGACCTGTTCGCGATTGCCGACTTTGGTGTTCCGGTCACACCGGTCATGGTTTTGTTCGGGTTCCTT
Organism: Ruegeria sp. G10; assembly: GCF_056533645.1. Taxonomy (NCBI): domain Bacteria; kingdom Pseudomonadati; phylum Pseudomonadota; class Alphaproteobacteria; order Rhodobacterales; family Roseobacteraceae; genus Ruegeria; species Ruegeria sp. G10. The sequence goes on along the minus strand of NZ_JBQFOQ010000002.1, from coordinate 524,822 downwards.
CTGGGCATCGCTGTGGGGGCAACGCCGGGGTTGGCCGGTCCGATGGCGATGGCGATCTCGTTGCCAATCCTGATTTCAATCTTCGGATTCTCGCAAGACGCGCTTTTGCCCGTCATGGGCTTTCTGATCGGGATCATGAAAGGCGCCACAATCGGAGGAGCCGTTCCCGCGATCCTGTTCAACACGCCAGGCACACCGGACGCGTTCATGACCACACTGGACGGCTATCCGATGACGCAGGCAGGCAAGGCCCGCAAAGCACTAAAGGTCGCTCATGTAAGTTCAGCGTCAGGGGACACGTTCTCGGATATTGTTTTGATCCTGTGCGCACCATTCTTGGCGGTACTGGTCGAAGCCTATCTGGACCTGCCAGAGAAAACGGCTCTGTTGATCCTGTCGCTTGCATTCATCGCCTCGGTCATCGGGGACTCAGTGGGTAAGGGGCTGATTTCCATGGGACTTGGCCTGCTGGCGGTGTACATCGGAACGGGCGAAGACTTCTATCCGCGCCTGACAATGGGATCGCAAACTCTGGCGCAGGGATTTCCGATTGCAACGGCCATACTAGGCGTTTTGATCCTTGGCGAAGTGTTCAAATCCATCGAGGACCTGTGGCACGAACATCGCTTTACCAAAGCGCAGCCCCAATACACGGAAACCGGCGATCAACGTTTGCACCGTGCTGACCTGCTTCGTATTGCGCCTTACATTGCGCGCTCGGCCTTGATCGGAACGGCCATTGGTGCTTTGCCGGGCGTCGGTAGCACGCTGGCCGCGACACTTGGGTTCACGACCGGAAGTCGACGTCACGCCAAGAAAGCCCCGGATGCAACGCAGTTTGGCAATGGGGCGCCAGAAGGCATTGCATCCACCGAGGCCGCCAACAGTTCCGTCTCGGGCGCGAACCTTATCCCAGTTCTCAGTCTCGGCATTCCGGGAAATGCCGCTGCTGTGTTTCTTATCCTTGCCGCGGACAGTATCGGCGGATTCAATCCCGGACCGTCGGTTTTCAAGTTCACAACAGGCAGCATCAATCCGGAATTGGTCATGGCCTTTGGCCTGTTTACGGTCATGATGCTTGCAAATCTGCTCAACTGGACCATTGGTGGCGGGTTCATGCGGATTGTCGGTCACATGATCCATATCCCCAAACACATTCTGCTGCCCGTGGTTCTGTTGCTGACGTTCACCGCTATCTACGTGCAAGAGGCACGCATGTCCGCGATCTGGTTTGCAGTCGGGTTTGGAGTCCTTGGATATCTGATGCGGCGGTTGGGCATGTCGCCTCTGCCTTTTGTGATTGCGTTCATCCTCGGCGGCAATCTTGAAGAAACCGCGCGCCAGGCGTTTGCCGCAACCGGTGGTGACGCGTGGTTCCTGTTCACCAACCCCATAGCCGCCATTTTTATAGCTCTCGCCGTGACTGTCGTCTTCCTTTCCAATCGTTCTCGTACGGAGCCCCAAATATGAGCTGCCCGAACATCCTCTTGATTTCTGCCGACCAGCAACGCGCGGATTGCTTTGGATTCATGGGGCGCAACGTCAAGACACCGCATCTGGACCAGTTGGCCAACGACGGAACCCACTTCACGTCATGTACTACGCCGTCCGTGGTCTGTCAGCCAGCACGGGCGTCGATTCTGACGGGGCAGCTGTGTCGCACGCACGGGGTTCATGACAACGGCATCGACCTTGATCCTAATGTCGGGGAAAAGGGCTGGGCCGGTGCAATGGCAGCGGCTGGATACCAGACCAGCTTTTTCGGAAAGGCGCATTTTTCAACCTATCACACCTACGAGCCAACCGGCACACCGGAATGCCTTCAATCCGGGGCTGACTATGATGAGCGGTGGAATGGGCCCTACATGGGTTTTCAGCACGTTGAGTTAATGCTGGTCGGGCATAATTGGTGGGCACCCGTAAAACCGCCGCTGGGACAGCATTACGAACGGTTCTATCACGCTGACGGACGTGGGGATGACCGCACCAAACTGATGTGGGACAATGCGGGTGACACAAGGGATGCGGCCCAGACCTGGCATTCGAAACTGCCGACAGCATTCCACAATACAAGCTGGACATCAGATCGGTTCATCGAGTGGCTTAATCACGGCCGGGACGCCCAAACGCCATTTTGCACCTGGGTCAGCTTTCCTGATCCGCATCACCCGTTTGATTGCCCCGAACCCTGGTCATGGCTGCACAAGCCTGAAGAGGTAGATCTGCCACCCAATCGAACACGAGACTTTGACGGCAAGCCGTGGTGGCATCTTGCGGCGATTGAGAACGAACCGGCGGATCCGAAGTTCGCTGATGTGCGCAAGGCATACAGCCGGATTGCCCCCCAAACAGATGAACAACTGCGCGAGATAATTGCCAATACTTATGGTCAGATTGCCTATATTGACCACGAGGTCGGGCGCATGCTGATTGCCTTGCAACAAGCCGGTCTGGATGAGAACACCATCGTTATCTACATCTCGGACCATGGCGACTGGCTGGGCGATCACGGGCTGATACTGAAAGGACCGATGCACTACGAGGGGCTGTTGCGGGTTCCCATGATTGTTCGAGGGCCCGGCATCCCAGCTGGACAGGTGGTGGACGAGCCGGTTTCAACCCTCGATCTGGGACCAACCTTCATGGACTACGGCAATGCTGCACCACTGCAGACACAGCACGGCACAAGCCTGCGCGATGTGCTTGAGAACAAAGGGCGTCGTGACTTTGCACTCAACGAATGGGGTCTGCTGCCGGGGCGCGTGGGTATGGCGCTGGAATTGCGTACTGTACGCACAAGAACACACAAGATGACGGTGGAACTGAACTCGGGTGCAGGTGAACTGTATGATCTGGTTTCAGATCCCTGTGAGCAGAACAATCTGTTTGACGATCCGGAGTTCGGGGGCATCAAGGCGAAGCTTGAACATTACATCGCGATGCGCCCCGATGACATGAGACCTGACAGGCAACCGGTTGGAACCGCCTGAATCCTCGGCCCGCTCGCGTCCACGGCGCAGGATAATCACTGGACATACAGAGCCCCTTCCCTAACCTTGCATCAATTTCGGAAAGGGGGCCGGCATGTTGACGAGAACCGCTTCACTCGTTTTTGGGGCGTGGGTTTGGCTGTGTTTTGCTGTTTTACCTTCCAAAGCCGACGTGCTGCATCATTGGGTCCAACTCGGACCCGATGACCAAATTATTGTAAGAGCAATCTCTGCCTCGCCTGACTGCCCCCTTTTGCAAATCGATGGGCAGGCTGTTGCGATGAAAAAGCGAGCGATGCCCGAGGACCAGTTCCCGCATCTGGTTTGCGAATACCACGCGTCAAAACTGGTTCGCGAGATACTGCTGGAAGGAACCCCGCTGCCCACGCTCAATCCAAGCTTGCAACGGATTGCCGTGATCGGGGATACCGGGTGCCGAATTCGCGGCGGCAGAGTACAGAACTGCAATGATCCAACCGCTTGGCCCTTGAGTTCCATTCTGGAGGAGATCACAGACCGATCTCCGGATCTGGTTATCCATGTTGGCGACTACCTGTATCGGGCATCGCAATGCCCAGACGCAGAAAAATGCGGCGGATCTCCTTTCGGTGACACCTTCGACTCCTGGGGTGCAGACTGGTTGGACCCGGCGAACGGTCTGCTCAGGCGCGTCCCGTTCTTATTTCTTCGAGGCAATCACGAAAACTGCGGACGCGGCGATAAAGGGTGGTTCCGGTACTTCGAAGCCGGGGCTCGTCCCTTTAGTTGCCCCGTTGTAACCCTGCCGTGGGTCGTTTCTGTCGATGGTCTTAGTCTGATTGCGTTTGACTCGTCCGCCGGACCGGCCCCGCAAAGCAGCCCCGACCTGACAAATGTCTACCGGCGAATGGCCCAAGACCTGTTTGCAAGAACCAGCGGCGAAATCTGGTTTCTCACGCACCGGCCACTTTGGGTGAACATGCATGCTTTCGGGGAATTGATTGATGGTGACGATACCCAGCGGGCAGCGTTCGGAGGACTTATTCCAGAAACAGTCAGCCTGGTTTTGTCAGGGCATATCCACGCTTTTCAGGCGATCGATATGCTGGACGGTCCGGTGCAAGGGATAAGTGGCAATGGAGGAACTCAACTGGATCCTATGCCCACGGATCATGCGACCAACGTCGAAGTGGCTGGCAGCCTGGCAAGCACCGTTGTGAGCAATAGCGATTTCGGCTTCTTGATGTTGAGCCTGAGAGCAGATGGCGGCTGGTCGATGGACGCAATCGATGCGGAAGGAAAAACCCGAAATCGATGTCGTCTTCTCGGGCGTACAATTTCTTGCGAATGACGCAAGGCTGATCATGGCTTGAGATCTGCCGCCCTATTGTCGACCTGTAGCAAGTCGCCTGATATCAGGGCCGCACCCGATTTGCTTGCCGTCGTTGCGTTACTTGGCGTTCGAAGTCTCAGACTCCACATGTCAGTATCGACCCAAAACCACTGCCGGAGTTCACGCACCGGTTTGCGTAACTCTCATCTAAACCATCAAAAAGCGCGCAGGTCGCAGAGTCGTCGTATTGCGCAAGCAACCTGCGCATTTGTGGCAGTGTCTGGTCACAGAGCATGACGGTCGCGGGACGCAATCATCTCAGCCAATTTCTGAGCGTTTACGCTCCGCCCACCATCATTAATTCGACCTAAGTGCAAACGCCCAGCCAGATACGTTACGCAAACCGGTCGGCGGCCTGTTTCAAGGCATTCTGCATATCGCCCCAGGCGGCCTCGTAGCCTTCTTTGACATCTTCCCAAGCCTCGTCGCTCGTCGATTTCAGATCCTTCAGCTGCGCTTCGGCATCGGACCTTACCTCGTAGAGTTGACTAAGTTGTTCTTCGAGTTCGATTTTGGCATCCGCTTCCGCCACTTTCAGTTTGGCTTCGAGAACATCAATTTGGGCATTCCAGCTATCCAGTTGCAGCTGCGCCTTTTTTTCGTACCCAACTCGTGTCATCATTTATCCTTTCTTCTCAAACACTGGTTCAATTCGGCGAAATCCGACTATCAGGCTGCAACAATCGCCTTCAGCATCCAGACTGCTTCCTCATGCTTCGACATTCTGGCGTTCATCAGATCTTCTGTAGCCCCATCGCCATAACGCGCCGCAGTCGCGGCGGTGTCACGCAGGTTTCGAACTATCGCTTCGTGGTCCGCGACCAATTGTTTGATCATGCCCTCTGCGTCTTTGACCGTTTCTTCTTCGGTCAGTTTGGCTTGGCTGATCATGTCCGTGAACGAAATCGGTGCCACCTGACCCAGCGCGCGCACACGTTCAGCCAGTTCGTCAGTGGCTTCGAACAGGTCACGATATTGACGTTCTGTCAGTTCATGGATCGGCAGAAACAGCGGACCCACTACGTTCCAGTGCGTGCCTTGCGTTTTCACCATGAGAACCATGGTATCGGCCAGAACTTCCGTCACTGCATTAGCGATCCATGCATCCTTATCGATGCCCGTATCATTCGTTTCTTCCTGAACTTCAGACTTCAATACTTGCTGTAGCATTTCCACTCCGTTGCGTTGTTTACAGAGGGGAACATAAGCAGTTTTTACTTTTTATCAAATATTTTCATATACTTACAATACGTATCAGGAGCATCATGGGGTATTTCATGATCCTGGGTATCCAGCTCAACATGCCAATATGGATGTAGACATGCAGGCGCATTGCTATACATGCATGGAGTAAGTGACGTAAGCGACTGAGGTCATATCATTGTCAGATCAAAATCGACCACCCAAGCGCACCGAAAAACTGCAACTGATGCTCGACTTAGAAGAGCTTAAGGCTATCGATGATTGGCGGTTTGAGAACAGATTGCCGTCCAGAGCGGCGGCCATCCGTGAGCTCATCCGTCGCGGTTTGATTTCAAATGAGTTCGAAGAGCCACCTACTGACGCACCTTCCGGTGAGTTTCGTGTTGTTGACGAGTGATAGGAATGTCCTCAAAGCGCTCCAATGACGCCGACGGTGACCCAACATTGTGCGCTGCTCATGCACTGAAAAAGATCACAACTGACTGTCTTCAGAATTTGTTCTTGGCCCCAACGGATCCGTCACATCCGATGGGGTGCCCAACTCGATCTCGGCTTCAGCAAGCGAAATTGCCTCATCTTCACCAGCAGCAAGTGCGGCAGTTTCAGGCGTAACCACCCTGGCAGGGGCGCTGACCCGGAATGCCGTCTTCTCTTCCTCGGGAACGGCCGACTTAGAGAGAATGCGCCAGATCGTGAACAGGATCATCAGACAATGCGCTACGACGGTTGTCAGAAACAAACCTTGCGGCCCGAGCCCGGCCATCGCCAAACCAGCGATCAGCGGCCCGACGATCGAACCTAAGCCGAAAACCATCAAAAGCCCGCCTGAAACCTGGATCGAAGTGCCTGGTGGCGCATGGTCATTCGCGTGCGCAACGATGACCGGATACATCGCAAAAATTGCAGCGCCGAATATCCCGACCAAAGCAAGGTTCATGACACGCGACTCTGGCGCAAGAAGGACGAAAGCCAGGTCAGAAGCGAGCGCCACGACCGCTGTAAACAGCAAGACTTTGCGGCGGTCCATTCGATCACTTGCAAATCCAATCGGAACTTGCGCAAAAGCTCCGGCCAAAACCGGAATACTTGCGAACAAGGCAATTGCAGTCAGTGATAACCCCACGCGATCTGCATACACCGCAGCAAGTGTCCCAAATGCTGCATTAGAAATGCCAACAAGAAAGACCGCTGCGACCGCAACGGGTGAGTTTCGCCACAACGCTGGTAGGTCGAGACGCACAGATGTCAGCGGAGCGGGCGAGGCCGAAGTTGACAGAGCTGTTGGTATCAGCGCCAAGCAATACACCATCGCGCCAATGGCAAAAAAGATGAAACCCGTTGCATCTCCCAGTGAGATAGCCATCTGACCGGCTGTCACCGCACCCAGATTAACCATCGTGTAGATGCCAAAGACCGTACCACGCGTATTAGGTTCAACCTTATCGTTGAGCCAAGACTCGACGATCATTGCAGCGCCCGCAAAACAAAAACCTGAAACTGCGCGCGATGGTATCCAGGCCCATGTTTCTACTACCACAGCTTGGAAAAGGATCGTTACGGCAGCGAGAGCGCACATGACGCCGAAGGTGCGAATATGTCCCACTGCTCCAACCAGCCTTGGTGCAACAAGGCATCCAGCTACATATCCGACTGCCCACCCCGTTCCCAAAAGACCCAGTGCACTGGCAGAAAACCCTTCGAAAGAGCCCCGAACCGGAAGTATCAGGCCATGGACCCCACCTGCGAACAGAAGAAGGCCTGATCCAAGAAGTAGTGCCGATATGGGTAGGAGCTGTCGGAACATCGGTTCCAGCCTAATGTCAAACTGGGAAATGAGAAGTTGTTTTGATTGCGAACTCGTTTTCGCTTTGATGAACAAAGCTATATGTCCAGTAGGCTGATCGGGATGGAGCGTTATATCGCAACCGGCCTTGGTCAAGGCCAGCTCTGGCTCTTTGTTCAAAATCCTCCTTGTCACCAGACGACCGAAGCTTCGGATATCGATCAGACCAACCCCTGCGAATTCGTCCCTTGGCGCGACCATCTCGGAATGAGCGCAGAGTGACCGGTCGGGCCAAACGATGTGTTGCGGGCGAAGACCCGTCGCCCGATTTTAGAACATCAGCTTGAGAGTATAGACACTTCTGTGGGGCCCGTAATCCTGGGCTCTGCAGGCTATGCTGTTCATCAGTGTGTGACGGGTGAAACCTGCTTTATGATGCAATCAGAAATCCTTGGTGCTTTCCATAAGACCAAATCATTCGGGGCTTCGTTCTCTATGACCATTGCGACAGCTTTCTTGTCGATTTTGGTCGCAAGGATAATGGGTGTTTTGATCGACCTTCCGTTGTTTCCGATCGCATAGTCCGCAGCCGCATGAAAACTGGTGGTCCAAGACAATCCAACTTCCTTCTGCAAGCTTTGACCACGATACACCGTGATTTCCTTGGGAAGACGATGCCATCCGGTTGTCGGCATCCAACACGATTTCCGTTTTTCGACATCCATGGCATGAACAAACATGGTGTGGTCGATCTTTTGAAAACCACCCCAAAGCCCATGCAGCAATGGCCAAAAATCAGAACTGGAAATCGCGTTCTCCAAGAGCATCTCCACCATCCCATCGGCGCGTTGATCTGCTTCGTAGTGTCTGTTCAAATACATGCTGATGACTTCCACAGCACTTACTGCTTCGGGCCTCATGACCGCTCCTCCACCCTTGTGTCTGCAACTGGTTAGGCACCGCCAACGGTACTGACATCCAATATTGGGCTGAAAGGGTCCGAGCTCATTTGATTTCAAGCCAAATGCTTGCTTAATTTGGTCAAATTATGATGCAAGCTTTCATCTGAATCAGGGTTTGGTTTCGAGGAAAGTGGGCTTTTTAGCCGCGTGACCGATCCAAGCGCGGTGCGCACTGAAAATCAGAACTTCGCAGCAAATACCCCACCGCCACTTCGAACAACGCGCCTAATGGTCTACTACCTCATACAAGACACCCCCAGTCGCACCCGACGGGGGACGGGTTCCGGCAATTTGTGACAATGTCAGCGCCACATCTATCGTATGCACAGGCCGCGACACGGTCTCGGCACCGATGGTGAATCCGCCGAATATTATCGGAACATAGGTATCGTAACGCCACGGCGATCCATGGGTCACAGTTACAGAGAGCCCATCCATATCGTTTATGAACCACTCGGGTTGGAAAACGACGTGGATATCGCCAGAACGATCCGGGTTGTAGTTGTTCAGGATGGCTTGTGTCAGTGCATTCTGCGGCAGGGATGCATCGCGCAAGCGGGATGTCGGCACAGCGTAGGCGACCCCTTCAAATGCGACCAGTTCTCGCGAAATGGCTGTCTCCAGCTCGGACTGATCGATATCCGGATTGTTACGAACTGCCTCTGAGAGGGTCAGGTAGGGATGGTCATACCCTTCGAACAAATCGCCAGTTATGCCAAAGCGATCCCGGATACGCGCCAGTGCTGGCGCAGTGTCCCATTCGTCGGGCGACACGTTGCCGCCGGGTATTCCAAGCGATGCAAGATAGCCGGGGGCCTCGGGTGCACCGTGATCGGATGACAGCACGATCAGTGTGTTTTCAAGCCCTACCTGATCGTCGACATAGGCAAAAAGGTTAGCCAGAGTGCGATCCAGATGCAGCAAGTTATCCTCGTATTCCAAGCTGGACGGCCCGAAGAAATGCCCGACATAGTCGGCCACGGAGAAGCTGACGCTGAGATAGTCGGTGACTGCATCATCCCCCAGATTTTCAGCGTCAATAAGCGTTTTGGCAAAGTCGGCTGTGATGTGATCTCCGAACGGGCTCAGCGTCAGAAGTGTCGTAAAAAACTTGTCATCCACGGTTCCCAGCGGGTGCGGAAATGTACGACCGAAATCAGCAAAATCCGGTTCCCATTCCTGATCATCCTTCGCTCCAAACAGGTAGGTTTCGATGGGCTGCAACAATTGCCAGGTCTGGCCGCCAAAACTCTGCGGCAGTTGCTGTGCATTCCAATCCTCAACCCAACTTGGATAGGCGTCATAATAGTAGCTGCTGGTCACAAACTGGCCGACGGCCTTGGAAAACCAGAAGGCCTTCCCCCCGTGCCCTGCCATGGCAACAGCAGCCCGGTCTTTGATCGAGACGCCGAACACCTTGCTCTGCCCGGCCGTGCTGATGATCAATTCATCACCAAAGGTCGAGGTCAGGATCGCGCGTGGTGAGCGGCCATCGCTGTTTGCGGCGCGTTGTGTGGGGTCGATTTCGGTCGCGTCATCGACATCCGCTCCACTGGTCAAAATCGAATAGTCGGGGTCCTCAATGTTATAGACCGTGCGTCCGGCAGCACGATCATACCAGAGGTTGCCGACCATGCCATGCGCTGCCGGGTTTGCACCAGTTGCCAGAGTTGTGTGGCCTACAATGGTCTCTGTGTTCGCATGGGTATGATGTGCGTTTCGATAATATGTGCCTTGTTCCATCAAATAGCGAAAACCACCTTCACCGAACTGATCCTGATGGCGCAGGATCAAGTCTCCTCGCAGCTGGTCAACGGTTATCTGCAGAATGAGCTTTGGCCTTTCTTCCGCCCCGGCCGAGAAGGTCGAGACAACAAGCGTTACGCAGGCCATAGCGATGGATAGGAGATTCTGTTTCATCGGGTTCCCTCTGCGTTTCATAATACGGCCCCCGCCCGCTCCAGCTCTGGGAGCGGCCAGTCTAATGCGGTCCGGCTTCCGGGATAACACCGCATCCGGATAGACATGATCCCACTGTTCTCGGGATACATCCCAGACCACGCCGTAGGGCTCCGCTTCTTGTTCAGGCTGTTGTAGGACCATACCAGATGTCGCAAGACAAAGCCCGAAAGCCGTGGAAGCTAAGGTAAACGGATCATCAAATTCTCCTGCCGGAATAGCTTGCGGGATTGAGCGGTGGAAGTGCGTTCGGAGAACCTGCACAAGGTGCCTTGCGACGATAGCGCCGAAGCGCGGTCTCCAACTCGGGCCAGGAAGCGGCGTTAGGGCCGACTTTTGACGGGCCGAACAGTTCCGCGCCGATGCGGTCTAGGGCGGCGCGGATCGCAGCATCTTGCAGCGGATCGTCATGGGACAACCGCTCACGCCAAACGTCCATCGCTTTGATAACTGCATCATAATCCCGGGCACGTATGGCGTTGGACAATGCCGTTCTCGCATAAGCTTCAGAGGCCAAGATACGCGCATGGCGCTCGGCTCGGCTGCGCCTCCAGTATGACAAGAGCCGTTTCCGGACAATCAAGAGGGCGGAAAGAAACGCCAAAAGCACCACGACAGCCAGAACTACCATTCGCAAGGCCCTCTCAGAGAGCTCGCGTTTGACGGGCGCATCCACGACCAGCGAAATGGCGTCTAAGGTCGCGGTTTCTACTTCCCCGGTCTCCAGATTGAACCACTCCAAGGTAATGCTATCTGCTTGGTCGTTTCCACCGGTCTGCGCGAGATACGTGACCTGTTCAACGCGTGTTCCGCTTAAAGACCCGCGCGTTTCTGTTTCGGTCAGAACGGGCTCGGAAGGGTACGTGGCGATCCCTTCGATCGGTGGCGTAGGAATGAGTGACGGCAGGAACATGGGCGATGTCCCTTCGACCATAGCTGTAACAGTTCGCGTAACACTGTCGCCTGGTTCGAGCGGTTCCTGATCCCTCGAAACGTCTTGGGTCAGCGTCAAACTGGTGGCTCCGATAAAAGGGGACAGTCCTTCTGCACCTTCCGGCAGTACGCCTGTGATCATGACCGGATCGATGCCAATACGGTCTTCGCGTGGGGCGTTTGTTTCAGGATCGGCCCAAGTTACGACCAATTCCTGCGAAGGGACCTCAATGCGACCGGGCACCATCGGCATGATCCGATATCGGCGACTGACGCCGGACCATGTCTCGCCATCTACGGCTTGGCTAATAGGGTTGGTGGCCCGCTCGGGGAGCCGAACGTTTAGATTTGGGGCCTCAAAACTGGGAAACAAAACGGGCTTGGTCATCCATGTCGGAACCAGAACCGTGATACGCAGGTCTGCGGCCTGCCCTGGTATGACTTGTTCAGAGTCCAGCGCGACAGTCACCTGAGGTTCGAGGGCGTTCTGAGCCGCGGCATGCTGGTTCGCCGTCAGCGCGAGTAAGCATATGATCAGTGCACGTATCAATTGGTGTTCACCTCGAACTGGAACCGCAGGCGCAGGAAATCGCCGGTGCTTGTGTCGACGGTATTCATCCATTGCTCGGTGCTCAGGATTGCAGCTTCTCCTTTTGGTTGCGGGTCGCTTTGCGTGTCCGTTCCACGCGCGTCTTCGTTATCGAAAACAACATCATCCGCCCCTATTCCGGTGTCTTCACCCGTGTCTGATGCTTCTCTTGCGTCTTCTACATAGGCCACGATGTCTTTCGCGGTTTGCAGGTTCTGCGCAGCACCGGGAAAGTTCGGATCCCGCTCAAGCGTCGTCTCAAATGCGCGCACGCCGTCCCGGTATTGGCGGTTCTTGATATGGGCCAACCCTTGCGTGAAAGAGGCCTCGGGCGTGTCGAGCTGCTGCAAAGTATTGACGGCATCTTCATACCGGCCCGCACGATACTGTGCATGTCCTTTCCAAAGCGGGTCAGAAAACGCGTCCGCCGCCTTTGGAAACTGATTGTTCTTAAAGGCACGGTATCCTTGTTGATCGGGCGTCAGAAACCAATCCACCACACCATCCGCGTGCGCTTGGGCGGGCAGATGTATGGTCACAAGAATAGCCAGCGACAGTGCAGACCACCGCATCGTCCAACCCTTTCGGAACCAGATGAGCGCCAGAAAAACGGCAGGAAAAGCCAGCCACCAACCGCGATCTTCCCAAGGCTGCTCGCTGTTTTGCAATGTGGCCCGGCGGTAATCCGTATTCAAAATTCGGTCCAAACGGGTGATATCCGATGCATCCGGTGTTGTCCGAATGACGGGTAGGCTCAGTGCATCCAGACCTCGATCACCGATCGCTTCGGGCAACATAACCAGCACAGCAGCCGCCGCCCCGTTGGTGTCGTTGAGCTGATCTGCATCTGCCAGACTTATGCCATCGGTAACAAACAAGACACCCCCCGATTGTTCTGAGGCCAGTAGATCAAGCGACAAATCCAATGCCGCTTTTATGTTAGTCCCATCTTTCGGCATGACTTCCGGTGCCAACCCCTCGAGATAGGGCAACATGACTTGCGGATCTTCGGTGAACGGCAAGACGCGGTGCGCCGTGCCCGAATACGCAACCAGCGCCGTCCGACCACCGGCCCGGAGGTCCAACAAGTCCCGGATTTTGAACTTCGCACGCTCCAGGCGGTCGGGTGACAGGTCTGTTGTGGTCATCGATGGCGTGACTTCCAGCGCGATGACAAGCGGCCCCGTTTGCGCCAGAAACGGATCCACCTGTCGCGTCCAGGTCGGGCCTGCCGCGCCCGTGATCATCAGCATCAAAAGCAGCGCGGTGTGATCGATCGGCAAGTGTTTTCTGCGCGCCGTCGCCCCCACCGTCAGCGCCTGCCGAAGGTGGGGTGCTATTTCGTCCGAAACCGGGTCCGTTCGCGTAAAAGCGCGACGGTTCAGCCACCACAGGACGGCCAACGGCAAGAGCAATATCAACCACAGCGGTCGAATAAAGTGAAAAGCTTCGACAAATAGGGTGAGTTCGGTCGCGATCTGCTCCATTACACCATGCTCCGCCTGCCGTGCCGGAGTGTCAGGTACGCCAGTGTGAGCACGCCCAACAAGGACGCCAATCCCAACACGTAGGACGCAAGTTGCGTGCGCGGGCGATACGAAATCTGTTCCACCAGCCGAGGGGCCAGTTCGTCGATGCGGTCGTAAACCGCCGTGAGCGCTTCGGTATCCGATGCAAAAAACGCGCTGCCCCCCGTTCGTGCAGCGATATCCGACAAAGCCTGGGCATCAACGCGGTTTTCGCCCGACGCGTTGGAGTCCCCCACGGCGATGGTATGGATCTCAACGCCCCGCTCGCGGGCAATTTCGGATGCGTTGAGCGGGCTCATACGACTGCCTGTGTCACTGCCGTCAGACAGCAGGATCATAAGGCGCTGTTCCACCTCGCTGATTTCGAAGGTTCTGATCCCCAGTCCGATTGCATCGCCGATGACGGTGTTCGGCCCGGCCATTCCAACTTCGGTCTGGCCGACCAGTTCGCTGATCGTCTCCAGGTCTTCGGTCAGGGGCGCTTGAAGAAATGCGCGGGTTCCAAAAACGATCAGCGCAATCCTGTCGCCGTCGCGTTGGGCAACGAAATCCTGAACGACCTGTTTCACGGCTGCCAGTCTTTGCGCGCGGGTTCCATCCGGCATTTCGAAATCCACAGTGTCCATCGAACCCGAGATATCAAGAGCCAGAACAACATCCCTTGCAGAGCGGGTGATTTCGATCGGCGCACCCAGATGTTCGGGCCGCGCCAATGCCAGCACAAGGAGGATCCAGATGGCGATGGCCGAGGTCATCTGTAACCGGGTTCTACGCAATACCACGGCTCCGGCTGCGGGCGTGGTTTCCGCAGCTGCGACGATCATTCGAAAGAATGGAAACCGAAGCGCTGGCACCTTTTCCTTACGTGCTGGAAGGAACCGCCAGATGAACCACGGAAGGGGCAACATAAGCAAAGCATAGGGGAAACCCAACCCGATCACCTTAGTCCTCCCGCTTGTGGTTCCGAACCCAGTTTTTCGCAGCTTCCAGCAAACCGGCGTCTGTGGGCGGGGCGTTTGTATAGGGGGCGTGCGATATAGCCTTCCCGCCGCCTTCGGTGAAAACGGTTGTTCCTCCGGTACGGTCAAGAAACCCAAGCCAGTCCTGCCCGCTGATGCCAGCGACGCCTTTGCGCGGGAATGCCACCAAAGCGCACCGCCTGAGAATTTCGGCGATGGCCGCCGGGTCCGAACGGGCAGCATCAAGCGCAGCCAACGCGTCACGGCGGTAAGCGTTTGCCCGATAGTGCGCGCGCCACCGCAGGAAAAAATAGATCGCCAACCCCAAAACCATGACCATCAGAACGCCCCAACCCCAGGTCTGGGGCATCATTGACACAGCAGGTGGTTCTTGAGGCGGGACGAGTTGCTCGATCAAATCGAGCAGCGTTACAGGCGCGATATCAGCAGTTTCGTTCATCTTACCGGAATGCCCATCAATCGACGCATTTGTTGTAGGCTGTCTTGCGCGGACGACAGCGGTAGGACAGGCACGCCCAAGGTGCGGCTCCAATCCAGAACACCGGCAATTCTACCGCGCGCCATCTCGGCAAGATTGCGATGCACAGTCTTTTCACCCGTATCGATTTCGGCCTGCAACTCTCCGTTGGAAATGGTTAACTTCAACCCTCGGGGAAGTTCGTCGGCAATCGGATCCGCTACCAACCCCAGAACGAGATCATTGTGGCGTGACAGCCCCCGGACCAGTTTACGGGTCGTGTCATCGACAATATCGAAGTCCGACAAAACGATGATCAGGTGGTCACGCGGGGCGATCCGATTGACCGAAGCGAGTACGCGATTCAAGCCAACAGGCGTGACATCCGGAGCATCCGCGCGCAGCAAGGCGTTCGCCGAGGCGATGGCTTGAAGGAAACGGTTCAGGGCGGATTGGCTGCGCTGAGGCCGAATTTCGGCAATGATCTCGTCTCCGAATACGATGCCGCCCACCCGATCCCCTTGGTCGAGTATGCGAAACGCCGCCAATGCCGCACATTCAGCGGCCGTGACGGATTTCATGTTCAGGGAGGAGCCGAAGAACATCGACATCCGCTGATCAACCACGATCAAGG
The DNA here is from genome assembly GCF_056533645.1 of Ruegeria sp. G10. Taxonomy (NCBI): domain Bacteria; kingdom Pseudomonadati; phylum Pseudomonadota; class Alphaproteobacteria; order Rhodobacterales; family Roseobacteraceae; genus Ruegeria; species Ruegeria sp. G10. The sequence goes on along the minus strand of NZ_JBQFOQ010000002.1, from coordinate 509,431 downwards.
CCGGGCGATCCCTTTCTTCGGTAAACACACGCACATAAGGTTTCCCCATGCGCGCCGTCACCTTCCAGTCGATCGAGCGAACGTCATCCGCCGGCAGGTATCCACGCAGCTCTTCAAACGCGAGCCCGCGGCCCCGCATGAGAGAGGCATGGCGACCATTCAGCACACTGTTCGATGGCTGGCGCGGCAAAAAGTTGAGGGACCGTGCCTGCCCCTGAAGCCCGCGCAGATGCGCCAGATCGACCGACACCCGCGTGTCCTTTTCCGAGGGCGTCGCGTGTTTGGGAGCGAGTCCAGCCCTGATGCGTGCGGCCCGGTCAAACATCACGTGCCATCATGTCAGAGCAACCTGCGCCAGCAGTTCCTCAACAACTTGATCTGGCGTTACCCCCTCCCCCTGTGCTTCATAGCTCAGACCCAGTCGGTGGCGAAAGACATTGGCCGCCACAGCGCGTACATCCTGAGGGTCCACGTAATCGCGACCTTTCAGCCAGGCATGGGTACGTCCACATTTGTCGAGCGCCAGAGAGGCGCGCGGGCTTGCCCCCAGTTCGATCCAGCGCGACAGACTGTCCCCATAGTCGGTCGGTGTGCGGGTCGCCGCAACCAGATCGACCATGTACCGTTCCATCGCGTCTGAAACGTGGATATCCGATATCTCGCTGCGTGCGGCAAAAACCATATCCTGCGTCATCGTGGGTTTGGCCGCCTTTGCCGCGGGCTTGGATTTAGTCACCTCGGCCTCTTCGTTGCGCACAAGGCGGATCACCTGAACTTCGTCTTCCGGCGGCGGATAATCCACCAGAACATGCATCAAAAATCGGTCCATCTGCGCCTCGGGCAGAGGGTATGTTCCTTCTTGCTCGACCGGGTTCTGGGTTGCCATCACCATAAATAACGGGGGCATCTTGTGGGTCGTACCAGCAACGGTCACCTGCCGTTCTTCCATTGCTTCCAGCAATGCGGCCTGCACCTTGGCCGGTGCGCGGTTTATTTCATCTGCCAAAACGATATTGGCAAAAATCGGCCCGGGCTCAAACCTGAATTCCGATCCTTCGCTGGTTTGATAATAAACCTCGGTGCCGGTGACGTCGGATGGCAGCAAATCAGGGGTGAACTGAATACGGCTGAAATCACTTTCCAGGTTCTTGGCCAAGGACTTGACCGCGCGCGTCTTTGCCAGTCCCGGCATACCTTCGATCAACAGATTGCCGTTCGCCAGCAGACCAATCACCAGTCTTTCGATCACATCCCTTTGCCCGATGATCGAGTCGCCCATGAGGGACATCAGATTTTCTACAGCTGTTCGCGCATCCGTCACCGCAATATTCCAAATCAAGCTACAACTCCGTTCACCGACACCCGAAGGTGCCGGTGAAGTGTTTTGTCAAAGACTGCTTCCGCCTTCATAGTCATCCCGACGCCGCTTCAGTTCGCGCTTGCGGTTTCGCGTAGCATCCGCAGCGCTTGTCTTACGGTGTGCCGGGGACCTCGGTCAGGGTTTGCATAACCTGATCGAGACTGAAGCTCGCCGCTTTCTGACGCGGGGGATATTCCTGGAAAGTCTCAAGGAACTGCGCCACATAGGCTTGCGCAGGCACCAGCAGATAGGCCCGGTCGATCAGCCAGTCGTAGTAGGTGTTCGACGTGCGATAGCTGCGCTCATAGGGATCGCGCCGCAGGTTGAAGATAAGTGGCACACGCAGCTCGGTCCACGGCTCGGCCCATGCGCGGAAGGTCGAGTAAGCTTCCTGCTCCAGAAAAATCAGTTTCCAGTCTTCGTAGCGCAGCGCTGTCAGGTCGCCATCGTCCGAGAAATAGAAAATCTCTTTCCGGGGACCCTCTTCCTCTTCTCCCAACAGGTGCGGAAGGAAGTTATAGCCGTCCAGATGCACGCGATAATCGCGCCCACCGCCAACCTCGGCGACTGTTACACCTTCCAGCAACTGCTCTTTGATGTCGGGGTTCCCGGCAGCGGCCAGATAGGTCGGCAACCAATCCATATGGTGCATGATCTCGTTCGAGACGGACCCTTCCGAAATCTTGCCCGGCCAGCGCACCATCGACGGCACGCGCCAGCCACCTTCCCAATTGGTGTTCTTCTCACCAAAGAAAGGCGTCATCGCGGCGTCTGGCCACGTATTCATATGCGGGCCGTTGTCCGTGGAATAATGCACGATGGTATTGTCGGCGATGCCAAGTTCGTCCAGCAGTTCAAGAAACTGCCCGATATGCAGATCGTGTTCGATCATGCCAGCAGTGTATTCATCCACATTCTTGCCCGCGATCGAATTCGCGCGCTGCCATTTTTCATCCGCGACATGGGTGCGAAAGTGCATCCGAGTGCCGGACCACCAGACAAACCACGGAACGCCTTCCGCTTCTTTGCGTTTGATGAAGTCGATGGCGGCCGCGACGGTTTCATCGTCCACCGTTTCCATACGCTTTTTGGTCAGAGGGCCAGTATCTTCGATCGGGCCATCGACGGACGACTTGATCACACCACGCGGCCCAAAGGCTTCACGGAAGGTTCGCCCGTCTGCCAGCACGGCATCGCCCGGATAGTCGATGTTCTCGGGCTCTTCCTCGGCGTTGAGGTGGTAGAGATTGCCGAAGAACTCGTCAAAGCCGTGGTTTGTCGGCAGATGCTCGTCTCGGTCGCCCAAGTGGTTCTTGCCGAACTGACCCGTGGCATAGCCCTGCGCCTTCAGCAGACCCGCAATCGTCGGGTCTTCTTCCCGCATTCCCAACTCTGCACCCGGAAGACCAACCTTGGACAGGCCGGTGCGGAAGACCGACTGACCCATGATGTAAGAGGACCGGCCCGCAGTACAGGATTGCTCGCCATAATAGTCCGTGAAGATCATCCCTTCGTCGGCGATCCGATCAATATTGGGCGTTTGATACCCCATCAGACCCATCGTGTAGGCACTGATATTCGACTGACCAACATCATCGCCCCAAATGACAAGAATATTGGGCTTATCGTCCTGGGCCGAGGCGGCGGCGGACAGCGCCAAAAGCGCCGTCGCGGCCATCGCCTTCAGCCGTAATATCTTACGATGTAGCAATTTCTTCACTCCCTTGTTTGTTGTTATTGAAAACAGACGTTCCTGCGCGCGCTTCTTAGTCACCATTGTTCCCTATGAATTCTAACGCAAGCCTTGACTGGCGATTTAGCCAAATTCCCTAACATTACGCCAGGCGTTAGGGAAATTTACTCTAGGAATTGCAGACATTTAGACCACCTCCGGACCTGATCAGCCCCTCTTTCCATTGAGTCGGGAATCGACCACCGAACTATGGTGCCCCAAGCCGGTTTGATGGGTGAACCGCAGCCACACCTATCCCGCGCTGGGAACACGCGACCTTTGCGCATGCCAGGGTTCCCGAGCGGGAATTCATGGCGTGATCGCCCACCATTTGACACTACAATTGGGCACTGTTTCCCCCCTTTCTTACCAACTGGCGTCCAAGTCCCAATTCGCCGTCAGAGCTTGGATTCTCTATTCCCATTTGTGTTTCAAACGCCGGCTGGCACCTCATCAGCCAAACAGCGTGACGCATCATGTGGCACCAACAAGCCTATCGATTTCCTGATCGCGGGCATAGGAGCTGAGGATCAGCCATTGGTCGATCGTTTTGGCCAGCGCTGTTTCACCAATTAGGGTTATGCGTTCGGCCGAAATCTCATGCGCCAGCCTCGAATATCCGAAATACGCTGAAACCAGTGCATCGAACTCAGCGGTGATGAACAAATCCACGTCAAAGCCGGGATCAAGGAAACACACATCGACATCAAATCCAGGACGGCACATGATCCAGAAGTCGCGCTGATCCGCAGCCTGTTCCGGGAATGTCAGTTTCATCACCACACGCCGGTTCGGCAACGCCGTGCAGTCAATACTCAGGCGCAGGTTCCACACAAAAGCCGACGGTTGCGTCTTGCAGCTATGATCCTGAACCGAGGTATTGCGATAGGCCCATTTACCCAAGTCTGTTATGATGGGGTCAAGCTCGATCGCCGCATTGGTACGGATATAATCGATGGTGCCATTGGCAGGGTTTTCCACCCTTCGAACCAGACCCTGCGATTGAAGGGTTTTCAACCTTTTTGCCAGCAGCGTCGGAGAAATCCCGGGAATTCCGCGGCGGATATCGTTGAACCGTGTCGAGCCCCAGCGCAATTCTGTCAGGATGTGGATCGTCCATCGCGGCTGCAGAACCTCGCAGGCCATGTTGATCGGACAGAAAAGCATGTTGTTTTGCTTGGGCATGGCACGCCTCCTGAGTGATAAGTCTATTCAGGCTTACCCTTTCGATCCAGTCCATTTTCTGTACCGGGTTCGCTCCTTTTTGTACTCTGGCCTGCGTTTCAAGGGCGCCTGAAGTTGAGATGCAATCAACGGGGGACTTGAAATGGCAATTTCATCCGACATAGCAACCGCGCTGGAACGCAACCGGCGCGCCTTTGTCCACAAACCGATTGCCGCGCGGCAAAGCACACATTCACGCGCAACGTCGGAAATCGGCTTTCTGACAACCTGCCGCGAAGGCGGTTCAGTACTGACATGCGATATGCCGGCCATAATGGGTGGAACGGGTCAGGCGCCTACGCCGGGCGTGTTTGGACGCGCCTGTCTCAGCGCATGCATCGTCATGGGCCTGCGCATCGCGGCAGAGCGGAACAGTGTCCCAGTCTCCGAGATAGCTGTGGATCTGACCATGGATTGGGACAATCGCGGAATGTTTGGAATGGACGGCGTTACGGCTGGCCCCGAAAACATCCAGCTCAAGATCACGCTGACCAGCACCGCGACCAAAGCCGAGCTTAGCGAAGTTGTTGCCGAAGGGCTTGGGAATGACCCGTGGCTGATCGCATTGCAGGATCCGCATTCTGTTCAGGTTGATTTGCAGATCGCGCAGGAGGGCTAAGGGATGGATGCCAAACTACAGCTTAGGATTCAGCGCTATGGCTGGGACGCGGCCGCCGTCTATTATCACGCTGACTGGTCGGATCCGTTGCGACCTGCCCAGGATACGCTGCTTAAGATGGCCAATCTGCAAGCCGGTCAGGCCGTTCTGGAAACAGCTTGTGGGACCGGAATGGTAACGCTGCGCGCTGCGCGCGCAGTTGGCCCGACGGGTCGGGTTTTTGCGACGGACCTGTCCGAAGAAATGACACGCCAGGTCACACAGCATTGCGATGCACAGAATATCGCGAACGTCTCGGTCGCCAGAATGGGCGCAGAAGACCTGCATGTCGAAGACGACAGCTTTGATGCAGCCATTTGCGCGCTGGGGCTGATGTATGTGCCTGACCCCCAGAAAGCCCTCACCGAAATGGCGCGGACCGTTCGCCCCGGTGGCAAAGTGACCGCGACCATCTGGGGAGAACGCAAGAATTGCCGCTGGGCCGAGATTTTCCCGATTGTAGACGCGCGGGTTGCCTCGGAAGTGTGTCCCATGTTCTTCGCTTCAGGGGCTCCGGGGGCACTGCGGAAGGATTTCGAAGCAGCAGGTCTGACGGATATCCGCGAAACGCGCCAGAACGAAACACTGAACTTCATCAACGCCGCCGACCTGAGCCGCGCCATGATGTTGGGTGGCCCTGTGGCAATGGCCGTCAAACGCTTTGACGACGTTACAATGGCTGATGTCAGGCGCGAATTTCTGAACTCGGTCGCGTTTTTCCGGACCACTGCAGGTGGCTATGCCATTCCGGGAGAGTTTGTCACGGTCTGCGCAACTGTCCCTGATTAGTCCGCGACCCTCAATCAGATGGGATCGCTTTTAAGTGTCTCGTAACATTTATCATCTTGCGCCAGATGCAGACCTTATGTGAAAATTTGGTTTTACATCCAGCCGATTTCTCAGCAGCATGTGAAACACACAAAAAACAACGCGGTCCAAAAGACGCGGCGGCCGCGCTTGAGTTATTCGCGACTTTGGCCCAACAAAACTATGAGAGGGGCACCATGGATTTCAAGTCGGCAATCAAAACACTGTGCCTGAGTTGCACCGCAATTTCGGCGACCTCCACAGTAGCACAAGCTGACGACTGGACCGCCGAGGCTACGATCTATCTGTTCACTCCGGATACAGAAATCTCTCTGCAAACACCTCAGGGAACGTTGGAAGGTAGTCTGAGCTTCTCAGATGCCCTGAGCAACCTCGATTTGGCTTTTTTTGGCGCGTTTTCCGTATCCAATGGCCGGTGGAGCATTCTCGGAGACTATAACTTTACGGACCTCTCTTTCAGCAACAGCACACCGGGGCCCGCTTTTTCAGATCTTGAGACTTCGGACAGAACACAATTCTTCAGCGGCTATCTCGCATATCAGGTATATGAGAGCGATAAGGTCAAAATTGACGCGGCCGGTGGCTTCAGATGGTTCCGGACAGAGACAGAACTGACCCTGACCGCAGGTGCAGCGCCTAGTGTCTCATTCAGCGCCAATGACAACTGGATTGATCCCCTCGTCGCGGCGCGCCTGCGTTACACGTTCTCGGACAAATGGGCCGCGACAGGATTTGTGGATTACGGCGGGTTCAGAAGCGGAAGCGAAACATGGCAGATATTGGCAACAGCCGACTATGCCATCAACGAAAAATGGCTGCTCCGAGGTGGGTTTCGCTATATCGCATTCGAGCACGAGATCAACGGGAACGACTTTGAGTTCGACCAGTCAGGACCTGTCTTCGGAGCAACATACAGGTTTTGATCTCAGCCCGGCCGCAGGCTGAAAATGCCATGGCTTCAAGAGGTGAAACAGGTCCTGTGCCATAGTATGGGTTTCGGCGGATCACTCAAGACACTTGGCTTCTGGGATTTGGAGTTATGTGAGCGCGTGAAAGACGTTCCATACTATCCGCCGACCAGACTTGTTCGAGATCGTAGAAGGCCCCGAAAGACGGCACTCCTGTTTTTAGAATCGCGTGGGGCTGTTTGTTGTCGGTATGAATATAGACATCGGGCGGAAGGTGGTGCGGCTGGTCCAAAGTGCCCGCGCGGATGAACAGAATGGGGGCCGGCACGCGTTTGGCGAACCGCAGGTATTCGCTCCAGACCGCGACGTGGCAGTTTGCACAACGAGATATCCTCTGCCCGCTGCCGGATGGGGTTTCGGCGATATCCTCGATGATATTGCCGGACAACAGCCGGACATAGCCGTCTTCGATCAACGCATTGACGGCATGTGTGCTGCCGGTTTGTCGCTGGCACCTCCGACAATGGCACCCATGCACGATCAAGGGTGAGGCCAACAGCCGATACCGAACCTCACCGCAATCGCAGCCGCCTTCCAGCTTTTCGTTGAGCATGGTCGTTCCTCCTGCATTCGGGTTTAAGATACCGAGCGGTTTCGACTATGCTGCCAAAACGCGCCACTGTTTGCCGCTGCTGGCCGACCCGTGAAGGGCCAGAATGACGTGAAGATCCCGTTTCATCGCTCAAACTCCACGCGTTCAGGTCGCCGGGGATTGCAGCGCATTGCGGGCAATCGGGACCAAGCGAGGGATCAGCATCGGCACCATTTTCTGATAGGCGCGATAGGTGTCGCCGAATTCACGCACCAGAGACCGTTCCTCGAACCACAAGCCGATCAGAACATAGGTGGTCATCGCTCCGGCAAAGATCAGATGGCCAACCGTCATATGCGGCGTGCCGAAGAACACCAGAATGACGCCCAACTGCATCGGGTGGCGCACAAATCGGTACAGCATCGGCGTGCGAAACTGCGGTGCGGGCATGGGTTTTTCGGTATTTGCCGACCAGATCTGGCGCAGACCGAACAGTTCGAAATGATCGATCAGGAAAGTCGAAAGCAGAACCAGCCCGACACCCGTGGCGCAAACCGCATAAGCCAGCCATGCGTAAACGCCCTCGACCTGCCAGATCGTTGCCGGGATCGGTTGCCACTGCCACAGGGCGAGGCCCAGAAACAGCGCCGATTGTAGAACAAAACTGCTGCGTTCGGCCTCGGCCGGGACGATCGTGGTCCACCAGCGTTTGAACTGGTCCCGCGCCATCAGGCTGTGGAAAAAGCCAAACAGAAAGATCAAGCCCAGATTGACCATAACGGCCAAGCCAACCGGGCCGGGTGTGCCGCTGTTGATGGTTTTGGGCACCGGAAGATCCAGTAGAAACGCGATCATGTAAAGGAAAACAACGTTGAAAAGGAGGTAGGCGGCAATGCCATAAAGGATCAGGCCGGGGCGTTTCATTTCAGGCTCCTGTGACGAGGTAAGCTACACAAGACCCGCAAAACCAAAGGCGGGTCAGGGAAGGCTTACTTCGGTGTCAGCCGTGTCGCTTGAAGGTTGCCTGAGGGTTTCCTGAAGATTACCGGAACACCCGTGAACCACAGGTTTGTGTTGGCCGCAAAGATCAGGCTAAAAAAAGACGCAATGGTGTATGAGTTTGACGCGTACCGGCTGAATACCGCGCTTTTGGAGCTGTCCGGCCCAGACGGCCCAATCGCTTTGGAGCCGAAATGCCTTGCCCTTTTGCAATTCCTGATCCGCAACCGGGACCGCGCCGTGTCCAAAGACCAGATCTTTGATGCCATCTGGCCTGACCTGATCGTTACCGAGGCCTCGCTTTCAACCGCAATCCGCCAAATCCGTCGGGCCGTCGGCGATGACGGGGATCGTCAGGCGATCATTCGCACCGTCCGGGGTCACGGCTTTCGGTTTGTGGCCGACGTGACAGAGGCCATTGCCACGTCCAGAGATCATTCTCAGCCCGACACAAACGTCGCCGCTGGTCCCGCGCAAAATCCGACGCTGGCGATACGGCCCTTTCAGCTAATCGGCGGGGACGCCGCGCAGATCGCGATTGCCGAAGCCATCCCGGCCGAGCTGATCGCGACCCTGTCCCGGCTGCGCTGGATCAACGTGATCGCGCGTGGCTCCAGCTTTCGGTTCGCGGGACCCGAAACCGATCTGACCGACATGGGGTCGCAACTGGCCGCGCAGTTCGTTGCCTCGGGCCTTGTGGAGGTGCAGGGCACCCGGCTTGCCATCTATACCGAGCTTTCGGATGCACGCTCAGGTCAAGTGGTCTGGAGCGATCGTGTCACCGGAGCCATCGCGGATGTGTACGACATGCGCGCCCGTATCGCGCGTGACCTTGCCATGGCACTGGAACTGCGCCTGCCGGTACACGAGGCCGACCGTTTGATGCATGTCCCTTCGGAAAACCTTGATGCGTGGGGGCATTACCACCTCGGGATCCGGCATATGTACCGGTACAACCGCACTGATAACGAGATTGCGGCCAGTCACTTTCGCACTGCCATCGCAAAGGATCCAGGCTTTGCCCGCGCCCATTGCGGGCTGTCCTATACCGAATTCCAGAATGCGTTTCAGCATTTCGCGGCTGATACCGGCCTGCACGCCAGATTGGCGCTGGGACATGCCGAAGATGCCCTGCAACTGGACCCGTTGGACCCGTTCTGCAACCTGATCTACGGGCGCGCAAAATGGTTGCTGGGAGACGCCGAGCAAGGGTTGGTCTGGGTGGACCGCTCCCTTGATCTGAACCCCAACTATGCATTCGGCTACTACAACAACGCCACGCTGAACACCGTGCTATGCAACGGTCAAACTGCGGATCAAAACGTGGAGACGGCGCTAAGGCTCAGCCCCTTGGACCCGCATCTTCAATCCATGTACGGCACGCGCGCATTGGCGGCATTTGTCTCGGGCGATCTGACCGCGGCCAGCGCCTATGCCGAGCACGCCCTGAGCGCACCCAACCCGCATCTCTATGTCTTCATGATCGGCGCGGTCGTGCACGCAGAAGCCGGGAATGCGGATAAGGCCCAAAACTGCGTCGAGGCCATCCGCGCCAGGAACGTCCCCTTTGGCAAGCCCGAGTTCCTGACCCATTTCAACCTGCGTCAGGCAGATCGGCTGCAGGCGCTTACATCGTCGCTCAATAAGTTGTCGTTATAAACGTGATCCTGCCGAAAGGACTTCGGAAAGTCTGCCAGAACAAATGGCATGGTGGTCGAGATAGACTTAATCCGCTACATCTGCTCAATAGCTGACAGTTTGGGTTGAGGACGAAATATATGCTTGATGGCGCGTTGAGTATCGAAGCTCTTCGGCTTGGGGTGCTCATCTCGGCCGCTTTGATTTGGTTGCTCGCGCGCAACCGGAATTTCTTTCTGCGAAGACTGTCCAACTATCCGATACTCAGCGGAATTTGTGACGCGCTCATCGTGGTTTTGATTGGCTATTCGCTGCAAGGCCTACTTTTTCTTTTAGGCGCGCTACCCCGCATGTCCAATTGGGCTTCCACGACAGAAATCGCCGGTCGATTGGCGGTTCATTTAGGATATGCCTGGGGCGTGGCGCGCCTCGTTGAGTCATTGATCCGAAAGCGTCGGAGCCATTCCGAGGAATGGCGTCTACCGGGGTTGGCTTGGATCGGCCTCTACACCTTGTTTGCTCTGTTGGGCATCCTCAGCTTTCTTGTTGCGGAAGGTAATGCGCTTACCGAATTGTTCGTATGGACAGGGGCAACGGCCGCCGTTCTTGCATTTGTGATGCAACAAACACTTGGGGATCTGTTTTCCGGTTTTGCGCTGACAATCGAACGCCCCTTTGACATTGGTGATTGGCTTCGGCTTGAAGATGGCACGGAAGGACAAGTGCAGGATATCAACTGGCGCGCGACGCATCTGCGAAAATGGGACAAAACCGAATTCGTGATCCCGAATGGACAGCTTGCCAATCAGAGCTTTACCAACCTGAGGGGAAACAGACACCCTTTTGCGCCCTGGTACACCGTGAAGGTTGCAGGCGATCACGCGCCGGAAGATGTTATCGCGCTCATTCGAAAAGCAGTTTACCGATGCAACATACCACTTCCTTCGCCAGAACCAGTTGTCCGGTTGATGTCGGCGGACAGCACGCCCTACACATATATGATCTGGGTACATTTTGCCGACTACCCAACAATGTTTGCAGGCCGAGACGAACTTTATCGCGAGGTCGACTCCCAACTTCGCAATGCAGGCATAACGATCTCAGCTCAAATCCATGACCTACGGCATAGCAACTCCAAAGGTGCTATATCCAGATTTGTCGACGAAACTGACCGTTGAGCGGCTCTCGGCCCGCTCTTACCCTCTGGATACGATTGTTAGGACATGACAAGTCGCCGATGTATCGGAACGGCAATTTTTTCCGCGGGCAGAGATGTGTCGCAAACTTTAGGGTCGAATTGGCGTCTATTTGGGATCTGGCATTTGCTCGCTCCGATTGGTATTTCAATATGCGCCAGCATGGTGTCTTTGAAAGGCGCTCATGCCCAAAGGGAGCGTTTTGTATGCTATTTGCTTCTATCACCGATCCACGGTGTCCTATCGTGATCAAGAAGAGATCGTGGCAGAGCACGAGGTACGATTTAACCAAGCGACATTGAATAGGCGGACAGTCAATTGATCGCCGATCTTTGCTGCACGTGCACAGTCGAAAAAGGGTAAAACACCAAAATCATGGCGCATGGACAAAACTTAACAGCCTAAGGGCGACAAGCGAATAAGTCGTTATCGACCAACCGACAAAACCGGGAAACACCCTTGATTTCATGCTGTTCGCGCAACTCACTTGGCTCGGGCCCTGATAAACAGTCTGTATGCATTCCTCCAGAACTCCGGTAAAAATCGAAAAGTCCAATTATCCACTAAATATTAGAAATAGGGCGTCAATCGAGCCCCCCGCTCGGCATCAGAGGTCTTTCTTGTCAACTTCCAAAATTATGGGGGGATTGCCACGAACAAGCAATTTTTCGGATTCCTCACTAGCCATTTGGTAAACGCAGGCGATAGTGGAAGACGTTGGAGATCGTCATGTTGCTTTTTAGACTTTGCCTTTTTCTCATTTTTTTAGCGGTACTACTGGACTACGCCGTCAACCTGATCGACACACGGTGGAGTTGGGATATCGACCACATGATGTATTTCGGCCAGCGATTGCTTGAAGGCGAACTGCACTGGACAGCCGAATTCGACGATAAGCTACCAATCAATCAATTTCTCTTTGCAATTCCCGCTGCATTCGACAGTGTGCTTGCTTGGCAAATCCTGTCGATAACCGCAATGTTCGGCGGCGCGGTTGCAGTTGCGTATGTCACACGTCAAGTTCTGGTATTTGAGTCAGATCTGCCTGAACGGATTGTGACTATGAGTGCTCAGATCAGCGCTATTGCCAGTCTGGCGGGGTTCGCTTTTTTGCCTGGAGGGATTTACCATATTAACCCCTTAGCTGGCTCGGCCGCGATTGGCGCAATTGCCCTACTGATGGCTTCGGTCCAACCCATGGCAGCCAGCAAAAGCCCGGTGATTTGGCTATTTTTGCTCTCAGCAATTCTTGCAAGCCTCGCGATCGGGATACGTCCATACTATTTGTTGTGTCTTTGTATGGCCGCGGTCTGGGCTGCACTTCGCCTTCGGCCCAAGGGCGCTACTCTACTAAGTGGCGCGGGTATTGCGGCAGCTTGGATCGTTGCCGTTGGCATCGCCGGATTACTGACCAATGTGCTACCTTACATCATTACGGGAAATATGCAGGCCTTCCAGAACGGTATGCACCTATTGCGACAAGACCTTATCTTACAGTCCCCCTTAAGCAACCTGAAGGAACAGCACAGTTGGTTCACTGATCGGGTCTTGCCGGTCTTCCCGATGCTGGTACTTGCATCTTCATCCGTTGCAATTGCCGGACTGCTTCAACTGATCCGACATCGCGCAGCTGGGCCTAAAGGCAATTCAATCGCCATTTTTACCGATATTGTATCGCTGACAATTGTAATGCCTTTCTTGATTGAAATAATGATACTGTCCAAACATTTTTGGTCACATTACTTGCAATTGTTCGTTCCGTTTGTTGCCGTCGGTACCGGTCTATTTTCCGCACTTCTTTGGCGCGGCCCTATGCAGGCACCCAAGGGGGCTGAGATGCTGAAAATTGCCATCGTGCTTTTGATCCTTGCTCCGATATGGCGAATTTCGTTGGAGCATACCCGATGGCTTGCCTCTCTAAACAGATCCACCATCGAAGAAATTGACCACCTTTCCAATCAGATCGCACAAGTTTTGGCCTCTCAACCAGCGAACTCACAAGATTTTCTAGCTCCGAACCTGATGTACGAACACTGGCGGCTGCGCCAACCGCGTCATGGGTTTCCGCATGCGGCTAATACCGATTTCATCATTGGAAAAAACTGGTGGAGCAACCTGGACGTCCCCCCAGAGTATATTATTCCGGTAAACTATAATGAATACTGCGAGCAGATTGACGCCAGTGGTCCTAGCATCGTGGTTCTAACAACAGAAGACAAGCTTGCTGAATGCCTTGGTGAAAGCGCGGTCTACAGGGTTCTTGAAACCGACGTCGTTTCGGTTGGAAACACACTATTCTTCCTGAGAGTTACACAATAATAGCACATCTTAGATATGCCAAATTTGGTGCCGCATCGTATCAAATGCGACACGGCAAGGCCGACCAAGACGACCTCCTACCATTCCCCAAAAGAACTGTGATCCATGGTTCTAGCGCAAAACCAGACTGCATTGACTACTGCGCACATAGGTCCAACGATCTTGCAAATCGATTTATACTCTGTTCCCAAGTTTCTGATCTGGAGCTTCACGTCCAAGGCCAGGCCTTAAAGCCATAAACAAATTGCTGAGAGGCTTTGGTTGCCCAATATCGATTGAGATGGTTCAGCGGAAGCACCTCAATAATTTCATTGCACAATGCGATCGACTCATCAAACGGCGGATCAGAGCCCTTTTAGATTTCGAGTCTTTCTCATCAGCTGCATTCGCCCCAGCCGATATCAAACTGGTCAACATGATCCGCAAAGATAAATCACGCCTGGGCCCCGCCCATTTCAGCAGCGCACCCAACTCGCAGGCTGAACTGCACAGCTGCTCCGCCGCTGCTTCCCCATCAAAAGCTTGCAATAGAACCGCCATGGACATGGCCGAGAGACGGTTCGCCCCGCTAAAGGATAGTGCAAGCTGATCGAGAGAGAGTGGTTGGACATGAAATAGTGCCAAGTCTGGCACCCTTTCTCATTCGGGCACGCCCGCCTTTTGTAAGCTTGCCAGCCAGATCCGTCGGTTTTCGGGGTGGTTTTTTGATCCAGCGAATTGCCTGCGCATCGCTGAGATTGACAGTTTGGGGTTAATCTCAAGCGCATCGTTAACAGCCTCTTGGGCATCGTCTTGCCTGCCCATCTCGGCAAGAGTGGCCGCCCTCAACAGGTGATGAAACAGCCGCCAAGTATTGCTTGTTGCCACCGCGCCCAACTGCCGGGCTGCGTCCAGCGCTTCTTCGTAGCGTTCCAGGTGAAACAGGATGTGACCCTGGTAGAAATACATGTTTTGCAACATCGGATCGCGTGGGCTCAACCGGATTGCCATCTCTATCTCGGGCAAGGCGCGGTCCTGCATGCGGAACCAATCATAAGTATGCGCCAATTCCAGCCGGATACGCGCGTCATTGGGGTTGAGCGCGACAGCGCGTTCGAGATTTGCGATGGCTGGATCAGCCTCTCCTGTAAAGCGGTAGATATAGCCAAGAGCCGCATGTGCCTGCGCGTCCTGATCGTCCAGTTCAATTGCCCGTTTGGCCGCCTCGGTAGCAGCAATCAATGTGTCCTGAGGCGTATCTGACCATTGAAAGAAGAATATCGTTCCCAGCGCGCGGGCCAACAGGCTGTGTGCTGCCGCGAATTCCGGATCCGCTGAGATGGCGGACTGTGCAAACTTCACCGCGTCCTGCTGGGCCTCTTGCGAAAACACAGCCTGCCGAGCCCGACCGCGCAAATACAGATCCCATGCCCCCATGTCCTCGGTCGGTTTTTCCTGCGATCGCGCTTCGCCGGACTGATAAATCTCAGGCAATAACTGACCCGCGATGGCTCGGCTGATCTCGTCCTGAACGTCAAAGACATCCGTTACCTGACGATCAAAAACCTCGGCCCAGATGGTTTCGGCGCTGTCGACATCAATGAGTTCTCCGCTGATGCGCATCTGACCATCAGCCCGGCGGACGCTGCCGCGGACGACATAGCCCACCCCCAAGTCGCGCGCGATTTCGATCGGGGTTGCCTGATCCTTTGCGTAAGAGAACATCGTTGCGCTGGACACAACGAAGAGTTCCCGGTTGCGCGACAGATGCGCGATCAGGTCATCAGTCAGACCATCGACGAAATACTGACCCGTACTTTCGTCCCCGATATTGTCAAACTGCACAACAGCCAAAGACGGTTTTCCGGTGTCCGGCAAACGCTGCCGATCAGCAAAGATTGAAATCGACAACATGGCAATCGCCAGACCCAGTAGAACGCCCGCAACAAGAACACCTCGTTTCGGGGTTTTGGCAATGCGCTCGGGCGGCCCGTCATCCGAAACCACCGGGGCAACAAACTGGAACCCGCGCTTGGGAAAGGTCTTGATGTAGTCCGCGCTTGCCGCTGTGTCGCCCAAAGCCTTGCGCACGGACCGAATGCGCGTGTTCAGCGCCGCGTCCGTGATCGCGGCCCCATCCCAAATCTCGTCGATAATCTCTTGTTTGCCGACAATTCTGTCTCGGTTCCTGACAAGGAACTCGAGCAGCAGCAGCGCCTGTGGTTCCAAAGCAACCGGTTCGCCAAGGCGGTTTAATCCCTGTGTCGGATCAAGTTGGAACTCCATGAAACGGTACATACTGCAACCTACACCCCACAATATCCCCGGCTCAACGAAGTTTGGGGATTGTCAGATGAATGTCAGAAAAAATCAGCTTCCGATCAAGCGCGATGAGCTTGCCCTGCTTAGCGTTCTCTGGGGCTAACACCCCATTGCATCGCCCAAAGCATTAAGGAGACAGGATATGGCACACTTTAAAACACTTTGCGTGGCAACCGCCGTGGCAGTGGCGGGAAGCGCTGCATTCGCTCAAACAGAACTGGAGGCCGCATTGGATAATGGGGCCGAGCGCCTCAATGCCGACCAGATCGCAGAACTTCTGATCGGGAACACCGTCACGGCCACATCGGGGGATAAGACATTTCGTTTTTTCTACGATCCAAGCAATGTCGTGAGCGGCGAACTTACGAACGGCGGTTGGAGTGGCGCAGGTGCATTTGCCATTACCGATACAGATAAGGTTTGCGTTTCCATGGCCGCCGACAAGGGGCGCTATCGCTGTATGACAGTGCTGCGTGTCGGGGACTCAATCCAGAAATTCAGCGCCGAGGGTAAGAAAACCTTCGAACTCCACAGCTTTGAACCGTCTACCGGCCTTTGAGTTTCGGTTTCAAACTAGTTCTGCCGCTGGACTTGCCATTTTTCCGATTGAGGCAAAATGGCAAGTAAAATTTAAGCGGTCCTGTTCTGCCTGCGCGGTGAATTTCTGCGTCGCATGGAAGCCATTGCTCATAGTTCATAAGTTACTGGTGTCTGTCTTGGTTAAGCTGCGTTCTTAACGTCGGGTTTGAGCTGGGCGTCAATCACGCACAAGGTGGCCGCCATCCACATCCAAAACAGAGCCGTTCAAAAACCCGTTAGTCATCGCCATGATCACAGCTTGCGCGATCTCCTCGGCCTCACCAACCCGCCCTAAAAGTAGTCTGCCAGCAACCTGCGCATACATGCCTTCACGCGCCTCTTCCGACATGGCTGAATAGGCTTCGGTCGCTACCATTCCGGGGCTGATGCAATTCACCCGCACCCGTCCGGACAGCTCCAGCGCCAGCCCTTTCGTCAGTGCCTCAACCGCAGCGTTTACTGCGCCGAGGCCCGTGGCCCCGGCAGACGGGCGACGGCTAAGAACGCCGGAAAAGAACGTGATCGACCCTCCATCGTTCAGAACTGGCAGAACTTCTCGCGCGACAACGTAGGGGCCGATATATTTGGCCTCGAACATGGTGCGCAGATCGTCCGTGGGCAGCTCTGCGAACGCCCCATGCGCGGCACTTGAGGCTGAGATCACCAGATGATCGACCGGATCCAGAGCCTTGACCCATGATTTCACACCGGCCTCATCGGTTGTATCTACTGGCGCGATCTGCACCTCATCACCGATTTCGTCTGCCGCCGCATGCAACTTGGCCGAACTACGGCTGGCGATAGTGATTTTCGCACCGAGGGCAGCGGCCATCTTTGCCGTTGCTTTCCCCATGCCACTGCTGCCGCCGACGATGACAATGTGTTTGCCTTTCAAGGCAGTCTCGAAAACCGTGTTCATTGCTGTGACTCCTCTTTTGCTGGATGGGTCAGTCGATGCTCAGCACCAGCTTGCCGGTGGTTTCACCGGCTTCCAGACGGCGGTGTGCCTCGACGGCTTCGGTAATAGACAGAGTGGTGACCCGCGGGCGCAGAACGCCTGTCTCAAGCAGGTTAAACACTGCGGCCATATCCGCGCTGAACTGATCGGGTCGATTGACGAAATAGGTGTATATGTCGCTGACACGGACCGAGACGGACTTTTGGAAGTGCTTCGCCAAGTCCTGGGCAAAGCTGCCTGCGGGCGGACCGGCAAGGAACCCGAACAGAACTGCGGTGCCCAAAGGCGCCAGAATGTCGAGATCTGACTTCAGGGACTCGCCCGAGATTGGGTTCAGCGTCAGGTCCACGCCGCGCCCGTCGGTGAGGTCCATCACCCGCGCGGTTACATCCTCGGTGCGATAGTCGATGACGTGAGCGGCACCTTGGTCCTTTGCATACCCAACCTTGTCGGTGCTGGTCGAGGCGATCACCGTCATGCCTAGGTGTTTTGCGATGTGCAGCGCCATGGTTCCGACACCCCCGGCCGCGGCGTGAACCAGCACAGATTTGCCCGCAGCCGCGCCGCCCAGATTGATCAGCATGTGATAGGCAGTCATCCCGTTGACGGGGATTGCTGCGGCGTTTTCGAAGTCTACGGTGTCGGCCAACCGGGCGACATAGGGCGCTGCGATCACCGAATACGTGCCGTATCCACCGGCTCCGATCGGTCCCATCCACGCCACGCGATCCCCGACAGAGAAGCCTTGAACCCCTGCACCCAGCGCCTCGACCACTCCGGCCCCTTCAACTCCGGGAATATGAGGCAGATCAGGCATCATCCCTTCGGGCATTTCGCCGCTACGGATGATCGTGTCGATAAAGTTGACTGCCCCGGCTTTGTTGCGGATCAGGATTTCCCCGGCATCGGGGGTCGAGATTGCTTTGTCAGTTTTGCGCAGAACGTCCGGCTTGCCGGTCTGGGTGATTTCAATCGCGAAAGGCACGAGCTGTCTCCTTCTGTTACGCAGAAGGTAGAGGTCGCATCATCGAATGATAATGGTTGATATCGGAAGATATAATCCCAAAAATAGGATAATGATCTACAACGACCTTGCCCTGTTTACTGTCGTCGCCGACCACCTCAGCTTTTCCAAGGCTGCGGACCGACTGGGCATACCGCTCAGCCGGGTCAGCCGAAGGATTGCAGAGTTGGAAGACCATCTGGGGATCAAACTGTTCGAACGTACAACCCGCCAGGTTCGCCTGACGGAAGAGGGCCGCCGCCTTCTGGATCGATGTCAGGACCCGATTGAGGCGCTGCAAGGTGTTGCGGGATTTACCGACGATGCCAGACGCCAGAGCATCCGAATTACGGCTCCTCCGTTGGCTGCTCGCACGACCATTGGCCCTCGGCTGTTGAATTTTGCGGAACAAAACCCGGATGTGGCGCTTGAGATGACAACGACCAACATCATGCTGGACTTCTTTCGCGACAACATTGATCTGGCATTTCGGGTCGGTCCGTTAACAGATTCCAGCCTTATCGCGAAACGGCTCTGGTCGGTCCCCTATTGCTTTTGTGCGGGACGGGGCTTCATTCGGGAGCGTGCGTTGGACGGGCCGATATCCAAACCGGACTTTCTTGCTTTACCCGCCCTGACATCTGGTCAGCCCTGGGTGCTTGAGAGCGGTGAAACACTGCACCCTAAACACACAGCGCACAGTTTAACGGACCTTGATGTCATTGCGCAGGCCGCCCGTCGCAACATGGGTGTCGCGATGTTGCCATTGGATATGGTAGACAGTGACTTGCAGCGGCTGCAGGTCACGGACGCCGCACCATTGACGCGGGACATGTTCGTTGTCTATCCCAGCCGCCGCCTGTTGCCAGCGCGGGTCAGGAAGCTGATTGATTTCATGGCACCCGGCTAAACTTACCAGTCGATTGCGACGCCATCTCGAAAGAATCCTCCGGTCGGACCGCTCTGAGGCAAGGTCGCTGCCCAGACAACGCCTTTTGCGCCTTCGGAAACCGGGCGCCCCCCACCGCCCATATCCGTGGCGACCCAGCCAGGGCAAACGGCGTTGACAAGAATGCTGCCAGGTTTCAACGCGATAGAAGTTTTGATGGTCAACGCGTTCAAAGCTGCTTTGGAAACGCCATAGCCCGGCGTACCGGCGGACATGCCGGTCAGCGACCCTGCACCGGATGACACGTTGACGATCCGGGCATCTTCACCACGTTGCAACAGCGTCACCGCCGCGATTGTAGTCTCCCAAGGACCAAAAAGGTTCGTATCAAACGCCCGGCGCACCCGGTCTAAATCGGCAAGGTGGACCTGTTGGTCGGTGTCGTAGTCCACGCCCGCATTGTTCACCAGAACATCAAGGCGACCGAAGGCTAATTCAATCTGCCCGAACGCCGTAGCGACTGAGATGGGATCGGAAACATCCAAACGCACGGCTTGTGCTCCATTGCGGATCTCATCCGCAGCAGCCTGCCCTTTTGCCAGATCGCGCGCACCCATCAGAACTTTCATCCCGTGGTCCTGAGCCAATTGGCGGGAAACTTCTTTGCCGATGCCGCGATTAGCGCCGGTCACAAGTGCGATGCGCTGACTGGTCATGGATCTTCCCTCAATTCGCCTCGGCAGCGCGTTGCCCAGCCAAAGCCACAAGCCCACGGTCACCGGTTTCCCAGAGTGCCGTCATGGTCATCGACGTGACAACCCAGCGCTCGTCCGATTTCTCGAGCTCATAGTCATAGCGACCACCGAGAACCCACAAGCCATCATCAAGACGATGGGTTGCCGTGAAGTCGGCCTGTGCCGTGGCGGATGTATCGGACAACGAGGTAATCGTGTGATTGGTCACCATATGGTGCGTCGCGTCGAAACCGGGCAAAAAGGCGGACCATCCCGCCACAAGCTCATCAGCGGGTTGCGTGACAGGATCGCCGCCCCAGAGGCTGGTGTAATCCGTCGTGACTGTGTCGGCAAACGCGCCGCGCACGCGGGTCCAGTCGTGGCGGTCTGCACCTGCCGCGATATCGGTGATTGTGGTCGAGATATCGGCCTGTTGTTCAGCAAAAGCTGCGGTTCCGATCATGGAAACGGCAGCAAGGGTCGATGTGAGTTTTTTGCGCATGAAGATGCTCCGAATAGATGACGGTGGACGCCGATTGATTTTTCGGCGTCCGAACAGGGCTTAGTTGCTCGCCCCGGCGCGGAAGTGGTCGGCGACAGTATCCGCCGCGCGGGTGACATCCTCGGGGTTGTCGTAGAAGTCGAACTGCGTGACATCCTCCAGCCATTGTGCTGTCGCCTCTCCTGCGAAACCGGCAAGGAAGGTTTGAACACCCTGAGGAATTGCCGCGCTTTCCGAGTGCACAATGGCCAGCGGCTTATCCAAACGCTGCGGATTGTCGGCAGGATGATATGTCAGCCAGCCTTCCCAGCCCGCGTTGTTCCACTTGTCGTCATATTCCGGGATCCCGCCACGGTCGGCCTCATAATAGTAGCCGCCGATTGGCATCAGAACGCCCTCGGCACCCTCAGGGCCCGCGGCCGGAATGATCTGACCACCAGCGGCCTCGGCAGCGTGAGACACCTCGATCAGCCCGGCGACACCTTCTGCGCCGCCATAGACCGCTTCGACGATCTCTTCATTCTGC
Organism: Ruegeria sp. G10; assembly: GCF_056533645.1. Classification (NCBI taxonomy): domain Bacteria; kingdom Pseudomonadati; phylum Pseudomonadota; class Alphaproteobacteria; order Rhodobacterales; family Roseobacteraceae; genus Ruegeria; species Ruegeria sp. G10. The sequence goes on along the minus strand of NZ_JBQFOQ010000002.1, from coordinate 488,485 downwards.
AACCATGGAGCGACCAGACCGAGCCGCTGAACCAGCGGATTGCCGGAGACCGCGTCGACCATGTACCCGGCCGAGGCGCAGATCCCCAGACCGTTGATGTGATCTGCGTCCACCTCGGGCAGGGTCGCGATGAATGCGATGGCCGCTTTGATGTCCGATGTCTTGGCTTCGGGACTTTCGACAAAGCGCACTTTGTTCGGCAGATCACCCGATTTGCCCCAACCGCGAAAATCAAAGGTGAAGGCGGCAAAGCCGCGCTCGGCCATTTCTCGGGCATAATTCGCAGGCATCTGTTCCTGAACCGAGGTCCAGGCCCCGGTCACGACGACGGTGGGCAGCGGTTCAGATCCGCGCTCTTCCGGCAGGTACAGCGTGCCGGACAGGGTCGCACCTTCGTTCTCGAAGGTAACGGTGCGGGTTTCAACCTGCGCGACGGCGGCTGTTGATGCCATAAGCGCTGCGGCGGTGTTCAGAGCGAGGGTGTTCATAGCGATATCTCCCAAAATCTGTCTGGATGGGCACAAGCCCGATGACACCTGAGATACGCTGTCAGCGGTGCGGATACTTGCACCGGACTGCCGTGTTTTTGAAAGATCCTGCTTCAGCCGCCATTCGCCGCGCGGAACGCGCGCGGGGTCTGACCCACCACCTGTTTGAAACTGCGTGTGAAATGCGCCTGATCCGAAAATCCACAGGCCAAAGCGATATCGCCCAGAGGGCGCGCGGGATCTTCGATCATCTTCATCGCCTGCTCGACCCGGTAGGCCATAACATATTGCATGGGGGTCGAGCCCAGCGTTTCCTTGAAAACCCGCGCAAAATGCGAAGGGCTCATGCCTGCCTCAGAGGCCAATTGATCGACGGTGATTGTCTGATCCAAACGGTCCTGCACATAGGCCAGCACCCGTTGATAGTGCTGAGACGTAAACCGCGCGGACAGTTCAACTTCTTCAGCGCGGCGTTTGCCGTATTTCTGCAGCAGCTTGACCAGAAACACCCTGCTCATGGCTTCGAACATCACGGCTGAGGACATGTCGTCCGTTGCCAGCGCATCGCGCAAAATCACACCTGCAGCACAAAGGTCAGGATCAGAAAACTGCGGCTGATCGTGAAACTGCTCTGTTGCCAACAACATCCCAAGTTCAGACTGCGCAAAGTGCTGAACCTTGTCCGGATGTAAGGTGATCACAATCACGTCGGACTGCCCGTACCATCGCCACCCCGACCGCATGCCTGCCGGTGTCACGATGACTTCATCCTTGCAAAAGGTGAAATCCCGCAGCGTGCCATCGCGCCAGTTTTGCACTCGATGCCCCTTTTCCTGCAGGTTCAGAAGGACGTGGTGTTCTTCAAAAATCTCTTCCGGCATCCGATCAGGTTCGGCGCGAAAATACCGTACTGACATCAAACCGGCCGCCGAAGGGCGCTGCATCGCATCACTGTTCAGCAACGGTTCTGACGGGTAGATATCGGCGTATCTCAGGGGCAATAAGCGGCTCCGGCTGGCAATATTCGATATGTGGGGTCTGCGCGCGCAGGGTCAAACGCTTTGCTGGCGCTTTATATGGTCGATGAACAGCCTCAGAGGCATCATGGATTTATACTCGCGTGGGAAATACATGAAAATACCGGGGGTGAGGCCCAAGTGGTCCTCAAGAACTGGCGTCAAAACTCCGGTATCAATCAGTGGGGTGACATAAGCCCTGAAGGTATAGGCGAACCCTAGCCCTCTTTTCGCCAGATCGACAGTAGCAGGAAGGGCGTTCGCAATCAGATTGCCTTGCACATCGAAGGCATATTCCTCCTCACCCGATTGAAAGCTTCACGGGGCAATCTGGCCCGAGGATTGGAACCTGTAGCGGATACAGGTATGCCCCAGCAGATCGCGTGGCGTTTTCGGGATGCCCCGTTCTGTCAGGTAGTCCAGACTGCCGACAACGGTCACTGGAAGCGGCGGCGTCAACCGCACCGCCACTATGTCCTGCGCCACACGATCCCCCAGACGGAACCCGGCATGCAGCTCCTCGCCGAGTATGTCTGAAAGTGCATCGGTCAAAGAAAATTCCAGTTCGATTTCTGGATACGCGGCGCAAAAACTCTTGAGGATCGGACCAACATAGAGGTGGTAGGCAAACTCCGGCATCGCCAGTTTTAAAGTTCCCCGCGCGGCGTGACCGGTGCTGCGCGCGCTTTCCACGGCCTCGGAGAGTTGATCGAAGGCCGACCCCGCGCCGCGGATCAGGGCGCGCCCGGCCTCGGTTAGGCTGATGGAACGCGTTGTCCGAATGAAGACCACAGCGCCCAGCTAGTCTTCCAACGCTCTCAATTGATGGCTAACGGTTGACGGCTTGATGCCCAGCGCTTCGGCCGCTGCACGTAGCGATCCGTGGCGTGTGATGGCGGTAAAGATTTCAAGCGTGGCGAGTGGCAGTCGCATCGTGTCCCCAAACAACCTCATTATTCGATTTCATACATGAAGATAATGCCAACAGGGTGAATTATCACGTCTCAACGGAAGTTTTATCTTCGTGTCATCGCAGCCCAAAGCGCTGTCACCACGTATTCAGGAGGACACAAGATGAACACTTTGACCAAAGTTGCTGCCCTCACCGCTGCTCTGATCGCAGGAGAGACCGCCATGGCCCCATCCCCCGAAGACAATATCAAAGTTGTACAGGGCTTTTTTGCCGCCTATGGCGCCAGTGATCTGGACGGCATCGCAGCCGTAATGGACGAGGACGTCAAATGGCACATCCCGGGCCGCCATCCCTTGTCTGGAACCAAGACTGGCCGGGACGAAGTACTGGCCTTTTTCGAACAACTTGGCACCGCCGGATTTCAGGCGGAACCCACCTATTTCGGGGCCGACGAGACCCATGTGGTTGATATCCACCGTGGCTGGTCGAACGCCGATGGCAAACCGAATGTCGATACGACTTGGGCCCTCGTCTATCGGATCGAGGATGGAAAGATCGTCGAGGCAACCAACCTGTCCGCCGATCAGGATGCGGCAAACACGTTTTTCTGGTCCCAATACTCGCTGGCTCCGGTCCCTCAGCGGCTGGCCAAGTAAACCATCGACAGGTATTTAAGTGACCGATTACCCCGCAACCAGCAGTTTCATCGCCGACTGGTTTGCCCGGTTCGACAGGCTGGATCCGATCGGCGCGTCCCTGCCTGACCTCCACCCAGATGTAGACTGGGACATGCCTGACGTCGATACCACTCTCAACAGGCATGATCGTGCGCGCGCTTGGTATCGTGACGTGCTTGAAACCTTGCAAAGCCCAACTGAACATCACGTCAGCAAGATCGCAATCAAGCCCGGCGCTGCACATTTCGAAGTTCTGTTTCGCGCCACGACCATTGCGGAGGACCACATTGAAGCCCGCGTTCAGGAAGACTGGCGCTTTGAAATCGGACCCGGTGGCCACGCGCTGATCACCCATTATTCCGCAACACTCCTGCAAGAGGAAGATATATTAAAACCCTCGTCCTCACCGCTCGCCCGGACCTGAGCAAATCGCGCATTAACCGCGCCTAGTTTGACGCACTTTCGGAAGCCGCCAACGTGACAACGCGCGATCTGACCGCCATTGGCGGCAGTGAGATGCGTTTTGACATCGAAGCCGAACAGGCCCTCTTGCTGGCCCATGATCGGATCGTGGTCCAGTTTCCATTCTACTAGTATTCCGCACCTCCGGTTATGAAAGCCTGAATGGATCAGGTGCTGAACTATGGCTTCTCTTGTGGGCCGGGCGGTGACCAACTGAAAGGGCGTGAGTTCCTCATCCTTGTTTCGACCGAAGGTCCCGAGCACAGCTATCACGCAGGCGGATACAACAGCTTTATGATGGCCGAGTTCCTGAGACCGTTCCAACAGACGGCGAACTTGGCCGGCATGACCTATCTAAGGCCTTTCGTGGCCCATGGCATGGCGGTGGCTCCAATCACCGGTGTTCCTTGTCGGACGCGATCCTGATCAAGGATAACCACATTGCGGCGGCAGGCGGCGTGCGCGCGGTACTCGAGGCAACGCGGGCCCACGCTTCGCACGTGATGAAGGTCGAGATCGAAGTCGATACACTGGATCAACTAGCCGAAGTACTGGACGTGGGCAGCGTCGATGTCGTGCTGCTGGATAACATGACACCAGAGATTCTGAAACGTGCGGTGGCTCTGGTCGATGGTCGGCTGGTTACCGAAGCCTCGGGCAACGTCACGCAGGAAACTGTGGCTGACATCGCGGCTACCGATGTGGATTTCATTTCATCCGGTGCCCTTACCCATTCCTATCGCACGGTCGATCTAGGTTTGGATTTCTGACGTCCCGAGGGTTAAATTCTGTTGTAGAGCAAAGTGCTTGCTCAACTTTCTCTGCGCCCTCAATCACCGGGCGCAGATAGGTTACGGTACGTTTGTCCTGATCTTGGCCCCTTTGTATTCGGATATCCACAGGCTAGCGGCAGTTTTTTCAGAAGATGCGATCCTGATATCAGAGCAACTCCGCACGACCCACATTCACACCGAGTTACTCAATTGCTTTCTTCGCCACCGCCAGAAAATCAGGTTTCGTTGTGTTGTCAGATTTTCGTGCTGGGAACCAAGCCTTGTGAATTCTGCAATCATCTTTCGCCAGGGTTGGCGAACTACATGAAAGGTGAACCGGTCAATCCAATAACTTGCGTTGACCAGGGAGTGTGATGCGCAATCTTTCTTCTGCACTAAGGTCAATAGGCCCAGGGTTCATAGCCAATAGATAACCAAAGCAGCGAGAGCGACTGTTGGGAGGAAGGCTCTGGGGCACCTATCGTACCGCGTCGCCAAACGGCGCTAGTTCTTTGACCTGAGAAGCATAATCTCAATACGAATGCACCCTTTGCAACGGAGCATGTCGTATCGGACAATTGGCCTGCGCTGTTTGCCGCTTACAGTGCACGCGCGTATCCTTTGGCCTTTCAAAGCCTCTTTGAACCAATCAGCATCATCGCGGCAGTCACCTAGCGACCATTGGGCATTTTGACAGACTGCTGACCAAAACCTCGCACCAATGTAGTCGCGGACCTAGCGTGCGGTGACAAATAGCTTCAAAGGGTCAACCTGACTGTCACAAACCACATGCAATTTCGTGTTCATGCCGTCTTGGTGCGACTGATCAGAAGTTCACGTCCGCCTTTTTCACCGCTGGTTTTGAACGCGATAAACAGGCAGCTAAACGCAGTTAAATAGGCGCTGGACCCAGAAACGACTATCGATCAACGCGTTCATAAAGCCTTGCTCCTCGATTGATAGAAACACGACAGAAGGTCTTCCGGCGACTACCCTAGCGATGAAGCCACTTATCAGATAATTGGCCCCGGTGATCAGGTCGAATTCGAGTTCAAAACTCGGACCTTGCGGTAGCGGAGTGTAGCGTTTGCGTTAACCCTGCCTCTGCCGCCAGAACCGCTCCGCCCTGAGAGCGCAGGCTGAGCCAGGCGTCGTATTGCGACAGGAACACTTGACCATTCAGGTGTTCCGGGAAATGCGCGCGGTTCAGACGGTCCATCACCGGGCCTTTGACCTCGGAAAGGTGAAGGCCGACACCCATATCGGATAGACGACGATTGATCGCCTCAAGGCTTTCCAGCGCGGAATAATCCACCTCGTTCACCGCCGAAAACATCAGGATCACATGATCCACCTTACAGCCTTCGGTTACTCGGCGCTGGATAAGGTCTTCCAAGAAGCGAGCGTTCACGAAATACAGACTCTCATCCACGCGTAGCGTCACCACGGACGGGTCGGTTTCAACCGCATGCCGCCGGATGTTGCGAAAATGCTGCGTGCCGGGGACAAGTCCCACCTCAGCTACGTGCGGGCGCGATGTTTTATAGAGGTGCAATAGCACCGAAATCGCCACGCCAGAGGCCACCCCAACCTCGACCCCCAGAGCCAGCGTCAGCACAATGGTGGCGGCGACGGCGGTGAAATCCGCGCGCGAATAACCCCATGTTTTTCGCAGGATCGACAGGTCCACGAGGCTGAGCACGGCGACGATGATCGTCGCGGCCAGTGTGGCCTTAGGCAGGTAGTAGACCAGCGGGGTCAGCGCGACTGCGGCAATGGCCAGACCGATGGCGGTAAAAGCCCCGGCAGCCGGGGTTTCGGCCCCGGCATCAAAATTGACGACAGAACGCGCAAACCCACCTGTCACGGGGTATCCCCCCGTGAACGCGGCCCCAATATTGGCGGCCCCCAGCCCGATCAACTCTTGATCCGGGTCGATCCGTTGGCGTTTCTTCGCGGCCAGCGTCTGCGCGACCGAGACACTTTCGACAAAGCCGATAATCGAGATCAGGATCGCCGGAACTAGCAACGCTTCGAACAGATCCATAGAAAACCCGGGCAGCGTCAGGGGCGGCAGGCCCTGCGGCACCGCGCCCACGATCTGTACGCCCTGTGCGTTCAGATCGAACCTCCAAACGGCAAGTGTGGTTGCGACCACGGCAAACACGGGACCGGCTTTGGTCAGGATATCGGCCAGCACCGGTCTGACCCCCAACCGCCCAAGGAACGGTTTGAAGTTCTTGCGCACCCAGAACAGAAACCCGGTTGCCAGAATACCGATCACCAGTGTGATCCAGTTGATCTGGGGCAGATGCATCAGTATCGATCCGACCATTTCCGGCAGCGTATGCCCATGCGCGTTGATGCCCAGAATGTGCTTCACCTGGCTGGTCGCGATCAAAACGCCTGAGGCCGTGATGAACCCGGCAATCACGGGATGACTGAGGAAATTGGCCAGAAATCCCAGCCTCAATACGCCCATCAGCACCAGAAACGTCCCGGAAAGAAAGGCCAGAGCCAAGGCTGCGACGGCATAACCCGCTGTCCCCTGCTCGGCCACCTGGCCGATGGCGGTGGCGGTCAACAGGGACACCACCGCCACGGGCCCAACAGCCAGCGCCCGACTGGTTCCGAAGATCGCGTACAAAACAATGGGCGCGATTGAGGCATAGATGCCAGCCTCGGGCGGCAGCCCCGCCAGCAGAGCATAGGCCAGCGATTGCGGGATCAACATGATCGTCACGATCAACGCCGCAATCAGGTCGTTGGACAGAGCGCCGCGCGTATAGCTACGTCCCCAGTCCAGAACGGGGATATAGCGGCGGAGATTGTCGATCATTCGTGCCTTCCGTCGCGCGGGCCTATTCCGAGGCCACGTTCAGTTTTTCGGGGCGGGCCATCCATTCCTTGCCGCGCAGCATGGCCTTCCAGTAGATCGGCGGCAGCAAGCTTTCCTTCAGAAACCACGCCATCCGGCTGGGTTTGGTGCCGTCGATCAGGAACCTAGGAAAGCTGGGTTTGAGCGCGCCGCCATAGCCGAACTCGGCCAGAACGATCTTGCCACGTTCCACTGTCAGCGGGCACGAACCATAACCGTCATATTGCGCCACCGCGGACCGCCCGGCGATATCGGCGACGATATTGTCAGCCACAGTCGGGGCCTGCTTGCGGGCTGCTGCCGCCGTCTTGGCGTTTGGGGCGTTCATCACATCGCCCAGCGACCAGATGTTGTCATAACTCGTGTGGCGCAGCGTTGACTGATCAACGTCAACCCAGCCCGCAGCATCCGCCAACGGTGAAACGCGCACGAAATCGGGCGCGGTCTGGGGCGGGCAGACATGGATCATGTCAAAATCCACCTCGACCGTGCTTGGGTCGCTGTCCGGTTTGGCCACTTCGAACACTGCCTTTTTAGCAGGTCCGTCGATTGCAATCAGATTGTGGAAGAAGTTGAGAGAGGCATCGTATTTCTCGACGTACCGCTCCAACGCTGGGACATAATCCTTGACCCCAAACAGCACCCCGCCCGCGTTCATGAACTGGATATCGATATCCCCAAGTACGCCCCGGCGGAACCAGGCGTCACCAGACAAATACATCGCCTTTTGCGGCGCTCCGGCGCATTTGATCGGCATCGGCGGCTGGGTAAAAATCGCCCGGCCATTTCGCATCTGTTGCACCAACTGCCACGTGTAAGGCGCAAGGTCATATCGATAATTCGAGGTCACGCCATTGCGGCCCAGTGTCTCTTCCAGACCTTCGACCTTACCCCAATCCAGCTTCAGTCCCGGACACACGACCAGCCGGTCGTACTTCACCACCCGGCACCCATCCAACACGATGGCATTGTTTTGCGGTTCAAAGGCAGCAACAGCAGCCTTGATCCAATGAACCCCTTTGGGGATCAGGCTGCCCATGGTCTTGGCCGTGGTCTGCGCATCGAAGATGCCACCACCTACCATGGTCCAGCCGGGCTGATAGTAGTGGATATCCGCCGGATCGATAACCGCGATATCCAGATCGGGTTGCCGCGCTTTCAGGCTGGCCGCGACCGAGATACCGCCCGCCCCTGCGCCAACGATCACAACCTGGAAATGTGCGTCCCCTGAGTCCGTCGGTGTCTTACCCCCGTTTGCAATCCGACGTGCGACACCGTTCATGTCATACCCCGCTGCCTTGGTGGCCATGAGGATCTCGGAAATCGGGCGTTTCTTAGCCTCGTGAAACGACCATAGCGTGGCCGAGCGCGTCCCGGTTCGGCAATAGGCAAAGACCGGACGTTGCGCGTCTTCCAACGCCGCGCCAAAGGCTTCGACGTCCTGATCCTTCACCATGCCCGACTGTACCGGAACATAGTGGACTTCAATGCCCACAGCCTCGGCCGCGGTCGCGATCTCTTTGAACGAGGGCTGATCCGCGCCCTCACCATCAGGTCGGTTGCAGATTATCGAGCGAAAACCCTGCGCCGCAATAGCTGCCACATCCTCAGTCGAGATCTGAGGGCTGACGGTAAACTTGGGTGATATGGTGCGAAACTCCATCGTTTCTCCTCCCTTTCCCGCTTACAGCGTGTTGACCGGAACCTTGAGCATCGGGTTGCCGTCCGGATCGGTTGGGACCTCTCCGGCCCGCATGTTGACCTGCAGGGACGGGATGATCAGGTTCGGCATGGCCAGCGTCGCGTCGCGTTCGGTGCGGAAGCGGACGAACTCTTCTTTGGTCTTGCCGCCGCCTACATGGATGTTGTGGGCCTTTTCCTCGGCCACACTGGTTTCCCACGCGATGTCGCGCCCGTTCGGCCCATAATCGTGGCACATGAACAGGCGCGTCTCATCCGGCAGAGCCAGCACTTTCTGGATCGAGTCGTACAGAACCCCGGCATCACCCCCCGGAAAATCAGCCCGTGCCGAGCCACCATCGGGCATAAACAGCGTATCGCCCACAAACGCCGCATCGCCCATCACGTGCACCATACAGGCCGGTGTATGGCCGGGCGTATACATGGCAAAGGCCTGCATGGTCCCGATCATGTAAGTATCGCCATCCTCAAACAGCGCATCAAATTGCGAGCCGTCGCGCTGAAACGCGGTGCCCTCGTTAAAGACCTTGCCGAACGTATCCTGCACAACCGTGATCTTGGACCCGACGCCAATCTTGCCACCCAGCTTGTCTTGAATATAGGGCGCAGCCGACAGGTGATCGGCATGGACATGGGTCTCGATGATCCATTCCAGCTGCAAGCCCTTTTCAGTAACGACGCGGATTAGTTCATCCGCATGGTCAAAGGTGATGCGCCCGGCGGCGTAGTCGATATCCATAACACTGTCGACAATGGCGCAGGCGTTAGAGTTCGGGTCTTTCACGATATAGCTGATCGTGTTGGTCGCGTCGTCAAAGAACGCAAAAACCTCAGGCTTTAAAGCCATGTTCACAGGGTAGTTGGTCATATCTTGTCTCCTCCGAAGGGTCGTCAGGTGTTGGTCTGCAAATCGGGTGACAGCGCGGATTGCAGGAGTTTGGCAAAGGCGATGCCAGCGATGAGGGCTCCGACGAAAGCGAAGACTTCCCACCGGCCGGTCCCAAGCGCCGGTAGCGCGCCGCCCGGGCAGAACCCGGCGATGCCCCAACCGATGCCGAAAAGGGCTGAGCCTCCGATGAGTTTCGAGTCGATCTTGGTGGCAGACGGCAAGTGGAACACCGGATCAAACACTGGTGCCGCACGGCCAAAGACCAGCTTGTAGCCGATAAATGTGGTCACCAATGCACCCCCCATGACAAAGATCAGAGAGGGGTCCCAAATGCCGAAAACGTCAAAGAAATTAAGAACCTTAGCCGGGTTCGCCATCCCCGAAAGCGCTATGCCGACACCAAAGATCAGACCTGCCAGATAGGTTGCGATCAGCTTCATAACCTACCCCCCGATCACATGGCGAACGAGGAACACCGTGACGAAAGTGAACAGCATGAACGTCGCCGTTGCCGCGATTGAGCGGACGCTCAGCCGTGCCATGCCGCACACACCGTGCCCCGATGTACAGCCCGCCCCAAAGGTTACGCCCATGCCAACGATGAACCCGCCCAGAACCAGGGCAGCGGTGGGTTCGGGCACCTGTACCGCAGGCATCCGCCCCGTGGTCAGCCAAACCGCCAGCGGCCCGGTTGTCATCCCCACGAGCAGCGACGCGCGCCACGCAAAGTCATTGCCCGAGGCAGGCTGCAGTAGCCCGGCCAGAATGCCTGTCGCGCCCATAACGCGCCCCATCAGCAGCATCAGTAGAACCGATGCCACACCAATCAGAATGCCGCCGGTTAGCGACGCCCACGGAGTGAAAGCCGTTTCGATCATCAGCAATTCCGACAGGTTTTTAGGCCGATAATGCTGTAGATCGGGCAGTTGCCCACAAAGGCCGTCAGGGCAAAAACGCCAGCGACGATGAGCCCCAGCCAGAACAGACCCCCGGTCCCCAGCAGCCCGGCGCCCAAAGCCGCATAGACAAGCGCCGCAGCAATCAGAATGCGCGCCGCGCGGTCGAATTTTCCCATATTGGTGGTCATGTCACACTCCATCCAGAATCGATGGAGCGACTTTTGCATACCCCTCGCTACAGCTTTGGTGACATGGTCACCAAAGTGCTTGCAGCGACGGCTAAAGCTCGGCCCCGGCTGATTTCACCATCCGCTGCAAGCCGTCGCGGCCGGTCAGACGTACCTCGCCACGCGCCTGTTCCACCCAGCCCCGCCGCTGAAATTCCGACAGAATGCGCGAGATCACCTCGCGCGCAGTTCCCAGTTCCGTGCCCAGAACCGCATGTGTAGCACGGACCACATGGTCCGGCCCGGCCAGCTCCAGCAAACGCGAAGCGAGCCGGACATCCATACGCTGAAAAACGATATCATCGATCAGCGTGAACAGATCAGTGATGCGACGGGAATAGGCCGTAAACACGAACTCGCGAAACACCGAAGACTTCGCGACAAGATCGTCAAAGGTCTTGCGTGGGATCGCCACGGCAGTCACATCGGTTTCAGCGACACCGTCCGCAGAGTAGTCCTCAAACGCCAGCATGCAGGCGGTGGTCAGCACACAGCTTTCACCGGCATTAACACGGTAGAGAAACACCTCGCGCCCGGTTTCAGATTTCTGCTGTACGCGGACGGTGCCGTTCAGAAGGAGCAACAGATTGTCCGCGGTCTGGCCCGGCGCAAAGACCTGCGTCCCGGCGGGCACGGATACGATCTGGCTGCCCGCGATCAGATCAGTGCGGACAGAATCCGGCAACTGTTTGAGGCCTTTGAACTTTTCGATCCAAGAGTGTTCCATTGGCGATGTTATTTTGTTGTTGTCGGAGGGTCAGATGCACAATCGATAGTGGCATAAGACAAATATTATTCAATGCAGAAATTGGAATGTTTTGACCTAGACGCGCTTCAACAGTTCGACGCGGTTCTGTGGCAAGCATTTTGACGGGAGCAACAGTGAAACTGGTGCGCAGCTTTACCTGTCAGTTTGGCGAACTGCTGAACCGTCAGGGGTCCGGGCGTGAATTGACGTTTGCGGATCTTGTTGACCAATTCTAAGCCTGCCTGAACAACGGCGGCCGGAGCAAAAAACATGATGCCGAGCATGGGCTTGATCCGTCGTTTGATGAATCGATGGTCTTGTTCGTTGATATTGTTGAGTTAATTCCGCCCAACCATCTCAGTCGGCCTTAGGCAACCAAAGCTTCGCTAAATCGCTTTTCTATTGCTAGAATCAATTCGTTTTGACCTAAATTACAGAGTTTTCGGTTGGTAAGGGATTATACTAGTGAAATATAAGATATTGATCTTGGGAGCTTCGTACGGATCACTTCTTTCTACCAAACTATTGATGGCTAACCAGGATGTGACGCTTGTTTGTCGCCAAGAAACTGCCGAGTTAATAAACCGAGAGGGGACACGCGTTCGCATAAAACTACGCGGTGAAGAAAAGCACAGGTCGTTCAATTCGAATGACCTTCTCGGAGAGCTGAACGCAATGCCTCCTGAGAAGGTCGACCCAAATGAATACGATCTGATTGCCCTTGCAATGTCAGAGCCGCAGTACTGTCATGAAGCCATTGCAAACTTGCTTCAGCGGATCGCAAATGCTGGCAAACCCTGCTTATCTATAATGAATATGCCGCCACCGCCTTATTTGCAGCGCATAGAGGGGCTGGATGTCGGAGGGCTAAAGTCGTGTTTCACGTGCCCCGAGTGCTGGAGCGCCTTCAAGCCGGGGAATGTAACTTTATGTAGTCCTGACCCTCAGGCATATCGGGTCGTGGAAGAGGGCGCAAATGTCTTGCACGTGGGTCTTCCAACCAATTTCAAAGCCGCACCTTTCGAGAGCGACGAGCACAATGAAATACTGCGAAATCTGGAAACAGCGATTGATGCAGTTCGCGTTGAAGGAAACGACGTACCTGTCAAGCTAAGGGTTTTCGACTCCTTGTTCGTGCCATTCGCGAAATGGAGTATGCTTTTTGCAGGAAACTATAGGTGTGTTCTTCCCGAAGGCGCTCGTGCCATTAAGGATGCCGTTCACTGCGACGTCGCACTGTCCGAGAGTATATACGAAACAGTAAGCGGTATTGTCAGTCATTTGGGAGCGGATTCAGGAGACAAAGTGCCGTTCGAGAAGTATGCGAATGCGGCAAAAAGTCTATTGAAGCCCTCTTCTGCAGCGCGCGCAATTGAGGCAGGCGCAGGGCAAGTTGAACGCGTGGACTTGCTCGTAAACCTGATTGCAGATCAAATTGGAATGGCGACCCCCGAGCTTAAAAATGTGGCTGAAACTGTCAGCGCGCGTTTGGCGGCGAACCGCGAAACAGGGCGCTGAGTAGGCAAACCGTTCATGCTAACTTTCCAGCCGGGAAAAGACTGTGGTGAACCCTTAAACATACCTTGTTCTGAGGGCCTATTCCGTTTGAGTTAAATGCCGTTTCTACTCACCCAGCTACTACATCCACCTAGCAAGGGATCTTTGTGCCTGTGACCAAAATTTTGGCTTTCAACCGCCCGACATACGAAGCAGCGAGAGTGCCTACGCAAGCTAATGTTGACGAACTACGAATTTGGATGTTCGTTGGTCTAGTTTAAGGCGTTATCGGGAGAATTTTCTTGAAAAGAATACTATTTGGGGCTCGTAGCCCTCTGGTCGTTGACTATGAAGAGACGCTTCGGCGATTGAATACGCCGGCCGATATGTGTGTGTCACTAGGGGATCCTGTTCGCGTGCTTTCGCGTAGGTCGGTGGTTCATCTCGACGATCTAGGGGATACTGATGGAGTTTTCTGGCCATGTGCGTTTCATCCAAGACGTCGTAAACAACTGGCGGAAATTGCAATAGAACATGGCCTCAAACCCGCTGATGCCATGATTGATCCTACAGCGGTTCTTGCACGGTCGACCCGGGTGGGAGCAATGAGTTTCATAAATGCAGGAGCTGTAATCGGTGGCGCAACCATTGTGGGCGAACGGGTGCTTGTGAACAGAACAGCAAGCGTTGGACATCACTGCGTTCTGAATGACGGTGTGAGTCTCGCGCCCGGCGTCACGCTTGCTGGCAACATTAAGATTGGATCCGACAGTATTGTTGGCGTTGGAGCGATAATCTACCCAGATGTCGAAATTGGTTCTGGATGTATCATTTCAGGCGGATCCGTTGTCCGCAAAGACGTGCCGGATGGGGCATTTGTTGCTGGAAACCCTGCGACCGTAAAGGAGTTAGACCTTGCGCGCAGCACACTGGGGTCCGACGATCAGGAGTAGTTGTTTTGCACTCTGAATTTGCAAACCATTTGTGGCAACAAATTAAGGCAGACCCGAAAAAGACATTTTGGCAAGGTCCGGATTACGCACACAGTTACGACGAGCTTGCCCGTGCAATTTGCGAGCATTGTGGAAGATTCGACAGCATTGGACTGGAGAGCGGTCAACCTTTGGTCATCGTCTCCAACGACGATTGGGTCGCGTCCACGTTGTGGATCGCGGCGGTACTTGACGGAAAGGTCCCCTCGATCATTGCCCCGGACTCCAGCGAGGACAGGCTTGTCGGAATCGCTGAATTAATCAAACCGAGTCTGATTGTTGCAGATATTGAGCGCCGCAATCAGCCTTGGGCCAAATCCGACTCGTGGGTTTCCTTTTTTACCAACAACCTTCCCAACGCTGAAAAACGAGATCCGTCTTTGAAGCAGCCGGAAAGCAGTTTGGCTTATCTATTGTTTACGTCGGGCACCACATCGCAACCCAAAGGCGTTATGCTGACGCACACGAACCTGCAGACTCAGTTGGCCGCAATCTCGCGCGTCTGGGAATTGGAACACCGATCAAAAATCTTTAATGGTCTTGTAACCTATCATACCGATGGATTGGTCCAGGGGCCTGTATTGACGGCCTTCAATGGAGCGACACTGCTTCGGCCCGGCGCATTTTCATTAAACCGGTTAGAACAGGATTTGTGTTGGTTACGTGATAGTCGTGCCACGCATATGATTAGTGCCCCAACGGTGTATGCCTTGATCGACCGACACGCGGCCCGATCAGACTATTTTGATCGTAGCGAATTTAAAACGATCCTGACGACCTCCGCGCCAATGGCCCCAGATCTTTGGGACAGACTCGAGAAGCGGTTCAAAAAACCGATCGTGAATGAATACGGTATGACTGAAACAGTCGCCGCCAGTCACTTTGCTGGACCTCACGCGGAAATGGGTGAGCGATATACGATCGGCAAACCGATCGATTGCGAAGCAATAATAGTCGATCCGTCTACTGGAAAAGAACAGCCGCAAGGTGAAGTTGGGGAGTTGTGTTTGCGCGGGCCTTACATCTTTGCCGGATACTTTGGCCGACCAGAAGAAACGGAAAAGGCATTCCGTGGCGACTGGTTCCGTACGGGAGACCTTGCAACCGTAACGCCGCAAGGGAACTTCAGTATTGTCGGACGAATGAGCACAGCGATCAATAGCGGCGGATTTTTGATACGCCCTGAAGAGATTGATGAGGTGCTCTTAAAACACCCGGATGTGCTTGAGGCGCAGTCCGTAGGTGTTTCGGACGATGACTTTGGGGCCGTACCGGTTTCTGCAATTGTCCCTCAGAAGCCTCTGGAACAGTCTGATATTTTGGAGTTCTGCCGGACGAAATTGGAACGCCAGAAGGTACCCAAGAAAGTTGTTTTTTTGAAAGAACTTCCGCGTCGAGGATCAGGAAAAGTTGATCTGCCTGCACTGAAAGAAATTTTGCAGAACCAATCGACCATCACCCGTGACATCAATAGCGAGCACGATGCAGTCATCCTGGATATTGCCGCCGAAGTGTTTGGCACGAAAAAAGGCTCTCTGAACATTGCGTTCGGTCCAGACCAAATTGCGGGGTGGGACAGCTATTCTCACACAGTATTGGTCATGGAAGTTGAAGCCCATTTTGACATTCAGATATCGATGTCTGAAATCAACAGTATTGAAACGCTTCAAGATCTTTCCAATACTGTTGCGAGGCAAGTCAAAGCGCCTGATACAAGTGAGCCCGAGGAACCTCAGGATGGGCCGCTTGAGGTGCTGCGTGGCGGAACCGGTGGTGTCACTGTGATAGCGATGCCAGATCTTTTCGGGGTTCCGCTTTGGATCAACAAACTCCTCCCCTTTATTGACGATCGTTGCGAAGTTTTGGGCCTTCGACCCAATACGGAAATGTTAAGAGAGCGCGACAACCAATCAATTTCTGAATACGCGCAGGAATGCGCAAGGATCATTCTCGGACATGGAATTTCTCAACCTACTTTGATCGTCGGATACTCATTTGGGGGTTTTTTGTCATACGAAACCGCTAACATTCTAAAGGATGAGTCCCAGAATACCGTCGTGCCTGTGCTGTTAGATTCCGCAGTTCCATCCAGGCTGCGTCGAAAACGCTTTTCAGATAAAATTGAATGGCACGCACGGATTATGGCGTGGCGATTTAGGTCCTTCCGTCGCGTATTTGCGAGCGTTGTTTCAACAAAGGGAGAAACGTTGGATGAGCCCGGCTTATTCCCGGTTGCGCTATCAAGCCATCCGGCGTCAATACGGGCCACAATACGCCAGTTTTACAGTGCGCTTTCTAGATACGAGCCCAGCTATTACACAGGAACAATTTGTCTTCTGCGCGCTACAAAACGACGTTCAATTCTTGGGCCTTCGCCTAATTTGTCTTGGGATGTTTTTGCAAGCGAAGTTGATCAATACGACATCAACGCAGATCATCGTACTATCCTTTTTGACGATACTTCTTGCCAACGCACTGCAAGCGAAATCAACAACATAGTTGTTAAACTTGCTGAAAGATAAAAGGCTTTTGTCTTTGGCTCAGGATGCATTGATCTTAAGAGCGCGGCATGATTCACGGCTCGAGAAAACGGAGTGGTCATATGAGCGACCTATTTCGGCTGACTGACGAGCAGATGGCCAAACTTTCCCCTATCTTTCCGCGGTCGCACTCGCATCAACCGCCATCTATTGGTTATGAAACCTAATCCTGGTGAAGCCAAAATCGGCTTTCAATCTACAGCTTTCGGCAGAAGTCAAAGCAGCCGCCATGTGCTGTTGGCATTGAATCATTCGATAGATGACATAACATACATTTTGATAATGAACCGAAGCGGAAGCTCAGGGTAGTAGTTGAAGTAGTTTGTGGAGAAAAAATGTATCGTAGAAGTTTTCTAGCCGCACTTGGCATTACGCCGCTTGCCACTCTGGGTATCGCAGCACCCTTGTCTGGTGTAGAGCAGAACAGGGTAGTTGGCACCTATGGCCATAGTCTTTGGTATCACAATCAAAAATATGGTAGTGTCGGTCGTTGGGTGACCCTTATGGTCGCGCAGGATCGTGGCAAATCATTCAAGAATGCATTTACCTTTAATACTATTCCGGGCGCCACTCCGCCAAATTTCGATCAGAAAATGCCAGGAGTGACGTCGCCACGTGCCAATTTCAAAACTTGGGCTGGCACAAACGCAGCGGGCTTCACCGATGTTGTTATGTTTATTGACAACTTTAACCCAACGCCCATCCGACATGGCATGGATCGTGATCCTGCTATTGGCGGTATACCAGCGGGCAGTCCCGTTCTGGCCCCAGAACATTTTGGAAGTCTGATTAGTCGTTGGGAGGCTAATTCGGCAACTCCACAGAATTTTTGGATCTACGAGTGTTGGGGCGCTGCCAATAGCATGGCAGGTCGGCCAATCAACAAAGATGGAACATCGACCGCAGAAGGCTTTGCGACTTATCGTGCCTACACGACAGACGAGTTTGGGTACAACGCATGGTACGACAAGTTATTGGATTATGTGAAAGCCGACTATCCAGCCATAGCCGAGAGAATCAGATTAATGCCAGCTTGTCGCGTTCTAATTGGCGTGATGGAAAACACCGCGGCATCCACCCTGGTTTCTTCGGACTGGTTTGAAGACTGGGCTCCGCATGGCACATCTACATGCTATTGCGTGGTCGGGGCCATTGTCTACTCTTGCCTGTATGGAGAAGCAGCTCCAAAGCCTGAATTCTCTAGAACCGGCGTGCATGAAACGGTCCAGAGCAATTGGTCAGAAATCGCTGCTTACATTAACTCACAAGTGAACACCTAGATACAGTCCTAATCGAGGGACTTGTTGCGAGGTTTCTGACCGAACGAAGAGATCACACTGAACCTGCGGCCTATGCCGTCAGTTCTGCAAGTTGATGAAACGTAAGCATTCCGGGCTTGGGTTGGCCTTCGCGGATCATTTGCGTCAGTTCAAATCCGTCCGCTTTAGCGGCCGCTGAAGCAAAAGCCTTGAACGCTAGCGGTGGTCGCGTGTTTCCACCGATGGAGCGATGGTCCATTCTCCAAGGACCATCGTAGGTTTTTTTGCGGCGACGCGCGGCCTCAGCCATCGCGCAAGAGTATCTTTTCATCCAGCGGTTCAGTGCAGTGTGGTCTACCGAAACACCGCACTGACCCATGATTTCCTCTGGGTCACGGTATGAAACACCAAATCGAACGCAGAAGAAGACCGCGAACGGGATCACATCCTTCGGAAGTTGCGTACCCTTTGAAAGAAATCTGAACTGACTTTCGGCTGAACTACACCGGCACCCATTCACCTCTGCGTTCTTGAGCGTCAATTGCAAAAGGTTTGCAACAGCTCTGTCAGAGGTGAAGTTTGCGACAGAACCTATGTTAAATTAAGATGCAAACGGGGTTCTCGGAACTTCAGACAAATACGATTTCTAGAGCCTGTAGTTATTCAACCGCTCGGTTCTCTTCAAAACGTCAAGGCCCTGCATGTTCAGGTAGTGTAATAGGTCGATGAAAATCCAGTTCTCGACGAGTTTGCCGTTCTCGGCACGGTACATATCGACAACGCGCATGTCCGCTGGGGCTGGACCGGCAGTCATACCTAGATATCCGCCCATACTCTGCAGCGTCAGATTGGCCCATCCGAAAAAGCCACCGTAGCTGCCCTCTGCCAAGCGACAAAGGTGACCATTGAACTTTCGCGTGCTGCTGAACGCTTCGGTAAAGGGGTCGCCGTGTTGCTGGATATACCTGCGGCTCGTATAGGTTGCTCCGATTCCGGTCGGTCCCCACCAAACCATATCCTCACTCCAGTTCCTGCTGAGTTCTTCTACTTCTTCTTCAAAGCTGGTCCCTTCCGGTCGCGAGTTTATTTCTCCTAGCATAGAGTTAATACGCGCAAGGGTTTGTTGCCCCAGTTCCTTTGGTTGCACGCCATACAGCAACCCATCCTGAGTTGCTGGGCCTGGATTTACCAGATGCGCTCCTGTCGCCGGAGGGAGCGGGTACTGACCGGCCTGATTCATGACTGAGAGGATATCGATAAACATCGCAGTTTCCGTGATCTTGCCGTTTTCCACTTTGTTGAATTCGGCATATGGCAACATAACGATGCGTTGGTTCGGGCGAATGCCAAGCCACGGCTGATCAAAAAGCCCCATGAAGTGACCCATTGAGATCACCCAAACCGATTGAAAACCGTCGATCTCATTCAAACCGGCGATAAAGATTCCCGGGCGTCGTTGTAACCTGAAAAGCGATGTTTTTAGAGGTCCCCAAAAGACTTCGGCTACGGCGTTAGGCCCTGATAGTTCATTGAAAGGATGCATGCCTCGCCAGATCACTTCGGGAGACATGAACTGACTTAGTACCCCCTGGGTCTCGTTTGCGCCCGCTTTCGAGAGCGCTTGGTGGAACGCCCGCACATGGGTCTTCTCGGCCTGAAAATCCAAAGTCTTTTCTCCTAAAGAAAAACCGCGGTTTGTTCATCCGCATAATGCCATCAGTCGACAAAACCACAGATCAGCGATGTTCTGCAGCTGCATCTTGTTCGCGACACTTCGTTCGGTTCTAGTTGCGATCAATCGCCCTCGGTCTGCATAAGTATCTGTTTCCAAACGGCGACTTCGTCATAAAGCGCGTACTCACGTCGAATACCGCGCGGGCCAAATTCGACGTGTGAAACACCAAGCACATAGACATCAGCGCCCGTTGGTTCGCCGAAGGTTCCCCAACCTTCATGCTTTCCTTCGATAGACCAGCGAATGGCGGCGCGGGGGCTTAGAAGATCGTCGTGGCGTCCGATTGTGTGATGGATCTTGAATTCGCCGTTGGGAAAGGACGACCGCAGCCGCGCCCAAAACGAGTTGGCATCGCAGGGCCCGTGCCCTTGCACCCCGCCGGCGTATGCCGAGTGGCACTGCTCATCGTATTCTTCCAAAACAACACTCAGATCGCCGTCCATGATCCGGTTTAGGATGCGTGCGTATTTCGCTCCCCACTCGTTGTCGTTACCGGTTCCCTTATAGGGTCCGGGTTGGTCAATCGCAGGGGTGAAAGGTTTGACACATTTTTCTGGTCCGCCCTCTGCTTTGATCTCTTTGCGGGCGTAGTCCTTTGGATCCCATCCCATCTGTCGAACGACACCGCCCGTATCCCGAAACAACCACTCGTCATCTATCACGTCATCACGTGCGGCACAGTCAGCGACAATCCAATACCAGATCTTCTTACCGGTCGCTTTTCCAAAAATGTCATCTTCAGTGTGATGCATGACATCACACACGCGGTGAGAGGAATAGTAGTGACCGTCGTCGCTGCACGACCAGATCACATCTTCGGCTCCCGCTGTTCTATCGGGCGCGCGTCCGATCATCTCGTAGGTTGCCTGAATCACCGGTTCGACCCCAACGGTTATCCCGCCTGGCGCGCGAACCACGATGTCTTTTGCATAATAGTCGTGCAGAGCAAGCACCTTGCGATCGTCCCAGATTATCCTTGTAATATCAATGATATAATCAGTGAAGTCCGGCCATCTTTCGCTGAAATTCGTCATCCAAGCCTCCTCAAACATCAACGCGATCGCCCCGCAATTAGCGGGCTACGTCAGTCCATGAAACCTTATGCTGCAAAATGTGCATGCACAATATGTAATAATAATTTGGTGATTTTGCACAGTGATGCTACGTTTCTGACGAATCGTTGCAGGGTGGAGCCTTACTGCACATGGCAAACGAAGAAATTCTCACCGCTGATGGCGTCGAAAAATCATTCGGCGCTCTTCATGTTCTCAAAGGCGTGAGTCTTCATGCCAGAACAGGCGATGTGGTCTCGATCCTCGGATCATCTGGATCGGGCAAAAGCACGTTGCTGCGCTGCCTGAACCTTTTGGAAACGCCGGACGCGGGACGCATCAAGGTTGACGGAACCGAGATTGATGCAGCGAAGTTCAACGCAAAAAGCGGCAAGACCATAGACCAGAAGCAACTGACTGCACTTCGGTCACGCCTGGCAATGGTGTTTCAGCAGTTCAACCTGTGGTCCCATTTAACGGTCCGCGAAAACGTCATGCTGGCCCCCATGAAGGTATTGGGTTTGTCGACTGCAGAAGCCGGTGAGATTGCGGATCAGTTTCTGAACCGTGTTGGCGTCTACGAGCGCAAGGACATGTACCCAATCCATATTTCGGGGGGCCAGCAGCAACGTGCAGCGATAGCGCGCGCTTTGGCGATGCAGCCGAAAGTGATGCTGTTCGATGAACCCACCTCGGCGCTTGATCCAGAGCTTGTCGGCGAGGTGCTTAAGGTCATGCGTGAACTGGCAGATGAAGGGCGCACAATGATCGTTGTGACGCACGAAATGTCGTTTGCACGCGATGTCAGCGACAACGTTGTCTTCATGTCAGACGGGGTGGTTTCAAAATCGGGCCCGCCGTCAGAAATGTTCAAAGGCGACCACTCCGGCGAGCCTTGGGGAGCCTTTCTCAAACACGCACGCGGACAGATTGACTGAACTATCTAGCCATTCAGCAAGGAGGAATATCATGAAGAAACTACTAACCGGCCTGATGGTCGTCGGCGCCATTGCAGTCGGCTCTGCGGCAAGCGCCGAAGGCACTCTGAGGTTTGGCGTCGATCCGACGTTTGCGCCGATGGAATTCAAAAATGCAGATGGCACATTGACGGGTTTCAACGTCGAAATTGGCGAAGCGATCTGCGCGGAACTGAAGAAAGAATGCGTGTGGGTCGAATCCGACTGGGACGGCATCATCCCGGGTTTGCTTTCGGGCAATTTCGACGCGATCCTCAGCTCTATGTCGATCACGCCGAAGCGGCAGGAAGTTCTGGACTTCACCATGCCATTCCAACGTGGTGGTTCGCGTTTTGTCGTCGCTGAGGGGACCGAGCTTGACGACACCTACGGCGCGTTGGGTGACGTGAAAATCGGAGTGCAGCGCGGTACGGTTGATCACGACTACGTAAAGAAATTCTACCCGGAATCCGACATTCGCCCCTACCCCGGCCAGGACGAAATCTGGCTTGATCTAACTGCTGGCCGTCTTGATGCTGCATTCGTCGGCAATCTTCCAGCGCAGAACTTCTTTGGCACCGAGGGCGGCAAAGGCTTCACACAGGTTGGGAGCGTGCATAACGACCCGGAAATCTTCGGTGTCGGTGCTGGTATTGCAGTTCCGAAGGGGTCGTCCGAGTTGCAAGCCGAGCTGAACGGCGCACTTGAGGCGATCCTCGCTAACGGTGAGTTCCGCCGCATCAACTACAGCTATTTCGACTATGATGCCAGCGGCGGCCTGCTGGAATAAGACCAAGACAACCTCCCTGACTGGCGGCTGCGAAAGCAGCCGCCGTTTTTCACCTAATCAGGAACAAGCCTGTGAACCCTGAAGTCCTCTCATTCCTGCCGCTCGTCCTAAAAGGCGCTTACATCACGGTGGTTCTGAGCCTAGTTTCAACACTGCTTGCTGTCTTGTTCGGCGTCCTTGGCGCAAGTGCCAAGCTGAGCAACAGAACCTCGCTTCGCGTGCTCGGCACAGCCTACACGGGCGTTGTCCGCGCGGTTCCCGACCTTGTTCTGATGCTCCTGATTTTCTTTGGTGGCCAGTTGCTGATCAACAACTTTGTCAATGCAACCGGTTTGATCGAACGATTCCAGATACCGAAGTTTGCGGCAGGGGCCTTCACGATTGGCCTGATTTTCGGTTCGTACATGACCGAAACATTCCGATCAGCCTACCTGTCCATCCCAAAAGGTCAGGTCGAGGCCGCCAAAGCGTGTGGCATGCGGCCCAGCCAGTGGTTGCGCTTCATCGTTTGGCCTCAAATTGTTCCTCTGGCTCTGCCAAGCTTCACAAACAATTACCTTGTATTGATGAAAACGACCGCACTTGTGTCGATCATCGGGTTACAGGACGTCACATATACGGCGCTTCAGGCAGGGCGCACCACGCGCGAGCCGTTTGCATTCCTGATTGTTGCGATGCTGGTCTACCTGACGTTCACGATCATCTCTGATCTCGGCCTTCGCTATATGGAACGCCGTTATCGCACGGAGGCCGTGTGATGAACTTTTCCCTGATCGTCGAGTTCCTGCCCAAGTTCGTCGAGGGCGTTCAAACCACACTCTGGCTGGTCGCCCTGTCTTTGGTCATCGGGTTTATCATCTCGATCCCGCTGTGCCTTGTGCGGGTCTATCGCGTGCCGTTCGTTTCTCAATTCTCACATGGTTACTCTTACGTAATGCGGGGCACCCCGCTTCTGGTGCAGGTCTATCTGCTTTACTTTGGGCTGGCCCAGTTCGAGGCCGTGCGTGAATCGATTGCCTGGCTGGTACTGGAGAACCCTGAGACATGCCTAATCCTGGGCTTCGCACTGAACACTGCGGCTTACATGAGCGAAATTCTTCTTGGTGCAATCCGCGCCGTGCCTAAGGGAGAGATTGAAGCTGCGCGCGCCTACGGCATGTCAGAGGCCAAAGTGGTGCGCTACATCACGCTCCCTAACGCGCTCCGGCGCTCGATACCGCCCATGTCCAACGAAGTTATCTTCTTGACCCACGCCAGCGTCATTGCCAGCGTTCTTTCTGTCGCGGACATTCTGGGCGTTGGCCGTGAATTGAACGCTTCGTATTACGTTGTGCTCGAAGGGTTCCTGACGGCCGGGGCGCTCTATGCCGCGATCGTCGGAGTTCTTACGATTATTTCTGGATCACTTGAGAAGAAATATGCAATGTTCCTGCGCTAAGAAACTGGCACCGGTAGTGAGATGAGCAAAGTAACGGCATCAGATGTAGCGCATTTGGCCGGAGTAAGCCGATCGGCCGTGAGCCGGGTGTTTACTCCCGGTGCCTCCGCAAGTCGCGATACAGTGGCGCGGGTGCGAAAAGCTGCGATGGAACTGGGCTATCATCACCTTGGCGCGAAGAAACGGAACTCGGAAGGGGGGCGCATCGGCTTGGTAATCAGCAATGTTGAGAATCCGTTCTACGCTCAAGCCACCAAGGTCCTCTCGATGGCGCTCCAGGCAAAAGGTTACGATACACTTCTTTTGGTCGAAATGCCGACCGTGGGCACAGCGGACGCAATTATCGCACGCTGTCTTGATCAGGGCGTAGACGGTCTGTTGGTATCTAGCGCCGCCACGGTTTCCGAGCTTGCCAATCAATGCGAAAAGGTTGGCATTCCTTCCGTGTTTTTCAACAGATTGCCAAATGATGAGCTTTCGAACTGCGTAACGTCTGACAACTATTCGGGCGGTCGCAAAATTGGGAACCACCTGATCGAGACCGGGCACAAGAAGATTGCGCACCTCGCGGGTTGGGAGTTCGCCTCGACGCAGCGAGATAGAGAAGCAGGTTTTTTGGCATCGCTGCATCGAGCAGGTATGTCGTTGCATTCCAAAGCTATCGGCAACTTCGACTACCATGAGGCGCAGGAAGCAACCAGGCAGCTGTTTGCGGGTTCTGATAAACCTGATGCAGTGTTCGCAGCTAACGACCATATGGCGTTTGCCTGTATGGACGTGCTGCGGTTCGAGCTTGGCCTGTCGATACCTGACGACGTTTCCATCGTGGGTTTTGACGACGTGCCTCTGGCGTCGTGGCCCTCATATAATTTGACGACGGTCAGTCAACCTATTGACCAGATGGCTGCCAAAGCCATCGAATTGCTGGTTGGACAGATCGAAGTAAAACACACCAAACGAGAACGTATCGCACTGGATGGAACTCTCATCGTCAGAGGTTCATCCCTGAGACCAATGTAAGCGGACGCTTCGTTCTGCTCATTGTGTTTTTAACTGCACGCCGCTTGTGCGGTTCCAATTCCATGTGTGCCAGTTTCCGATCACCGATCGTTTCAGCAAAGTAAGGGATTTCTCGTAACCCGGTTTACACAACAGCCTTTGTTCCCTATCCAGGCTTCCGGGGGGTGCAACGGGCAGCCGAGCTTTCGAACATAGCGACGGCAAACCGTGAGAACGAATGCGTCGTCAGCGTGCGCCATGATCTCGTTGATGCATGAGCATTTCATACGGGCACTTTTTGAACTTTTAGGATTTCGATTACCATTGCAGCCGTCCAGGTAAAGTCTCCGCCACCACATGGTTCCCCGCTGACTGGGTCATAGTATTCCGCAAAGCCGCTTTTCTCGATGAGGCGCAAACTGTCAGCCAGGATGCGCTGCGCCAAAGCGTTCTGCCCCGACCGGGCCAGACCCTCCGCGATCATATAGTTCACAACCAACCATGTTGGCCCACGCCAATAGCGTTTGCTGTCAAAGGCGTCATCCGCCGGATCGTGACTGGGCACCAGATAACCGCATCGCTCGGCCAACAATTCGATCCTCTGAGCCAGCGTTTCAGCGCGTCTGTGGGGCACGTCCGCAATTGCCGCAAGTAAGCCGCCGACCGTTGGCGTGTCCTGCAATCTACTCGCGGATCGGTTGTAACACGAGTATTGTCCAAGCGTTGGATTCCATAAATTTTCCAACGCTGCACGGCCCTTGACGGCCATATTTCGGGCTTCGGAGGTCATCGACGGAAGGCCCAGGATTTCGGCCAATTCAGCGACGTCGTCGCAGGATCTTATCAGGATGGCGTTAAAGCCCGGGTCAACCAGTCGAAATGGTGAGGCGTCATGCAGTTTCGCGTTGTCCCAACCCAATTCGCGGAAGTGCTCAACCAACCAGATATACCTCTGATACTGATCATCAGTCGGGCGGTGATCGGGATTGGTGTGTGCCGTATCGCGCCGTGTAAACGGGGTTACGCCTTCAGTCGGCACAGCCTTCAATCCCTCGTCCCAGTCTACAGAATTGTCCCGACCAGATTCCCATGGGTGCAGGATCGCCACCAGCCCAGTGCCTTCAGGATCACGATTGCGATAAAACCACTGATGCCACGCATGGACTTTGGGTAAGAGCCTGCCCAGACGTGCGCGCGCGACAGCTTTGTCATCAGAGCGGTCGTAAAGCTTGCGTAAGGCCAAGCCAGCGACCGCTGGCTGGGTGATCCCGGTCGTGGGCACGGCTTGGCCGGTTTGCCAGACATCAGGACCGGGGAAATACCCGTCATCAGGTTCGTGAAAAACGATATGGGGAACCATACCGTCATCCCACTGATGCGCCAAGAGAGTCTCAACTTCGATCCAGGCCCGGTCCATGTCGAAATGCGAAAAGCCAAGCGCCGACAAGGCGCTGTCCCAGTTCCATTGGAAAGGATAGAGACCGTGGGTCGGGACTGTGTAGCTGCCCCGGTCGTTTCGTTCCATGACACCGCGGGCCTGATCAATTTGCGCTTGGCTCATCCTGTTTCTCCTTTAGGCGACGGCCAAAGTGGTTTCCGGGTCAAACCAGCGTCCCCTACCTTCTTGGGGTGCCAGTGTAAGTACGTCGCCTGGTTTCACGTTGAGTTCACTGTCCAAGACAGCGCGAAACTGGTGTCCATCGACATCACAAGTCACAAGCAGATGTGCGCCCAACGGCTCAACGACCTTTGCGCGTGCTGCAAAACCTGTATCTGTAACGCGCAAATCTTCCGGGCGAATGGCCCACTTCAGGTCTCTACCGCTAGCCGGTCCGTCCAAGATCTGTCCTGCTACTGTCCAGCGGCCAGAGCCCGCAGCTTCAGCGGGGAGGAAATTCATCGGCGGGTTGCCGATGAAACTGGCCACAAACTCGGCCGCTGGATCCCTATACACCTCGATGGGTGAGGCAGCTTGAACAATTTTGCCCTGATACATGACGCTGATCCGGTCGGCCATGGACATGGCTTCGACCTGGTCGTGGGTCACATAGATAGCGGTGGTTTTGCTTTCGGCCAAAACGCCCTTAAGCTCAGCCCGCATCTCCATCCGCAACAGTGCGTCAAGGTTAGACAGCGGCTCGTCCATCAGGATCACATCCGGCTCCATTGCCAATGCACGAGCAACTGCGACCCGCTGGCGTTGACCACCGGACAATTCTCCTGAATATCGCTTGAGCAATTGCTCGATATGCATCAGCCCCGCGGTTCGTTCGACGCGGCGCTTGACCTCGTCATCCGGCAGTTTCTGCATCCGCAATCCAAAACCAATGTTCTCGAACACCGTCAGGTGTGGGAATACCGCGTAGTTCTGGAACACCATCGAAATGCCGCGATCCTTGGGCGATAGGTGATCCACACGACGCCCTCCGATCCAGACTTCACCGGTCGTAGCCGTCTCAAGTCCAGCGATGATACGCAGGAGTGTGGACTTACCGCAGCCCGAGGCTCCAAGAAGGACCATAAATTCCTGGTCTGCAATGGTCAGGTTGATGTCGTGAAGAGCTTGGTACGATCCAAAGTTCTTCGCGACGTTCTTGATCTGTATTTCAGCCATAACAGTTTCCTTTCAGCCACCGCTCAGCGGTTGGCGATGCCCCACATGGCAAAGAGATATTTGCGTACAGCAAAGATGAAGATCAGCGCAGGCACCACGAGGATGAAGCCGCCTGCGAATTTCAGGTGCAACGGAGCTTCGCCCAATGTCTGCAATAGGAACGCGGGAAGCGTCCGGTTTTCGATGGTCAGCACTGCCGCCGCGAATACTTCGTTCCACGAAATCACGAAGGCGAAGATCGCCGAAGCCGTAATACCTGGAAGCACCAAAGGCAGGATCACTTTGGTAAATGCGGTCAGACGCGTGCAGCCTAACGTCCAGGCAGCTTCCTCCAGCTCCAACGGAATGCCCGAGAAGAGCGAGAAGGTGATCAGCACCGCGAACGGAATCGCCAGGGTCGTGTGCACAAGAGACAAGCCAAAGGCCGTATCATCCAGCCCGGTGCGGATAAAGAGAACCGCAAGAGGAAGCGCCAAAAGCGGAAGCGGGAAAGCCCGCGTCAGCAAGATCAGCAGCCGGAACAGCTCTTTCCCACGGAATTCAAACCGAGAGAGAGCGTAACCTGCCGGCGCTCCGATGGTGATTGACATCACCATCGTCAGTACAGCAACCACCACCGAGTTCCACAAGGCCATCAGCATCCCTTCGAACCCCATGAAGAAGTTCACGGATCCCATATTGAACTCCGGAATGAAGCTCTTCGGGAAGCTGTTCACCGTTTCCGGCGAAGACATTGTGTTCACGAACAACAGGTAGAGCGGTACGATCACCCAGGCGCACAGCAGGATCACTCCGGCCCGGTAGATCCCCCTGCCCGCTTTGCGGGCATCAGGGGCTACAACATCAGCTACAGCGCTCATATCGTTGCTCCTTTCGGGACACGTAGTGCGCGCATGATCAGCAGCGTAAAGACGATCGAGATAATCAGAACGATGATCGCCAATGCAGCTGCTCCGCCGCCATTTTGCAGGTCAAATTGGTACGCGTAGATTTCGCCCATGAGCACCGGGAAGAGCGTTCCACCGAGCGCGGCGACCACAGCAAAGACTTCAAAAGCCAGAATGACGCGCAGGATCAATGCTGTTTGCAGCGATGGACGCAGCATTGGCAGGGTGATCCGGGTGAATTGCTTCCACCGGGAGGCTCCGAACACATCGGCAGCCTCATAATATTCTTTGGGGATCAAACCGATGCCCGCCACTAGGATTACAAGCATAATCGCGGTCGCACGCCAAATCTCAGCCAACATAATTGCCAGGAAGACGATCCACGGGGATTGATAGCTAAGCAAGCTGACAGGTTGGTCTGTGACACCAAGCCCGACCATCATCGAGTTCAGGAAACCCGATTGCTCAAAGATCGCCAACCAGATGATACCGGCAGCAAGGTCAGAGATGCCAAGCGGAATAGTCCAAATATACAGAACCAGATCGCGGCCCTTTTGCATCTTTGTGACCATTGTGGCCATCAAAAGAGAAAGTGCCAGCTGGATCGGCACCACAGCAGCAGCCAGGAGAAATGTATTCTTCATTGAGATCGGGAATTTCCAGTAACTCACAACCTCTCGAAAGTTATCCAGTGAGAAACCGTTCTCAGTTCCAAACGCCTCCTGCGCGACCAGCACAAACGGGTAGAGGAAAAACAGACAGAGAAACAGGGTCACCGGGAGGATCAGAAAGTATGGCAATAGCCGCGCTTCCATCGGACCGCTCCTTTGAATTGGGAAATGCTGAGAAAAGGGCCGCCGCCAAAGCGGCCCACCTATTTGTTTGGACTTATTCGACGGGACATGGGCCGTCTGAAGGCGCATCAGGAGCCCAGCAGGGAGCGCCAGTTTCGTTCATGATCTTTTCGAGCTGTTTCTTTTGATCTTCCAGAACCTGCTCGATGGGTTGCCCCGCCAAAACAATGCGCTCAAACGTGTCCACGTAGACACGGTTGAAATCACCACCCATGCTGCCCAAGCCGGCAGGCAACAGTCCAGGATTGGCGTCTGCTGAACCGCTCATCGTGGCAACCGCTTCGCCTGCGGCCTTGACCGAAGGCGGCAGATCGTCTGGCAATTCAACTTCAACCACGGGGAAGAAGTTTGTTGCCTTTAGTGTCGCAATTTGCGTTTCAGGCTGCATTAGATAAGTCACCAGAGCTTTCGCGCTTTCGACGTCCGGTGCGGTACGTGGGATGGCAACACCTGCCAGAACAGGCATGAAACCGCGGCCAGTCGGACCAGCGGGTGCCGGGAAGGCAACAAAGTCGTCAGGGCGTTCGTTGAATGCCTGCGCCAGACGCGAGGTGTGATCAAAAACGATCCAAGCGTCGCCATTCAACAGCTGTTCCTGCATGAAAGAGAAGTTGGTCGATGCAGGGTTTGTGTGGCTCCACAGCTCTTTGAATTTCTCCCATGCCGTCACGGCCTCTGGCGACGCAAATGTACGAACAACACCATCTGTGTAGGATGGATATAGGTAGCCCTGGAAGAACCGGTGCTTCAGCCCCTTGGGCCCTGCAGGAAAGCCGAATTTCTTCTGGCCGGTCGCTTCCTCAACATTGGCCGCCCAGGCAATCAACTGGTCATAGGTCAACGCATTGATATCTGTACCTTCAGGCAGGTACTGCAGAGCTTCAGTGTTTGCAGCCATGATGTAGCTAGCTTGCATCCAAGGCATATATTGAAGGCTGTCAGTACCAAGCTTGGCCAGATCGTTAAAAGTGTCTGACGCCGATGTGACGCCCAGTTCGCCGAGATCTATCAGGTCTTCGGGGTTCATCGCTGAGAAGTTGCCATGCAATGAACCCAGCAAATCAATGCTGCCCGAACCAGCTTGCAGTTCTGCTTGCAGACGTGTCAGCCAAGGTCCATCTTCGTTCGGCTGGTAATCAACTTCGCCTTTAAAGCCGCCGAGGACCTCGGTTCGCATCGCCTGCGCTTCTTCAGCAGGTCGCGCCTGCGTAGACCAGAACAGAGTTTCCGCTTGTACGGCAGCGGCGCCAAAAAGCATCGCAACACCGGATACGGCCCCCGCCAGTTTCGAATGAATAGACATGTTCTCCTCCGTTTTGCCTGAGGTTGTCCGAAAACTGGCAACCTCCCTCCCTCGCCGACGAACTTGGATTAACCTATGGCGAATGGAAGCACTATGATACAACGTTATATCATGTGTCAAGTTAGAGGCCGGGCCGTGTTACTCACAATTGACTTGATATTTTTTAAGCTCCCTGCAAATTATGAGAACGTTATACCTAAAAACCGCCACCATGATGAAAAAACCCACCCTATCCAGCGTTGCCAAAGAAGCGGGTGTATCGGTCCCCACCGTCAGTCAGGTCATGCGCGACACTGGTCGAATTTCGGAACAGACGCGTCAGAAAGTCCTGAACGCAGCAAAGCGACTGCGCTACGTCCCAAATCACGCGGCGGCTACAATGCGATCTGGTGATAATCGCGAAGTCGGCTTTATGCTTAACAAGCTGGCAAACCCATTTAACTCGGAAGTTGTCAGCAGCGCCGTGGACCTTCTTGAGTCCGAAGGGTTCATGGTCTCTATCCTCGATGCGCGAGGTGATCTTCAGCGCCAAGACCGCCTTATGGAAGCATGTATTCGATTTGGTCGCGGCGGGTTGATCTGGGTTCCGGCACTCGACACAAAAGAAGACTCGTTGGAACTCATAAATACTCATAACATACCGACAGTCACCTTTATGCGGAAGGTGTCGAAGTCTCTTGATTACGTCGGCGTTTTGAATACCGAAGCTCTGACTCATGCCACGCAGCATTTGATCGATTTGGGACATAAGCACATCGCCTATTTTGGCGGCACCAAGCAAACATCCGTGCGCGAAGAGCGTATTGCAGGATACTTGGACGCTCTTAAGCAGTTAGATGGCGTTGATCCGATTGTTTGGCCCTGTGACGACAACAAACGTGCGGGCTTTGACGCGATAACAGCGCTCCGCAAGCAACATCCTGAGGTGACGAGCATCGTATGCAATGGCGATGTTGTCGCGCTTGGAGCCTGCCTTGGCCTGATCCGGTCCGGGCTAGTGCCGGGACAGGATTTTTCCGTCGTGGGTTTCGATGACATTGAGGATGCCGGTATCGCAACCCCTGGCCTCACCACGATGGCGATCAATCCCAAAATGCTGGGCACTCGATTGGCCGAGGTCTTGTTGGATCGACTAAGAGCACCAAACCTCCCTGTTCGGCATCTCGAATACTCTGCAACGTTGAAAGTGCGAGAAACTTCGGGAGTCGTGCCCAACCGTTAAAGATGTTTCAGCTCAGATTGTTACGACGGCAGGTCATATTCGTCTAGCGCGTGGATCGGCTAAGCTGGCTTCCAGAGCTACGAATAATCCCAATGACAGCCAGCTGAACAAATGCGCGGGCAGCTCTTCCTGAAATCTATACTGCGCAGAGCGCACTAGGCGTTCTAGGACCTGCCTAGATGGAATGAACACAGATTGTCCCAGGACTCATTGAGAGCCGAATTGAATCAGATCTTCTACAGGAAGGGCCCGAAGCACCAAAAGTGCGCCTATAGCCCATTTCAGCAGTTCGCTGAGCTCGCCACCTGACTCACAAGCGGTTGCTTATAAAACTCAACGGGTTCAAATCTGTGCAACAAAACCCCGCGCGACAAAAGCGACGCTAAAACGGCAGGCATCAAAGCCATGAACAAGATGCTTGAAGGCTTTGGCTACCCGATCCCAATCGAGATGATCAGACGGAAGTATCTGAATAACATCGTGGAACAGGACCAACGCATCATCAAGAGACGTCCTTGGCCGATGTTAGATTTCAAAGCCTCCGCTTCAGCGGCGGTTACACTGGACCGGATCAAAGTATCGCACATGAATCGCGAAGGTCGGCCCACGCCCAGAATCTGTCCATTTCGTCAATCCGCAGAACTTGCAGCATGAGCTGCGAGTTCGGTGAAAAC
Source organism: Ruegeria sp. G10 (assembly GCF_056533645.1). Classification (NCBI taxonomy): domain Bacteria; kingdom Pseudomonadati; phylum Pseudomonadota; class Alphaproteobacteria; order Rhodobacterales; family Roseobacteraceae; genus Ruegeria; species Ruegeria sp. G10. The sequence goes on along the minus strand of NZ_JBQFOQ010000002.1, from coordinate 456,002 downwards.
TCTTCGGTCAGCAAGAAACCCTGCAACAGAACCCCTTACATTGCGGCACATACCTATCTACAACCACCCTGCAGACGCCTATTTACTTTAATACACATAATTACATCTAAATGCACACTACCAACAAAGCTCAGTTTCCCACTATTTCCTTTGGTCCGGTCGTCGGAACCATAACAAACGGACGGTCTCGGTGATTTTCATGACACGCAAAGCATAATGAACACCCCATACGCCAAGGACCTGCTGCATCGATAGTTCTGAGCGACGCATCAGGTTACGCAGGGTTTTGAAGGACGGCACCAGCTTATGGATCGGCGGAATGTAGTTCACGAAGCCGCGTTTGGAGTTGCGGCGCAGCCGGGCGCCTTCTATGCGGCGGGCCTTGGTGATGTGTTCCCGCAGACTTGCCCGGGCGGGATGACGGACGATAGCGTCTTCTGCGAATAAGATGGGTATGCCAGCCGCCTTGGCCCGTTCGCTCCATTCCATATCGCCACCCGACAACACCGTGTCGTTAAACGGACCGACCTTATCCATGACCGAACGACGCACGATCAGATTGGCAGTGACGGCCCTACCTTGCGCAACCCATTTTTGCTGTTCAAGACCAAGATATGCGTCATAAAGCTCGGTCGTGGTCCAATCCTCACCGTTCGGGATCAGAACCACGTTGCCGCCAAACCGCCCAATCTCGGGATGTTCCGAAGCCACGCTGCATCCGGCCTTAAGATAACTTGGATCAGGCCGACAATCAGAATCGGTAAAGAAAAACAGCTCTGCCGCTGCTTCTGAAATGCCGCGGTTCCGTGCCGCATAGGATCCGGGTTTCGCCTCGATCAGGACCCGCGCATTGGACGGCAGGCGGAAGTCTTGTGGTACGGGGTCGCTGGGGTCGTTGTTTACGACCAGAATCTCGTATCTTTCAGGTCCTAGTGTTTGCGCGGCCAGTCCATCAAGGCAGAGCTGCAACTGATCCCAGCTTTGATAGGTTGGTATTATGACAGAAGCGTCCATTGGCCGGGGGCTGGGCGCGGCGGTCATTCCGCTTTGACCACATTCGAATACTGGTGATCATAGAGGGTCTTGAACGGCCCCTCGTGCTGAAGAAGCTGCGATGCATTGCCCTCTTCCATGACCTCGCCGCTCTCGATTACCACAATCTTGTCGGCGTGCATGATGGTCGAAAGACGATGTGCAACGATGATCGTAGTGCGCCCTTCGGTCAGGCGATGCAAGGCTTCCTGCACAAGATGCTCCGACCTAGAATCCAGAGCGCTTGTGGGTTCATCCAAAAGCAGGATCGGACTGTCACGTAACAAGGCACGCGCGATGGCAAGGCGCTGTTTCTGCCCTCCGGACAAGAAGGAGCCATTTTCGCCCACCAGGGTATCAAAGCCGTTTTCGAGGCCCATGATGAAGTCATAAGCATTGGCGGCCTTGGCAGCCTCGATCACCTCTTCCTGCGAAGCCCCTTCCCGACCGAATCGAATATTTTCGGCAACAGAAGCGGAGAACAGGAAGGTCTCTTGCCCGACGAAGGACATATTCTTCCGGAGCGTTTCGAATGAAGCGTATCTGATGTCCTGACCATCGATCGAAACCGAGCCGCTCGTTGGGTCGTACAGGCGCAGAGCGAGGTTCAGGATCGTCGATTTACCGCCACCCGAGAGACCCACAAGAGCCGTTGTTTGCCCGGCCTCAAACGTGAGCGAGAGATCTTTCAGAATCGGATCATTGTCGCGATACCCAAACGTCACGTGGTCGAACACGACCTGACGCGGCCCATCCGGTAGCGCCTTGGCATCTGCGTCCTCTGGAAGAGTTTCGGGCTGATCAAGAAGATTGAAGAGCATTTTGACCCTGCGCAGGCCAACTTCCATCTTGACCCGCACTTTGGACAAACGTTTGGCTGGTTCATAGGCCATCATCAGCGCGGTAACAAACGACATTAGCTCGCCCGGTGTGGAACGGGCCGAGCCGAACAGATTCGCTGCACTTAATCCAATGACAGATGCGATGGCAAACCCGGCCAGAATATCCATCAACGGGCTGGTTGCCGCTTGCAAACGCGCAAGTTTGTTGCTGCGTTTCTCGACGCTTTTGACCGCTGAATACATCTGGCCGGCCATACGCTCTTCTAGTCCAAAGGACTTTACAACGCGAATCCCTGCTGATGTCTCTTGGATCACCTTCATGATCGCAGCCATCGATTGCAGTTCCATATCAGCAATTGCGCGCACCTTACGCAAAAGCGTCCGCACGCCCCAGATCGCCAGTGGACCGATAATCAGAGTGAACAAAGATAAAATGGGCTGCTGGTAGAACATCACAAACAGCAACCCGACCAAGGTCAGAGCATCCCGAACCGCGGTGGTTACCATGATTTCAATAACCATACGCGCGGCCTGTGCGGATTGGGTAACCCTCATCAGAAGGTCAGAACTTTCGGTAAGGTTGAAGAACGAGACCCCTTGCCGCAACAACTTGTCATAGAGCCTGATCTGCTGCTGAGCGATAATGCGGTTCCCTGCCCGGGTCAGAGCGACAACCTGCACATAGGTTGCCACACCTTTGATCAGAAAGATTACAAATACCGTGATGGATACCGCCAGAATCTTGCTCGAGTTCCCGCTATCGAACAGCGAATCCACGACGTCACGCATGATAAATGCAACCGCTGCCGTGGTGGCCGCTACGAAAACCATCGCGATGATGGCGATGGTATATGGCACCATCTGCGCCCTCAGGTTTTCACCCAACAGCCTCCACAGGATCGAATCTCTGGTGAGATCGGCAAATTTCGATTTGATCTTTAGCAATTCGAGCGTCCACAGTGATCAAAGGAGAGAAGGGCGAGAGTCGGTCTCTCAGTAAACCATTGTCGCTAGATAGTCTGCTCGCCGCTTCTGAGCAAGCCCGCGCGCCTGTGCTTTATCCTGCAACGTCGATTCTCAACCGACGGACAGATGGATCAATCCGACCATATGCGGCCAAAAGACGGGCCGTCCAATTCTGCGCAATGTAGTCTGCCATAAATCGTGACGGGGCAATCAGCGTTACCTGACCCCCTGCCCGTTCCGATTCCAAAAGATGCCTGAACCAACTTGCCCACAATTCAGGATCACGGTCGTGCAGTATGGTCTGGACCTCCCCCCAGACACCATCCGTTTGCTCTGGGCGCGCGGCGGGTCTGATCTGAAATGGCACCACGTTCGCACTTGGCTCGGGCTCCTGTTGCATGCGATCTTGGAAATCGGGACCGATCACCGGCCAAACTTCGACGGTGTCCAACATGATCTGCTTCAAATCGAGCTCGTAAACAGTCACACGTCCTCGCGCTGCCGGACGCTTTACCGTAATCCATCCCGCCGTCCGCAACTTAGCCATTTCACGTTTGACCGTTCGCTCGTTAACAGACCAAAGACGCGCAATTTCCTCTCGCCCAATCGACAGCTCATTGGCGCGCCAATTGTACCTGGTGGTGATCAAGGTCATAATGCGCAAAATACTTCGATTACGATGCTTATCCCCCGCAAGAGCAAATACAGCAAGGGCGGACAGAATGTCGTATTTTATAGCAGGCGCATTACGCCCGACCGGTTTTGCAACCTGCATCGATATTCTCACCGCTTCACTGACCTCAGATACAGTTACCCATATCTTATGCGCCGTTACCCAACGCTATTCAAGATTATTCACCAATTAGCGTCCAGACCTTCGATTCTGTCAAGGCCTAGTTCGCTTTTGGCCAAAATGGGTTCCGATTTCGAATTCAAAAACTAAATGAAAGTGGTGAATTATAGGTGATGGGGGACATTCTGTGTGTCCCCCTTAATGAGTATTATGTCCCCCCAAATGGCGTAGTATCGGATCTAGTGTCCCCCTATATATCGCCGCAAAGGGTGATTGAGTCCTCAGCACGGCCGACGGCCAAAGCGAATCATGTTCGCACCTGTTTGCACTATGTTTTCTTACCCACGGGTAAGTTCGCAATGTGAGAATAATTTCTTTTGCTAAATATGCAAATACAGCGTAAATGAAGGAAAGTAAGAAATTAGCGTCCAGAAGAGAAGAATTGAGGCATGTACACACACGAAGACCTAAACGCCCTGCGAACACGATCGCTCAAGTTGCAGGGTTGGATTCGCCAGCAGACGTTCAGCCCTGAAATGGAGAAAACCCTGCGCCGGTTCTCAAGCTGGGAGGTATCGGAGCTGATCTTTAAGGTGAATCAGTCCACCTTTCGCGGCAAGCTTGCCTCTGATCCGTCCCTACCTGGTGGAGAAGTAGAGCCCGATGGCCGACAGCGTTGGTTCAGCTTGGAAGAAGTCAACGAGCTGCGCCGCAGGCTGAAAGTCAATCGTAAGCCGCTTACACCGCCGCGCCCGGCGGGAAAGCGCGCGATCCGCGCAGCGGTCGCGAACTTCAAAGGTGGTGCCGGAAAGTCGACGGTCGCGTTACACCTTGCGCATGCGGCGGCGCTCGACGGCTATCGGGTGCTGGTCGTCGATTTCGACCCGCAGGCGACCCTGAGCCATTCCATGGGTCTGACTGATGTCGCCGAAGACTACACGGTTTGGGGTATCATGGCGCGGGACCTGATTCGAGAGACCGAGCGCATGAACAATCGGCCCGCGGCAGCTGAGTCTGGAACTGCCCTGCCCCGCCGCGAGCTGCCTCCGTCGATTACCGACATGGGGCTTGGCGATCTGCGCATCTCAGACTTCATAAAGCAAACCTCATGGTCCACGATCGACGCCATACCGTCCTGTGCCAACGCGGCGTTCGTTGAATTTGCATCTGCCCAGTATCGGCACTTGAATCCAGAGTGGTCCTTTTTCGCCGCCGTATCTCGGTACCTGGACCAGATTCCCGATGATGCCTATGACTTGATTTTGTTCGATTGCCCACCCGCCATCGGCTACCAATCGATGAACGCGGTCTTTGCAGCCGACATGCTGTATATTCCATCCGGTCCTGGCTATTGGGAATACGACTCAACGACGTCTTTCATTGGCCAGCTTGCTGAGGCGCTGGAAGACCTAGCATACGGTTTCGACAAGACCTTACCCACGGGTAAGATCGGTTTACCCAAGACATTCTGTGAGGTGCGTTTCCTTCTTACGCGCTACGAGCCGGGCAATGCGCTGCATACCGCGATGTACGACGCATTCCAGAAGGTTTTTGGAAACCATCTTGCCGAGCATCCGGTCGAAATGACCCGAGCGGTCGAGCAGTCGGGCCGCTTCCTGAGTTCGGTCTATGAAATGGACTACCGAGAGATGACCCGCGAAACATGGCGTCGGGCGCGGTCGACTTTCGATAGTGCCTATGAGGAATTCCGTGGCGTTATGCTCTCGGCATGGGACAAGCTGGAGGATGAGGTATGAGCCGCAAGCGCAGAATGTTCGATATCGATCTGCCTTCGATGGAGGGTGGCCCTGCAGAGAAGCCAGCCGAGAAGCCACAGGAGAAGCGCCGCGGTCCGATGGCCACGGCCATTTCCGAGAATGCGGATGCGTTGAGAGGTCAGCAATCAACCGAGGACGCCATTCGTGCCGAGAATGATCGATTGGCGCATGAATTGGTCCGGCTTCGGGCCGAGGGTCTGGTTGCACAAGAGATTGATCCGGCTGACGTGTTGACTGAACGCCTGACGCGGGATCGCAAGCCCGGCGTAGATTCGGATCTGGACGAGTTGAAGGCATCCATCCGTGACATTGGTTTGTCAAACCCGATCCGTGTCGAGCGTCGATCCGATGGGCGCTTTGATCTTGTTCAGGGTATGCGCCGGTTATCGGCCTATCGTGCATTGTATGATGAAACGGGTGATGACAAGTATCGCCGAATCCCGGCGGGGATATCTGAGCCGGCGCAGCTGGACGAAAGCTATCGTCGCATGGTGGACGAGAATCTTATCCGCAAGGACATTTCGTTTGCCGAGATGGGGGCGCTGGCGCGCGCCTATGCCGAAGATCCCGCGAATGACTGCTCGGACGTTGACAAGGCTGTCTCGACGCTTTTCAAGTCGGCGAGCTATACCAAGCGCAGCTACATACGGGCCTTTGCCAGCTTGCTTTCGATGCTGGGCGAGGCCTTGATTCACCCTGAAGGGATTCCACGTAACGTTGGTGTCGAGTTGAAGCGGAAGCTAGACGCCGATCAGTCGTTGGTGCGTCAGGTGAGTGTCGCCTTGCTCAGCGAGCCCGGGCGAAACAGCGGGCGCGAAGTTGAAATCCTGCGTGGGTTTTTGGGCGAGGAGAATGGGACCAAGCAGAAACCCGCATCGAAACCAGTTGGAAAACCGCGCCGTGCAAAGACGACGTTTCAGGTGACGGGTAGGGCGGGGATCGCAAAATGCTCGGCATCAAATGGACGCCTTGAATTGCGGTATGATCTGGACTTCACGGATGTCGACCGCGCCAAGTTGGAGGCGGCAGTGGCGGCGTTGATCGATAGCTTGCGGGAATGAGAGTATCTTACCCGTGGGTAAGAAATCGGAAGCAGGTCGTTTGTGCAGAGCGCAGGGTTGATTGACCGCTCAGCGCAGTAGAGCTCTTTCCACAAAGTCAGGACATCAAGCGTTCGTATCGTCCGCTGATGTCCGTGCATAGACAACCCCGCTTGGTTTGAGAGGGCAGGGCGCTTGGCAGGCTGAGGCCCTGAAGTATTTCCGAACTCAGTGACTGACTGAGATCGCGTTCACTGCGTGAGGTTGTGTGGTTGATGTAATCGGATGGGTCAATGACCCGTTGCAATGGGGAAGTCTGGAGGCAAAGGCGTATCAACGTTCCCGAATTCTGTGCTGCGGTTATAGTGCGCATAATAGTGATATTATGATCATAAAGAATGACTTTGTCTTCATTCATTAGATTGACGGTCGAACGGTCCTGTTCCAGGCTTTTGGCCCACGACCTTCGTGGAGCGTGGATATTCTGACACGACCTCGAACAGGGGGCCTTGTTTCAAAATGCGAACGGTAAGGGCATTCGGTTTCGTACTAGCTAATGGCAAGCCAAGTTTATCGAGCGGATGTGCCGGGAAGGGACCAGCGGATTCAAAGGTGGTTTGAGCACGGAAAACCAATTGTCATCACCCGAATGTAAAGAGCCATCGCGACCCGGGATTTAGAGAATCTGGTGGAGATCGGAGCCATGTCCCGAACCGGAGAGCGCCGCTCCACACGACATTGGTCAGAGCTGGAACAGTCGTCAGACGTTTGACCATAGCAGGATGGGTGGAGAAGCTGATGCAGAACGCCGCTGTTGTGGAGTAACCAAACTTGGCGTGGGCTAAAGGACAGTGTCATTTGTCTGCTAGAGATGTGTTCGTCCGACAGCGCTTTTGTTACCTGGAAACTGTTCCACTCTGAACCCACGCATCAAACTGTGCCAAAACCGCGTCACTAAAGGCTTGGTCGTTGATGTGCGCATCCAATTCGGTTGTTGGCACGCGGTCTGCGATTACTTTTCGGATTTCGTCTACCATATCGGCGAGTGCTTCCGGGTCGTGGGCCTCTTCCCCCTCTTTGTCCCAGGCTTCGACACCGTGTACTGGCAAGAAAAAGTGAACGGGACCTGTCGCAGCCTCCAGACGATTGGCGAGCTCTCGAACCCAGGCGCGGCGTTCTTCGCCGGTAAAGACCGAGCTCTTGATCAGGCGGTTATGCTCGTGAAACGGGCGATCGGCGTATTGATCCGGGATGTCCTGCCAACCTGCAAAATCCAGCAGATCCAGCGCACCCGGAGCAATCATTTGCGGTGTCCCAACGCGCCCCGCGTTCGTCACGCGATCTTCACCACTGGAAACCACTGAACCGGCCATCAGGTTCGCGAACTCCTGCATGCAAAAATCCATGACGCAGACGAAGGCGTCTTCACCGGCCAATTTCTCAAAAGCCATGCCGCCCATTCCTGTCGAATGGAACACTGCGACTTCAAAGCCGCGTTCTTCGAGGGCTGGTTTCAGGGTTTTCATGTAGCGCAGACAGGATGAGCCCAAGCTGGTCATCCCGATCAAGGGCTTGCGGCGATCCAACTCGACAGCAGCTTTGGTCGCGCCGACAACCGCTCCAGCCGCTTGGCTCAGTGAGGACTGACAGATTGAGTTCATGCCATAAAGACCACCGGCCCAGAGGATCATCTGAATGTCGGGTGCCAAGCGATGCGGCGGGATAAGGGGCGAGAAGCTGACGGTCGAAACGATGTATTTCGGAACGCCCATCGGCAACGCTTGAGCACAGTCCAACGCGAGATCGGTCCCCATCGTACCACCGATTGCCAGCATCCCATGAAAACGTCCTTCGGCATATGCCTTCGCCACGACGTTGGCGGCACCTGCGGACATTACGCGAAAGGCTTTGTTCTCGTCCCCTTGCGCGATGACCTCGTCAATTGTCATGCCGCCGGCTGCCGCGACGTCGTGTTTGCTGATGTCGGTCGCGCTTTCAGGATCACCCAGAACCGAAACGTCCATGGTCAGCACATGGGCACCTTGTGCTTTGACTACTTCTTCGATGAAGCGCATCTCGGCTTCTTTTGTGTCGTATGTGCCGATCAGCAGAACTGTTTTTTGGGCCATCTCTTCCTCTTATGTACGCGCTTCAATTAAGATAGTGGGTCAGCAGTTCCCGGGCGGTTTCCAAAAACCGGGCGTTACGCTCTGATGCGCCGTCCTCGTCCAGCCGCGACGCGATCCATCCAACATAAGAGGTCGCGCGCAAGGCCATGAACAGGTCGAGCTGTTCGGTCTCGATGGGTCGTACAGAACGATACCCATCGAGCAGGGCGTGTTTTAAGTGTTTGAAATCCGGCTCATTTCGGTTTTTGTTAAGCGTTGTCGCCAGGTCAAACAGGCGAAAGCCATAACCGGAATCGTCGAAATCGATCAGCTGTACTCTTTCACCGTCCAACAGCACGTTTTCGCGCACAAGGTCGGCGTGGATCAAACCATAATCCAGGCTGCCCTGAAGCCGCCGCAACTCTTGCTCGGCTTGTGCCCGAAAACGCATCAGAAACGCTCGGTCTTTCGTGCCGATCGTCGGATTTTCCCAAAAGCGACCCCAAAGTGGAGCGTTCCCCAGCAACCCGGCACGATCCCAGGACCAGCGCGTAAACGTTGCTGGCGGTGTCCAGGCATCGCTGATTTTGTGCAGCCGGGCCATCTCCCTGCCAATCGCCCTGAATGTTGCGGCGCGGTTGCATTGTGCCAGTGGCGTGCCTGTCGCGCCCAGCGGTTGACCCGGCAACCAATGCAACAGGTCAACGTGTGTCCCATCGACCTCAACTAGAAACTGGCCCGACTTGGCCGCGACAGGAGAGGGCACCCTGACACCGCCAGCCGCGACTGCGGACATCCATTGGAGTTCCGAGCAAAGCTCAGCCGCTGAGTGAAGACCCCTGCGGTGTAGGCGCAACGCGTAGGTCCCTTTTTCCGACCGCACGCGAAAGACGTGGTTTTCCCGAGCAGCGAACAGTGACCACTCGGCCTCTTCCAGTCCCCATTGGGCCAACGCCTGCTTCACGATCGTCTTCATTGTATCAGCGGCGTTTCAGCCAGAACATCGTCCAGCGTATCAAAAAGAAGGTCTGCATTTTCGATTGAAAACGGCATGGGTGGCCGGATTTTCAGCGTGTTCTTATGTCTGCCCAGCTTGGAAAGGATAATGCCGCGATGGCGCATGGCATTGATCACGCGGTCCGTGAACGCACTGGCCGGAGCTTTGCTGTCACGGTCCAGAACCATTTCGGCACCAAAAATAAGGCCGGAGCCTCTGACATCACCGATGAAATCGTATTTCTGCTGCAGAAGAATCAGCCTGGACCGCGCGTGGTCCCCGACGGTTTTGGCATGGGCAACCAGGTCGCGTTCCTCGATTTCCTGCAGGACTGCCATTGCGGCGGCACATGATACCGGGTTGCCGCCGAACGTGTTGAAATACCGATAGCCTTTGCGAAACGTGGCAAGAATTTCACTGCGGGTAACCACCCCGCCCACCGGATGGCCATTGGCCATGGGCTTCCCCATGGTGACAACATCCGGGACCACACCCATTTTCTGATGTGCCCACATATGAGTGCCGGTGCGCCCAAAGCCCGACTGAACCTCGTCGCAGATCAAAAACCCGCCGGCCCTTCGAACAACCTCGGCTGCGGGCTTCAACCACCCGTCGGGATGATCCGGAAAGCCCTCGTTCAGGAAAAAGGGACAAATGACAAGGGCAGCAAAGCCCACGCCGGTTCTTTCATGCTCGGCTATCTGTTCGGCCACGGCGTCTGCGAAAATCGCACCGTAAGGATCAGGGGTTCGATAGCTGTCTGGTGCATCAACGAACCTGAAATATTGATCCAACCCGAACCCGAGCGTTGGCAGATTGGAATTGCCAAGCTGGCTGACCAGCGCGGTATTGCCATGATATGTGGCATCGGTGGCAATGATGCCGCGTTTGCCGGTCATGCCTTCGGCCATGCGCAGGGCGATGTCATTGGCCTCGGACCCGGTGCAGGTCAGGATTGCCGAGTCAAGCGGCGCATCCATGGTGCCCGTCAGTTTTTCGAGGTAATCAAGAATGCCTTCATGCAGATACCGCGTGTGGGTGTTCAGCGTCGATGCCTGACGACAGATCGCATCGACCACGCGGGGATTGCAGTGACCGACATGCGGCACGTTATTGTAGCAATCCAGATATTTGCGGCCATCCGCATCCCACAGCCAAACACCTTCGCCTTTTACGAAATGGACAGGTTCATCGTAAAAGGTTGAAACGTTCGGGCCCAGTAATCTGGCTCGGCGCTCCATAAGTTCTGCTGACTTTGTGGGACGTGTCACTCAGGTGTCCTTGGCTCAGAGTTTTATCCAGGCGGTTTTCAGATCCAAATATTTGTCAAACGCGTGCAGCGACTTGTCGTGCCCGTTTCCGGATTGTTTTACCCCGCCCAACGGTACCGTGATGTCCGTGCCTCCATAAGTGTTTACATGTACCACGCCGGCCTGAATTTTTGTGATCATTCGATGTGCCCGCGATAGATCAGCAGTCCAGAGGCCCGCAGCCAGACCGAACTGTGTTGCGTTGGCGAGGGCGATGGCTTCTTCCTCGGTCTCAAAGGATTGCACGGTCAGAACCGGGCCAAACACTTCTTCGCAGACGACGCGATCATGGGGCTGCACGCCGGTGATGATCGTTGGCGCCATATATGTGCCGCCTGTTTCCTGCAGTATGCGCGTCCCGCCCGTGGCGATGGTGCGACCGGCAGAACGGGCCTCTTCAACAAACGCCAGATTTTGCGCCAGTTGCGTTTCCGAGTTCACGGCACCGGCTTGTGTGTTCGGGTCCAAAGGGTCGCCGACCCGCATGGCCTCGGCGTTTCCGACCAGCATCTCGACGAACGTGTCGTGAATGTCGCGCTGTACCAGCAGCCGCGATCCGGCAACGCAAACCTGCCCGGAATTGCGGAATATCCCGGCGGCCGAAACCTTTGCAGCCTCGGCCAGATCAGGTGCGTCCGCAAAGACGATGTTTGGCGATTTGCCTCCAAGCTCCAGATAAACGCGTTTGAGGTTCGACCGCGCCGAGGCCTCCATCAGCCGCCGTCCCGTCGCGCCTGATCCGGTGAACACCAGAACGTCAACCTCATGAGATTCTGCGATTTCCGCGCCGACAACTGCGCCTTCGCCTGTCACGACATTGAAAACACCGGGGGGCAGCCCTGCCTCGACGGCAAGTTCGGCAAGGCGGATCAGTGTCAATGAGGCCGTTTCTGCAGGCTTCAAAACCACCGTGCAGCCAGCCGCGAGCGCTGGTCCCAGTTTCCAGCTGCCGATCATCAAGGGAAAGTTCCACGGCACGATTGCGCCGACAACACCGACCGGCTGTTTATGAACCAGTCCCAGAGCATCCGGGGCAGTGGGGGCAATCTCGCCATAAATCTTGTCGACCGCCTCAGCAAAATAGCGGATCGTTCCGGCGGCGCTGAGCGGTTCAGCCTTCAAGGCCATTCCGATCTCAGTGCCATTGTCCCTTACACCCAGAACTGCCAGTTCTTCCGCGTTTTCTTCGATGAGGTCCGCCCATTTCAGCAGAATTTTTTTTCGGGAAGAAGGCGCCAGACCAGACCATCGCCCATCGTCAAAAGCGCGTCGCGCGGAACGGATAGCCCGCCGCGCGTCGTCTTGTGTGCCTTTGGGTATTGTTGTCAGGGTCGATCCGTCAATCGGCGAGATCACATCCAACGTTCCGCCGTCGGATGCCTGATGAGAGCTGCCTTCGATCAGATGGCTTGCGGGGGGGATGGTTCGGGATCGAAGGTCGCTAATTCTCGCAATATCCAAGTCAGGCCTCACAGGTTTGAATAATGAACCAAAAGTGTCAAAAAAATTGTCTGTCTATAAAGCTGCATTTGTCAATAATGATTTTTTTGTTGACAGGTGAAGAATCTAATTCAGAATAATTGCTACTAAAGGTTCATATAATAAACCAACGCAGCGACACGTCGCAGGGAGATGATATGTCCAACACAGCCAAGGCCGCATTGGCCGCACTTGCTATTGGTCTGGCCGGTTCGGCCCTGGCCGAGTACCCCGAAAAACCTGTCAGCTTTATCGTTCCTTGGCCTCCGGGCGATTTGGAGGACGTGCTGACGCGGATGATTGCCGAAGATTTCCAGGCAGAGTACGGCGTGCCAGCGGCTGTGGTGAACAAGCCCGGCGGCGGCGGTGGCCCATTTCCCGGCGCGGTCGAAGTGGCAACAGCCCCGGCGGACGGTTACACCATCGGATCTTTTGTTCCGGCAGTGTCCCTGATCGGACATGAGATCGACATCCCCGAACTGACGCCCGAAAAATTCGACCCTGTCGGCATCTTTCTGACCTATCCGTTTGTGATCGCGACCTCGGGCAATGCGCCCTATTCCTCGATGCAGGAACTGGCCGACCACGCCAAGGAAAACGAGGTTTTCCTCGGGCATTTCGGTGATGTTCTGACGCCCACGCAGGTTACCAAAGCCCTGTCTTCGACCATGGGTTTCGAATGGGCAGGGGACGCCGCGTTTGACGCCTTGGATTGCAACACGCTGGCCTCTGGCGATGCGGATGTGATCAACACCACGCTTCAACTCATCCTGCCCTGTCTCGACGACGTTAAGGTTCTGGTCTCGATCACGGGCGAACGGATCACCAAGGTTCCGGACACGCCCGCCATTGGCGAAGTTGAGCCGAGCCTCGATATTTCGCTGTGGAACGGTCTGTTCGTTACCAAGGACACTCCGGCAGATGTGCGCGAAAAGATCGCCGCCGTTGCCGAGAAGACGGTCAACAGTGAGCGTGCTCAACAGTTGGCACAAGAAACGGGTGCGTTGGTCTATTGGCTGAATGCCGATGAAAGCGCGGCCGTGATCGCCGAAGACAAGGCAACGCTGGGCACCATCTCAGACGCATTGGGCCAATAAGAGCGATCTTGTGAGGGGGCGAAAATGCGTCCCCTCAACTCTGCCAGGGACCGGGTCGAATGGACAATTCCGAGCTTCTACAAATCAAGACAAAAACCTCTGGCCAGGTTGTGTTTGTCATTGCGGGTCTGGTTGTGACTTTGGTTTTGTTGTCTCAGCTGGGCAATCAGACGGAATGGACCGAAAAGGCGCGGAACATAGGCAGTCAACCGCGTTTGTGGCCGGCGATTGCCCTCATCACGATGCTGTCGGGGTTTGCGGTGCACTTTCGGTTGATGCGGCGCAGAAAACCCAACGCGCTGGATTGGGTCGAAGCGCGCCGTTGGGCAGAGCCATTGGAATATCTTGCTTGGTTTCTGGTCTATGTCGCTGCAGTTCCACGCCTTGGTTTCATGCCCATGAGCATCGTTTTCGCCTGCGCTCTAACCTATCGCCTCGGCTATAGATCACGTTTGGCAATCGCAATCGCTGCTGTGTTCGCGATTGCGATGGTCGCGCTGTTCAAGGGATTTCTGGGTGTGAGCATTCCGGGCGCGCAAATCTATGAATTCCTGCCCGAGTCGATCCGAACATTCTTTTTGGTGTACCTCTGATGGATCTGATCTTATCGGCGATTGACGTTCTGGCGCGCTGGGACGTGATGCTGGCCCTGCTGGTGGGCGCTGTCGGTGGCGTGGCCATCGGTGCCATTCCCGGGGTTGGACCAGCGGTTGCGATTGCCATCCTGCTGCCCGCGACGTTTTCGATGGACCCGATTGTTGGGCTGACGCTGTTGTTGGGTATTTACGGATCGTCCATGTATGGCGGGTCAATTCCCGCGATCCTGATCAACACGCCTGGCACGGCTGTGAATGCGCTGACCACCTATGACGGTTTTCCGATGACCCTGCGGGGCGAGGGCCGCCGGGCACTGTCACTGGCCTATTCGGCTAGCTTTCTGGGCGGGTTGTTCTCGGTCATATGCCTGATCTTCCTGTCCCCAGTGCTGGCCAAAATCGCGCCCATGTTCGGCTCGCGCGAGATCTTTCTGGCCGCCCTGTTGGGTCTTATACTGGTCGTTGTCGCCCACAAGGGTCAGATGGCGATAGCGGCGGCGCTTGCGGGGTTCGGTATTCTGATCGGCACAATTGGTCTGGAACCCGCTGCCTATACCCGTCGCTTCACCTTCGGCCAAAGCTGGTTGGCGGGCGGTCTTGACCTGATCGTCGTGGTTCTTGGCCTGTTCGCGCTGTCGCAGGCGTTTTTGCTGCTGACGATGGATGATGAGAAGATCCGGCTGCCCCGGTCACGCGGTTCGCTGTTTCAGGGCTTCCGCGAACTGGCCCGCCACCCGCGTGTGGCGGCCATCTCGGCCAGTTTCGGGGTGGTCATGGGCATGATCCCGGGTGTCGGAGAGTTCACGGCCCAGTTCATGTCTTACACTTCGGCCCGTAAATTGTCGAAGAACCCCAAAGCGTTCGGCCATGGCTCGTCCGAGGGGCTGATCGCGTCCGAGACCGCCAACAACGCAGTTCCCGCAGCGGCGATGATCCCCTTGCTTGCGCTCGGTATACCGGGTGAGGCGCTGACGGCGATGATGCTGTCGGTGTTCTATGTCCATAACGTCGTGCCGGGGCCGGGACTGTTCCAGAACGACATGGATTTCGTTGTCGCGCTTTACATTGCGCTGCTAGTCCTGAACGTGATCGTGGTCGGCTTCCTGCTGGTTTCAACCGGCTGGCTGGTGCATCTGACGCGCATTCCAAACCGCTTTCTGGGCATGTGCATCCTGTTGCTCAGCTTTGTTGGGGTCTATTCGATCCGCAACTCGACCATGGACTGCATCATCGCAGCGGTCTTCGGGCTGCTGGGGTTTGTCCTGAAACGCCTGAACATGCCCATTGTACCGATCATTCTTGGCATGGTTCTGGGCGGCATCATGGAGGTCAAATTGCGTGCCTCCCTCGCGCGGGTCAAAACGCCGTTGGACTTTATCGACCGCCCCATCGCCTTTCTGCTGTTCTGCGTCATCGTGATCATCCTTTTTTCGACGATTTGGCGCGTCTGGCGGGAATGGCGACCGGTGGATCGCCGGTCAATGCAGAAGAAGGCATCCAACACATTTGCAAAACGGATTTCAGATCGCTCGCACCGGCATTTCGAAAACCGCAAGAAACAACAAAGACGGAGGCGCTTTTATGACCATGTGGGTTCCTGAAGACGACGGGTTTGCCGACCTCGGCTCGCATGACAGTTTCGCGGGCGGCGCGCCGTACAACACCTTTGCGCGGCTGCGGCGCGAGAATCCGTGCCACTGGTCCGAGTTCGAAGGCGGCAAGGGTTATTGGTCGATCACACGCCATGCGGATATCGACAAGATGGTGCGCGATACCGAAACGTTTTCGTCCGCGCGCGGCATCCGGATGGAGGATCAGACCTACGAGGAATACATGGCCCGCCGCACCTTTCAGGAAACGGATGGGACCGAGCATCGCAAGGTGCGGATGAAGGTGGCCAAGGCGTTCTCACCCAAGGTGGTCGCTGGGTTCGAGGATCAGATTCGCGACCTGTGCGGCCCCATTCTGGATCGCGCTTTGGAAAAGGGCACGTTCGACGCCACACGCGATATCGCCCGGGAATTGCCGATGCGGATGCTTGGCCAAATTCTGGGTGTTCCTGATGAAGACCTGCCTTGGCTGGTCGACAAGGGGGATGCGCTGATGGCGAACTCGGATCCCGATTTCACCGACCATGTCGTCGACAAGATGCAGACGGACGAATTCCGCCTGATGCCGTTCAACTCACCCGCCGGGGCCGAGTTGTACGAGTATTCCCGCACGCTGATGGACAAGAAGAACGCCAGCGGAGACACCAGCGGCATTCTGCATCTGATCCTGCAGCCTGATGAAAATGGCGAGACGATATCGGAGACCGAATTTCGCAATTTCTTTTGCCTGCTGGTGGCGGCGGGCAACGATACGACGCGCTATTCCATCGCTGCAGGCATTCAGGCCATCGCGCGGCAGGGCGGCCTGCTGGAAGAGATGCAATCGGGCGAGGTCTGGGGCACCGCCGCAGATGAGATTGTCCGCTGGGCTTCACCCGCGACCTATTTCCGCCGGACCGCGATGAAAGATGTCGAAGTTCACGGCCAGCAGATCAAGGAAGGCGACAAGGTGCTGTATTGGTTCATTTCCGCCAACCGGGATGAGGTCATGTTTGACGACCCGTATCGCCTGGACCTGTCGCGCAAGCCCAACCGTCAGCTGGGATGGGGACAAGGCGGGCCGCATGTCTGCCTGGGCATGCATCTGGCCCGGCTCGAGGTGCGGGTGCTGTTTCAGGAACTGGTCAAACGGATCAGAACCATCGAACCCGACGGCCCCGAGGCGTTTGTTCGGTCCAACTTTGTAAACGGCATCAAGCGGATGCCTGTTCGCGTCACTTTGCAATAGGTTCTCAATGTCCAACCGTTTACGCGCCCTGTTCATCGATCACCTCTCGATCCCGCGCGGCAAGTACATGCCCGCCAGCAAGATCGCCGACGCCTCGACCCGGTTCGCGCGCGCGACTTTCGGAGTGCACTACGACCGCGATCTTCTGCTGGACGCGCCGCACGCGAAAGTGCGCGAGGGCGCGCCGGACATGGAGCTGCGCTGGCGGGGCGATAATGTCCGCAAAGGGTGGGAACCCAACACCTCGGTCGTGCTGGGCGATCTGTTTGACGCCGACGGCGCGCCGTTGTCCTTGTGCCCACGCGGGGCATTGAAACGGGCGGTGGCCGATTGGGAAAAGCACGGGCTGAAACCAATGCTGGGGATCGAGCTTGAGGCCTATGCCCTGCAAGGGGGCGAGGATGGCCGTTTACGCCCCTATGATGCGCCGGGCGGAGGCGTCTATGGCACTGGCCCCTTCGCCGATCCGATGCGGATCAATGATGTGATCTGGAACAAGGCGCTGGAAATGGGCTTTCGGCTGGATCTGATTACCGCCGAATATGACAGCCCCCAGTTCGAATACACGCTGACCTTCGATGACGCGCTGACAGCCGTCGATGATCTCGTGCTGTTCCGCCTCATGGCGCGTGAGATTGCGCTGGATCACGGGATCGTTCTGACCTTCCTGCCCAAACCTCTGTCCGAATTGGGCGGATCGGGTATGCATATCAACTTTTCCTTTCAAGATGCCGAGGGCAGGAACGCGCTAGCCACAGGTGAGGTCGGCGGCCCCGATCATCTGAACGACCTGTCGCGCGGCTGCCTTGCCGGTCTGGTGCATCACCACGAAGGGCTGGCCGGTCTGATCGCGCCAACGGCGGGGTCCTATCGCCGCCTGCAACCGGCGTCCCTGTCGGGCTATTGGAAGAACTGGGGCGGGGATCATCGCGGCGTGACCACTCGCGTCTCGGGCGAAGGCGGCGCGAAGGCCCGTCTGGAACATCGTATGGCGGACGCCAGCGCCAACCCCTACACCGCCTGCGCTGCGGTTCTGCAGGCCGCGCGGTTGGGGTACGAGGCCCAGATGACCCTACCACCGATCGAAACCGGCGACGGATTTGACAAAGTAGATGCCCGCACCGGCACCGCAGCCAATCTGCGCAAGGCCATTCAGGACCTGCAGGCAGATACGGCGCTGGTGGATGCGGTCGGGCGCGAACTGGTCGAAAATCACGCCTTCATGAAAGAGCGCGAATTCCGTAAGACCCGCGAATTAGAGCCTGATGCTTTGCTCGATTTCTATGTGTGGTTTGTCTGATATGCGACTTGCGACCCTTGTCACCAACACCGATGACAGCGCCTTTGCCAAAGCGCGCCCGCTAGATGACGAAAAATTCGCCACTCTGATTGCGGAAGTCCGCCCAGATTGGGAGGTTGAGGCGTTTTGGGTCTGCAAGGACGAATTCCCCGATGATCTTTCGGGATTTGACGGGGTTATGATCACAGGAAGCCCGGCCTCGGTCACCGAGAACGCGCCGTGGATGCAGCAGCTTGAGGTGCTTGTCAAAGACCTGATCAAGCGAAAGATACCAATCTTTGGCGCCTGTTTCGGCCATCAGATCATCGCAAAATCCCTGGGCGCTCCGATTATTCGAAATCCGCAAGGCTGGGCGCATGGGCGGATCGAAACCAAACGCGTGGCCTCTGCTCCTTGGTCGGGATGCGGGAATGGATGGCACCTATACGGATCGCATATCGAGCAAGTGGGGGCTTTGCCCGAGGGCGCGCAGCGGCTGTTCGAAAGCCCGGGCTGCCCCATCGCCGGCTATACCATTGGCAATGACGTATTCACCGTTCAGCACCACCCGGAAATGACTCAAGGGTTTATCACTGATCTTGTCGACGAATATGCCGATTACGTCGGTGAAGAGGTCACCCGCATGGCGCGTTTGTCACTAGAGGCAGGTCCGGCGGATCGTGCTGCGTTTGCCAATGAAATCGCTGCCTTCTTCGAGCATGGAGGCCGCTAGATGGGAACGATTACAAAAGCCTTGGATCTGCTCTCGCTTTTCGCCCGTGACCGGTCAGAAATCGGGTTGGGAGAGTTTGTTCGCCTCACGGGCCGGGACAAGGCCACTGTGCATCGCCACCTGACCGAGCTTGCCGAAAACGGGTTTCTTGAACAACACCCGGAAACGCGCGCGTATCGGCTTGGGCCGGCGCTGCTCAGGCTGTCTGCCCTGCGCGAAACGCTGTTTCCGGTGCGCAGGCTCTTGCAGCCGATCGTGTTGGAACTGTCCGAAGCCGTAGGTGAATTGGCCCATGCCAGTCTGTTGCAGGGCGATGCAATGTCTCCGGTGGTCCACGCCGACCCAAGTCTTCACGGCATTCAGGTGAATTTTGACATCGCCGAGATGCTGCCCTTGCACGCCACGTCATCCGGCATCGCGGCCTTGGCCTTCTGCCCTGAGGATTGGCAAACGCGGATCATGAGCAGACCGCTGTCAAAATACACCGATCAGACAATTTCGGATCCGGCGGCTTTGAAGCAAAAACTCGACGCTGTCCGCCGGCTTGGGGTGGCCACCGTGTCGGGTGGCTTTGACGAGGGCGTAACCTCGGTTGGTGTGCCTGTGTTCGGAGAGGGGGGGCGTGTTCTGGGCTCATTGGCCGTTGCCGTTCCAAGCGTGCGCGCCAAGCCGGAAAAACTGCGCGACATAGCCCTGATGCTTTTGAAAGAAGCAAAGCGTGCCTCGACGGCCCTGGGTGGCACGTTCCCCCGCGACTTCGACGACTTGCCGCTGCAATGGGGCGATGAAACCACGACTCAACAGGTGATCTCATGAAGGACAGCAATTTCCTTAAAGAAAACAATGCACGCCACCTGTGGCATCCGATGACTCATCCTGCCGACAGCCTTGCGAACCCGCCCGAGATCATTGTCGGCGGCGAAGGTGTTTGTATCACCGATGTGGATGGTCGAACCGTTGTGGACGGGGTAGGCGGCCTTTGGAACGTAAATCTGGGCTACTCGTGCCAGCCAGTGAAAGACGCGATTTCGCAACAGCTTGACCGGTTGCCATACTACTCAATTTTCCGCGGAACGACCAATGATCTGGTGATCGAGCTTAGCTGGATGCTGCGTGAGTTCTTTGAACCCGACGGGCTGTCGCGCGCGTTTTTTACATCCGGTGGCTCGGACGGTGTTGAAATCGCTCTGCGGCTCGCGCGGCAATACCATAAAGTACGCGGCGAAGCTGGTCGGGTGAAATTCCTGAGCCTCAAGAAAGGTTACCATGGAACGCATACTCTGGGTGCATCGGTAAACGGAAACCCAAATTTCCGGACGCAATACGAACCGCTGATGCCCGGCTGCCATCACATACCTTCGCCGTACACCTATAGGAACCCGTTTGGTGAAACCGATCCAGAAAAGCTTGCGCAGTTGTGCCTTGCGACGCTGGAGGACGAGATAAAGTTCCAGGACCCCTCGACCATTGCGGCAATGATCATGGAACCGGTTCTTGGGGCAGGTGGTGTGATCCCCCCGCACGAAAGCTTCATGCCGGGAGTTCGTGAGATTTGTTCAAAACACGGAATTCTTCTGGTCGCGGATGAAGTGATTACAGCCTATGGCCGGACAGGCGCTTGGAGCGGTTCGCGCCGCTTTGGGGTAAAGCCTGATATGGCCGTGACGGCCAAGGCCATCACAAACGGATACTTCCCGTTCGGCGCGGTGATGATCAGTGATGCCGTCTCGGACGTGTTCGAAAATGACACCTCAGGCAAGGCCGCAATCGGGTCGGGTTATACCTATTCCGGGCATCCGGTTGGCGCGGCTGCCGCAATTGCGTGTTTGAAGGAAACGGAACGCCTGAACGTCAAGGATAACGCCGCAGCGCGGGGTGAGCAACTGTATGCTGGCCTTAAGAAGTTGGGCGAGAAATACGATGTGGTTGGCGATGTGCGCGGCGGATATGGTCTGATGTGCGCGTTAGAGCTGGTATCTGACCGTGATACCAAGTCGCCAATCGACAAAGCGACAATCGGCACGGTGCAGAAAACGGCTTATGATGCTGGTGCCATGGTGCGCGTGTCGGGAAATAACATCATACTCTCTCCGCCGCTGGTGCTGAGTGAAGAGGATGTGAACACACTTCTTATGTCACTGGACAAAGGCTTGGAAACGGTGTGAACCGCTAAGTGCCCTGATTTGGATCATCGAGACCCAAGGCAAGTTTTTGCAGCAAGGCGACGAGGGTGTCGTGGTCTTCGTCGCCCAGGATATTGCGGTAATACGCTGCGATTTCTGATGCCTCATCCAAATGGTCATCGATGATTGCCTGCCCCGCGGCCGTTATGGCGATGTGCTGACGGCGACGGTCATTTGGGTCGACCTCGCGGGAAACGAGGCCAGAGTTTTCCATGGATTGAATGATCCGGCTCAGGCTGGGCGACATAAGTGCTGCGCGCGTTGCCAGCATGCCCGTGTCTGTCTTCCCATTCTCACTTAGGACACGCAAAACACGCCACTGCTGTTCCGTAATTCCGGCTTTCTGCAGCATTTTGCGAATTGGTGCCATTACGGCCTCGCGCGCACGGATAAGAGACACCGGAAGCGATTGCGCCGTTGTGGGCAGCGTGGCGGCTTTTCGGGTATTCGGCGCGTCTGGCAATAATCCAACCTCAATATAGATCACATGTTAAATAAATTGATTGACTCGATGCCGCAACATCAGATAGCAACAATATTAATTAACATGACAAATAATGTGAGTTGAGTAATGCCGCACATCCACATCGAATACTCGGGTAACCTTGAGCAAGTGTTGGATATGGCCGAGCTGTGCAATGTGCTACGGCAATCTGCGGCTGCGTTGGATGCATTGCCCATGCCCGGGCTACGCGTGCGGGCAACACGGGTTGATCACTATTCGATCGCTGATGGCGACGCCAAACACGGGTTTGTGGATATTTCAGTGCGCCTGCGCGAGGGCAGGACTGACGAGGTCAAACAGGAAGTCATCGAGCGATTGTTTGAAACTGCACGGACCTTTCTTGAACCGGCAATGAAAACGCATTCGATCGCATTGTCGTCCGAATTGCGCGAGATTGATGCGAAGTTTTCCCCAAAATGCGGCACAATCCGCGACCATCTGGAGGAACCGAAATGAGCACTTTGGAGCAGAACATTGAAACGCTGCATGGGTTGCTGGCGCGGTTTCAGGAAGATGGAATAAAGAACCGTATTGCAGGTGAAGACTGGGAAGGGTCCGCTGGCCGGTTTCTGAACACGTCGCCTGTCGACAAAAGCGTGATCTGCGAGGTTGCCCAAGGAAACGCCGATGATATCGACGCCGCAGCCAATGCTGCAGCCGATGCCTTTTCTGACTGGCGCGACATGCCGGCAACCGAACGGCGCAAAATCCTGATCCGTGTGGCTGAGGCTATTGAAGCTCGGGCCGAAGAAATCGCCCTGTGCGAGTGTTGGGATACCGGCCAGGCGTTGAAATTCATGTCCAAGGCGGCGCTGCGCGGGGCCGAGAACTTTCGGTATTTTGCCGATCAGGTCGTGCAGGCGCGGGATGGCCAGCATTTGAAATCTCCGACGCTGATGAACATTACGACACGTGTCCCTATTGGGCCCGTTGGTGTGATTACGCCTTGGAATACTCCGTTTATGTTGTCCACGTGGAAAATCGCGCCCGCGTTGGCGGCTGGGTGCACAGTTGTTCACAAACCAGCCGAAGCCAGCCCCCTTACAGCCCGGTTGCTGGTGGAAATCGCCGAAGAGGCAGGTCTGCCCAAAGGTGTTTTGAACACGGTCAACGGTTTCGGTGAAGAAGCTGGAAAGGCGTTGTGCGAGCACCCTAAAATCCGCGCCATCGCCTTTGTCGGCGAAAGCCGCACCGGCAGCCTGATCACCAAGCAGGGGGCAGATACGCTCAAGCGTAACCATCTTGAGTTGGGTGGCAAGAACCCCGTTATTGTGTTCGATGATGCAGATTTAGACCGTGCCCTGGATGCCGTGATTTTCATGATCTATTCGATCAACGGCGAACGCTGTACCTCCTCTTCGCGCTTGCTGATACAGGATACGATCAAGGAAGCGTTCGAGGCCAAGCTGGTCGAGCGGGTGAACAAGATCAAGGTTGGCCACCCTTTGGACCCCGCCACCGAGATCGGTCCCTTGGTGACCGAGGAGCACTATAACAAGGTCACCAGCTATTTCGACATCGCGAAGGAAGACGGTGCAACCATAGCCGCAGGTGGAACGAAGGTTGAAGGTGAGGGGTATTTCGTGCGCCCAACCCTGTTTACCAATGCGAACAACCAGATGCGCATTGCGCGCGAAGAGATTTTTGGCCCGGTTCTGACTGCAATTCCGTTCTCGACAGAAGAGGAAGCGCTGCAAATAGCCAACGACACCCCTTACGGTCTGACCGGCTATGTCTGGACGAATGACCTGACACGCGCCCTGCGCTTTACGGATCGGCTGGAGGCGGGGATGATCTGGGTAAATTCGGAAAACGTCCGTCACCTGCCAACACCATTCGGTGGCGTCAAATCGTCAGGTATCGGGCGGGACGGCGGGGACTGGTCGTTCGAGTTCTATATGGAGCAAAAGCACATCGGTTTTGCCACCGGTCAGCACAAGATCACTCAGTTGGGTAAATGATTTGGGATACCGGTGCCGCAATCGGGCCGGGTATCCTATACTCAGACCATGAAATAAGGGGCATCCCCATCGCAATAAGGAGGAACTGTCATGGGAAAGATTGTACAGGCTGCGAAGATCACGCATGTGCCTAGCATCTGGATGTCCCATACGATGCCAAAATACAAAGGCATCCGGCAACCTGCCATCGATGGGTATGCGCGCCTGCGTCAGGATGCGATTGATCGCAAGGTTGATACCTTTGTCATCTTCGATACCCATTGGATCACCAATCAAGGGTTCCATTTAAACACCAAAGAACACCACAAGGGGCGTTTCATCAGCCATGAACTGCCGCACATGTTGGCGGATATGCAATTCGACTACCGAGGTGATCACGAACTTGGGGAAACCATTCTCGACGTGCTGCGCGAGAGAGGAGAGCGGGCCTTGGGCCATTCGCATCCCGACATGGGTATGGAATACGGCACGCTCCTGCCGATGCATTTCATAAATGACGGCGTCAACGCGCGGGTACTACCTGTTGCGGTCAATCAGTTCTCGTCAATTCAGGAGAACCGTGTTTGGGGCGAGGCAATTGCCGAAGGCATCCGGCGCTCGGATCGAGATGTCTCGATCCTGGCATCTGGTTCGCTCAGCCATGATTTCACGCCAAACGAACGCTCGGTCGACGGCCTGAACGCCGTCAACGGTGAGTTCAATCGCCAGATGGATCTGAGAGTTATCGAGCTTTGGGAACAGGGGCGGTTTGAGGAATTCCTCGAGCTTCTTCCTGATTACGCCAAGAAATGCACAGGAGAGTGCGCGATGAACGACACGGCACTTTTGTTCGGTGCACTTGGCTGGGGCAGCTACAAGGGCGAGATTGATATCTACACACCCTATTTTGGCAGCTCAGGAACGGGTCAGACAAATATCAGCTTTTCGGTCTGAAGCCTGCGCAACTCAAGACAAGAACAATCGACACAGTCCGCGATGGTCAATCTTGAACGACGATTGCGGTATAGGAAAGCGAGCGAATGGACTGGGACGAATTTGCACAGTGGGGGCAGCAGATAGCCAGATGGGCCGCCGATTATCATCAAACGCTGTCAGAACGCCCGGTTCGGGCGCAAACTTCGCCGGGCGACATTTCCAGTCAGCTTGAACCGACGCCGCCAGAATCCGGGCAGCCGATGGACGCGATAATGGCTGATTTCGAAAGGATCGTCATGCCGGGGATGACTCATTGGCAGCATCCCCGCTTCTTCGCCTACTTTCCTGCCAACGCCGCGCCGCCGTCAATGTTGGCGGAAATGCTGGTCACCACAATCGCTGCGCAATGTATGCTGTGGCAGACCTCACCCGCCGCAACTGAGGTTGAAGGCGTGATGGTTGATTGGCTGCGACAGGCGCTTGGTCTGCCGGACGGGATGACCGGGGTCATTCAGGACAGCGCGTCGTCGGCCACGTTGTCGGCTGTCCTGACCATGCGCGAACGCGCCACGGGCTTTACGGGCAACCGGCAAGGGTTGAACGCCAAGGGTGCTCTGCGGATTTATTGCTCGGATCAGGTTCATTCGTCGATTGACCGTGCTTGCTGGGTTGCGGGTATCGGACAGGACAATCTGGTAAAGTTGCCCACGCAAGGGCCGACATTCGCCGTTGACCCCGACATGCTGGAGGCCGCGATCCAACGCGATATAGCAGAGGGGCACGCCCCAGCTGGGATCATCGCAATCACCGGTGGCACAGGTGTTGGCGCCTGTGATGATCTGCAGGCCGTCGCCGATATCGCTGCGAAGTATGACCTCTACACCCATCTGGACGCCGCTTGGGCGGGGTCGGCCATGATTTGCCCCGAATTCCGCGACGCTCTGTGGGCCGGGGCCGAGCGCTATGACAGCATCGTGTTCAACCCGCATAAATGGCTGGGGGCGCAGTTTGACTGCGCGATCCAGTTTCTGAAGGACGCGACACGGCAGCTCAACACGCTGAAAATCGAGCCCGAATACCTGAAGACCACAGGCGCAGACGTCACAAACTATTCAGAGTGGACGATCCCGCTGGGCCGCCGCTTTCGCGCGTTGAAAATCTGGTTTTTGTTGCGGTCCTACGGGCTGGACGGACTGCGCGCGCGTATCCGTAACCACGTGGCTTGGGCCAATGAAGTTGCTGAGAAAATAGGGGCTATGGAGGGGTTCAAGATTACGACCGCCCCAATCCTCAGCCTGTTTTCCTTCCGCTGTCCCGGCGACGATGAAATGCAACAGCGGTTGGTCGATGCACTGAACGACGATGGCAGGATCTACCTGACGCAGGGCATGTTCGATGGTCGCAAAATCATCCGCTTTCAGGTCGGACAATTTGATACGACGCGGGATGACGTGCTGATGGCCGCAGATGTCATTCAAGAGGTTTGGGAGATACTTGCATGAAGTTTACAACCTTCACCGCCGGTGGAGACACCTATTTCGGGGCAGTCACCGATAGCGGTGCAATTGCGCTGAATGAGGCCTTCCCTGAATATGCCAGCCTATACGAGGTGATCGCCGCCGGAGCCTTTGATCAACTGATCAGCGCGGCACAGGGAAAGCCTGTCACACATACCGATTTTGCCTATGAAATGGTGATGCCGGACGCGCGCCGTATCCTTTGCGTCGGCGTGAACTTCCCGGATCGGAATGCGGAATACAAAGACGGCAGTGCGCAACCGAAATACATGTCCCTGTTCCCACGCTTTGCCAGTGGATTTACAGGGCATGACCGCCCGTTGATCCGGCCTCCGGAAAACCACACGCTGGACTATGAGGGTGAAGTGGCCATTGTGATCGGCAAGCCCGGTCGTAGGATTTCGCAACAGGACGCCTATGACCATATCGCGGCGCTGACCCTGTGCAATGAAGGTACGATCCGTGATTGGGTTCGGCATGCAAAGTTCAACGTAACCCAGGGTAAGAACTGGGATAACTCGGGGGCAATCGGTCCTTGGCTGGTGCCGTTTACCGACGCATCGCAATTGGATGACGCGCGCATTGAGACCCGCGTGAATGGTGAGCTGCGGCAGGACGATACCCTGAACCGTATGATGTTCCCGGTCCGGCGTGAGATCGAATACATCTCGACCTTCATGACGTTGCAGCCGGGGGACATCATCGTCACCGGCACACCCACCGGGGCAGGCGCGCGGTTTGATCCGCCGAAATACCTTGCCCCCGGAGACGTTGTTGAGGTGTCGGTCGACGGCATTGGGACGCTGCGAAACACGGTCGAGGATGAACAGCCATGACACCCGAAGATCATGCCCGCGCTGCGACCGATCTGATGCAGGCTGAACGCACGGGAAAGCAGATCGGTTTGCTGAGCCTGCGCCACCCCGAGATGGGTATGGATGATGCCTACGCGGTGCAAAATGCGATCTATCGGCAAAAACTGGCGGAAGGGCGCAAGGTCATAGGCTGGAAAATCGGCCTGACCTCGAAGGCAATGCAATATGCGCTCAACATCGACATTCCTGATAGTGGCATTCTGTTTGATGACATGGTCTTTGCGAATGGCGGCACGATCCCTGCCGGTCGCTTCATTCAGCCCCGGATCGAGGCCGAGATTGCCTTTGTCATGAAGTCCTCTGTCGGGGGGAAGGACGTCACGCGTGATGATGTTGTCGCCGCAACCGACTACGTCGCGCCGTCCATCGAAATCCTGGATACCCGTATTCAACGTACAGACCCGGAAAGCGGTAGGGCGCGTAACGTCTACGATACAATCAGCGACAATGCCGCTAATGCGGGCCTCGTGTTGGGGACAGAGCGCCACGCGATCGACGTATTCGACCTGCGTTGGGTCGGCGCGCTGACCTTCCGCAACGGCGAGATCGAAGAAACCGGTTTGGGCGCAGGGGTGCTAAACGACCCGATCGAAAGCGTGGTCTGGCTGGCGCGCCGGATGGCGCAATATGGTCAGAGCATCGAACCGGGGCAGATTATCCTATCCGGCAGCTTTATCCGCCCCGTCGAATGCCCGTCGGGTACAAAGATCCACGCAGATTTTGGACCTTTCGGTTCGGTCGAAATCGACTTTGCCTGAAAAGACCGCTGAATGTACTAATGCCAAAGAACGCGTTTGAGGCAGTGCTCAAGGCCTGAGCCAACTCAACCGAGCTAGACCACCGTTATGTTAGAGAAACGGGGGGGGTACGCTGGTGTCGAAGAAGAGACACCACCCGGAAGAAGTACTTCAGAAGCTGCGGCGGCTGCCGTGCCTGCATCAACCGGATCGCAAGCGAGATGAAGGTCACAGAGCGCCCGATCTGCCGGGTGCCGGGGCAGCACCGCTTGACACAAAAGTATGGATCAAGCGGCTGGGAACAGGAAGATAATTTCGTTGTACCCCGAAAAGGGGCATTGCCATGATGTTCCTCCATTTCTGAGCGACGAAGCAACAGCGCGGTCAGTGCCAGTAACCTTGGAACCACGAGGTGAGTGAAATCGGTTGTCTTCCTGCCTGTCGCGCCCAAAACTCTATAAGCTGTCAGTGGCACGACTGAGTAATCCTGTCAGCAAATCTGACAATAGATTGAAATTTCCACCACTCATTCGTACTGCAGAAAAGAATACGACAGAGCCCGATTCAAAGTACGGATTGGTACTTACCCCGGAAGTTTTCGAAAATCCCGATCGTTCGGCGTGCAATACCTGTCCAGCCAAATGTTCGGCGGGCGAATCTTGCGCCTTCTACCATGAGTTTCTCTCGCAACCACGGGTGCTGCATGGGCATACTTACCATTGCAGCAAACTCCTGCGGGCGCGTTGGGTCAGCTATCAGCGCGTGACGACCAAACTCGACTTGTTCGAAAAGACCACCGCGCGTGGTAAGGACCGTTGGGGTGCCGCTCGACATAGCCTCGACGGCGGTCATACCGAAAGGCTCATAGCGCGACGGGAGCGCGAAAACTCCTGGCGCACGGTAATAGTTAGCAAGATCGTCATCCGCCACGTACCCGCGCCAATCGACAAAATCCGCGACCCCCAAATCTGCGGCCTGTTTCTTCCAGCTATCGATCAACTTTTTATCGTCGCTTGAATTTGCCCCAGCCGCGAGAACCAGACGGGCGTTCGGCTGCAAGGCCCGCAGATGCGGCAAAGCCTGTATGATCAGGTCGTATCCCTTGTTTGTTGCGGCACGACCGACGACATAGACGTCATTGTGGGACATATTCAGCCTTTGGCGAATTTCGGCAACCTGCGTCGGCGTCACCGCAGTAAACCGCTGTTCATCAATGCCCGGAGGAATCATGGATATGTGTTCGCTTGGAAGGTCGTAGTGGTCTTCGATCAACTGAACCTGCTGCTCGCTTGTTGCAATAACGTGATCGCAGCTACGATAGAGTACGAATTCCTTTTGAATGCGTTCCTCAAAACGGTAGTTCGCTGCTTTGCCTTCTCCGAGGCTTTTCATATCCTTGGCTTTCCACCAGCCAAGAGAATGCGGCGTGTGAATATGGGGTATCTGCAGTTCTTCGGCGATTTTTTGGCCCGAAACTCCTGCGTCCCAATAGTGACTGTTCACCACATCGTAGGACAGACCGTGTTTTCGAATTGCAGCCAACAGGTTCGAAACAAAATCGCCGTACCAGTCGTGCATATCCTCCTTGCGAATGAAATCGGTTCCGCCAAAAGGGATGCGCCATACTCGCAGGTTTTCGTTTATCCGGTCTTCTGCGGCCTGATCTTCAAACCGCCGCGTCACGACATCCACCGTGTAGCCAAGGCGCGCAAACCGTTTGGCAAGCTCCATCACAAAGACGACCTGTCCACCAGTGTCCGGTTTTCCAAGTTCGGGTGATCCCGCCACATAGCCGTGCAGCGAAATCATCAATAGCGAACCTGAATTGCCGTTGCTCATGTCAGCCACATCCCTTTTGCACGTTGTGCTGTAGTTTATAACACGCCAAAATGCCGAAGTCCTTCGTGCACACCCGCTGCATGCTGCCTCGTTGCGTGATAAAATGATGCAGGCCCCAACGCATCGATCAATTCTCGCCGTGCGTTTCCGACGACAATGCGGGCGGGCGCCGCAAGAAGCATATCCAAATCATTACCACTGTCTCCGGCAACCACCATATTATCGAGTTGAAGCCCGAAATGGCCGGCAACGAACAGGCTTGCCGCTGCCTTGCCAGCACCCTTGGGCAAAACGTCAAAGTCATCACGACCGGACACGATAACTTCGCAATCGATCCCCGCGTCGGACAAAGCCCTGCGCGCCTCAGCTTGTGCCTGTTCAGGGACGGCAAAACTGACCTTGCGCTCGGTTTGAAAAATTCGGTCGTGTGGATGATGGCCGAGGTCCGCGAGTATTGAGAAAACAGTGTCATGTGGCCAACCGGAAAACCGGGTCTGCCACGCTGACATTTCGGTCCCTTCAACCGAAATTTCCGTTCCCAGGGCCGTAATCACTGCATCGGGGCGCAGTGTTTCGGGAAAGTCATTCGCCAGAGTGGTCGCGACACTGGCCGCAGGCCGACTTGAATTGACGGCAAACGTCACGCGCTTTCCGACATCTTCCAGCGCCAAGGCAAGCTCCGCCAGTGCGTCTGCATCCCCGGTCAAGGTATCATCGATATCACTCACCAGCAGCCATCGATGAGGCCTTTGGTTCGATACATCATTCATGAGGCCGCAGGCGCGTCGGCTGCCGGCATTCTCAATTCCGAATGGCGGGTCGAGGTATACACCGTTTCCTCTTCGCTAACGGATCGTAACAGCCGTTCCATCTTGATCCCGTCTAGCTTGAGTTGCGCAGATTCCGAATAAAACCCGACACGCCCCGTCAGGAACGCGTCATCGACGACGCACAACGTAACCTGACCCCCAATCGAGAATTCGATATACGTACCATGCGAGACCACTTCGATCTCCCACTCTTGCTTTGCATTGTCGGTGACAAAATTACCGCTTTGCAGCGTTTCGTAGTCGAAGGCGTTCTCGAACTCGGGACGCGGATTGGCCCCCCAGCGCCTGATCTGGGCATACCCCTTCACCAAGTCGAGCGACAGGTAGTACCCATCCCCTTCCTCAGAACAGCGCAGAACCAACCCGCACTTGCCGAGACCTTCAAGCTGAATGCGCGCACGCAATCGAAAATCTTCGTGTTCACCTGGCAATAGGAACGCCTCGAACCCGCTTGGACAAGACACGTGAACACTTCCATTGTCGCCGTGGATCGATGCATACGGATTACCGAACATCGCTTCGAATTCTGCGGGGTGAGTAACCTCAAACGGACTGTGTGCATTCGCGTTGAACCCACGAAACGAGCGCAATATCAGACGCCCTGCGTCATCCGTGGTCAATTCCTTGGGGGGCGGTAGAAGGCGCGTAGTGACTTCTTTGCCGTAGGAAATCACTCGTCGCTGGAAAAAGTTGAATAGCAAGAGCCGGTCATCCACACGACAAATCCGCGCCGCATAGTTACCCTCAGGCAATAGGACATTGTCAGCGAAATTCTTGTAGGGTCCTTCAATATCGTCTGCGTACCAGTACCTGATTTTCGTATCCTCTCGGATCGAGCCGATCAGGTAATAGCGCCCCTCAATCTGAACAAGATTGGGAACCTCAACATCATCATACAGCCTTGGATAGCACAGTGGCGGACCAAATTCGAAAATGTCTGGTGCAGTTTCACGGGCGACACCAACACAGCCACGGCGAACAATCGGGCCTTCTTTGACCCGTGCGGAAGACAAGAGCAAACGCTCGCCCGTTGCCGGATCGCAAAAAAAGAAAGGATCCCGAAAGCTGACCCAGTTCCGGCCCTCATCGACACTCGATTCATACCACTTCCCAGAAATCTCGAGTGGGTATGATCCGGTGTCGCATCTCTCCCACGTATAAAGATCATCCGATCTGGCACATCCCACACGCTGAACCCGACCGTATTCGCTACGTGTCAGCCCGGTGTAGAACATCCGCCACGACCCGTCGCGTTCGGGATCCGGTGTAACATGCATGGTCCATAGCATGTCGTCATCCCAAGCGCCCGGATCTCCGACGAACAGTGCGTTTCGAACACGACGCCATGTCATGCCATCCTTACTGACGGCATGAGCAATGAAATCGTGGTTCGGTAGGACTAAGTGGAAAAGATGGTAAAGCCCGTCGTGATGGACAACGTCGACATCGCCGATATCGGACTGCAGAAAACCATGTGAAGCGTACATTGCTTCAGAATGTCTTAGGTATAGCCACTATGCAATATGCCAGAAACGAAAGCGCTTTGTGATGCTGTTCGCGCAATGTGACCTGCACAGTATGTACGCGAACCTAAGAATGAGACAATCAGGCATACGAAGCCCGATGCTTGTCCTCAGCGCGAAGTTTTCTTCTGATTTGCGGCATAATCTCGCGAAAGCACTACCATATCTCCCAAGAAAAAGGGGGATGCTGAATTCCGCTTTTCTGATTGGGCGGCGGCTGGGAGCCTATGATCATCGCACAAATGCACGGAACTGCCGTTTGCCCAACACCGAATTTCGCGCTTGCAGCCAAGATCGGGACGGCGCGGTAAGACGACAGCATCGGGGTGCAGTGCGTAACGTCGGTTCTGTACCACTCTTCGTTTGATCCCTCTGTTTGTTTTCTCGAACTGATTGTCCAGACCCGCGATAATTGGGGCATTTGGAAATATCTGAAGTTATGAATTTGGTTTGCACCGTGTTTCTGACGGCAGTTCACCAAAAAACAACCTGTAGTCCCGTGCGAACTGCCCCATGTGCCAAAATCCGTGCAGGTTGGCGGTGTCGGTTATTGTGCCATTGAAAGATGCTGCAAGAAGGTCCTCTCGAACGCGGTTCAGTCGAAGCCGCACATAGTACAACTTGGGCCCTTGTCCGAACTGCTCGTTGAAAGCGCGATCCAACGTTCGCCAAGACGCCCCGCATTCCTTACAAATCTCTTCCACTGAAACTGGATCTTCAAGGTTGGCGAGCATAAACTCGATCGCGCGTCCAAGGGATCGCCGTCGCGTGTCCGCCTGACTCTTGTCAAAATGTAATTCGTTGTCGGTTAGGATGTTCAGGGCTTCCAGCATCAGAGTTTCTTCTGTCTCTTGAGACCATTGTGCATCAGAACTTGTAAGCAATTTGGACACGTGACGCTCCAATCGCGCCATGCTTGCCAACCCTGTTTTTGAGCCCAATCTACGGGCGGCCGGTTTGTTGTCATCTAATTGAAACCCACAGGTGTTGGCCAACCTCTCCAGTCGTTTGGTTTCAAATGATACAACATTGCCCGTAAATCCCGCTGTCGAAATACCATCAAACCCGTTGCTGTCCCCAAAAGACAGGAATGCGCCATCGGTAACATCGTTTGCTTGCCATTTGTCGACAGCACCCTTTGTTGGAATACCAAAGCTCATCCAGCCCTTTGGCGAAACACCTCGCTGGTGAACGCGTTGGTTCATAGCGATGTTCAGGGTGGATACCGAATTCCCGGAGCGTACTGTAATCGCCGTAGACAATCGTCCTGGGTCAAGCTGTCGAAAGTCGATTTCCCAGGGTGTGACCTCCCCAATCATGTTGGGGTGATCAAAATTCAGCGCCATTGCCGGTGTCGCCTCGACCGATTTGGGATGGGCGGCGTTCTGCAATTTTGGCGAATTTTTGATGTGGTCCATTTCAATTGCCTGACACTTTACCGGCAATGTAGCGATTTTGAACCGTCGGGAGTCAAGTGTCAGCCGAGCCTACAAACCTTACAGCCGTGGGTCTTCCGCGGCTTCGCGAAGCCGATGCCCGATCTGAGTGGGTGGTGACATTTCTCACGCCCCCGGAGCATCGGAGGCTCTCTGAACTGGCACAACACGCAAATCAGTCGTGTTCAGAAAGATGCCACGAACTGATTGCTCAGGCCATGGAATTTACGAGTATTCGAGGGGGATCCGAGAGTGACCAAACCTTTAAGAACCGGTTTCGCAGCCAGTGTGCTTGCAATGCTGAGCGCTTTGCCGACGACCGCGCAGCAAGATGCAATTGTGCATGACGGAGAGTTTGAGTTTTTGCGCGCCCAGTTTGGTGAGCAATGGGATGCGCAGGATGTCGAGATCGAAGCCAGATTGGCAGATATCCGCGAAGCCAACGGCGGCAAACCCCCGAATTTTCTTTACATTCTCATAGATGACATCAGCTTCGGCCAGATGGGCGAGCGCAAGATGAACTATGTGATGGGGATCGAAACGCCCAACATCAACGGGTTCGCCCGAGAAGGCATGTCGCTAATGCGCATGTATACCGAACCGTCTTGCACGCCGACCCGAACTGCAATGCTGACCGGTCGCCATCCGATCCGGGCAGGCGTCGAAGAGGTCAAGGTGGCTTTGGTCGGTGAAGGACTGCCCGCTAGCGAGGTCACCCTGCCCGAGATTTTGAAACAGGCAGGATACAACACATCTCATGTCGGCAAGTGGCATCAGGGCGATATCGAAGAGGCGTACCCGCACAATCAAGGCTTCGACTGGGCCGCGTTCCCTTTGCATCAGCAAGTCCAGCTGAGCCTGATGACCCGCGAGGCTATGCAGGCAAACAACATGCTGGGCTTCCATCCTTCAGGCCAAAACAACCAGTTCCTGATGGACGAACGCTTTAAACCTTACGGGCTGGTGACCGGCGTCGAAGGCGTGGCAGGCGGACCCGCGCGCGAGGTTGATATGGCTGCGGGCGAAGAGTGGACGCAAGCCAAATACGAGGAAATGAACGAACGCTATCAGGCACAGGCACTGGACCAACTTGAACAGGTGGCGGCACTGGATGAGCCGTTCTTTCTACAATACTGGCCGCTCTACCCGTTGAATTTCGTCTACCCGGATCAGGCTCTCTCCAGAAACGGTGGGTTTCATGCCGATAAATTGCAACTGCTGGACGGTTGGATCGGAGAGGTTCTGACCAAGCTGGACGAGACCGGCGAGGCAGACAATACCATCGTCATGATCATGGCCGACAACGGTTTGATGTACCAATATGAAGGGACATCCGGCCTGAACCAGTTGATCTATCGCGGCGGCAAGACCCAGCATCTGGAAGGCGGCGTGCGTACCGACGCGTTCATCCGCTGGCCCGGCGTGATTCAGGCCGACAGCGCGGCGGGCGATATCTTTCATGTCTCGGATATCTACACAACGATGGCCCGCATCGCCGGAGCAACGGATTTCATCCCCCGTGACCGGGTGATCGACGGGATCGATCAGACAGCTTTGTTGCTTGAGGGTGAGGGGAACGGGCGTCGCGATTATGTCTATGTCTACGAAGGCCCGGTTCTTCGGTCGGTCGTCAAGCAGGAGTTCAAAATGCACCTGCCTGCGCCCGGTCAGCCCGGGGCTGCGGCACCCGTCTTTAACGTCTATCGCGATCCCCGGGAAGAGAATGCTCTGATCGGTAATGCGCTTTGGTCCGGGGCTTCTTTTCAGGACATGGTCAAACGTCATCAGAAAACGATTGCAAAGTACCCGAACTCTGAGATCGGCAAGGACATACCCTACGGCGGCATAGAAAACCTTCGACCTGAAAGCGAAGAGGCGCGGCAGGTCTTTATGAGCTGGCAAGAATGAAAACCAGCGGGCGCGCTGAGCCTGTTCGCGCATGCGCCTCGAAGACGAAGAAATGGCGTCGCACAGAATAGCCGGTACAACAGCAGGTCAATGTCATGTCTGAGAGAACCATGTCAGCCCAAAGGCAACTCCTGGCCACCATAAGCGTTGCCTTGTCTTTGGGCTGGGCAGCGAATGGGAATGCACAAGACGCGAACTGGGATTTCACTGGCTACCTGTATCTCTGGGGCCCTGCACTGAACGGAGATACAACAGCCGGCGGCAGCATTGATATCAGCTTCAGTGACATTCTCGACAATCTCGATTTTGCCTTGATGGGAGCGCTCGAAGCGCGGCGCGGCAGATATTCGATTTTTGTGGACGCGTTGTACCTGGATCTGAGTGATGACCAGAACACTGTCGTGGGTCCAGGCCTTGCAGCCAATGCAGAAGCCGACGTGCGCGGGACGGTTTTTTCCGGTTCTGCCGGCTATGATCTGGCAGATAGCACCAACACGCGGGTCTCTGTTCTTGGCGGGTTTCGGGGCATGGATCTCGACGCCAGTGCAAATCTTTCTATCGCCTCTGGATCACAGCGCATCTCGGATGGGATCAATAACTGGGACGCCATCGTTGGCATCCGTGGGACCACCCAGATCGTCGATCGTTTGGGCGTTTCCTACTATGCAGATATCGGGGCAGGTGAAAGCGATTTGACCGCACAATTAAGTGCTGCGGTCAGTTACCAGATCAACAATTGGGGCCTTGTATTCGGCTACCGGTATTTGACGTGGGACCTCGGCAATTCCCAGGTTCTATCCGATCTAACCTTTCAAGGGCCGTTCATTGGTGCAAGGTTCGGGTTCTGAGTTGAAAGATGTTAGCAAGATTAGCCGGCTCGGAGCAAAACAGCGTCGAAGACCCTAGTCCTACCAGGCAATGGAGACAGACATGAAATCACTCAGTTCAATTGGTGCCGCTCTTCTTCTGATGACGATTGGCGTGCTTCCTCCCGTCATCGCTGCTGAGGAGCGTGCTGTGTCGCTGGAAGGTGTCCTCAACACCAGAGACCTCGGTGGTTTGCGAACGGAGGACGGCCGCTCGGTGCGTGCGGGGCAACTTATCAGATCCGGAGAGATAGATGAGATCAGTGAGGACAGCATGCGGACGCTGGACGACATGGGCGTCAGTGTGATTGTCGATCTCAGAACCACATCCGAGGCGACAGCCCATCCCGCGCAATGGCCAGAAGGAGAGGGGCCGATGCGTCATAATTTCCCGGTGATGGAAAATGAAAGTAGGATGATTGAAGACATGCGCTCCAGCATCAAGTCAGGGAAGGCCAAGGCGGCAGAAACTGATGCCTTGTTTGCCCGAGCCTTCGGTTACATCGCAACGGACTATAAAGACGAGTATCGCGATCTGTTCGACGTCTTGCTTGCACAGCCGGAAGGTGAGGCGGTTCTCTACCATTGCTCTGGCGGGAAGGACCGCACCGGCGTCGCTACCGCGTTGGTGCTGACCGCGCTTGGTGTCACGAAAGAAGACATTCAAGCCGATTTCATGATGAGCAACGTGCTTAAAGATGCAGATAAAAAGGCCGAGGAAATCGCAGCTGAAGTCAATGCTGCTCAGGGGACAAACATGACATCGGAAGCTGTTTGGCCTTCGCTTGGGGTCCGGAAGGCTTATCTCGAAGAGTTCTACAATAGCGTTGAAAAGAGCTATGGTTCGGTCGATGGCTACCTTCGCGAAGGTCTTGGTCTTACGGATGAAGACTTGGTTATTCTACGAAACAGATATTTGAACTGAGGCGAACTCAGGGTGTGAAAGTAGAAAGGGTCGGTGACTTGAGCAACCTTTCGGTAGTGGTCAGTCGCAACCTTGCTCCAGCGAAAATGGCAATAGGAGGAAACATGATACGTCCCAAACTTTTGCTCGGACTTGTGGTTGCATGCCTCGTGCATCTTTCTCAGGCTCCATCGGTGAGTTCCCAAGGCTTGCTCGATAAAGTCACAGAAGGTGTCTCTGGTGTGGTCGATAAGGTAGGGAATGCAGCTGAATCAGCTGGCGAAACTGTATTTGATGTGACTAACGGTGCGACCGTATCTGAGATCGACGCAGGTGTAGATGCCGTACTCGCTCAGCTTCACGCAAGTTCTCCTGAAACCATAGAGTTGTCCAATCAAGCAGTTGCGATCCTGGTCTTTCCCAAGATCACTAAAGGTGGCCTGATGGTAGGCGGTCAATTTGGAGAGGGAGCAATGCGCGAAGACGGGAACACCACTGGATACTACAGTATTGCCGGCGCGTCTTATGGGTTTCAGGCAGGTGTTCAGCAGTTTTCATATGTCATGTTCTTCCTCAATCCTCACGCTCTCGGATACTTTCGTAACAATAATGGTTGGGAGGCTGGAAGCGGTCCAACACTCGTAGGTGGGGATCAGGGTTGGTCCGCGTCTATGGGAACAAACGATCTACAAGGGGATATAGTTCCAATAGTCTTCGGGCAAGAAGGTCTAATGGCAGGGACAAGTCTTCAGGGCACTAAGATCAGCAGAATCGAAAAGTAAATTGGACGGGTTTTCGTTAAAAGTAACCCCGTCGGGTTGACCGCTTGAGACTATGAATAACACACCTGACTAGGACAACCATTCTGCCTGTGACATTGGGTTAATCTGCATTTCCGTATGTTGCGAGATTTGAATTGGGCGGAGTATGAAATATTCATCTTTACGGCCAAGCCTCGCAATACACCTGAACCAGTATTTAGGCCGATCAGTTCGAAAAGACCCTGATTTGCACGTGCAGCAAACGTCTGGACGTTCGAGATTACGGACAATCCAATCGTTCGAGGCGAAACAAGCCAGACGCCGCTGTGCCTTTGGCACGCGGCTGTCTTTGAGTATCTCTACCGGGAGTTGGTGCATCCGGACGTCAGGTGTGCCGAAACGAGCTGCTGCGCGCAAAGCTCAGCTAATGCCTGCAGGTTTGAGCTAAAGGTGACGCGCAGTCTCGACTAGGGCCTTTGATGGTAGCGAGCTCGCCCTATCTCTTTCAAGCTGTCGATGGGTACGGCAATACGATTGATCTAGTGCTTTCGGAGCGCCGAAACAAACCCGGCGCAACCAAAGTCGCAGTGATGACAAGGACAGGACAACACATTGGCCGATGCTGCCTGATCGTAATGGCAAGGGCTGGTTACAAGGTTTCGTTGATGTCACCCTCTAACTGTTCGACTGCACTGGCGGAAGAGCTTGGCGGCATCGGTGGCCAAGGCTCGGTTCTGGATGTCGATGACTTGCAAACGATGTGCGCCGCACAGTTGCGCAAAGCTTTACGGCGACCCCTACGCGCGACACAATATTCGCCTGAACAACCTGCTGCCCAAGTTTCGCGATAAAGTGGATCTGTTTGAACAAGCTCGCCGGGAAATCCTTGCTCAGCACTCCGCTACATTCCGGGATATTGGACAGACTTGCGTGTTCCCTGCCAACGCAGGCGCCCTTTATGTTGATTGCCAGAGCATACCGTCAGATGACGGAATGAACCGAGCGGTAAGGTAGAGAGAGGTGGTGAGGAATGATTGTTAAATCACTCAAGGAAGTTCTTGGAACTGAACGTGATGTTTCCGGCCCGGGTTGGAACAGCAGACGGCTTTTGGTGGCGTCTGACGGCATGGGATTTTCACTGACCGATACGCTGATCGAAATGGGCGCAGAGCTTGAGCTTGAATACACGCATCATCTTGAGGCCTGTTATTGCATCGAGGGCAAGGGTCAGATCAAAGCGGTGGGCGATGAAGCCTGGCATCCGCTTGAGCCATTTACACTCTATGCACTCGACCAGCATGATCGGCACCGGGTCCGCGCCGCAGATACGAACCTGCGACTGGTCTGCATCTTCAATCCACCGCTCACCGGGGGTGAAGTGCACCGCGAAGACGGAAGCTATGCTCCGACGACATCCTGATGAGCGCGGCAACGATTTCCGCCAATCGATCCTTGGGCCACAGGGCGCCGCCCAGAAAAATGGGCTCTTTCCGGAAGTTGGATAGACCGCGGCACCTATTCCCAAGGATCATCAGGATCGCCTTCACGCGCGGCTCATAGCATACCGATAGGAGGGTATACTGCGACAGCCGCTCGGGGTTACCACGCTCCTGCATCTGCGCGATCCTTCTAGCGATAGATGTCGGGATCGTGGACACCGCAAGGTTGTAAAGTGTCTGTGTCCAAATAGACTGGGCGGCGACTGGATATGTAGTATCGTCTGGGTCGAGATGGACCAGAACGCAGTTGGATAAGGTGCTTACGATGACCTCGAAAGAAACGTCTGTAAACGTTCATTACAAAGTCGGCAAATGGTTGCCTTCGGATCAGGAAGTGTTGGACGCCTGGTCTGCCAAAATCGCCGACAAGGCCGAGCAGGACACCAGCCCGCTGTTGCCATCTGTACGAAGGCTGAAAAACCTGATCGAGACCGATGCGAAGGCATATATGTTCTTTTCGCAGATGTTTCAGGAGGTCCCCGAGAGCAAGAAAACCTCGCCTTCGGGCAAGCCGCAGGTGCGCGACTATGAACATATGCTGCGGCTGTTCAATACGATCATGACGCACGCGCCCGAATTCAATGAAAGCGGATTGGTGGGATTTCCGTTTAATGCGATCCTTGACTGGTCGATGGCGAATGTCGGTGGCTGGGCCGGATTTTTGGATGACAAGATCGATGCCTGTCTGCGCGATATGCTGAATGAATGGGCCATTTTCCTGCAATCACCGGAAAGCAGATCGGTTTTGACTGATGACCCGAAAACAGGGTGGTTCGGCGCAAATGCGCAAAAAGCGATGCCCACCTTCAAAGAAGACTTCATCTGCGACCCGTCACTGCCTCACTTCGGGTTCAAATCCTGGGACGATTTCTTTACGCGCCGGTTTCGCGAAGGGGTCCGACCGATAGCTGCGCCGGGCGATGATGCGGTTGTCGTCAACGCCTGCGAATCCGCACCCTATCGCGTCGCCCGAGATGTAAAGCTGCGTGATCAGTTCTGGATCAAAGCCCAACCTTACGCGCTGCAATTCATGCTGGATAACGATCCGCTGGTTCATCACTTTGACTCGGCCACTGTTTACCAGGCGTTCCTGAGCGCACTCAGCTATCATCGCTGGCATGCACCGGTATCGGGTCGGGTTGTCAAAACCCGTCGGATCGAAGGAACCTATTACTCGGAAATCATGCCGGAAGGTCTGGACCCTGCCGGTCCGAATGCCTCGCAGGGTTACATCGCCGAGGTGGCCACGCGCGCGTTGATATTCATCGAAGCGGACAATCCGGATATTGGCCTTATGTGTTTCGTCGGCATCGGCATGGCCGAAGTTTCAACCTGTGACATAACCGTCTACGAAGGCCAGCATGTCACCAAAGGTGACGAGATTGGTATGTTCCATTTTGGTGGTTCAACACATTGCTTGGTCTTTCAGTCGGACGTTGATATCGACTTTGACCTGCATGGGCAGGAACCGGGGCTGGACAGCACAAACATCCTGGTCAACCAGCAGATTGCAACGGTTGGACCGCGCAGGAAGGTTTAATATATCAAACCGAAAATACCTGTGGCAGCCGCCCATCGATCAACATCCACAGGGCGAGTCCTGCCAACAACACCAGAACCACGGCTACCAATACCTCGGCCCGGTCAAATGCGGCGGACGAATCTGCAGCAGTCCGCCGCGCCCAATAGAATATCGGCAATCCGGCCGCATAGATAATCGCGCCCGCCAGCATGAACTGAATGCCCGCCGCGTAGACCAGCCACAGCCCGAAACCCGTCGCAAGCAGGCTGCTGATCAGGGCCGTATTCCTGCCGTATTCAGCGGTGCGCGGGTAATCGCCCGACCAGATCACCTTCCACAGAAAAATCGCAGATCCTATATACGCCGGTAGGATCACCACCCCCGTGATCGACAACATCAGGTTCCATGCATTGTCGGCAAAATAGACAACGATAACGGCGGCTTGCATAATAGCGGTTGAAATGATCAGAGAGTTCGACGCAATACCGGCCTGATTGGTCTTGGCGAAGAACTTTGGAAAGGTTCCGTCCTTTGCGCAGACCCATGGCAGTTGAGCCACCAACAGCGTCCAAACCAGCCAAGAGCTGAGCAGGGCAATTATGACGCCGACATTGATAAACACCTCGCCCCAATAGCCGACAAGCGACATCACAATGCCCGCAGTAGATGGTGGGGCCAGTGCAGCAAGCTCACTTTGGGACATCACCCCGAATGGCACGACCGAGATGAGAACAAAGATGACCGTGACGATGAAGTAGCCCAGGATGGTTGCCCGGCTGACGGTTTTGGCGTCAGACTGATCGGACATCACCACGGCACATTCGATGCCTATATACATCCAGAGCGTCACCAGCATCGTGCTTTTGATCTGGTCCAGAAGACTGCCCAAGGGTTTGCCAGCATGCTGAGGATCAGGGGCATTGCCCCAGAAGTCCGCGGTGATCAGACCTTTTCCAAACGAGAAGAAAACCACCACCGCCAAGAAAACAACAACCGGCAAGAACTTGGCCACGGTTCCGATACTGTTCAGAAGCGACGCCCCTTTCACGCCGCGCATGACGAGAAAACACAGACCCCAGATGATCAGAGACGAACCCAGCGTGGCCTGCCACGTATTCCCGTCCTGAAAGTATGGCGGGAAAAAGTAATTCAGGGCGTCCATCAGAAGAACGGCATAGCTGACATTTCCGAATGCGACGGATAGCCAATATCCCCACGCGATCAGGAACCCTGCAAGCCTGCCGAACCCTGCGCGGGCGTACATGTAGATGCCCGAGGTCATCTCGGGGTGGATATCGGCCAGAACCTGAAAGCTTCGCGCGACAAAGAAAATACCCAGTCCGCTGATCAACCATGCGATGAGAATCGCACCCAGCGCAGCCTGCTCGGCCATGCTTTGCGGAATATTGAACACTCCGCCGCCAAACATCGCACTCACAACCAGTAGGGTCATGGCAAACAGACCAAGTTTCTTGGGAGCAGATTTCCGTTGAGCCTCTCCGTCCGATGCGTCCGAACCTGGGTTAGATTGCGCTGCCATAAGTTCGATTTTCCGACTGCTCTTGAAACGATGCTTGCTTGCTCAGGTTACATAATCGTCGAAGTTTTTGCTGCATCTTTTGCATTTATCGATTGGTTGCTCGTCGATTTTGCAACGCAAGAACCAAAAGACCCTGTCTGTGATGTTCCCAATAGGTGCCTCCTAGCGCCCAGGTTCGAAAAATGGACGAACGGAAATTTGCTGCATAGCGCATTGAGAACGACAAACGGCCTATAAGACGCACCATTGATGCCGCCTGCAGTGCGCATTGCCGACCTTCGCCATAGCGCAAAATCGATGCATGGCGAGCAGCCGGTAAAGTTGAGCACATCTAATGATAGCTAAAGGCTTGATTAAAGGACCGGAACCGGTTCAGCTTAGCGGTATTGGTCTCAATAGATCCATTTGATCCGTAAGGAGCATCCCATGATCGCTTTGCTTTTTGCACTTTTTGCAAGCGCGATGGCGTTTGCCTATCTCAACTTCGTAAAAGTCTCATACGTCATCTTCGTCCTCGCCGTTTTGATGAGCACATATTGGCTTAAATTCCACGCTACGACCCCACTTTCCATCCAGCTTTGAGGTCGATCGATGTCACCTGAATTCGCTCGAAACATGAACGCGCTGGGCGCCCTTGCGGTCTGTCTTGTATTGGCACTTGCCTTTTATTTTCAGCTCGTTTTGTACGAA
The DNA here is from genome assembly GCF_056533645.1 of Ruegeria sp. G10. NCBI lineage: Bacteria > Pseudomonadati > Pseudomonadota > Alphaproteobacteria > Rhodobacterales > Roseobacteraceae > Ruegeria > Ruegeria sp. G10. Next base: position 413,103 of record NZ_JBQFOQ010000002.1, on the reverse strand, counting down.
TTGCCTTGCCCATTGTGTCTGTTACAGCGCGTCGGGTTTGTCGCCGTTGGGTTTGGTTTGGGGCTGAACCTGTTGTGGGGGACGCGCGCAAGGAACTATGGAATAGTTCTGGTTGCGGCGATCTTCGGCATAAGTGTTTCGATCCGGCAGATCCTTTTGCACATCGTTCCGGGGACAGGACATTACGGCTCACCTGTGTTGGGCCTGCATTTCTATACTTGGGCGGGAATAGCCTTTGGCTTGGTCATCCTTGGAACCGCGATCATGCTTGTCTTTGAAAAACAATACGATCTGGCGTCGGACGTCCGGGCAACCGAAAGGTTCGGTGGCAGCCCGCTGGCCAAAACGGCGTTTTTTCTGATCCTGCTCTTGGCGGTACTCAACGCCGGCTCAGCTCTGTTAGAGTGTGGTCCAGGAATTTGTGACGATCCGCCAACCGACTACAAGCTGCTGGATGAGCTGGGAGTCTCAGCCGATTGATAAGCGACTGGATGGTCATGAGACCGAATAGCGATTTGATTTGTGGTTGAATTGAGAACCAACGGGGAGCTCAGGAGAACCTATGTCCACTACCACCGACAGCCCGCTCTCAGATGCTCTGGATGCTTTGGCTCGCACAGAAGAGAAAGTTCACGCGTACAAGCATCTGTTGATTACCAAAGCTCAGACTGGTGCGGCTGACGCCCGTGTCGATCCTCAATCGCCCCATATCGAGGGCTGGCCATTTGCAGTCAAAGAGGTTTTCGATGTAGCAGGCGTGGTGACGTCAGGGGGATCAAAGGCCTATGAAAGCCGTATACCCTCAAAGGACGCCGCAGTTGTTGAGCGGCTGCGCGCAGCAGGAGGCATTTTGGTCGGAACGCAAGTCGCGCATGAATTAACCTGCGGACTGGACCAACCACCAACACGCAATCCATGGGACTTAGCCTGCTACCCTGGAGGCTCAAGCGCGGGCGCGGGCGTCTCGGTTGCGGTTGGGTCTGCCCGCTTTGCACTGGGGACTGATGCGGCCGGATCTGTTCGCATACCAGCGGCCATGACGGGAACCACCGGTCTGAAGCCGACCTGGGGCCTGATCAGTTCGTATGGTGTTATGCGGCAGGCGTCAGCGCCGTCGATAGATCATGTTGGAATCATCGCCAGATCCGCCGCTGAGATCGCTCGGATTCTGCCCATCCTCGCAGGGCCCGATCCGCAGGACAAAGCAACATTGAGAAGCCGACCGGTCAATGGCGAGAGACGGCGTCCCGCCGAGAAACTCGCAGTTCTCGGAGCAGCAACTCTTGAGGCTGTAACGCAAAGATACGGCCTTGACCCGGAAATCATGGCCGCATTTTCACAAGCGCGCTCTGTTTTCCAACAAAACGGCTCTGAGGTTGTTGAGGTTGAGCTTCCGACGCTGCCATTGGCTGTGGATGCAATCGTCACACTCTTTGCGGCAGAGCTGGCATGTGCCAATCGTGAAACCCTCAAGGATCGGCGCGATGACTTCGCGCCCGCGGTTGCTGAAATGATCGGTTCTGGTCTGGATATTCCCGAGGATCAGCTGCTGAACGCGATAAACGTCCGGTCGCAATTGCGGCATGAGCTCACTCAGGCACTCCAGGAAGCGGACGCGCAGGTCTTGCTGACACCAACAACACCACACACTGCGATGCCTCTGGCGGAGTTTGATCCAACACAGGAGCTGGCAAGCCTCGTGCCGTTTACATGTGGGTTTAATCTTACAGGCAACCCGGCGATGAGCCTGCCCTGTGGGCAGACGAAAACGGGTTTGCCGATTGGTCTGCAGATTGTAGGCCATCAATATCAGGAGACCTCGCTGCTAGAACTTGCAGAAGAGTTTCAAAAGCTGACCCGTTGGCACGAGTTGCGCCCGCCTGTCTGACGTTTGGGGTTTTGGATCGCGACTGATCACCACAACCGCCGCATCGGTTGCGATCTCACGTTCAGCTCCCCTAACGGTTTCTCGTCAACTGCAGTCGCGAAACAGACCCCGCACCGAGGAAATCAATGACTTCCCGGTTCCAAAGGACGGCGACGTTGCTTTCATTGATGAGTTTCTCAATCCTTTGTTTCAGGACCTGATCAGCCTTGAACTAGTCACGCGGATGCATGATCGTCACGTGCGATACGATGTTCGAGAGATACATCGCTCCATTTAGAGCGGGGTTCCAACCACCCAAGACAACGTCCCCCTACCATTAGAGAAGAAGCGTCACAGGTGGCAAAGGTGGAAACGTTGCCCTGTTTGAACGGCGACCCCCATTGCTATCGGCAGAGCTTTCGCCCGGTCAAAGAAAGGCCAAGCATCTTTAGTTTAGGTGATGATTTTGGTCTTTTCGCACCCCTTTCTAGTGGTTATCCTAGCCGATCCGCTCACTCATATCTTTGCGAAACAACAGGCTGTCGCCCGCTTGGGTGCCCTGACGGTACAGCATCGTCCCCAGCATCATCTGGCCCGGCTCCCAGAGGTGTAGCGCTGTATCGACGTCGTAGGGGTGGCGGGTCAGCGCGTCATACAGCGCGAGGGCATTCGCCGCTGCTTTGGACGTGCTTGCTGCGGTATGTGGCCGGGGGACGAAAGCTGCATCGCCAAGCAGGATGACGCGTTCCTGCACCATGTTCGGCACGGTTAGGTCGCGGATCGCCTGCGCGAAGGGTTCCTGTGTCGAAAGAACCGCCTCGCGGAATGGCTTTGGCAACAACGCTTCAGCCTCTTGATAGACATGCGCCTTCCAGGTGTCGGACAGCTTTCCCTCGGGCATCGAGTATCCACGCTGTTTGCCGTTCTTGTCGATCATGATCTTCCTGAGAGTGTCGTGGTCCGCAACACGGTACCAAACCCAGTTGTAAAACCGCTTGCCAGGCTCTGTCGCGTTTCCCTCCCCGGGAACAAGATAGCCCAAAATGTGCGATCCTTTTGTGTTGGCGAAACCAAAATCGCCGGCCAGACCATCTCGGGCGGCCGAGGTCAGCTCTTGCTCGGGGACTAAACCGCGCCATGCAAGATAACCGGCGTAAGTCGGTTGCGCGTCCGGCCAAATCAGTTGGCGCACGGTCGAGCCATTTCCATCGGCTCCAACAAGGAGGTCTGCGGTCTCGCGCGAACCATCTTCGAAGATCGCGGTCACGGTTTTGGCGTCTTCGTTCTGCTCGATGGATGTCAGAACCCGACCCCGGTGATAATGCGCATCGCCGAACGCCTCTTTCATCGTGGTGTAGATCAAAGACCAGGACGTCTGCATTTGCTGCGCGGGGCGTTTGTCCTGTATGCTGCCATCTTTGCGGTAGACGATCCGGTTTTTGGACGGAACGCCAAGGCGCATGGTGCTGATATCGACGCCCGCTTCTCGGAACACCTCAACAACGTCCGGTTGCAGCACGACTCCGCCACCCCGACTGTCGAGATCATGCGCCGAGCGCTCGTAGATATCGACCTCCCATCCGGCTTTCTTGAGCATGTTGCCCGCAAAGAGCCCACCCAGAGATCCGCCGATGACAATGGCCCTGTTTTTGTGATTGGACATAACACTCATCCTTTTTCCGCTGTCTCAGTGGTTCGAATTCAAGCTATTGCTTGTTGGATGCCGTAATAATCATGCAGTTTCCGTCAACTTCTTTGCATTTTGCGCAACGCTTCCAAGGGTTGGAAAATACGGCAGAATCTCCGCACCCAATTCTTCGATCACCTCAGATGCCGGTCGTGTGCTGTGCCGCAAATTGATCATCACATGATGGACGCCAAGGGTTTTTAAGCTCTCCAGATGTTCAATCAACCGGTTCCGCCCAAAGCGGAAGCCCAGGAAAATAGGGCTTGCAGGCGCGTCGGGATCATCGGTCAGATCGACGAAGAGGGATTGCGCGAAAGGTTTGAAGGTGCCCTGCGCGCGTTGGTCCAAGGCGGTGTGCCACAGCCCGATGCGACGTCGCTGATCTTCGATGTCACGGGGGTAGGAAATCCATCCATCCATATTCTCAGCAATCCATTGCACGCTTTGCTGCCCGCTGCCGATTGCAAAGATCGGAAGGCGCGGCGCGGTCGGCTTGGGAAGCAGATCAAGACCGCCATCAAAGGACGTGCGCTCAGACGTGAACCGAGGGAAATCATGCTCGGTCAGGTGACGGATCGTGTTGATGCCGTCCCTATATGCTGCGCCGCGGCCGGCATGGTCATAGCCGAAAGCGGGATACTCCGTTGCACGATCGCCCGAAGCCGCACCCAGCATGAAGCGGCCACCCGACAGCACATCCAATGATGCCGAGGCCTTTGCGACGTGAATGGGATGGCGCAAAGGCAGAACGATGCCTGCTGTCGACAAGGCGATGCTTTTTGTCCGCGCCGCCAATTGAGACAGCCATACCCACGTGTCATAAATCTGACCGGCATCACCGAAGTCAGGATCAAACAATGGGACATCGCGAGACCAGAGCGCGGCGAAGCCAAGTTCATCGATCCGCGCCGCCTGGTCCAACTGTCCAATCATGTTCGGAATGCCATGCACAAGCGGCGCGGTTGGCATCATCAGGCCGAGCGACAGGTGTCCCGGAGCGAAGGTTTGGGAAAACCCCCGGTGCGAGGCATTTGGGTTGGCGAGTTTCATTGGGAAACCTCCTTGTTCTGAAGGGTATCTGGATCATCAAATGAGCCCCGCGAGGCCCAGGCGATCATCACGGTTGCGAACAGGTCAGATGCGGATCCATCTGATGCAAAACTGTCGGCGAATTTTGGGTGCCGCGACATGCGTGCTGTTGTGCCGTGTGTTTTGGAGCGTCGAGACATCATAGGTTCTCTTCCCTTTCGTCAGACCACAGCCACGACGTTCGTTGGGTCGCCTCCCACTGTTGGCAGGGCCATCCAAGCTTTGGCTTTGAGTGCTTCAGAGATTGGGGTTTGAAATTCATCAGGCGGGGATTGCACCATTTTGCCCAATGTCAGTTTCTCATCAGAAGCCTTGCCACCAACCAGCAGCGCGCTGGCCTGCTGACTTCTGGTGTGCGGCCGACTGAATAACCTGCACCAGAATGTCCGCGGGCTGTGCGCCGCTAACAATTGTGCCTTCGATATCGAATTGTGGAACACCCCGCACACCAGAGCGCGCTGTGGCATTCAGCAAGTCTCGCGTTTCGGCATCGGTCGTTTCATCTGCCAAGTAAGTCAGGGCTTCACCCCCACTCAAACCCGCCGCTGCGGCAATTGCCGCAAGAACCTTAGGATCGCCGATATCCCGCCCTTCGGCAAAATACGCGCTCAGGATGCGGTGTGCGACGTCTGACTGTTTACCTTGGGTGTCTGCCCAATGCGTCAACTTATGCGCGGCAAAGGTGTTGGGCGTCCGCTCAATGATGTCGTAGTTGAACGCAACACCATCGGGCTGGCCCGCCTCGACGGTTCCGGCGTCCAGCGACTGGCTCCGCTCCCACGAACCGAACTTCATCGACCGGTAGACTTTGCGGTCTATCCCCTCTTTCTGCATGTGGGGATTGAGCTCGAAAGGTTGCCAACGAAGATTAACCTTGATGTCGTCCGACAGCATCGCCAGCGCATTCTCAAGCCGTTTTTCACCAATGCGGCACCACGGACAGATGAAGTCCGAGGTCATGGTAATGTCTATGACAGTCATATCGGTGGCCATGGTCGTACTCCTAATGTTGGGTTTGAGAGGAATATGATCCAGCAGCGCCACGTTGATAATCTACCAAGTATCGGCAATAGTATTGCGCAATACGCAACAATGGCTTGGAGTATAGATGGACTACTTTGCCGCCCTTCGCGCGTTTCGCACCGTAGTCGAGGAAGACGGCTTCGCGCCCGCCGCGCGTCGTATGGGGATGGCTACGTCATCTCTCACACGGCAAGTAAATTCACTTGAGGCAAGCCTCGGCACGCAACTTTTGAACCGGTCGACCCGAAGCGTAACGCTGACCGATACGGGCGCGCGTTATCTGGATCAGACCATTCTGGTGCTCGACGCCCTTGATGATGCAAACCGTAGCGTCAGTGAAGCGGGCGGCGCGCCTCGTGGGTTGCTCAGAATCTCGATGCCGGTCGTCTTCGGCTCGATGCATGTGGCTCCTGCGATGGGTTTGTTCATGCGGCGTTGCCCCGAGATTGAACTGGATTTCCAGCTGAGCGACGGTTTCGTCAACTTGGTCGAGGATCGGATCGATATCGCCATCCGCATCGGCAGGCTCGACAGCAGCAGCCTGATCGCGCGTAAACTCGCGCCACACAGGCGGCTGTTATGCGCGAGCCCGGACTATCTGGGCGAACGCGGTATCCCTCAACACCCCGACGAGCTGAAAGACCACAACTGTCTCTGCTTTGCATTCACAGACGGAGATCGCACGTGGCGCATGGAAAAAGAAGGGAAAAGTCTAAACCTGAAGGTCAAAGGAAGCATGGTCGCCAACAACTCTGAGATGTTGCGACAAGCCGCAATCAACGGAGGCGGTCTTTTGATGGTGCCGAGTTGGCTGGTGGGCGAGGATCTTAAGGCGGGGCGATTGACCCAGGTTTTGCCGGATTGGACTGCCGGGCATGGCGAAACAGACACGGCAATCCATGCAGTCTATCTGCCAAACAGGCGGGGATCAAAAAAGGTCACGGCGTTCGTCGAGCACCTGCGCTCTCATTTCGGCTCGCCGCCCTACTGGGAAGCCTGAATTGGATAATGTGGCTTCGGAAACCGAACTCCCGGACAGGTACGAACCAAGCGACAGTGCCATGAATCCTATGCCACCATGCGAAGGCCAAAGTAACGGCTGCTTAGCCCACAAACCCTAGTCGCCTTGTGGCTTCCTTAGGTGCGTTGGCCCAGCTCAAATGAGTGGAAGAGTGGTCAGTTCAGCATTCTTTCAGAAACATCCTCAAGTAGATCGTGCAATTCGAATTCCGACCCTTTTTCGGCAAGTCCTTTTTCATGCAGAATGAACGAAAGGCCATGCACGAAACTCCACAGCAGGAAACCACGGCGGCGGACCTCTTCTGTGATCGTCGGCTCGCCCAGGCATTTTGCGACCTCGGTCAAAAGAATTCCAAAACTTTGCTGTCCACCTTCTTCCAGACGCGGATCTGCGATGCGATCTGTGAACCCGCCAAACTTTAGCCGGAAAATTCCCGGTTCATTCAAAGCAAAGGCAATATATTCCATGCCGATCGCCGTGATCCGCTCTGGTGATCCCTCCGGAATACCGTCAAGCGCGGCAAGCATTCTGGTCCGGTGTCGGTCCATCCCCTCAAGAACGGCTGCGACCAGCATTTCTGTCTTGTCTTTGAAGTGTTTGTACGGGGCTGCTGTCGACACGCCAGCCAACCTGCAGGCTTCTGACACCGAAAAGCTGTCGGGGCCCTTTTCTTCAACCAACTGCCGGGTCGCCTCGGTCAGAGCAGAACGAAGATCACCGTGATGGTACGCTTTCTTTCCGACAGGTCGCCCTTCTGACGAGTGAATTTTTTCTGTACTTGTCATGATCCAAGATGTGCCAGATCGCGTATCCCTTGTCAAAGTGAGAACTTCTAACATATGTTAGAGATACTAACTTGATGAGGTCCGCGAATGCCGAATCCTGCAACACATCGATCTGACACACCGGAACCTGGCCGGTTTTCGCGCGTCCTGCGCGGGACCTTTCGACTGGGTTTGACCCTTGGCATTATCGCCGTCGCTGTGGGGGCTGTTTTTGTCGGAACTTCTGAACTGACGCGTCGGGCTGACGCCGTTCCAGCGCCTGATGCCGCTGCTGTGACTCCGGTGTCCGTAACACCAATAAAGTCCGAAAGCACTTATAGCGTTGATCGCGTTTTCATCGGTCAGGTCGAACCGCAACGCGCGGCAGATATATCGTTCGAACTCAATGGTACGCTGGATCAAATCCTTGCCGATGAAGGTGACGACGTTGCCAAGGGGCAGCTTCTTGCGACGTTGGATATCGCACTGTTGGAAGTAGAACGCGACCGCCTGGCGGCCTCCCGCGCCGCAATCGCCGCGCAGTTGGCGTTTGCGCAGTAGACGGTTGAACGAAACGCCAAGCTTATCGAACAAGGCTTTACCAGTCAGGCACGACTGGATGAGGCTGTGGCCCAACAAGATGAGCTGCTGTCCAGAATTGACGAAATCGATGCTGGATTGCGCGATGTGACCGTAAGGATTGAGAAATCCAGCATTGAAGCCCCGTTTGCGGGCCAAATCACTTCCAGGCATGTGGACGGCGGGGAAACATTGCGCTCGGGCGAGCTGGTCTTGGGCATGGTCGAGGTTGTCTCGCCACAGGTTCGGATCGGGATTCCGTTGGACGTTGACCCCTCGCTGCTATCGGATGTTGAAATCGAAATCGCTGGCGAAAGCTATCGCGCAAAGCTGGCAACGCTGCGCCCAGATATTGACCCGGTCACCCGCACCCGAACAGCGCTGTTTGATCTGGTCGACGGAAGGGAGGTTGCGTTCGGGCAAACCGCGCGTGTGCATGTTCTTGATCAGGTGCAAAATACCGGGACCTGGGTGCCGACGACGTCTCTCAAAGAAGGGGCGCGCGGCCAATGGACTTTGCTGGTTGCCGACGCGCACAAGACAGTGCGCTTGGCAACGGTCGAAGTGCTGCATGCCGAAGACAATCGTGTCTTCGTGCGAGGCGCGTTTCCGGATGGCGCCGTCCTCATCGATCAGGGGCCACAGCGCGTTACAGTTGGTCAGCGCGTTTCCTTCAACACTGGTGAGTAACGGAGGAACCCGATGGAAACCCTGACCTATCGTCATCCCCGGCTTGTCGCGCTGATCGTTCTGGTTCTTGTCTCTGCAGGACTGTCTTCGTTCTTGTCGCTGGGTCGGCAGGAAGACCCAACAATCACCAATCTATTCGCGACCGTTACAACCCAGTTTCCGGGCGCAGACCCGGAACGGGTCGAAGCGTTGGTCACGGCAGAGATCGAGGAAGAACTTCGGAAAATCGCCGAGGTGGACGAGGTCAGTTCCGTGTCGCGTTCTGGCGTTTCCGTTGTTTCGGTTGAGCTGATTGAAACGCTGGACGAAGCAACCATCGAACAAGTCTGGGCCGAGGCGCGGGATGCCGTCGATGATGCGAGCCAGACATTTCCTGTAGGTGTTTTGCCGCCGGAATTTGATGCAGAAGGTATTTCAGCCTACTCCGCCGTTATCGCGGTCAGCGCAGATAACCCGGATGTCCCGACCACTCTGCTGTCGCGTCATGCCGAAGCTTTGGGGGACCGGCTGCGCGCAATACCGGCGACACGTGCCGTGGATTACTTCGGGCAACCGGACGAAGAGGTCCTTGTCAGCGTCGACATGGACAAGGCCGCCGCCCTGGGTCTGAGCGCCGTAGAGATTTCTCAGCGGATTGCAGAGGCCGATGGCAAGGTACAGTCCGGTCGTCTGCAATCCGGCGTAGACCTTACCATCAACATCAGCGGTGAAATCGAAACCCTTGATCGCATCCGGAACATCGTTCTGCGCGAAAGCGCCGAAGGTGCGGTGGTGCAACTTGGCGATATCGCCAAGGTAGATAGGGGCGCGCGCGACCCGCAGTCTTCGATTGCTTTCGCCGATGGCAAGCCAGCCGTTCTGGTCGGAGTCCTCGCGCAGGAAGGCGTGCAAATCGATCGTTGGACCGGTTTCCTGAAGGATGAGCTGCAGGCCGGTGCTGCATCGGTCCCTTTGGGCATTCAAGAAGTTCTGCTGTTCGATCAAAGCCAATACACAACAGACCGTCTGACCGATGTTGGTATCAACATGGCCATCGGAGTGGCACTGGTTATTGCGGTACTGTTGGTAACACTGGGTGTCCGCGCAGCGGCGATTGTGGCGCTGGTTCTGCCCGTTGTTTCCTTGGCGACGCTTGCGACAATGAACATGATCGGGTTGCCCATTCACCAGATGTCGGTGACGGGCTTGATCGTGGCTTTGGGCCTGCTGGTCGACGCGGCAATTGTGATGACCGACGAGATCCGTCGTCGCCTGCAGGCAGGTATGGACCGTCTTGCTGCGGTTCGGGACTCCGTTCGCCGGTTGGCTGCGCCGCTATTGGCTTCGACTGTCACAACCGCGCTTGCATTCACACCGATGATCCTGCTCCCCGGACCGGCAGGGGATTTCGTTGGTTCCATCGCCATCGCGGTGGTGCTGATGCTGGTGTGGTCACTTGTGGTTGCGTTGACTGTGACCCCGGCGATTGCGGGTTGGGTTCTGTCTGACCGCGCGGATGCAGGCATGCTGAGCCGGGGCATAAGAATACCACCCCTGGCCCGCCTTTTTGAGGCTTCGATCCGTTTGTCCGTTGCCAACCCGATCCGGTCCATCGCGCTGGCCTTGGTTTTGCCTGTGCTGGGTTTTGCCGCATTTCCAACTCTGACAGCGCAGTTCTTTCCGGGTGTAGACCGCAACCAGTTCTACATCGAAGTTGACATGCCGGGCGGTACGTCCATTGCCACGACAGAAGCAACCGCGCGGCAGATCGACGATATGCTGTTGGCTGATGAGGGCGTTGAGAGTGTCTATTGGACAGTGGGCGAGTCGGGCCCGGCCTTCTACTACAACATAGTCGGCAACCGCTCGCGCGAGCCGGGCTTTGCGCAGGCCATGATTACAACCGAAACCCCGGACGAGGCTGCCCGACTTGTTGGTGCCCTGCAGCGCCAGTTGGACATTGATTTCCCTGACGCCCAGATCATCGTCCGCGATCTGGTGCAGGGCCCGCCAGTTGCAGCCCCGGTCGAGGTTAAAATCCAGGGACAGGACATAACGGTTCTGCGCAATCTCGGGGATGAGGTCCGCTCGATCATGGCCAATCTGGATCTGGTCACTCAGGCCCGGGCCAGCGTCAATGGCGGCAACCCGCAGATCCGGTTTGAAATCGATGAGATCAAGGCCCGACTTCTCGGACTGGACGTCGCGGATATAGCAGGTCAGCTTGATACCGCACTGGTGGGCATTACCGGCGGATCACTGATTGAAGGCACAGAACAATTGCCCGTTCGTGTCCGATTGGGTGACGACATCCGCTCGGACCTCAGCCAGATCGTGAGTATACCAATCCTGCTGCCGAACGCAGCCGAGGTGTCCGCGACCGGTGTATTTCCTGCCGTGCCATTGTCCGAACTGGCCCGACCCGTGATCGAACCCACCGAAAGCGTTATCACCCGGACAGACGGCGTGCGCGAAAATACCATTCAGGCCTTTATCGTACCGGGCGTTTTGCCCGAAGAGGCGTTGCAGGACGTATTGGAGGCGCTTGATGCGTCCGGCTTTGTCCTGCCGCAAGGTTACACAGTGTCATTGGGTGGGGACAGCGACGCGCGCTCGAACACAGTCGGCAACCTGCTTGCGTCGGTCGGGTTGATCGTCACTTTGTCGATTGCGACCATTGTGCTGACCTTCAACTCGTTCCGGCTGACACTTGTGACGCTTGTGGTGTGCGTTTTGTCCGCTGGTCTGTCGATGCTATCGCTGGCGATCATGCAATTTCCGTTCGGCATTACAGCAATTATTGGGGTCATTGGTTCAATAGGTGTTTCCGTCAACGCCGCCATCATCATTTTGACCGGATTACAAAAGGACCCAGAAGCAAGTCACGGCGACTACAGCGCAATGGCGCGGGTCGTGTCCGGCTCAAGCCGCCACATCATCTCGACAACGGTTACGACCTTTGGCGGCTTTCTACCTCTGATCCTGGGCGGAGGCGCGTTCTGGCCACCTTTCGCCGTCGCTATCGCCGGAGGCGTTTTACTATCAACCGTCGTGTCCTTCTACTTCACACCGCCTTTGTTTGCTTTGGTCTATCGCGGGCAATTTGCAAGGCGTCATCTGTCCACGCTCCAACGTCCCAAGGACGGCATCGCCGTTCATAGACTCGCCGCAGAATGAAACTTGCGATCAATTCTTCCGTGGTTTCTCTTCGTACCAAGTTTTCGTTGATCCTTGGACATTCCCCGCACCTTCACCGCAGCTGCTTGATCCTGTTCTTACTGGAACGTAACGCCCACGTTTGCAGTGCCACGGTTGGCTCGTTCGACAAAAGCGGATGAAGCGGCATGTAAGAAGGGATTGTGACGGGTAGTGCCTCACGCAATCTGATATCCAAGATCTCAAACGCATCCCCTCATGAGTTCAATAGTGCCGATCAACGGCCTCGATTCGAAAGAACGGACAGTGGTAACGAACGGATTGCCGATTGCCTTTGTGAAGAACAGCAAATCAGGTAGAGTGCTTTTCTAAGGACGTTTGCCGCCTTGTGCTGGTCTCGCTGCGGGCTCTTCGTGGTGGTCCGAGCCAGCGCAGCATCCTGCCGGTCCGGCTTCAGATTGCCAGGACAGACTTCACATTCCTTTCATGCACCTGCTCATAAGGTTCGAAATATGTCAGCGTCCCGCGCTCGATGTCACGAGCGATGAAATCTGACAACCGGAGTGCCCTCAGATTCGGTTCATTTTGGCAGCGCAGTAATTTCTCAATGTAGTCTCGGGTCGCGTTTACGAAAGACGGTTTGTAACCACCACTAACTATCCGGTCGGGCGAACCATGATTGGGGAGAATAGTCTGGATGTCCCATGTCGTCAGGCGTTCAAGTTCTGCACAATGTAACTCAAGGCGATCCGGTTCGGCCACGTAAGTGACAGTGTCTTCCAATGTATCGCCAGCGAACAATAATCGCGTTTTGGGAAGGTACATGGTGAGACCATCAAAGCTATGCACGTCCAACGGCCGCAGCTCAACGCCGATGTTACCGACCGATAACTCCATTTCGCCGTCAAAAACCGAGGTGGGCATAACCGGCTTATCAATCGGTGGCGAAGACTTTGCATAGGCTTCTTGGTTTTCGAAAAGTGCGCGTGCGCATTTCTTGCTAGCGATAATTTCGCAATCCCGAAAGACTTCGGTCCCGGCAACGTGGTCCTTGTGGTGGTGGCTAAGTACGACGCGAATAGAGGTGGCACCTCTGCGTTCTAGTTCGTCTCTGATTGCCCGCGCGTGCTCGACAGAAATACTCGTATCGTAAACCAAAGCTTCGTTCTGATCGAGAATAGCGTAACTTGCAAATCCAAGCGAAAAGGCACCGTCATCTAACCAGTTAGGTTCATTGGAATGCAACCGGACGCCGGCGACCCGCCCATCGTAAAATGCCAGCACGTTGGGTGTGACTTCTAATACTCGCAGGCTTGAAGTCGACACAGACATCTCATTTCCTGGTTAGTTGGATCGGTTTTGTGTCGTCGGGGATCAACAAAAACGAGAATGTACTTCTCAGCTACCCGCTTCAAGCAAATCCCGGCAAACTGGGATGGCTATGATGTTGGTCAAATTTTGACTCGATACGGGCTCTGGCTCAGGCTCTGAGTTCAACCTATGGCGCTTGTGGCTTGAGCGAGGACGGTCCAAAGCCAACCTTCACTGACCGGTAAAAATATGGTGCCCGCAGCCTGCAATGCCAGCGTTCGCTGAGGTACAGCATTGCTCGTAGACTGACATCACAACATTCGGCAATGCAGTATCATCGCCTAACTGCCATGTATTAAAACTCTTGCCCATATTGGCATTAAAATCTGCGCTTCGGGTCATCAGGCTTGTTCGTCCAAGTCATGACCTGCTGTGACGCCGCTGATCAGCTGATAGGACAACAAATCGGCGACTAGGGCGGGGTTGCGAACCAATGGTGTCAGCTGTGTCCGCAGGGCTTCTTCATCCGTCCTGGCGCGCCGTTGGATAGCGACAGCCTCTTCCAGAGACACGAAGGAGAACCGCAGGCATTCGCCCGGGCGCGCTTGCGCCACGCGTGGCAGGTCGGCGGGAAGGACCGATCCGATCCGAGGATATCCGCCTGTCGTCTGGCATTCGCTGAGTAGCACAAAAGGCGTGCCGTCGCCGGTGATCTGTATGTCGCCCGGTACGATCACCTCGGACAAGACACTCAGGCCTGCCTTGCTTTGGAAACCCGCACCATCGGGGACCAAGCGCACACCCATCCGGTTGCCGCGCGCATCGCGTTGAAAGCGTGTCGCGGCAAAACGGGCCAGCTCGTCAGACGGAAACAGCTCTGTTTGAAGGCTGGCGACAATCCGGATGGCCCCGCCGCCGAACCGGTCTTCAATGGGCAGTTTCAGACCTGTCTCCGTTTTCTTGTCCAAACCAACTGCAAGCTGAGCGCCCGCTTCCACATGACCCCCGAGGCCGCCTGCAAGATGGGCACTGCAGGACCCCAACTGCCGAAGCCCCGAAATCCCCCCGCCCAGATGCAAATACCCGTATGTCCCGGTTTGCGCCGAAGCGATCTGCAAGCGCGCACCCTTGGGCAACAGATGACTTGCATTCCAGGCGATGCGCGCGCCTTCTATATTAGCCGCCATCGGGGCGCCGGTCAGCGCAATGCGCACGTCTTCGCTTGCCTCGAACTCCCCGCCCATTCCGACCATTTCCAGTGCGGCTTGATCCGGCGTCTGCCCAAGCAGTGCGGCGCCTTCCGCCAAGGCCAACCGGTCCGCAGCACCGCCGCGCGACAAACCAAAGGCCAGATACCCGGGTCTGCCAAGATCCTGAACGGTTGCACCGGGGCCGATGCGATGGACGGTCAGCGTGCGCGTCATCGGATGACCTCAAAGACTGCGCCACCATTCTCGTCATGTCTCAAGCTCTCCAAAGTCTCAGGGCTTGTCGGTTCGAACAGCACTTCGTCTCCGGGCCGAAACAGGAATGGCTCATCTGCGTCCGGTCGAAACAGGCGCAACGCGGTTTGGCCGATATGACGCCACCCGGTGGGGGTGGCCACCGGAAACAAGACCAGTTGACGGATTGCCATGCACAGCCCCCCGGCGGGTACTTGTGCGGTCAGCTCGGTTTGTCTTGGGATGTTCCATTCGGGGGCCAATTCACCCAGATACGGCATGCCCGGAGCGAAACCGATGGTCTGGGCCCGGACGCGGGTTGTTGAAATCGACGCAATCGCCTCTGCCTCGCTGAGGCCTGCCGCTTGGGCGGCTTCAGCCAGTTGTGGTGCCAGATCGCCGCCATAGGCTGTCGGCACGCGCCACAACCTACGCCCCGTTGGCAGCGCCGCAGCATACCAGTCTTGTTCGGCCAGCAAACTGTCCAACGCCGCGCGCATCATGCTGTGATCGCATTCCAGCGGGTCGAACCTGAGATAGGCGGACACCAGAGAGGTCGAGCTTTCTTCGACGCCTGACCAACCGGCCTTTTCGATGGCATACCGAAACGCAAGCGCTGCCCGGTTCGCCGGCTCGCTCAAGCTGTCGGCAAAGCTGATGACGAACCCGTCATATCCCGCGGTCCGAATCCGGGGCCACTTCGAGGACACATCTCCGGGCATTCCACTCACATCCTCAGGCGATGACAGGAAGGGATCGGACGCGGTACTCGAATTCCAGCGCGCGTGCCTTGACCGGGTCGGTAAGGCTCATGCGATAGGAGGTGGCGGGACGTACCCCGCCAACCGCCCCGAGTGTGCCGCAAAACATCGCCTGACCGTCGGACAGCCCGGCCCCCTCCATCAGATCCTGCAAGGGTCGGATCGCGGCCAGTGGACCATGCTGATACAGCACCCATTTACCGCCTTCCTCGACCTCGCATCGCAGGATCAACTGGTCGAGATGGGATTCCACTTCGTCGAACCGCCACAGGTCCCGGCAGACCGGTTTTGCACAGGCCTGTTTGGAGGCCGCGACAGATACGGCCTCAAGCTCTCGGTCCGTGTGATCCGAGCCGAGCCCCAGATAAAGCGTGCCGTCCTGCCGGATGAGCAGCGGCTCGACCTCTCCTGACGTGGCGGTTCCCAGAACGTCGATCTCGGGCGATTGGGTCAGCAGCGCGGTTGAGACCCGATAGAACAGGGGCACCTGACTTGGCGGGGCAACACCGATGGCCGCCAGTTCATCAATGTGATGCTGCACCGCAGCAACGTCCCGCCCGGTCCAACCGGCAACAATCAGGTGATCGATCCGGCCCGGGATCGCCGTCTTATCTACGAAAAACTGCATGATGTCTCACCCACCCAGAACCGACGGAAGATAAAGTGCGATGCTTGGAAAGGCGATCAATAGACCCGCCATAATCAGCATCGCGACCACATAAGGGATACTGCCCAGCATCACCTCGCTCATTTTGCCCGACTTGCGCGCACCCTGAACGACATAGAGGTTGAGGCCCACAGGCGGCGTGATCAGGGCCATTTCAATCAGGACGATCATCAGGATACCAAACCAGATCGGATCAAAGCCCTGTGCCACCACCAGCGGCACGATGATGGGGATAGTGACCACCATCAGCGACAATGTCTCGATAAAGAACCCCAGCACGATATAGATCAGCACCACAACAAGAATCGTGCCCATGGGCGACAGACCCAGACCGCCCAGGAAGGCTTCCAGCTCACGCCCCAATCCCGCGGAGGCCAGAGTGAAATTCAGGAAAGAAGCCGCGATCACGACCAGCATGATCATCGAGGTGATCTTGACCGTACCCAAAATACTCTCGGTGAACATTTTCAGGCTGATCCCGCCGAAAAACCCCGCAATCACCACCGCCCCGGCGACGCCGACAGCAGCGGCTTCGGTCGGGGTGGCCCAACCCTTGTAGATCGTTCCGATGATGATCGTGAACAGCAGTACGATGGGGATCAGCTGCAGCAGCGCGCGCAGCATCTCGGCAAAGGGAAACACGCGCCGGGTACCGCCCAAGCCAGGGTGGATCATGCAAATCAGCATTGTGATGGCCATAAAGCCCAAAGCCAGCGCCAGACCGGGCACCAGTCCCGCCAGAAACAGGCGCGGAATAGAGGTCTGCGTCAGAAAACCATAGACGATCAAATTGATCGAAGGCGGGATCATGATGCCCAATGTGCCACCCGCCGCGATAGCGCCCGAGAACAGCTTGGGATCATAGCCCAGTTTTTCGGCCTGCGGCATTGCGACCGTCGCGACCGTGGCGGCAGTTGCCACCGACGACCCCGATGTGGCCGAAAACATCGTGGCCGTGGCGACATTGGCATGGACCAGACCACCCGGCAGCCAGCTGACCCACCGATCAAGCGCGGCGTAGGTCCGCATGGCAATGCCGGAACGCACGAGAATTTCGCCCAGAAGGACAAAGAAAGGAATGGCAATCAGGGTTGCGTTGTTCGATGTCGACCAGACCTGATTTCCCAATCCCCGGATCAACGGAAACGGGCTGAAAAAGGCATCGACGCCGAAACCAAGCAGGAAGAGGACTATGCCGACCGGAATCGACAGCGACAACAGCCCCAGAAGCCCGATCGAGATATAGGTGATCACTTCACGGCCTCCTCTTCACCAAAGCAGCCGATTGCGGCCTCGGACTGCTCAAAGCGGCCTTTCGCAACCATGATCAAAGCGACCAACAATGTCAGCCACGACATGATCGCGAACCAAACCCAACCGGCGAACCAAGGGGCCTGCACCAAGGCCAGCGGTGTTTCCAGCGGCGTGTTTGCCCGCGAGGAATTCGCCAGTGAACGGGCAAGAACCGGCCAGCATTTGACAGCGATCAGAGTGACCGTTCCTGCCATCACCGTCATCGCAAAAAGGTCGAACAGAGCCCGGGTCCGCGGCCCGGTGCGGGCGCGCAGAAAATCGATCCGCACATGCCCCAGCTCCAAAAGCGTGAATGCCATGCCCCAAGAGGTGGCGATGGCCATGACATAGCCGGATATCTCATCCGTTCCGCCAAAAGAGGATCCGATCTGACGCAGCACGATATCCATCAAAACGACACACGCGCATCCCAGCAGAACGATCCCGGTCAGAATGGCAACCCACCTGTTCACGCGACGTAGATTATCAAGAACCGTATGCTCCATGCGGGGCCTCTGACCTGTCTGTTGGCTCACAAATAACGGGCTGGATCATCGATGCTCAGAGCCAGACGTTGAAAGCCCAAGGGCTGGATGGGCGCATGCGCACCCACCCAATACACTTAGTTCGCGATGGTCACACCAACGGTGGAACCGACGCTGGCGTTCCAGCGATCTGCCCAGTCGCCACCCGCACGTTCAGCCCAGTCAGGCAACACCTCGCCCACCAGTACCTCACGCGCCTTGGAAAAATCGGCATCCGAAACATCGACGAGTGTCATACCGCGCGCCTCGCCCGCCGGGCACTCCCCATTGCCGGTGAGACATGCGATATCATTCACCAACGCGTCCTGCGCGCTGGCCCATGCCGGGTCTTCGAATTCAGCCGCGACCTGTTCGGTGATCAACGCCTGCGTGTCGGCATCAAGGCTGTTCCATTTGTCCAGGTTCATGGCGGTCACAACACTGTCCCAGCCACCCAGAGGGATCGGCATCAGGTGCGTGGACACTTCCCACCAACCTGCGGAATAGCCGGAGCCCGCACCAGTCACCGCGCAATCCACAACACCTTTCTGTAGCGCACCGGGTACTTCGGAGAAGCTGACATTCACACCTTCGGCGCCCAAGGCTTCAAGGAACTTGGCCGTCATTCGACCCGAGGCACGAACCTTGAGGCCTTGCAGATCATCCAGCCCCGAGACCTCGGCATTGCAGAAGACCACCTGCGGCGGATAGGGCGCGATGGCCAGAACATGGCTGTTGAAGCGATCCTGATAGATGTCCGCCACCATCGGGCGGGCGGCATCGACCATGGCGCGTGCATCGTCTGCGTTCAGGGCAAGAAGCGGCACGTCCAGCCCCTCAAGCTCTGGCGCGTCGGCAACGGCATAGTCTGCCACGGTCATCGCCACGTCATAGACACCATCACCCAGCAGGCGGAATACATCGCCCACCCCAAGGTTCATCTGGTTATGCGTGGTCAGGTTGACGGTAATGTTGCCGCCGGAAGCCGCTGGCAGCGTCTCGCTCCAGAACGGCGCCTCATATTCCTTGTGCAGCGGCAGGCCGGACCAGCTGCCGACCACCGAAAGGTCTTCGGCCAGTGCCGGCGCAGCCAGCGCTGTGGTGACGGCAAGGAATGCTGAAATTCGTTTCATCTGTGTCTCCTTGTTGAACTTTTTGGTTGTGTCAGTCGAAAGTCAGAACCGGGTTTTCCGCGTCCTCGGCTACATCCGAGATCAGCATGTGCCCGGGTTTGTGCGTGATGCAGAGCGGCAGGCGCGCCGCCTCGATCGCGACCTGCGGGGTCACGCCGCAGGCCCAGAACACCGGGATCTGGCCGGGTGCGACCGGGGCCGGGTCACCCCATTCGGGTCTTGAGACGTCTTCGATGCCGATCCCGACCGGATCGCCCCAATGGATCGGGGCTCCATGGGCCAGCGGGAAGCGTCGGGAAATCCTGATGACCTCATCGAACCGGTCTTCCGGGATTGCCCGCATCGACACCACCATCTTGCCGGAAAACGGACCCGCGGGCACTGTATCGATATTGGACCGGAACATGGGCACGGTGGTGTTGTTTGCGATATGCCAGACCGGAATCCCGGCCCGTATCAGCGCATGTTCGAAGGTGAAGGAACAGCCAAGCGCAAAGGCCACAAGATCGTCGCGCCATATGTCACGGATATCATGGGCCGAGTTTGCCAGCTTGCCATCGCAATAGATATTGTAGGCCGGAACATCCGTGCGGATGTCGATGTCGCGGCCCATCGTGAACATCATCGGGTTACCTGTATCGGACACTCCGGTCAAAGGACACGGCTTGGGATTGCGCTGACAATAACGCATGAAATCCAGCGCATAGGCTTCGGGCATGATGGCAAGGTTCGCTTGCAGATAGCCCTGCCCAAGCCCGGCAGTATGCGCGCGGTAATCCCCGGCCCGTATCGCTGTACGTTGATCGATCAGCGGGCGCGATTTGAGCAATTCGTAAGACCCGGTCACAGGTACCTCCTCGACTACCCGGAGGGTCACAATTCGAGACTATAAAATCAAATTGATATTTTTTGTCACATTTGATCAATAATTTTTATCTCCGTGATATCTGTTCGCCACCTCCAGCGCCATCTTCGCTGCAGTGTCTATCATGTGGCTTTTGGGCTCTCCCAGGTACGAGGCTGTAAATTGCAGCGGCGAGGGCACCCATCCCGGATCGAATTCAACAATCCGTCCGGCTGCCACGTGCTCTGCACCTAGGGCCCGCGGCAATACGGCCACGCCCAAATCGGCTTCGACCAGCCGAAAACAAGCCGACAACGAGGTGGACGGGAACAGCGAGACATCCGGCCCAACACGCTCGAAAAGCATCTCTTTCAACTCACGATATGGTCGGGTGTTGCGGGCGTAAGTCAAAACCGGTTGCTTTAGATCGCTAGCTTCCAACGGATCACCTCGCGACCCCGACGCGTACCAGGCCAGATCAAAACCCGGCAGTTCGATGTTGTTGACCTTGTGTTCAGAAATGGGGCCCAAAAGGATCGCAAGATCGATGTCCCGGCTCATCAGGCCTTCACGCAGATGTGCCGAGATATCGACATTAAACTCGATCTCCAACCTAGGGTAACAGTTGTGCAGTCGTGACACCAAGTCCGGCAACCAGCATTGAGCAATGGTCTCGGAGACGCCAAGCCGCAACCTACCCTCGACGCCGGCAGGATCGATCACGTCCCTTTCAACCAGATCGGTCAGATGCTCAAACTTCTCTGCGTGCACCAAAAGAAGCTCGCCGCGCTTGGTCAATCGCATGCCCCCCGCTTCGCGCTCAAAAAGCTCGCACCCAAGCGTGTCTTCCAGATTCTTGATCCGAGTTGTCGCGGCTGGTTGGGTCAGGCCGAGCGCAGTCGCCGCCCTGCGAACACCGCCATGCCGCACGACGGCTAGGAAGGTCCGCAATTGCTCCAGGTTAATCCGTGTCATTGTCGATATCTCGCTCGACTATCCCAGATTGGATAGTGCAACTGAAACTCCTCGCTCGCAAGAAGCTGGGGCATCGCCGGTCGGCCATTAACTTCAGCTGCGATCCATCCCCTGCGTGACCCGGCGAACAATGAACACTGACGCTATGCAATGAATATGCCAGTCTGGTTTGAAAGCGTATTCTTGATTAGTTACGCGTATCTCCGCATGATCCAAAGATGTCGGTTGAAATAGATAAGTGGTTAAACGATCTCGACCTGAGTCAGTACGCAGATGTTTTTGCGGAAAACGATATTGATACACGTGTTTTGCCACTATTGTCTGGAGAAGACCTACGAGAGCTGGGGGTAAGTCTTGGTCACCGCAAAATCATCCTCGCTGCGATACAAGAGATAGTCGATCAACGGCACACAACTGCATCGTCACAAGTAGCTCAGGAAAAAGCGCTCGAAAGCGTTCAAGCGCCCACTTCAGGCAATGCGCAAAGTGATGATCCGCCGAAACGGAAGCATAGTGAACCGGCTACCGCAGAGAGGCGTCACGTAACCGTTTTGTTTGCCGATCTTGTCGGCTCAACCGAACTTACCAATCGCTTTGATCCCGAAGACATGCGGGAATTGCTACAAAACTACCAAGATGCCGTTGCCGGAGCCGTAAGCCGCTATGGTGGCTACGTCGCAAAGTACTTGGGCGATGGTCTTCTTGTGTTTTTCGGTTGGCCGCGGGCGTACGAAGATCACGCGATCCGGGCGATCAAAGCCGGTCTTGAGGCCGTTGGTCGCGTCAGGGAGCTCAAAACGCCTGATGGAGAGCGATTGTCGGTCAGACTGGGCGTCGCGAGCGGTGATGTAGTGGTCGGCGATACCATTGGCGAAAACACGTATGAGGAAGGGGCCATGACTGGTCCGGTCGTCAATCTTGCGGCACGGATCCAAGAACATGCAGAGCCAAACTCAGTCGTTTTGACGGTTGAGGAAACCGAGACCGCTTTACATCGGATATTCGAGTTTAAATCCCTTGGAAAAACAGAGCTAAAGGGGTTTGCTGAACCACGTGTTCTGCAGAAAGTGGTGTCGGAACGCAGTGCAGAAAGCCGGTTTCGCGCCTCATATCGAGACGACGTCGACAGCGTCATGATTGGTCGGGATTACGAAAAGGGTATCCTGCTGCAATCATGGCAACGTGCTAAGAATGGTCACGGAGAGGTTGTACTGCTATCCGGTGAAGCCGGAATCGGAAAATCGCGACTTACTGAGGAATTCCTCGCAGAGATCGCCGAAAATGACCAAGCCGATGTCATAAGACTGAACTGCTCTCCCTATCTCAGCAGCAGCCCATTTCATCCGGTTGCCCAACGAATATCCCAGGATGCGGGGGTTGAGCCGGACTTTGACGACAATCTGATCCTTGAGCACGTCAGAAAGATGCTTGAAGGGCGTCCGGGGTTGGATTGGGAACAGGTTCTGCCTGTATTTGCAGCCTTGGTCGCGCCTCGTAGTGCGCTGGCCCAGAAGGTGCTTGAGATGTCACCGCAGGAGCAGCGCGATACAACAATCCAAACACTGATCCACACAGTGCAGGTGCGATCAAGTGTGCGCCCGGTTGTTTTGTGCGCAGAAGATGCTCATTGGATCGATCCTTCCACCCAAGCCTTGTTGGAGCGGTTTAAGTCGATATGCACCGATCTTCCTCTGATGATCTTGATAACCCACAGGCCCGGGTGGGAAATAGCCCGTGATGATGGGGACACACACGTACAGTCTCTGGTTTTGCGCCGATTTGATTCCGCGCATGTCTCAAACCTTGTCGAAAACATTACGGGCAAGAAACCTGACGAAGCTCTGATCTCTAGAATAATTGAAAAAACCGATGGCGTTCCACTGTTCGTGGAAGAAGTGACCCGAGCCATTTTCGAATCCGGCGAGCAGGGGCACGGCCACATACCTTCGTCACTGAAAGGCGCGTTGATGGCGCGGCTGGACGCAGTTTCGCCAGAGGCAAAACAGGTCGCTCTTACAGGATCGGTAATTGGCCGGGAGTTTGAGCCTAACATATTATCTGCCGCGAAGGGCCTTGAAGAGTCTGATGTCGACAAATGCCTCGAAGAGCTTTCTCGAACAGGGTTGATTTTTGAAAGCGGACACAATCGCGGGCATTTCGTTTTCCGCCATGCTCTTATTCGCGATACCGCCTATCAATCCATGCTGAGTTCGACCCGAAGACGACAACACGCAGATGTGGCGCGTGCTTTGATGCGGATAAGGTCATCTGAGATCGAGCGTCGCCCTGAACTCGTCGCGCGCCATCTATCCGAGGCAGAGGATTGGAGGGCTGCGTTTGAAAAATGGCAAATTGCGACAGAAATGGCGTTGGCGCGATCTGCAAGCCAAGAAGCTATGACGAACGCCCAAGAGACTTTGCGCGCTGCCGAAAATCTCGGTTCAAACTCCAATTCAGAGCTGATCAAAGGTAAGATTTTGGTAGGCCGCAGCCATGACAGCCTCGGCCAATTGCCCGAGGGCATCGCAGTTCTGAAAGAGGCTTCCGACGCGGCCCGGGCGATGCACAACATCGAGCTGGCCGCTGACGCCGCCAACCACTTTGCTGACTCATGTATGATGTCCAGCGAAAGGCACAGTGAGGCAATCGAACTATGCGGTACTGCGCTGAAAGATTTGCCCGATGATGATGAGGTCCGTCGGTGCAGATTGATGAGCCAACTTGCGCGCGCGCATATGTTTGTCGGCCAGTTGTCTGAAGGTGCGCGTTTCGGCCAGCAATCCATGGAACTGGCTGCAAAACTGGGCGACTATAAATCACAGTTCTCAGTCATGATGATGCATTTTGGAGCCCCATTCGTTGCGCGAAAGGGCAGAGAGGCCCATCATTGGCGTGAGAACCTGGAGGCGATGCATGCTGTGGCCGAGAATCTTGGCAGTATCGATCAAGGACGAGACCGTACTCTGAGCTTGTTCGTGGGCGCCGAGATGGCTGACCGCGAGTTGATGGACCATTCTCTGGGTTTGCTCACTGAGATTTCGGAAAAGGACAATCATCTGCAACTCTATTGGGTTCAGAAACACGCACGCGCCATGGTTGCAATTATGGACGGCGATTTTGTGCAAGCAGAAAAACACGCCACCGAGGCGGTGAAGATCGGTCGAAAGACCCATGGGGAGCATGTTGAGGGCGTCTTCGGGGTTCAGATGTTCACAATCCGCCGCGAGCAAAACCGGCTACACGAGGTCGCACCTGTGATCAAGAAGCTGATGACAGACAGCCCTGAAGACATTTCGTGGAAGCCGGGTTTTGGCGTCATCGCTGCCGAACTGGGATATAAGGAACCTGCCGAACGTATCCTGAATGAAATGGCTGACAATGGCTTCGATCTTCCACCCGACGCCATGTATTCAACGACATTGTCCTATCTGGCCGACATATGTGTGGCCATTGAACATCGAGAACATGCCAAGACGCTCTATGAATTGTTGGCCCCGTACGACGAACTGACGATTACCGCCGGGGCAACCACCGTATGCACTGGCGCAGCGGCTCGACGCCTCGGCAGTTTGGGCTCGGTTTTGAAAGACTGGGATGCCGCTGAGGTGATGTTCCAGAAGGCCATTGAAATTGACACCCGCATGAAATGCCCACCCTGGATTGCGCATAGCAAGGCTGCATATGCAACTGCATTGCGGCGAAGGGGGCGCCCGATGGACGTAGAACAGGCCTTTCAACTGGAAGGGGAAGCGTTGGCAATTTCGCAGAAATTAGGTATGGTTTCCCTAAGGTCAAGGCTCGAAGGAGTAGCGAGCTGAGGCAATAAAACTGTTTCTGGGGGACTTTATGCCAAGGTACATAATTGAAAGAAATTTTGCTGAGCAGCTGAACGTCAGCGACGAAGACAAAATTCACATCAAAGAGATCAATGACGAAGTCGGCGTCGAGTGGATTTTTTCATTCCTCAGCGCGGACAAGCGAAAAACATACTGCCTGTACGAAGCCCCCGATGAGGAAAGCCTCAGAAAGGCGGCAGAACGCCTGAATATTCCTGCCGATGTCATAACGCCGGTGGATCGGATAGATCCGGCAGTCTTCGCCTGAGCATCAGGCTTTTCATACCAGATCAATGGAAGACCTTTGCGGCGCAACGTGAAGGAAACAACACTACCCGAGGCAGCCCTGCAAGAAGCCTAACCTGACAATAGGGAGGCTTATGCATGTTTGACCTGAAAACACTCGACGGCAATACGGCAACTGTGGATCAAGACGCGTTAGATGCTCTTGATGTATCGCTGCGCGGCGGGGTCTACCAGAAGGGCACCCCGGAATACGAAGATGCAAGAACAACTTGGAATAGTATGTTCGAACGGTACCCAGGTTTCGTGATCCGCGCACTGGGGGCGAGCGATGTTCAGAAGACTGTGAACTTCGTACGAGACGCCGGTCTCGTAATGTCAGTTCGGTCAGGTGGGCATCAGATTGCAGGGCACGCGGTGGCGGACGAAACGGTCATGCTCGATCTTTCCCAGATGCGGTCGGTTCACGTCGACCCTGTCAACAAGACGGCTCGGGTTGCGCCGGGGGCACTGCTTGGAGATGTGGATCGCGAGACACAGGCACATGCACTTGCCGTTCCCGTTGGGATCAATTCGACCACGGGCATCGCAGGCCTCACGCTTGGCGGTGGCTTCGGATGGACCACTCGGAAATTTGGCATGACGATCGACAATTTGCTCTCGGCGGAGGTCGTGACCGCAGACGGAGCCATTGTAACGGCCTCTCCCTCAAGCCACCCGGAGCTTTTCTGGGCCATCCGAGGAGGGGGTGGAAACTTTGGTGTGGTGACTTCATTCGAGTTTCAACTGCATGAGCTGGGACCCGACGTCCTGTCTGGCCTCATCGTTCATCCGATAGAAAATGCACCAACGCTCCTCGCTGAATTTGCCGCCATTGCCGACAACTCTCCGGATGAACTGACCGTTTGGAGCGTGATGCGCAAAGCGCCTCCTCTTCCGTTCCTGCCATCTGAGTGGCACGGACGAGAGGTGCTGATCTTTGCAGCTTGCTATAGCGGCCCGATGGCGGAAGGTGAAAAAGCCATGGCGATATTGCGCGCGCTAGGTGAACCGATCGCCGATGTAATATCACCCCATAAGTTTGTAGATTGGCAGGCTGCTTTTGACCCGCTTTTGACACCAGGGGCTAGGAATTATTGGAAAAGCCATGACTTCGAGACGCTTTCTCCGGGCGCAATCTCTGGTCTGCTGGAAGCCATATCCAGCCTGCCCGACCCTGCGTGTGAAGTCTTTATTGCCCATGTGGGCGGCGCAATGGCACGCGTTGAGGCGGGTTCGACCGCCTATCCCCAAAGATCTGCTCACTTCATCATGAATGTTCACACGCGTTGGGAGGACCCCAGCAAGGATGCCGAGTGTATTGATTGGGCGCGCAAGCTTTACGACCAGATGCAGCCGCACGCGAGCGGAAGCGCGTATGTGAACTTTATGCCCGAAGACGAAACGGACCACATGGCCGGAGCATATGGCGAAAACGGTGAGAAGCTTTCCAGGATCAAGGGCACCTATGATCCCGCCAATTTGTTCAGGGTGAACCACAATATACTGCCTACGTGAGGGACTACAGATACCAATCGAGAGTGATGTCTTGAGTTTCGCTATAGAGTTCAGGACATCTAGCCAGTAGATGACGGTTGCCGCGAAAGCGATGACAGAAAGGAAGACCTTCCGGCAGCGGTCTTATCTCGTTGCCAAGCGCCGCCGGTTCTCGAGCCACCCAAACATGATCTTGATCTGGCTGCGGCGTTTGTATCTGCGTTTGTCGTATTGAACCGTAGTCTTGTGTTGCTTGCGCCGGGGAATGCAAGCGCGTATCCCTCTGCCTAACAACGCTTTTCTGAACCAGTCGGCACCGTCCGTTTACCCAGAAGCCGCTGCCACCGGCGCAGCGGGCTGCACGAGGATCACAACTGACGGCTTCATGAGCCTGCGCGGCATTCCACTGTAGCTATGTCTCAGAGGTTTAGTCTGGATCATTCTTGCATTGCAGAAGCGTCGAGTTTTAGATCAAAGCTGGGCACGGAGCTCTCGGTGTGCGGCCAACGTCGCTATACCAATCCTCGGTCGGTTCGACGTGAGACAACAGCCGTAGCTTCTATTTCAACCAGAGCTTCATCTTCGATCAATCCAGCGACGACAACCATGGTCATCGCCGGAAAATGCCGGCCCAGAACGCGGCGATAGGCCTGACCGATCTCGCGCTGGCGGGCCAGATATTCTCGCTTGTCGGTGACATACCATGTCAGGCGGGTGATATCTTCGATCTGGCCACCGGCCTTTTCGACCACGGCCACGATATTGCGCAGGGCCTGTTCCATCTGGCCGATGAAGTCATGGGTTTCGAACACCTGCTGCGCGTTCCAGCCGATCTGGCCACCGACGAACAATTGCCCGTCACGGGCCAGAACGCCATTGGCATAACCTTTGGCCGGAGCCCAGCCGTCGGGAAAAATCTCAGTATGGGCCATTTAGTCCTCGTCTTTCAGATAGGGGGTCAGGGCGCTGCGCATCGCGGCGGGCCAAGCGGCAGGTTTGCCCTGATCGTCGATGTGAACCAGCGTGGCGGTAAAGCTCATGCGGGCCTCGTCCGCGCAGCGGGCGTTTATGGTCAGCTTCAGGCTCGATGTCCCGATCCGCAGCACCTGCAGGTTCAGGGTCAGGTGATCGCCGTGTCTGCTGGGCCGGGGAAAGCGCGCCTCGATATTCACGGTGGGAACCGCGCCGGAACCGTGGATTTGTTCGAACGGGTGGCCGATATGGGTAAAGAACGCCTCGACACAATCGTTCATCATCTCGAAATAGCGCGGGTAAAAGACGATCCCGGCGGGGTCGCAATGCTTGAACAAGACTTTCTGGGGGCAGGTGAACATGCGCTCGCCTCAACCCGCCGGGCGCAGGCGAAAGCGCTGAATCTTGCCCGTTGCGGTTTTGGGCAATTGGTCGATGAACACGA
Source organism: Ruegeria sp. G10 (assembly GCF_056533645.1). Classification (NCBI taxonomy): domain Bacteria; kingdom Pseudomonadati; phylum Pseudomonadota; class Alphaproteobacteria; order Rhodobacterales; family Roseobacteraceae; genus Ruegeria; species Ruegeria sp. G10. The sequence continues at coordinate 385,266 of NZ_JBQFOQ010000002.1, read as the reverse complement.
TCGAGCGCGGGTATTTGTAGGGCGCAATCACTGCCTTGACGTGATCCTGAAGCTGTTGGGCCAGCGCATCGCAGGCCTGATGCCCCTGGGACAGGACCACATGGGCCTCGACAATCGAGCCGCGCATGTCGTCGGGTGCTCCGATCACCCCGCATTCGGCGACTGCGGGGTGCGACAGCAGCGCGGCCTCGACCTCGGGTCCGGCGATGTTATAGCCGGACGAGACGATCATATCGTCATTGCGGGCGGCGAAATGCAGGTACCCTTCGTCATCGCGCACAAAGGTATCGCCGGTGATGTTCCAACCATTTTGCACATAGCCCGCCTGCCGGTCATCGTTCAGATACCGGCACCCGGTCGGGCCGCGCACAGCCATGCGCCCGGGCTGGCCCGGCGGGCATTCGGTGCCTGTTTCGTCCAGAATGCGCACCTGGTACCCGGTAACGGGCTTGCCGGTGCAGGCCGGTTTGTGGTCGTCGAACCGGTTCGATACGAAGATATGCAGCATCTCGGTCGCGCCGATCCCATCGAGCATCGGTTTCCCGGTCTTTTCGATCCATTCCTCGTAAACTGGCGCGGGCAGAGTCTCACCCGCCGAGACGGCGGCGCGCAGGCTGGACAGGTCGGCCCCGTCGTCCATCGCGCGCATCATCACGCGATAGGCGGTGGGGGCGGTGAAGCAGACGGTGGCTTTGTATTTCTCGATGATGTCGATCATGTTGGGCGGCGTGGCCGTCTCTAGCAAGGTCGCTGCCGCGCCGAACCGCAGCGGAAAGATCGCAAGCCCGCCCAGCCCAAAAGTAAAAGCCAGCGGCGGAGAGCCCACGAACACATCCTCGGGCGTGACGCCCAGCACCTCTTTGGCATAGCCATCCGCGATGATCAGCAGATCGCGGTGGTAATGCATAGTGGCCTTGGGATCGCCTGTCGTGCCCGAGGTGAAGCCCAGCAGGGCCACATCGTCCTGCGCAGTTTCAACCGCGTCGAAGCGCACCGGTTTCTCCAGCGCCAGACGGTCCAGTTCGGCGTCGTGGTTCGAGGTGCCGTCAAAACCCACCACCGATTTCAGATGTTCCGAGGACTTGGCGCATTTCGTCAGCTCATCCATCAGCCGCGTGTCGCACAGCGCATGGGTGATCTGGGCCTTGTCGACAATCTGCGTCAGCTCTCCGGCGCGCAGCATAGGCATGGTGTTGACCACCACCGCGCCCGCCTTGGTCGCCGCAAGCCAGCAGGCCACCATGGCCGGGTTGTTGGCCGACCGGATCAGCACACGATTGCCGGGCTTCACGCCCAGATCCTCGACCAGCACATGCGCCAGCCGGTTGGTCCAGTCGCTGAGCTCTTTATAGGTGCGCTGCCGCCCGTTGCCGATCAGCGCGGTGTGATCGCCAAAGCCGCGATCGACCATCCGGTCCGTCAGCTCGACAGCGGCGTTCAGCCTGGCGGGATAGTCGAACCCGTCCAGCAGGAAATCAGGCTGCGCCTCAGGGGCCGGCAGGTTATCCCGCGCGAACGTGTCGATATGTCCGGTATACTGCGCCATCAGTCTCCTCCGTGATATTGCCCGAGCGTCTGCCGCGCGATCACCACCCGCTGCACGTCCGAGGCCCCTTCGTAGATACGCAAGGCCCGGATATCGCGGTACAGTTCCTCAACCTTGCTACCGGTCCGGACACCGTCGCCGCCATGCAGTTGCACCGCCCGGTCGATCACCTTTTGCGCCTGATCGGTCGAAAACAGCTTGGCCATCGCCGCCTCGCGCGTCACGCGCGGTGCGCCGCTGTCTTTGGTCCAGGCGGCGCGATAGATCAGCAGGGCGCTGGCGTCGATATCCAGCGCCATGTCGGCCACATGGCCTTGCACCATCTGCAGATCGAACAGTGGCGCGTTCTGTATGTGCCGCGTGGTCACGCGCGCGAGCGCCTCGTCCAGCGCGCGGCGGGCAAAGCCAAGCGCCGCCGCCGCGACGGTTGAGCGGAACACGTCCAGCACCGACATGGCGATGTGAAACCCCTGGCCGGGCGCGCCGATCATCGCCGATTTCGGCACGCGCATATCAGTAAAGCGCAGAGTTGCCAGCGGGTGCGGGGCGATGGTGTGCAGCCGTTCAACCACCTCGAACCCCGGCATTTCAGGCGTGACCACAAAGGCGCTGAGCCCGCGCGCACCGGGAGCCTCTCCGGTACGGGCAAAGAGGGTGTAGACATCCGCAATGCCGCCATTCGAAATCCACGTCTTCTCGCCATTCAGCACGTAGGCGTCGCCATCCTCGGTGGCGGTCATGGTCGAGTTGGCGACATCCGAACCCGATTGCGGCTCGGTCAGGGCAAAGGCCGAGATCGCCTGCCCGCTGCGCGTCAGCGGCAGCCATTCCTGTTGTTGCTGGCCCGAGCCAAACAACGAGATCGCACCGGTCCCCAGCCCCTGCATCGCAAAGGCGAAATCCGCCAGCCCGTCATGGCGCGCCAGTACCTCGCGGCTGAGGCACAGCGCCCGCACATCCAGCCCCTCATCCCCGATGGCGGCGGTGGGCTGCAACCAGCCATCCTGCCCCAGCGCGCTAACCAGCGCGCGGCAGGCGGCATCCGTGTTGCTGTGGTCGATCTGCGCCAGCGCATCGTCGGCCCAGCGGTTCAGCGCTGCAGCGTGGGCGCGGTGGTGGTCGTCGAAGAACGGCCAGTTGAGGAAGCTTTGATCTGCCATCAATCGCCCTCGAACACCGGTTTTTCCTTGGCGATGAACGCGTCATAGGCGCGTTTGAAATCGCCGGTCTGCATGCAGATCGCCTGCGCCTGCGCCTCGGCCTCGATAGCCTGTTCGATGGACATGGACCATTCCTGCGCCAGCATGGTCTTCGTCATCATATGGGCGAAATTCGGCCCGGCAGCGATGCGCGCCGCCATATCCTGCGCGGCCCCGGCCAGATCAGGTGCAGGCACAACACGGTTGAAGAACCCCCAGGCCGCGCCTTCTTCGGCCGACATCGACCGCCCGGTATAGAGCAGTTCTGCCGAGCGGCCCTGTCCGATGATCCGGGGCAGGATCGCACAGGCCCCCATGTCGCAACCTGCCAGCCCGACGCGGGTGAACAGGAACGCGGTCTTGGCCTCGGGCGTCGCGATGCGCAGATCGGAACACATGGCGATGATCGCGCCCGCGCCGACGCAAACGCCGTCGATGGCCGCAACCACCGGCTTGCCGCAATTCACGATGGCCTTGACCAGATCGCCGGTCATGCGGGTAAAGGCCAGCAATTCCTTCATGCTCATCCGGGTCAGCGGGCCGATGATGTCATGCACGTCACCGCCCGAGCAGAAATTACCACCGTTCGAGCCAAAGACCACCACATCCACATCGTCGCGATAGGGCAGGGAGCGGAACCAGTCGCGCAGCTCGGCATAGCTGTCGAAAGTCAGCGGGTTCTTGCGGTCGGGGCGGTCCAGGCAGATCGTGGCGATCCGGTTCTCGCAATTCAGCAGAAAGTGCTTTGGTGTTTCAGTCATCTTGTGCCCCTTCCCCGGCATCAGGCAGCGCGCCGTTCAGCAGAAGCCCGATCTGGGCGCTGGTCTGCGCGTCCAGCCCGCCCAGCAACTCACTGACCCAGCTTTCATGCGCCGCCGCCTGTTTCAGAAACTCATCCACTCCGGCCGCTGTCAGACGCACCCTGTTGGCCCGCCGATCCCCCGGTACGGTTTCGCGCTGCATCAACCCGTCATCGCACAGCCGGTCGACGATCCCGGTGACATTACCGTTCGACACCATCAGCATTCGCGACAGTTCCGACATCTTCAGCCCGTCCTGATTGCGATACAGCGCCGACATCACGTCAAACCGGGGCAGGGTGGTGTTGAAGCTGGTGCGCAGGCGCTCGCGCAGCTCGGCCTCGATCCGGCGCTGGGTCTTGATCAGGCGCAGCCACAGCCGCAGGCGTTCTTTTGATGCGGGCGCGTTCGTCAAATTTCACCTCCCGACAGGGCCATGGCGTGCCCGTTCATGGATGCGGCCGCGTCCGAGCAGAGCCATAATGCTGCGCCTGCGACCTCTTGCGTGGAGACAAAGCGACCTTGCGGGTTGCCGGCCAGAATGGTTTTGGCCGCTTGGTTGTTGGACATGCCGGTTTTCTCGGTAATCGCGTCCAGTGAGCGCTGCAGTAGCGGCGTGTCGATAAACCCGGGGCAGATCGCATTGGCGGTGACGCCCGAGGGGCCAAGCTCATGCGCCAAGGCCCGCGTCAGGCCCACGACCCCGTGCTTGGCCGCGCAATAATGGCTGACATAGCCGTATCCTTTGAGGCCCGCGGTCGAGGCCACCGCAATCAACCGCCCCCAACCCGCCGCTTTCATGTCCGCCAAACAAGCCTGCCACAGATGGAACACCCCGCCCAGATTGACCGCCAGCGTCGCGTCGAACTCCTGCGCCGAAATCTTGTGGAACGGGGCCGAGGGCGCGGCCCCTGCGTTGGCGATGGCCACCGAGACGGGCCCGTGAATGGCGCGGGCCTTGTCGATGGCGGCGCGGACCGCCTCGCCGTCGGTCACATCGCAGCGCAAGGGCAGGGCACCGGTTGCTTCCGTAACCTCTTGCAATGCGCTCAGCCTGCGGCCCAGTATGGTGACCTTGCCGCCTGCATCCGCGAAGGCCTGCGCCAGTTCGGCCCCGACCCCGCTGCCGCCGCCGCTGATCACGATATGCTTGGCTTGCAGGGTCATGCGCGAATGGCCTCCGCCTCGCGGTCGGCATTGCGCCACAGCTGATCGCGGCCTGCCTCATAGGGCAGGGGCCAATCCGCGTGGCGGTCCCCGATCTGCGTTCCGGCGTGCAGCGTCCAGTAAGGATCGGCCAGATGCGGACGGGCAAGGCAGACCAGATCGGCGCGCCCGGCCATCAGGATCGAATTCACATGATCTGGCTCATAGATGTTGCCAACCGCCATGGTGGCAAGACCGGCCTCGTTGCGGATACGGTCCGAGAACGGCGTCTGGAACATGCGGCCATAGACCGGTTTGGCCCGGGTCGAGGTCTGACCTGAGGACACGTCGATGATATCCACCCCGGCCTCGGAAAATGCCTGCGCGATCAGAACCGCCTCTTCGGGTGTCACGCCATCGTCGCCGGTCCAGTCGTTGGCCGAGATACGCACCGACATAGGTTTGTCATCGGGCCAAACGGCCCGCATGGCGCGGAACACCTCAAGCGGATAGCGAAGACGGTTTTCGAGGCTGCCACCATACTCATCAGAGCGGGTATTCGACAGCGGAGAGATAAAGGACGAGATCAGATACCCGTGTGCCGCGTGCAGTTCGATCATGTCGAACCCGGCGCGGTCGGCCATCTGCGCGGCCTGCGTGAACTGATCGCGGATCGCATCCATCTCGGCCCGCGTGACCTCGCGCGGGGTGGCGTTGCGGTCCGACCATGGGATCGCCGAGGCCGAGACCAGATCCCAGTTGTCTTGCGGCAGCGGCGCGTCCATCTCCTCCCACCCCAGCTGGGTCGAGCCCTTGCGGCCCGAATGGCCGATCTGGCAGCAGATCCTGGCCTGCGTCTCGGAATGGACGAAATCGGTCAGCCGCGCCCAGGCGGCTTCATGCTCGGGCGCATAGAGGCCGGGGCAGCCCGGCGTGATGCGGCCTTCGGGCGAGACGCAGGTCATCTCGGTATAGACCAGCCCGGCCCCGCCCTTGGCGCGTTCGGCATAATGGACGAAATGCCAGTCGGTCGGGCAGCCGTCGACAGCTTTGTACTGGGCCATTGGCGAGACGACGACACGGTTGGTCAGATCCATCCCTCGCAACCGGTAGGGCGCGAACATGGGCGCGCGTACCGGTGTCTCGGGTCCACCTGCGCGCGTCTGAAACCAGCGTTCGGCCCCTTCCAACCATTCGGGATCACGCAGGCGTAGGTTTTCGTGGCTGATCCGCTGCGAGCGTGTCAGCAGCGAATAGTTGAACTGCACCGGATCAAGGTTCAGATACCGCCCCACATCCTCGAACCATTCCAGAGAGTTACGGGCCGCCGATTGCAGGCGCAGCACTTCCAGCCGCCGATCCTCCTGATATCGGGTCAGCGCGTCGGGCAGGGGCATGGTGTCAACATATTCCGCCAGCGCGATCGCGCTCTCCAGCGCCAGTTTGCTGCCCGAACCGATTGAGAAATGTGCCGAGGCCGAGGCGTCGCCCATCAGCACGATGTTCTCATGGCTCCAGTTCTCGCACAGAACGCGGGGGAAACTCAGCCAGGCTGAACCTCTGATATGGTTGGCATTGGTCATCAGGCTGTGACCGTCCAGATATTCGGCAAAGATCTCTTCGCAGACGGCGATGCTTTCCTGTTGGCTCATGTCGCCGAAGCCGTAGGCGTCCCATGTTGCCTGATCAGTCTCGACGATGAAGGTCGCGGTGTCATCGTCGAACTGATAGGCGTGGACCCACAGCCAGCCCTTGTCGGTTTCCTTGAAGATAAAGGTAAAGGCGTCGTCGAATTTCTGATGCGTGCCGAGCCAGACGAATTTGCAGGCGCGCATGTCGATATCGGGTTTGAAATGCGCCGCCAGTTCCGTGCGGGTTTTTGAGTTCAGCCCGTCCGAGGCAACGACGATGTCGTAGTCCTTGGCATAGTCCGTGGCGCTGGTGGCTTCGGTTTCGAACTGCAGATCAACGCCCAACTCCCGCGCGCGGGCCTGCAATAGCAGCAGCAGTTGTTTGCGCCCGATGCCGCAAAAGCCATGCCCGGTCGAGACGATCTTTTCGCCTCGGTAATGCACCGCGATGTCGTCCCAATAGGCAAAGTGATCGCGGATGGCCGCGGCGCTTACGGGATCGTTTGCGGCCAGATTGTCCAGCGTTTCGTCGGACAGAACCACGCCCCAGCCGAATGTGTCGTCGGGCTTGTTCCGCTCGATTACCACAACTTCGGCATCGGGCTGGCGCAGCTTCAGCGATATGGCAAAGTAAAGCCCTGCGGGGCCCCCTCCCAGACAAGCGACGCGCATTGTGCCCTCCTGATCAGAATAGCGTATGGTTGAAAGCCTAGGTCGGGCCTGCAGTTACTTCAAGTCTAAAATTTTAAGCTTGAAGTAAATGTGAGCCTTGGAAAGTCCCGGCGGCAGGGACGCCGCCGGATGCCGGTCTTATTCGTTTGCTTCGGGCGGCAGAAAATCGACCTCGTGCTCGGCCGAGATTTTCACCACCTGCTCGACATCGGTCAGTTCGTGCAATTCCTCGAACAGGTCCTTCAGCTTGCCCATGGGCGAGACCCAGAACAGCGCGCGGGCCGGTTTGTCGGATTTGTTGAAATAGCCATGCGGAATGCCCCTCGGCATCCGCACCAGATCACCGGCATAGGCCTTGGTCCAGACGCCATCCAGTTTCAGGTCCAGCTCGCCCTCTTGCACAAGGATGAACTCGTCCTGCGTTGGGTGGATGTGGACGGGCACAAAATCGCCGGGGTTCGAGTTGGTCTCAAAGGCAAATGTCGTCTCACAAACGGCCTTGGGGTAATAGACCTGCCCCAGAATGTTCCACGTCGTTTCCTTGTAGCCGACACCGTTCTTGGTGATGCCTTTTTCCAGATCTTTCATCGGGTCCTCCTTGGGTTATGTCGTCAGGTCGCTGAGTATTGCGGGGCCGAGGCGAGGAATTCACCATAAGCCGCCGCATCCGGATACCGAAACTGCTCGGCCAGCGGGTTGCTGCGTTTGGTTTTTGCAGCCCCCATATCGGCCAGCAATTCGTCGAAATGCTTGAAATGGAAGGGCGCCGAGCACAGGCCGCCATAGATCTGCGCCGCCGGGCGCTCATTTCGCCGCCAGTTCAGCATCATCTCGATGTTCTCGGTCATCTGCGCCTCCGAAGGCTGGTTGGCCAACTGCCCATCAGCATAGCGCACCAGCCAGTTGGCGATCATTTCAGCCGACAGGATGGTGCAGAAGCTGGAGTTGAAGCCGACAAAGCCCATATCCGGCAGATCGGGGTTCACGGACAGGCGATAGACGCGGTACTGGCCGTCGGCCTCGATCAGCTTGTCCTGATAGGCCTGCGGCAGATAGGGCACGCCCAGCTTCCAGCCAACGGCCAGAACGGCGACGTCGCAGGGCACGACCTCACCCGTGGTCAGCTTCAGCCCGTCCTCGGTATAGCTGTCGAACGATCCGATGGTGGTCTGCAACTGACCCGCATTCAGCGCCTCGAAGAAACCGGGCGTGACGATGGGAACGGAACAGGAAACATCCTTTTCGATCGGAATATCAGGCACCATATTGTGCTTTTTCAGACCCAGCTGCAGTTTCAACAGGGTCTCGAGTCCGCGGAAATTTGCCCAGACCAGCGGTTTGAACAGCGCAGCAATCGCGCGCTGCGCCGGGGATTTTCCCCATTGGTTGAACTGCTGTTCCTGCGCGCGCATGTAAAGCAGGTGCTTGAAGTTGATCCCGCCCACGAAATACGGGATGCGCCAGACGTTCTCGCGATAGACCAGCCGCACGGATTTCGCGCCGTTCTTGGTGGCGTTCACCGCAATATCGGTCGCAGATTTCGAGCCCCCCAGAACGACAACATCCTTGCCCTGCACAATGCTGGGATCGGTATATTCCGACGAATGCATCACCTGCCCGCCGCGTTCTTGAAACGCCTCCTGACCGGGATGAGAGATGATGTTCTTTTTCGAAAACTGACCGGTACAGACCGCGACAAAGTCAAAATCCTCGCTCTGTTCCACGCCGTCGGCCTCAACCGTCAGCGTCCAGCCGGGTTGCCCGTCGCTGCGCCGCTCCATCGCCTTGATGTTGGTGTTCAGGCGAAACAACCGCGCCAGATCGTGCTTTTGCGCGTAGGACAGCAGGTACTCATGCACCTGCGGACCCTTGGGCCATTCGGGATAATCTTGCGGCATCGGGTGGTCGGTATAGCAATACAGATCCTTGGGCGACTGCGTCTGCACGTCCGGGTAAGAGCGCGACAATTCCCATACGCCGCCAAAGTCATGGCTGCGTTCAAACCCGGTGACGTCATGGCCCCGTTCGGCAAAGGCCTTGGCCGCGGCCAAACCGCTGACACCGCCTCCGATCACCGCAACCGATTTGCGTTTTGCTGCGCCTGCCGACATTCACATCCTCCCTGCATGTGCTGCGTTTGGACGAGTGTGCACAAGGTTCGTGTATTCGTTTGTCCAAAAAACGAACCATTCTGCGCCTAAAAGCTTTAGGCTTGAAATAAATCGGTCGCCTGCTAGCGTGACGGCAGGAGACTTCACTGTGACGCCTAGACCTCATCCCTGCACCTCAGTCTTTCTGAACCGATTTCCGCTGCTTCAAACCGGTGATCTGGACGAGGCACGCAGCTGTGTGGCGCAGAAATTCTGCGATCATCGGCTGGAACAGATGGGCCGCCACGCGGGGCTTGCGGTCACACATAACCATGTGGCCGGACGGGATGTGTCGCTGAACTATCTGCATTATGGTGCCGATGTCAGTATCGACCCGGGTCAGTTGCGATCCTTCTACCTGTTGCAGATCCCGCTGTCGGGCCAGTCCTGTGTGACCCATCGGGGCGAGGAGGTTCTCGCAGACTCATCGATGGCAACACTACTGAACCCCGACCGTGCGACGCGGATGATGTGGACGGGTGACTGCCGCAAGCTGATCCTTCAGATCAGCAAGATGCATCTGCATGCCATCGCCGAAAGCGTGAGCGGCGCGCCTTTGCCCGGGCCGGTGCGCTTTGACACGCGGGTCGACCTGACATCGCGCAACGGTGCGCGTCTAAAGCAGATGGTTCTGGCCTGCGCCAATGCGACAGATCAGGGATCGCTCCGATTTGGTGAAAGGCAAAGCAGTGATCTTAAGGTCGAGATGGACTTGGCCCATGCTTTACTGACGCTGCAACGTAGCAATGTCTCGCACATTCTGGAGAATGCAGATACCGGGGCGACACCGCATGCTTTGCGACTTGCCGTCGAGTACATTCACGCCAATCTAGGCGAGCCAATTACTCTGGCAGATATCGCAGCGCAGGCTGGCGTGAATATCAGAACGCTGCAAAAGGGCTTTCGCCGCCGCTACAACGTGACTCCGATGCGATATCTCAGGAACGCGCGTCTGGACGCGGCATATTATCAGTTGGCTGTCCGGCGGGATGGGCCAAGTATCACTCAGGTCGCATTCGGCAGCGGCTTTTCGCATCTGGGGCGTTTTTCCCGAGACTACAAAGAGCGCTTTGGCGTCCTACCCAGCCAGACTGTCCAGTAGCTCTCTGGTACGCGCAGGGCATCATTCTATGCGATGGGGCGTGGTCATCAATGCGATGGTGTCGTTGAACAGCGTCCGGTCGCGATCTGCGAGGTCGACGATAACGTCAAAATGGTTGCGGTCAGCTATCTCGGTTGCCGAGACGGCTAAGCCCTGCCTACGCAACTCCCGCGCGAAGGCGAGGCTCTGACGTTTGAACTCATCGGTTTCGTATTCGCCCCAATAGATGGAAACCGGTGGCGTTGGCGGTAGTGTTTGGTGGATGGGACTGTTACGTACCGCATCTGCGGGGCTCAGGTTCAGCCACTCGTTTGGACGACACAGACGCACCGGTTCGAGATCGAACAGGCCGCTGACCAGAATGGCACCTTTGACGAGATCTGCGGGCAGTCCGAACTGATCCGTCCAATCTGTCGCGAGCGCCATAGCGGCCAGATGCGCGCCGGCTGAGGATCCGCAAACATAAAGCTGATCGTGGTCAACCCCATGCGCCCCGGCTTGGCGGTAGATTGCGGCGACAGCCCGGCGGACCTGATCGACGATCAGGTCCAGTGTCGCGGCAGGAGCCAGAGTGTATTCCACCACTGCTACTGCAATGTTGTTCTCCACCATGGCTCGTGCCATGAAGGCGCTGTCTCGTCGGCCCAGAAACCGCCAGTATCCGCCATGGATAAAGACAAGTACCGGCGCGCCTTTTTCTGCCGGAAACAGGTCAAAGCGCTCGTCCGGATGGGGACCGTAGACGAGATCGCGGACCACTTTGCATTGGGCATAGCTCTGATCACTCAGGGTCTGGTAATTGCGCATCTCGGCCTCGAAGTCATCGACCGTTGCGCGCGCATTATATTCCCGCTCCAGCGTGTCGTGATCCATGCCGCGATAGACCTGCATCCGGCTCAGACTCCCAGATAGGTTTCTGCAAAATCCGGCGTGGCGCGCATGGCTGCAATATCGCCATGCCATGCGATCTGCCCCTTCAGCACAACATAGGCGTAATCTGCAACCGGGGCCATTTCATCAAGGTTCTTGTCGATCACCAGGGTGGTCTGACCTTCGGCTTTCAACTCAGCCAGAATTTCCCAGATTTCATGGCGGATCAGCGGCGCGAGGCCCTCGGTCGCCTCATCTAGGATCAGAAGGCGCGGATTGGTCATCAATGCGCGCCCGATGGCCAGCATCTGCTGCTCACCACCCGACAGGGAATCTCCCATCTGCCCGGCCCGTTCGCGCAGGCGGGGAAACAGGTCGAAAACCCGCTCCAGCGTCCAGGGCTGCGTTGCATCGCGGCGGGTGCGGGCGGTGGCGATCAGGTTCTCGCGCACGGTCAGGGTTGGAAAGATCTGGCGACCCTCGGGCACCAGCGCAACACCGGCCTGACCGATCTGATGCGGCTTCAGCCGTGTAATGTCCTGACCGTCCAGCCGAACCGCGCCCGACATGGCCGGGGTCAGCCCGGTGATCGCCCGCACGGTCGTCGTCTTGCCCATCCCGTTGCGACCCATCATGGCGACCAGCTGCCCTTGGCGCAGTTCCAGATCAATGCCAAACAGCACTTTGGACGAGCCATAGGCGGCGTGGATATTCTCAGCCTGCAGCATCACACAGCCCCATCGTGAAACTCATGCCCGCCCAGATAGGCCTGTTGCACATCAGGGTCCTGCCGGATCGCCTGAGGTGTGTCGCTGGCGATGACCTTGCCATAGACCAGAACCGAGACCTCGTCGGCGAGGCCGAACACCACATCCATGTCATGTTCGACCAGCAGCATGGTGATGTCGCCCCGCAACCCGTCCAGCAAGGCGGTGATCTGGCGGCTTTCTTCCGCCCCCATGCCTGCCATCGGCTCATCCAGAAGCAGTAGCTTGGGGCGAGCGGCCAGAGCCATTGCGATCTCGACCTGCCGTTTCTGCCCATGGGCCAGATTGCGGGTGACGGTTTCGGCCTCGGCGCCAAGGGACACGCGTTCAAGGATGCCCATCGCCTCGGCGCGTTCCGCCTTGTCGGCGGCGGCGGGGCGGAACAGGCGGAACACCTGATGGTTCATGGATTGCAGCACAAGGCAGACATTTTCGATCACCGTGAGGTCGGGGAACACCGAGGTCACCTGAAAACTGCGCACCAGCCCGGCATGGGGACGCAGATGCGCAGGCATGGCCAGCAGGTCCTGCCCATCAAAGCTGATCGAACCCGAAGTCGGCGTCAAATAGCCCGAAATCTGAGCGATCAACGTCGTCTTGCCCGCCCCGTTGGGGCCGATCAGCGCGTGGATCGTGCCCTTTTCGACATCCAGCGACACGTCGTTGGTCGCCGCCAGCGCTCCGAAATTCTTGCACAGGTTACGGATCTGCAGCATTGCCTACTCCTTCGCCCGGAACAGCAGGCCGTAGATGCCGGATTTGGCAAACAGCACGATCAGGATCAGGATCGGCCCCAGCACAAACCGCCAGTGTTCGCTGAGCAAATCCAGCCCGATGGAATGCAGGATCAAGGGCAGGAACTCTTCCAACAGCAGAAAGACGATGGTGCCCAGCACCGGGCCCAGCAGGGTACCGATGCCGCCCAGAATGACCACGATCATCAGATCGCCCGACCGGGTCCAATGGGTGAGGGCGGGGCTGACGAACTCGGTGTGATTGGCTGAGAGCGCCCCGGCCAGACCGGCCCCGGCCCCGGCGATGACAAAGATCAGAAGTTTGGCGGTGTAGGGCTGGATTCCGATCGAGGACAAGCGCGCCTCATTCTGGCGGATCGCCTGCAGGGTGCGGCCGAATTTCGACGCCACCAGCCTGCGACAGAACCAGAAGAATGCGATCAGGCAGGTCAGACAGAAATAGTAGAAGGATATGCGATCATTCAGGTCCAGCCCGGGCAGGGTATTCCGCCCGTCAAACATCATCATTCCGTCATCCCCGCCATATTTCTCAAGCGACACGAACAGAAAGAACAGCATTTGCCCGAAACTGAGCGTGATCATGATGAAATAGACGCCCTTGGTCCGTAAGGACAGGGCACCGATAGCCAGCGCAACAAGGGCGGACAAACCCACCGCCAGCGGCAGAACGATCAGACCGGAGAGTGTGCCCGGCAGGCCAAAGAACGTGTCGCCTTCGTATGCGTGAAAGGACAGGATGCCGACCGTGTAGGCTCCGACCCCCAGAAACGCCGCATGGCCAAAGGACACCAGCCCGGTATAGCCTATCAGCAGGTCAAGGCTGATGGCGGCAATGGCAAAGATCACCAGACGGGTGGCGGTCGAGATCAGATAGGATGAGCCCGCCGCCTGCAACAGAAACGGCAGCACCAGCAGGGCCAATACGCCAAGGGCGAAGACTTTGGGCAGGTGACGTTCGCTGATCATGAGGCCCGTCCGGCAACCGGGAACAGCCCCGTGGGTTTCAGTACAAGCACGATCACCATCAGCAGGTAGATCGACATCGACGACAGCCCCGCCGCAATCCCGCTGGCAGAGGCCGGGTCCAGAAACGCACCCAGGATCGAAGGCAGAAACGACCGCCCCATCGTGTCAACGATACCCACGGTCAACGCTCCGAACAGCGCGCCACGGATCGAACCGATGCCACCGATCACGATACAGACAAAACACAGGATCAGCAGGTTTTCACCCATCCCGACCTCGACCGAGGTCAGCGGACCGGCCATCGCTCCGGCCAGACCGGCAAACATGGCACCGACGACGAAGATCGCGGTGTTCAGCCCGTCGATATTCACGCCCAGCTGCTGCACGATCTCACGGTTGGTGGTGCCCGCCCGGATCTGCATCCCGACGCGGGTTCGGGTGATGATGAACCACAGGATGACAGCCACGATCAGGCCAGAGGCGATGATCGCCAACCGGTAGAGCGGGTAGGAGAATACGCCGAACAATTCGACACTGCCGGACAGCGCGGCAGGCACGTCGACAAATTGCGGCGTCCGGCCCATCAGCATTGTGGTGCCTTCGTTGATGAACAGGATCAGTCCGAAAGTCGCCAGCACCTGATCCAGATGATCGCGGGTGTAGAGCGGTCGGATGATCAGGACTTCTATGAGAAACGCGGCGAGCGCGGTGATCGGCAGGCACAGGATCAGCCCGATCCAGAACGACCCCGTCGCACCCGAGATTAACGCAACCGAATAGGCTCCGATCATGAAAAGTGAGCCATGGGCCAAATTGATGATGTTCATGAAGCCAAACACCAGCGTCAAACCGGCTGAGACCAGAAACAGGAACATGCCCAGCTGGATGCCGTTCAGGAGCTGCTCGAAAACAAGCTGAGACACGTCTTGGGGTACCTGCTGGGATAGGGTGTGGTCAGGGCCGGCGTATCGCGGACAGGCCGGCCCCTGTTTTCAGGCTGCGATCACAGCTTGCAATCACCGACATAGGCGTCTGCATGTTCCTCGGCGATGATGCCGGTGGTCTTGTTGCGGAACTGGCCGTCTTCCTCGACCACTACACGGCTATACCAGTTCTGAACCGGGTGGTTGTTCGAGTTGAAGCGGAACGGGCCGCGCACCGAGTCGAAATCGGCCGCACGCAGGGCCTCGCGGAAGCCATCCATATCTTCGGTCACCTTGCCGCCCGTTGCCTTCAGCGCGCTAGCGATCAGACGCGCGGTGTCATAGCCCTGGCTGGCATAGACGGTGGGCAGGCGGTCATATTTCTCGGTAAACCCGGCGACAAATGCTTTGTTTGCCTCGTTGTCCAGGTCATGATTCCAGTGCGACGAGTTGGCAACGCCCACCATCGCTTCGCCCACTGCACGCAGAATATTGATGTCTGACGAGGGTGCGGCCAGTACCAGCGGAATTTCATCCCGCAGACCCGCCTGATCATATTGCTTCATAAAGTTGATGCCCATGCCCCCCGGCAGGAACTGGAATACCATTTCGGGGTCTGCGGCCCGGATCTTGGCGATTTCGGCGGCATAATCCGTTTGACCCAGTTGGGTATAGGTTTCGCCTACGATCTCGCCATCGAAATAGCGCTTGAACCCGGCCAGTGCGTCCTTGCCTGCCTGATAGTTGGGCGCAAGGATGTAGGCGTTCTTGTAACCCTGATTGTTGGCGTTGATTCCGGCGCTTTCGTGCAGCGAGTCATTCTGCCAGGAGGCCACGAAATAGTTCTCGTGACACTTGCTGCCCGCAAATTGTGAGGGGCCCGAGTTTGGCGAGATGTAAAAGCGGTCTGCCCGCAGGGTCAGCGGCGCGACAACCGGTGCGATGTTGGAGAAGATGATGCCGGTCATGATCTCAACCTCATCACGCTCCAGAAAGCGCTCGGCGATGGCGCGGCCGTTCTCGGGTTTCAGTCCGTCATCTTCGACCAAAACCTCAACCGGGACGCCGCCCAGGGTGCCGCCTTCTTCCTCAATCGCCAGCATGAAGCCGTCGCGCACATCCGCGCCCAAATAGCCCGCCGGACCGGACAGGGTGGTGATCATGCCGATCTTGAGGTCCTCGGCGACCGCCGCGGTCGCAGACAGCATCAAACCGGCCAATAGCCCAAGTTTTGTGGTCCTCATTTCAGTCTCCCTATTGTTGTGTGCTGCGGTTTGGCGCTTTTTTGTATGAACTTTATGCGCTCTGTGATTTATTTCAAGTCTAAACTTTCAAGCTTAAAGCTTTACCCAGCCTTCGGGCGGTTTGCCTTTGCCGGGGTGCATAGTGCCGCACTTGGGGCAGGTGCGTGCCTCGGGGCTGTTGTGGAACGCGTCATAGATCTTGGGCAGGGCGGTGACGATCCCCTCGGGGCCATCAAGCGCCACCTCTTCGCGGTGAACCAGAGCTTCGCAGTCGAAACAGAACCATTCGAATCCCTCTTTCATGCCGGGCTGGCGCGGGGCTTCGACGACGATGCCGACCGATCCCTCCTGAGGGCGCTGAGGAGCATGGCGGACATGCGGGGGCAGCATGAAAACCTCGCCCTCGCGCACGGGGACGTCATAGATTTTTCCCCCGTCGGCAATTTTCAGCATCATGTCGCCCTTTTGCTGAAAGAACCATTCCTCGACCGGATCATCATGGAAATCGACGCGCGTATTTGGACCGCCCACGACCATGACGATCATGTCGCCTTCTTTGTGCAGCAGCTGGTTCCCCACCGGCGGGCGCAGTTTATCGGCATTGTCTTCGACCCATTTTCTGAAATTGAAGGGTTTCAGCGTCGGATGCAGTGCCATGGTCTCCTCCGGTTGGGTTCGTGTCGCAACGGGACCTTTAGTCCTGATATGAAAGCCTAGAGGAGGGGCGCGCAAGGAAACATTTGTTTCAGGGAAACTGGATATCACCTTTCCTGATAGCTGATACTGGACGGTCCACAGATCAAAGTTGCAGTCCACAAGCTTCAAATGCCGTTGATACCGACGCTTTCTCGGCCTCTGTCAACTCCAACATGGGGTGCCGTACCCGGCCACCAACCTGACCCAAAAGCTCTTGCCAATACTTGCCATGCGCCGTTGGTTTCCCTCCGGGCTTGGTGGTTCGGATCGCATTGCGGACCGGTTCCAGACTGTCGCGCACCCGCCGGGCGGCTTCAAACTGACCGGCAAAGGCCAGCTCTGTGTATTCGTGCATGCGACGATCGTTCTTTGTCTGCAGCTGATACGGCGGCGACGAGCACAGATAAAGCTGCCAACCCAAGGTCTCGATGTTGTCCAGCCAGTCGTCCTCGGCAGAGGTCGATACCAGTATTCTGTCTCCGGCAATCTGTGTCAGCCGCGTATACATCTCACGCGGCACAGAATACTTGATCGCCATGATATTGGGCAGCTCAGCGATCCGGGCGCAGGTTTCGGGCTCCATCAGGTAGCCGCTGTCGGGGTGGCTCCACATGGCGATACCGATGTCCAGCCTGTCACATAGGTATTTATAGTACTGATACAGAACCTCATCCCGATCGTGGCAAAAGCTCAGCATCGGCGCGTGCACCACTACGTAATCCGCACCGCAGTCCTGAGCGTGACGGCCCAGTTCCAGCACCGTTTCGACCGACTGATCCGAAATGGACATAATAGTCCCGGCCTTGCCCGCGCATTCCTCTACCGCGACGGTCATGTTGCGCTTGCGTTCTTCCAGGGACATCGACCAGAACTCGCCCTGCTTGCCCGCGATGAACAGCCCCTGAATGCCCAGATCGTCAATCCAATGGCGGATGTTACGACGCAGACCAATTTCGTCGAAAGCCAGGTTTTCATCGAACGGGTTGAGGGCAGCAGCCCAGATACCGCGCATGGTCTCGCGCGCATAAGCTTTGGCTTCGTGTTTGGCGTATTGCATCGCGCGGGTTCCCCTGTCTTCGCTTTGGCATAAAGGCGCAGCGTCGCGGTGGATTGCCAATCCATATCTCCAATATAGCTATCCGATTTTTTTATATCCAAACGCTTTGGATTTCAGATATCTGGTTTTCAAACGGGAGGGGCCATGAAGATCGGAGTTATTGGAGAAGGCGCGATAGGACGTTATGTCGGCGCGCAATTGGGTTGTCCGCATGTCCTGCTTGTCCGCGCTGGCAAACAGAGCGCGGGTGGTGACGATGGCGTGCAACGGGTGTCCAGTGTAGCGGCGTTACCGAGCGATACGGAACTGATGGTGGAATGCGCCGGGCATTCGGCACTGATCGAACATGGTCCGGCGATACTCGAACGCGGTATTGATCTGATTACAGTTTCGCTGGGGGCACTGGCCGATGCAGGCAGTCATGAAATGCTGCTGCAGGCCGCGCAGAAGGGTGGTGCGCGCCTCTTGCTGGCCAGTGGCGCCATCGGAGCACTGGACTGTCTGGCAGCGGCGCGAGTGGGCGGGCTGAGCGAGGTGATCTATACAGCCAGAAAACCCCCCGCCGGGTGGAAAGGGTCGATTGCCGAAGAGCGGATTGATCTCGACGCTCTGTCCGTGCCTGCAACGCATTTTGAAGGGGATGCCCGGCAGGCGGCGCTCAGCTACCCCAAGAATGCCAATGTCGCGGCGGCAGTGGCACTGGCCGGAGCGGGGTTCGAGGCGACGCGCGTGCGGCTGGTGGCTGATCCGTCGATCACCGCCAATATTCATGAAATCCATGCCAGCGGCGCGTTCGGATCGTTTTCCTTCCGGATTGAAGGTCGCGCCCTGCCGGATAATCCGCGCAGCTCTGCGCTGGCCGCGATGAGCGTCGTGGCAGCGATTGCACGCGAAAAGTCCGACATCGTCATCTGAGGTCAAGCCATGGTCACCCGACACAACCGCATTGTCGATCGCGCCCTGACCCGCCTGAAACTGCGGCAGCTTCGCCTGCTTGTTGCGGTGGGCCAACGCGGCAGCATTCAGAACGCGGCGCGCGATCTGGGCATATCCCAACCTGCCGCGACCAAGATGATTCAGGATCTGGAGCTTGATTTCGAGGTCAAGCTATTCGAACGCACCAATCGCGGTGTCGTGCCCACCGTCTTTGGGGAAACCCTGATACGGCACGGCAAACTGATCTTCGCCCAGGTTTCGAATGCCGCACAGGAGCTGGATGATCTGAACGAAGGCAACAGTGGACGCGTGGTGGTTGGCACCCTGCTTGCCGCATCGCCCGCCTTGATTCCGCTTGCGGTCGAACAAATCCTTCGCGATCGCCCAAAGGTCGCGATCAAAATCTCTGAAGGAACAAACGAGGTGCTGATGCCCGGTCTGTTGACCGGTGAGATCGACATTGTGGTAGGACGGCTGCCCAGCCGCCGCCATCGCGTCAAGATCGTGCAGGAGAAGTTCTTTGATGAACGGGTCATCGCGGTCGTCGGACCCACGCACCCGCTGGCTGCTGCGCAGGCCGTATCCTTCGAGCAGCTACAGCCCTTTAGCTGGATACTGCCCCCGGCTGAGACCACGTTGCGGCGGCAGACTGACCAGTACTTCATGAAGCAAAGTCAGTTCACACCCGAAGTTGCCATCGAGTCGGTGTCTTATCTGGCCAACCGGTCCCTGCTGCGCCGCCACGCGTTCATCGGTTTGATGCCCGCGCATGTTGCGGCCCCGGACATCGAGCGCGGCGTGCTAAGCCAGGTCGATTGGGAGGTGCCATTCGGCGCTGGGCCGGTCGGCGCCTCGCATCGGGGAGAGCGATCATTGTCGCCAGCGGGCGCGGCCTTTCTGCACGCCCTGCGCAACGCAGCGCTCAGGCTAAAGGGAATACAGGGATTGGGCTGATATCAGTCAAACGGATACCAGTATTTGCTCAATTCAATTGATGCAGGGTGCGCAGGCATGGGATTTTGCCACAACAGGCGAAAACGAGGGCCAAATGAGCATCTATCCGGACCTGCATCTCTATATTGGCGGAGCATGGCGAAAAACGCCGGATTCGCTGCCGGTCCTCAACCCGGCCACCGAAGAGGAAATCGGCCGTCTGCCTCATGCACGGCAAAACGATCTCGACGATGCTCTGGAAGCTGCGGAAGCGGGATTTCGGGTCTGGCGCAATACCGCTCCGCGGGACCGCGCCGATGTTCTGTTGAAAGCAGCCGCTCTGATGCGCGAAAGACAGGAAGAGATCGCACAATCGATCACAGCCGAGCATGGTAAACCCCTGACACAGGCCCGGCTCGAGGTTATTCGCGGCTGTGAGTTCTTCGAATGGGATGCCGGTGAGGCGGTGCGTACATATGGTCGGGTGATCCCATCGGCGCCGGGAGTGCGCTATGTTGTGCATCACCAGCCCATCGGCGTGACGCTGGGTCTGTCCCCCTGGAACTTCCCCATGAGCCAGCCCGCCCGCAAGATTGCCGGGGCCCTGGCGTCCGGATGTTCCATCATTCTGAAAGCAGCCGAGGAAACGCCCGCAGGGGCGCAGCATATCGTACGCGCGTTTCACGACGCGGGTTTGCCCAGCGGGGTTCTGAACCTTGTTTTTGGCACGCCAGCCGACATCTCGGCCCACTTGATCAGCCAGCCGTCGGTGCGTCTTGTTGCCTTTACCGGTTCAACAGTTGTCGGTCGCCATTTGTCGGGTTTGGCGGCACAGCATGACACACGCGTTCTGATGGAACTGGGCGGGCATGCCCCGGTCATTGTTTGCGAAGATACCGATGTCGAACAGGCCGCACTCAGCGGTGCGGTGCGTAAATATCGCAATGCCGGGCAGGTCTGCACGTCGCCAACCCGCTTTTTCGTACACGAGAGCATTTTCGACAGGTTTTTGACCACCTTTGTAGATCGCGCGGCGGCGACGGTCGTGGGCAATGGCATCGAGCCCGGCGTAGAAATGGGGCCTCTGGCCAACGAACGCCGTGTGCCCGCCCTGCTTGAACTGATCGAGGATGCGCAGGCACAGGGTGCCCAATTGTGCACAGGAGGAAGCGCTGTCGGCGACCGGGGATACTTCTTGCAGCCGACCGTTCTGGCCAATGTCCCGGACAGCGCCCGCGTGATGCAGGAAGAACCTTTTGGTCCGCTGGCTGTGATCAACCCCGTCGCGTCCCTGGACGAGGCGATCCGAGAGGCAAATGCGGTTCCTTACGGTCTGGCGGCCTATGGTTTCACCAACCGTGCCGATTACATTGATCAAATGACAGAAGAGATTGAGGCCGGGAACATCTCGTTCAACACGCTGGAGGCATCGCTGCCAGAGACACCTTTCGGCGGGGTCAAATCCAGCGGCTCGGGTCGCGAAGGCGGCACCGAAGGGCTGGCGAACTATCAGATTGTCAAGAACATCTCGCACAGCATGAAGATTGTGTAGTACCCGCCTAACTGGGCTCTCGGTTGCAACTGCTCTGCACCGATTACGCGGGAAAACTCAAAAACGGCGATACCACCTAGGCATTCCGGGAACAGACAGAAAACTCTATGCATTGGGTGCTGACGGTTGGACCGGAAGGCAAGAAACTCTCCGAATCTGCAGGAAACCTGAAACTCATTCAGAAAGAGAAAGAACAGATAAGAAAGGCCGTGTCGGATCTGACTTTGGGCAAGCTAATTCTCGCTGTGGCAGCGAAGGCAAACTTTTAAGCTCTGCTCGCTGCCGCGCCTGCTTTGATCGTGTTCGTACTGAGCTGCCTGTCTCGGAACGCCGCCCACGCAGTGTAGGGTGGAATGTGAACGACAAAAGGGCCGAAAGGCTGTTTCGACGAAAAGGGCTGAGAGTGTCACCGAAACAACCAAAGAAAGGGCGGCTCCGGCTCAATGCCGGATCGCGCGTTCGGTTCTGGCATGAACGCCTTGATCCTGTTTTGGTCTTAGGACTTCGTACATTGCCGGGCTGACGACGGAAAGGCGCTGCGGACGCTAAACATCATTGATCAACACGGCCAAGAACGTCTGGCTGTCCGCGTAGATCGTAATCTGAACTCGGGCAATGGCATCAATGCGCTGGACGACCGGTTTACATTGCGCGGTGTGCCTGCGTTCATTCGGTCTGACGATGGCTGGGTGTTCGATGCTTAAGCTTTACAGGACTGAATTAAAGCCGTCGTCGAAAAGATGGCTTACATCGAAACAGGGTCTCCTTAGGAAAAAGGGTTCTGCGAAAGCTACTATGCCCGATTTGGGGGTGAGTTCTTGAATGGTGAAGTCTTCTAGAGCCTGCGCGAGGCGCGAATCTTCATCGAAAAATTGAGGAAACACTGCGACACGAAACAAACGCACAGCGCATTTGGCTAACGTCCATCAGCCCCTGAAACCATCGTCCCGATGGACCAAAGGCCGTATAGTCAAATTGGACCAATCAGGTGCGGTTGATCAAGGACACATTTCAGAAATCTGCCACCCGTTTCAAAACAAAAATCTTCCGGTTCGTCCATAAATCTCGCTGCTTTCATCACATCCGCTCCTTTCCTGGCTCGGGATTCATGGCGAAAAATCTAACCGCAAATGACCCGGAGATGGGATTTCAGAGCATTTTCACCTCATAGCGCTGTCGGCGCGCCTTTGGATTTATACTGGATGGTGTATCTCCAGCGTTTCGTCATTTTTGTCTCCCTTCAGAAACTCTGGATATACCGTGGGCAACTGTCCAGTTTTCTGAGATCACTTCTGTTCAACGACAAAACAGCCAAAACAAACGGTAAATATCGCACTCTATCTAACGCAAATCAGCGAATTCGCGCAGCACCCGACCTGAATTGTTGGAAGTGCGCCGGCCGTCCTTCATTGCAAACTGTCCGTTGACCAAAACATGACTGATGCCCGAGGCGTATCGACGAGGGTACTTGGTCGAGACATTACTGGAAATACTGGTCGGGTCGAAAACACAGATATCCGCATGGTGTCCCGCTTTAAGTCGTCCCCGTGCATTCAGCCCAAGACGATCCGCTGGGATCGAGGTGAGTTTGGCGATACCTTGCTCCAGCGTCAGTACTGCCTTGTCGCGCACATAATACTGAAGGAACCGCGCCGCCCAACCATAGCCCGATAGCGAGCCGATATGGTCTTTCAGGATGCCCTCGTTGGCGATTGCCACGGTGTCCGAGATCACCGCGCATTCCGGCTGATCCAGACACAGTTCCACATCCGAGTTGCGGAAGGATTTGGAGGACCACATACAGGCCATCAGGTTCTCTCCTTCCTCCAGCAGAATATCCAGCACCGCGTCATAGGGATGGCAATTGCGCATCCGCCCGATCTCGGCAAAGTCGGCTCCGACGATGTCCTTGTTGACGGTGGCGTTCAGCAGGATGATGTCTGACCATTTCTCGGCCTTGACGATCAGCCACATGGGCTGCGGGTTGGCCTTGATCTTATCGCGGCATTCAGGATCGGCCAGCCGTTTCAGCACATCATCGACTGACCCGGCCTGCGCCCATTTCGGCAGGATCGCCGCCATCAGCGTGTGGTTCCAATCATGCGGGATGACGTCAAAGGCGATGTCTACGTCGTGGCGACGCGCCAGCTCGATCATCTCAAGCGTATGATCCATCGCATAATCCGGCGCGCCGAATTTGGGCTGGATATGACTGATCTGCAGCTTTGCGCCCGATTGGCGTGCGGTGGCGATGGCCTCGGCAAAGCCCAGATCGTAATGCGTGTCGCGGTTGCGCACATGGGTGGCATAGAGGCGTTTGTACTTGGCCGCAACCTCGCACATCGGCACCAGATGTTCGGGCGCCGCGAGGCTGCCGGGGAAGTATTCCAGACCCGAGGAAAAACCGCCTGCGCCTTCGTCCATGCACTGATCGACCAACCGGGCCATTTCGGCAACCTCTTCGGCTTCACCCGGATGCAGCTGGTCGCCCAGCACTGCGCGATGCACCGTGCCGTGGCCGACAAAGGCCATCACGTTCACGCCCAGGTCCGTAGCGTCCAGCACGTCCAGATAGTCGCCGAAGCCTAGCCATGTGTCATGCTTTGCCTGATCAGTGTACCATGGTGCGACGCGGCTGATGTCGCCGGGCGAGTTGACCGGCGCGCAGCTGATACCGCATTGGCCGATCACCTCGGTGGTCACACCCTGATGTACCTGACTTTCCGCGCGCCCATCCGCGATCAGGGTGAAATCGGAATGGGTGTGCATGTCGATGAACCCTGGAGCCACCACCAGACCCGACACGTCGATCTCTTGCGCGGCCTTCTGCGTGGCCAACTCACCGGCGGGCAGGACGGCGCTGATGGTCTCGCCTGTGATCGCTACGTCGCCCACATAGCCGTCCTGTCCCGTGCCATCGACGATGGTGCCGCCTTTCAGAACAAGATCGAACATGGGCGCCTCCTATTTCGCTTCTCCGTACAGCCAGTCGGGCAGGAAGGTGGTGAGGTCGGGGAAGAATATCAGGATCACCATGCCGATGATATAGGCGAGGATGAAGGGCAGGACAGCGACGGATATGCGTTCGATGGATATCCCGGATATCCGCGCAGCAACCGTCAGGTTCGCGCCAAGGGGCGGCGTCAGGAACCCGATCTCGCAGGTGATGACGGTGAAGATGCCGAACATCACCGGATCAACACCCAGAGAGCTGACCAGCGGCAGGAACACAGCGGTGAACAGGACGATCTGGGCCAGTGACTCCATGAACGTGCCGATGAAGATGTAGAATACGCCGATCAGCAGCAGAACGAGGAATTTGTTCTCGGTGATCGAGGTGATACCGTCCTGCACCGCCGTGGGCACGTCATAGAACGCGGTCAATTGTCCGAAGGCCAGCGTGGGCGTCAGCAGGATCAGGATGCCGGTCAGTAGGGAGGTAAAACGCAGCGCCTCGATCAGCTTTTTGATCGTCAGTTCGCGGTAGATGAAAAAGCCCACGAACAGTGAATAGAACACGGCCACACCTGCGGCCTCGGTCGGGGTGAAGGCCCCGCCATAGATGCCGCCAAGGATCAAAACCGGCGCGCCAATAGACCATTTTCCATCCCACGCCGCGCGCAGAAATGGACCCCAGGAGAACCGCTCGCCGTCGCCACCATATCCGCGCCGACGGGCGACGATGTAAGTGGTGATCATTAGCAGGATCGTGACCATCAGCCCCGGGATAAGCCCGGCCAGAAACAGACGCGGGATCGAGGTTTCTGAGACCAGCCCGTAGATAATCAGCAGGTTCGAAGGTGGGATCAGACTGCCCAATGCGCCCGCACTGGCGGTGATGGCGGCGGCGAAGGGCACGTCATAGCCTTCGCGCTTCATGGCCGGAACCGTGACCGAGCCAATCGCCGCCGTGGTGGCAGGGCCCGAGCCCGAAAGCGCGGCAAACAGCATACAAGCAAACACCGTCACCAACCCCATCGAGCCGCGATAGGCCCCCACAAGGTTGGTCGCGATTGAGATCATGCGGGTGGCCATGCCGCCCACCTCCATCAATCGCCCGGCCAGCACGAACAGCGGAATGGTCAGCAAAGGGAAGGGCGTCAGGCTGCCATAGCCGGTCTGCGCCATCAGCGTGTAGGGGATATCAATCAGATACAGCGCCAGTGCTGTGGTCAGACCGACCGACACAAACAGTGGCACGCCAATGACCGTCAGCAGGACAAAGGCGATGGCCAGAACCATCAGAGCACTCATATCTGATGCTCCTGATCCTTGGTAGTCGCTTCCCATTCCTCGGCCAGCATACCCGGCAGGCCGTTTCGCCCGTCACGCCACCAGTTGATATAGGTTTGCGCCAGACGGATCAGCATCAGCCCATAGCCAATCACCAGGATGGTTTGCGGGTAGAACTGGTTGATGCCGAGGCTGGGGCTGGTTTCGGGAAATCGCCAGAAGACGGCCAGATAATCCCAGCTGATCCGCAACATGAAGAGGCAGAAAAAGGCCCAGCAGATATCGGCGATGAAAATGACGATCTTGCCAAAGCCGGTGGGCAGGGCCTGTACCGCCACCATGATGCGGATGTGAAACCGTTCGCGCACACAGAGCGATGCGCCCATATAGACCGCCCAGACCATGCACATGGCCGCGGTTTCCTCGGTCCAGTGCAGGGCGACCTGAAACACATAGCGCGCCACCACCTGCGCAAAGACCGCAACGGCGATCACCGCCAGACAAGTGCAGCAGATCAGCTCCTCGAAATGCCGTTCGAGCCACTTGAGTGCAGCCATTTTGTCCCTCGTCCGCTTACCGGGCCGAAAAAGGGCGCCTTGTGGCGCCCGGTTTGTTTATTGGGCGGCGGCCTGAATGGCGTTCACCAACGCGATGAAATCCTCACCCCGTTTTTCCGCAAACTCCTGCTGCACGCCCTGAGCGGCGGCAATAAAGTCGGTGCGGTCCGGGTCGGTACGGGCCATTCCGCCTTCTTCGACCAGCCATGCGCGAACCTCTTCGGTTTCACTCGCGACCTGCGCTGCGAATTCGGCCCCGGCCTCTTCTGCGGCGGCAAGGATTTGGGCGCGCTGCTCATCGTTCAGCTTGTTCATGAAGTTGTCGGACGCGAACAGAGGCGCGAAGGCTACGAAATGTTCGAGAATGACCAGATGCGGCTCAAACTCAAAGAACTTCATGTCGCGGATGAAGGAGGTGCCATTGTCACCGCCATCCACCGTACCGGTTTGCAGCGCGGTGGGGGTCTCGGACCACGCAAGGGGCACTGGGTTTGCGCCAAAGGCTTCAAACGTGGCGATCATCACCTCATTCTTGGGCACGCGGATTTTCAGCCCTTCCATATCGGCCATCGTGTTCACTGGACGCACCGAGTTATAGAAGTCACGATACAGCGCCGGACCAAAAGCCAACAGGTGTACACTGGTATCGGCCTGCAGCTGGTCTTTCATCTGTTGACCGACTTCCCCATTCAGCACGCGATCCAGATGATCTGAGTTCTGGAAGATGTAAGGCAGCACGGTAACGTCCATCAGCGGCCAGTGGGGCGAGACATTGTTGGCCGTGATGAAAAAGCCGTCCACGGTGCCAAGCTGCATCGCCTTGAACGCCTCATCCTCGCTGGAAATCTGGTTACAGCAACGCAGTTTGACTTCGATCGAACCGTCTGTGTGTTCGGCTACTTTCTCTTGGAAAATCTTACCAAATCGGCCGTACAGGGACTCTTCAGGCGCACCAAAGCCGACGTTCATCGTTATATCTGCGGCCAAAGCGGATGTGGCGGATAGCGCAAACGCCAGTACCGGCAGCGTCACGTTTCTAAATTTGCTCAGTTTCATAAAGTCCTCCTGGTTGGTCGCGCGTGTTGTCTTGCTGTTTGTTGCCTCGTTCCTTCTTTTGTCTTCACGCAAGGCTAATCCGAGACCGTTGGATTCTGCAAATTCGGATCTGCGAAAGCCCTGCCCAGACAGAGCTTGGCAAACCTTCCGCCGGGGTGAGTGTTATGGGAAACGCTACTCAATCCCTATTCACGCAGAAAACACCTGTTTTGTCAGGGTATTCCTACATTTTTTGGTGCAATCAGGTGTCGCTCGCTGCACCGACCGACAAAAGATGGTCAAACCCACCCTGGTCCGCGATCGCGCCGCACGTTTCCAATACCGCCCGAACCAGCGCTGACCGTTTGCCAGCCCCGGTATAGGCCACTCCGTAAAAGGGCGCGTCCTGAGGCCCCGAGATCGGGCGCGCCACGTATCCGTTTTGACCCATTCGATCCAGGGGTCCGCAGATGTTCAAGATTGCGTAACC
Organism: Ruegeria sp. G10; assembly: GCF_056533645.1. Classification (NCBI taxonomy): domain Bacteria; kingdom Pseudomonadati; phylum Pseudomonadota; class Alphaproteobacteria; order Rhodobacterales; family Roseobacteraceae; genus Ruegeria; species Ruegeria sp. G10. Next base: position 358,006 of record NZ_JBQFOQ010000002.1, on the reverse strand, counting down.
CAGATCGGCCCCGACCATGCCACGCAGGACAGATGAGCTTTTGGTGGTATGTGCAACGCGCGATCTCAGCCCTTCGGCGATAAAAAGGGCCTCGAAATAATCGGGCGCACCGGGCAGATCCAACAAGATCATCGGCAGATCCGCCAAATCGGACAAGGCGACCTGTGCCTTTTGCGCAAGGGGCGACACATCGGGTATCAATGCAATTGGTGCGGCCCTGAACATCGGCAGAAAAGGTTGTGCCTTGGGTGCGGCGCGACGGTAGGTCAATGCCAGATCAACCACGCCGCTGTTGAGCATCTCAGCAATGCTGAGCATATCGCCTTCTTTGATCTCGACCCGGATTTTAGGAAAGTCTTGCGAGATACGTTTGAGGATCGGTGGCAGTACATAAGGCGCCGTCGGCGCATAGCATCCCAGTCGCAGAGTTCCTGCAGGATCACCAGTCAGCGTCAGCACGTCAGATTCGAAGATGCGCGCTTGCTCCAGAAATACCCGGATACGCGCACCGATCTCCAGGCCTTTATCGGTTGGCACGATACCCTTGGCGGGCATACGTCGCAGCAATTCTGCCTGGGTGGTACTTTCGATTATATCGATGGCCGCAGTGATCGACGACTGGGAGATATTCATCTCAACCGATGCACGGGCGATCGACCCGGTGCGCAGGGCCGCGTCATAGTATTGAAGTTGCTTGAGAGTGAAGCGCACAAGTAAACCTGTATTTTTTGTATGATACACTGATACTAATTCTATTTTTCCAAGCGACCAAGCTTGGATAGCTGTTTGGAAACGGCAGGAGAGGGATATGGGCCAAACGTTTCTTTTCCATGCAAAAGCGGTCGTGACGATGGACCGGAACCTTCCATACGCAGACTATGTCGCGGTTCGGGACGGGCGCGTTCTGGCCGTTGGTGGGGCAGATTGCGCTGATCCTTGGGGCGGCGCGGACAGTTACATCGATCTTTCTGATAGCGTGTTGATGCCCGGATTTGTTGAAGGCCACGCGCATATGATGGCAGGTGCCATGTGGGACTATGTTTATTGCGGTTACCACGACAGGATTGACCCACAGGGGCAACTGCACACGGGCATGACCGACATTGAGCAGGTGATCGAGCGCCTGAGGGCATTTGAAGCAACTCTTGCGCCGGATCAGCCCTTGGTGGGATGGGGCTTTGATCCGATCTTTCTGACGACCGAACGCCTGGGTCGCCATCATCTGGATCAGGTCAGCACAGACCGGCCCATCGCGATCCTTTTCTCGAATTTTCATCTGCTCTGTGCCAATAGTGCGGCTTTGGCGTTGGCCGGGTACGACGCGGATACAAATGTTGAGGGCGTGATCAAGGGGGCCGATGGTCAGCCAACGGGTGAACTGCAGGAGATGGCCGCCATGTTTCCGATCATGCGGCGCACAGGCATCGATTTCCGCGCGCTGACGCAAACGGAAGCTGTCATTCGATCCTATGGAGAGGTCTGCAATCGCGCGGGTGTAACCACCGTTACCGATCTGTTTGCCACACTCACCGAAGATGACATCGACCGCCTGATTGCGGCGACCAATAGTGAAAAATTTCCTGCGCGTCTTGTCCCTGCGCTGGGCGCAATGGGGGGCACCGCAGCCGAGATCGCGGATCAGGCGACGGCGATGCGCAAACGCTCGACAGACAAGTTGCGGCTGGGTGCGGTCAAGCTGATGACCGATGGCTCGATACAGGGCTGGACAGCGCGCGTGCGTGCGCCCGGCTACATCGGCGGTCAGCCAAACGGATTGTGGAACACCGCTCCTGAACAGATATTCCAGCTCTGTGAAGAGATGCAAAAGCGTGGCCTGCAAATGCATATCCATGTGAACGGGGATGAGGCCGCAGAGGTGACGCTTGACGCCTTGGAAGCCGCTGCGCGCAAGCACCCATGGCCCGGTGCGCGCCATGTGCTGCAACACTGTCAGATGATGGATGCAGCATTGTTCCACCGCGCTGCCGAACTGGGTGTCGCGTGCAATATCTTCGCCAACCACATCTGGTATTTCGGCGATCAGCATGCCGCTTTGACCATTGGTCCGGATCGGGCCCGCGCGATGGATGCCGTACGGGATTGTCTGGACGCAGGTGTAGTCACCGCAATTCATTCCGACGCGCCGGTCACGCCGCTGGGCCCTCTGTTCACGGCATGGTGCGCCGTCAACCGTCAGACCATGAGCGGACAAACACTCGGCTCTGCCCAATGCATCACCGTCGAAGAGGCACTTTACGCGATTACTCTTGGCGCGGCTCAGACGTTAAAAATGGATGGCGAAATCGGTTCGATCCAACCGGGCAAGCGCGCGGATTTTGTCATGCTGGGGGATGACCCTCTGGCCGTTGACCCGCGCGGGCTGAAAGACATACCGGTTCTGGGTACCGTGCTGGATGGCAAGGTCTATCGTCTATGAACCGTTTGCCTCTGACAGTGATCGGCGGATATCTCGGCGCGGGCAAAACGACCCTGATCAATCGCATACTGGGATCGGATCACGGGCTAAGGCTTTTCGTGCTGGTGAATGATTTCGGCGCAATCAACATCGATGCCAGTTTGCTGATTTCCGCCAGAGAGGACACGCTGGAACTGTCCAACGGCTGTGTGTGCTGCACAATGGGTGCAGACCTGTTCCTTGCTATCGGCGACGCTTTGGATCGTTGCCCGCGACCTGATCACCTCATCGTCGAGGCAAGCGGTATCGCCGATCCGGCGCGTATCGCAAACGTTGCCCATGCCGAGCCGGACCTGCAGTATTCAGGAATTGTGACGGTTGTGGATGGCCTCCAGTTTGAGACGCTGGCGCGCGATCCATTGATTACCGCGCAATTCAAACACCAGATCGCCTGCGCCCAGGTGCTTGCCATCAGCAAATCAGATCCAGGTGAGAGCTTGCTTGGCGATCTGTCAGCACTGAACCCCGGCGCAATCACGATGGCAAGCGATCAACTCGGGATCGAGCAGCTTCTGATGACGGGGCAAGACACTTCGTATCTAACGCAGACTGCGCATCCAGCCTATCAAAAATGGTCATATGCCGGACCACTGTGCTTTGATCAGGCAGAGTTATCCGGGGTGTTGAGAAAGCGGCCCGAAGCGCTGTATCGTCTGAAGGGCCATGTGCGCGGAAGAGATGGTGTCGGGTTCCTGGTCCAGGTTGTCGGCCCCTCACTCGAAGTTTGTGAAGTTGCTCAGCCTGCGCAAACTGAGCTCATCGGGATCGGCCTGAGTGCCCGTTTGACCCCTGAGAGCTGCGACGCATGGTGGGCTGATGTCTGCGAGCGGGTGGCATAGACAACCGCCGAGTATGTGCAAAGGTGTCTTGAAAGGCACTTGGTGTGGAGCTGAGGTTTGATCAATCGGCGGTCCCGCTATGGCATTTTGCCAACCAGAAATCGGGCGCTGACACCACTTAGTCCGCTGCTTCGCGATCAATACTGCTGCGAGCCCGATCGCGGCAGTAAGTTTGGCGTCTTTAACACCCCTAATCGAATCAACGAGTTCGCCTTAGTACAGTTCTTGAAAAAAAGGCGTGATAGCGATTGGTTCGCCTACGCCAAGTTGCACCTGCAGACTTTATTAAATAAACAGCGGCATACTGACTCCTGTCGCGTTTGATGCCGATAAGCTCAACTTAAAAGGGCGATTGGCCGGGACACGAATGGCCCCTGAAGCAGAGTAACGAAATGGCTTTCATCTCCGAGATTCACTACCGGACCGCGGACGTAGATGTCGCTGACAGCACGACCCATGAGTTCGTGGAAATCACTCTGGGGCCAGACGATGATCCCGCCGATTTCGTTGTTTCTTTTTATGGCAATGACGGCGCCCTTATGGATGACGGGGGCGACAACATCGAGGCGACGGGGGTGGTCAATGCCGAAGTCAGATTAAGCGACCTCGTCGGCGTCCCGGATCCGGATAATCCTAACTTCACGATCTATACGATTACGTCCACAAGTGCCGATCGGGAGTTAATCAACGCCACACCTAGCCAAGTGTCCGATGAGGCCAACTATGTTGCACTGACCAACACCTCAACGGGCGAGGTTGACGATGCGATCGGCATCGGAAGCAACGGCCCGATTACACTGACGGGCGGGGCCGCCGACGGTGCAACGACAACCAATGCACCAACGGTCGGGCCCGGTGAGTCGGTTCAATTCGACGAAGACGGCAATAACGTTTCGGGGCCGCGCACGCCGGACAACTCGGAAGTGCCGTGCTTCACCGCCGGCACGCTCATCGCGGTTCCCGGAGGTGTGCGATTGGTGGAAGACCTCGCAATAGGTGATGAGGTTGTCACCCTGAACAATGGCCCGCAGCCCATCCGTTGGGTGGGTCGCCGCTATCTTTCCGCCGCGCAACTCGATGCGAACACCAAACTCAAGCCGATCAGGATTTGTCATCATAGCCTGGGTAATGGTTTGCCAAACCGTGACCTGTTGGTGTCCCGGCAGCATCGCATGCTTGCGTCGTCGCGCATATCCAAGCGCATGTTTGGCGATGCGCATTCACTGGTCGCAGCAATCAATCTGACCGAGATGTCGGGGGTTTCTGTTGTGGATGAGCCAGGTGACATCACCTATTTTCATCTGATGTTCGATCAGCATGAGATCATCTTTGCCGAAGGCGCACCGACAGAAAGCCTGTTTCTTGGCAAACAGGCGCTTGACGCTTTGAGTTCGCAAAGCAGGGAAGAGATATTAGCGATGTTCCCTGAGGTGGCGCGTGAGGGTTTTGCGCCAAATCCTGCAGCCCACCTGCCGATCCAGAAAAGGCAGAAGAATTTAGCCGCGCGACATATCAAGAACAGTGTCCCGCTATTGGATTCAGGTTGGCAATCGCCGCATGCGTCCAATCGCTGACCAAATCCAGATGCCCGTCGCACTCTAGCGTTGCGCGGTCCATCTGAAACATCAGTCGGATGTTTCGCGCCCCGTCGCCTTGCTGGGGCTTATTCGTCTGAAGCAACGCTCAGCCCGAGCAAAAGCGCGTGGATATAGTCGTTGGTCATTTCTTGGCCAATAGATGTGGCGTACCCCTGTATCTCGGCCCCATGAAACACGCCCGGATATGTTTTGATCTGGCAGGTCACACCAGCATCCGTCAGCCGAGTCGCGTATGTGCATATATCGTCAAGAAACAAATCGGCCTCGCCGACGGTCAGAAAGGCGGGCGGTAATCCTGACAGGGTCTTTGCAACCGCAGGAACCGACGAAGCCTGCGGTGGCTTACCAGCAAGATACATATCCCAGGCGGCCAAAGATGTCGCGCGCGGCCAGCGCGGGACGTTCATCTTTCCTGACGCTGTATCGTGGCGGTGGTCGAGCATGGGGTAAAGGAGCAGTTGAAACGCAACCTCAGGTCCGCCCAGATCACGAGTATGCAGTGCAAGGCCTGCTGCCAGCCCGCCACCGGCGCTTGCTCCGCCGATTGCGATGCGCGACCGTGAGATCCCAAGTGCTTGGGCCTCATCTGCCATCCAGTTCAAGACGGCCCATGTATCATCCAGGGCAGCGGGGTAGGGGTGTTCCGGTGCCAGCCGGTAGTCCACTGAGAAGACGCGTACGCCTGCGGTTTCGGCAAACAAGGTTCCGAACCAGGCGTCATTGCCGTGGCCCATCACATAGCCGCCGCCGTGCAGCCAGAGTAACGCGTCTGTGTCATCGTTCGGCTTGGATGGTTTGAACTCGTAAACGTCGATCGTACCATGTTCGGCATCGACCCTGTGGCGTGTTGGTTGTTTTGCGTTGGGAAAAAACGGGGTTGGATCGGCCTCAATTCTGGTTGTGCGATAGTATTCAACAGTCGCCGGCGTAAGCGGTGGTCGATTTGGAGCGGTCTCGAGCAAATACTGAAGTTCGGGGTCGATCCATGGGGTTTTCATTCGTCTGACGTCCCCGCTTTGAGGCCCGCCCAGAAGTCCTGAGGGATTTCGGTTTCGAACCAATCGAGAATTTGATGCAGTTCTGAGGGTGACTTTGGCCCGGGTACCACCGATTTGACGATGGAATGACGCAGGGGGAATTGCAGGGCTGCCGCTCCCAGTTCCACATCCCATGCTTGGCAATAGGCCAGAAGGTTTTGATGCCGCAGCGCCACATCTTCTGGAATTTCGCCGTAGTTGTAGGTGGTTCCGCCCACAAGCATGCCAGAGTTGAAGGGTCCGCCAATCACGATGTCGGTCCCTGTGGCGCTACATGCTTTGAACAGGGCTAACGCATTGGTCCGTTCCAACAATGTATGCCGACCAGCCAGTAGAATGAGATCAAAATCTCCATGCTGTAAAGCATCCTGACAGACCTGTGTTTCGTTCACCCCCAACCCGATCGCGTGTACGTCTTCCGAGCCGCGAAGCTCTTCCATGGCGCGATATCCGCCTTTGTCGAAGAAAGCGGCAAACTGCGCGGGGGCGGCGTCGCGATGGGTTTGCTGGCCTAGGTCGTGGCAGAGAAGGATGTCGATCTTGGATAGTCCAAGCCGTTGAATACTGTGTTCAAAACTGCGCATGATGCCATCGTAGGTATAGTCAAATTCCACACGAAAGGGCATATGCGTCGGTGCTTGGATTTCCGGCTTCAGAAGGCGTCCAACCTTGGTTGAAAGCACAACACCATCCTGTTCGCGCAGCGCGTCCCCCACCAAACGTTCAGACAGTCCGCGCCCATAAAAAGGGGCGGTGTCGTAATATCCGATACCGGCTTTGACGGCTTGTCCCAGCATCTGGCGCGCGTCGGAAAGGGCGTCTGGGGACGCATCAAAGGCCAGTGTTGCGCAGCCCAAACCCAACTCGGACAATTCAAGCCCGGATCGGGTCAGCCTGCGGGTTGGGATCATCCCTTTTCGGCCCCGGCATTCAGGCCCGAGCGCACGTATTTCTGCGACACGAGGAAGACCAGAATGATGGGCAGGACGACCAGAATTGCGGCCTGAATTGCTTCGGGCTGACCGATGGGAAGATTGTTTGCCGCCGCTTGCGGGTTCAGGGCCCCGGAAGAGTTGATCAGCGTGGTCAGACCCACCGGCAGGTTTTGCTTGCTGTCATCCGAGATCAGCACGAAGGCGAGGAAGTAGTTGTTCCAGTTGTTGACGAAGCTGAAGAACGCAACCAGCGCCAGCAGCGGTTTCGCCAGAGGCAGCGCCATGTGAATGAAGCACTGAAAGTGCCCGCAACCGTCGATCCGCGCGCTCTCCACCACGCTTTTGGGCAGCGATGTGGTGTAGTAGATATAAGACAGATAAACGCCGAACGGAAAGAAGGACGAGGCGAGGATCAGCCCCAGATAGGTGTTGGTCAGACCCAGCAGCGTCATCTCAAGAAAGATCGGCAGGATTATCGCCTGCGACGGGGTGATCATAGCCACAAGCGTCATGATCAGGATCAGTTTCCGGCCCCGAAACTCTGACATTGCCAGCGCGTATCCGGCGGGAATACATGAGACCAGTGTCAGCGTCACGCTGCCTACCGTGTAGATGACCGAGTTCAGGGCCCAGGTCAGAATCTGGAAATTGTTGTAGCCTGCGAGGTTCAGAAAGGTTTCTTTCATTGTGGCAAAGCTGCCGAAGGCCAGCGGCGGATCGGAGATCAGCGAGCTTTCGCTGCGCGTGCCCGCAATGAACAGCCACAGCAGGGGCAGACCATAGACCACGACGAAGAAGGCAAGGATCGACCAGATCACAAAGGAGCTGATGCGCAGTTTGTTCTTGGGAAGAAGCGTATCCATGACGGGCCTAGTCGATTTTGTAGAAGCGGGTGGCGAAGATCAGCGTGAAGGCGATGATCAGGGGCAGGACCAGCGACAGCGTACTGATCGCGGCGGCAACGCCGAAATCACCAAAGCGGAAGGCGTAGAAGTAAGCCAGCTGTGTGACCGACCAGTCGGGTTTGTCGAACTGACCACCTGCCAGAGACATCAGCTGAGGCTCGACAAAGATTTGCATCCCGACCGCCAGCGTCATGATCGCCATCAGCGTGATGGTCTTCGAAATCATCGGTATTTTGATCCGAACCGCCATTTGCCACGGATTTGCACCATCAATCCGCGCGGCTTCGAGAATATCGCGGGACAGGCCGGACAACGCGCCGCCTAGAACCACGATCCAGCCGCCCGAATTGCCCAGAAAACCCATCAGCGCAAAGATCCAGACCTCTCCCAAACCGCTGATGGTGCTTTGCCGGTTGTCCCAGCCCACGGCCTCAAAAACAAAGCTGAACGGCGACACCAAGGGGTCCAGCAAGAAAAGCCACAGCACGACAACGGCGGATGAGGCAATCGCGCCGGGCATGAAATAGACCGAGCGTACGATCGCCGCGGGACGCTCGGACAAAGTGTCCAGCAGCAGCGCAAGCAACGTCACGCCGATCACCATCATTGAAACCCAGACCACCACATATTGCAGCACATTCAAGATTGCCGGCACCAGACGATAATCGTTGAGGGCTTCGCGATAATTGGTCAGACCCCAAAATACGTTCTCAAAAGTGTCAAAGAAGCTGAGCCCGAACGCGTAGAGAACGGGAAAGACCGCGAACATGACCATCAGCGCCAGATAAGGCAGCAGCAGCGCATAAGACACCCATGTCTGTCTGCGTGCCGCGCGGCGCTTGCGGGTCTCTCGTTCGGTTTCCGTGAGTGATGGCATGGTCTCTCAGCCCTTTGGACCGGGCGCGCCGCATGTGGGTCGCGGCGCACCCGTTAACGGTTTCAGTCTGTCACGACCTTGTAACCGGCCAGTTGCGCGGCATTTGCAAACTCTTCCTGCAACTGCGGCAGCAGAGATTCAAAGCTTGCGCCGCTGGCCAGATCGTTCACGACCGCCTTGGTAAAGCTGGCGCGTGTGTCCAGCCGCAGGGAAGCGTAGCCCGGATGACCGAACGCGGCCGCATCGACCATGGTTCCGAAGGACCCGTCGGTGCCGTAATAGCCGGACCCGTCAAATGCTTCACCCCATTCGACTGAAGCGGGCTGATAAGCGGGCATGGTCACAGCGGTGCGGTTCACGTCTGCATCGGTGGTCACGAACTTGAGCAGGTCGACAACGGCTTCGGGATGCTCGGTGTCTTTCCAGCCACCCCAGACGCCGCCGCCCCAGCTCCAGATCAGGGGCTCATCCTGTGCCGCCCATTTCGGGGTCATGGCAACGCCGGTCACGCCATCGGCAAATTCATAGCGGCGCTTGATGATGAACTCTCCAAACCATGTAGGGCCGGGGATCATCAGCAGCTTATTGGCCTTCGCCAGTTCCAGAAACTCAGGATCGAACGGCGCGACGCGGGCTAGCGCGCCGGAGTCCAGCATCCGGTCCACCAGTTGCGCAGCTTCGACACACTGGGGCGCGGTTGCGTTGATCTTGAGTGTCTCCGGATCATTCGGCAGTGGCACCGCGAGTTCGCACCCGTTGGAGTAGAGAAAATTCATCAGCGGAATATGCATGGCAACCGCACCGGACACGATGCCCGAGTCATTGGCCGCCGCTGCTGCGCCCACGGCCTCATATTCCTCCCACGTAGTCGGGACGCTGAGGCCCAGTTCGTCCATCAGGGGCTTGTTGTACCACAGCATGAAATGCGCCACGTCGTTGCGCAGACAGATCAGCGATCCGTTGGCCTTTTCGCAGGGGGCCAGTGAGGTGGGGTAAAACCCGTCCACCGTTTCCTGATCCACCTTGTCCGAAAGCTCCATCAGGTAGTTCGCGCGCCGGGTCGAAAGCTGGGCGGCGAAGTTGACATCCTGCATGAAGATCGCGTCGGGAACGCCTTCGCCCGAGCGTAGGGCCAGTTGCAGCTTGGCGACCATTTCGTTGCGGGCAACCGACACGAACTCGACGTCGATGTCGTCGCGGGCTTCGTCGAATGCCTGATAGAAGGGCTCGCGGACCGGGTCGCCCCAGACCAACAGCTTAACCTTGTCTTGCGCGAAAGCACCCGTGGCGCAGATCGCGGCGGCGCATCCGAACGCCAGTGTTTTCAATGTCTTATTCATCCCAATTCCTCCCTCTTGGGCGCGTCAGTTATGGCTTGGCCGGTGAACAACGGTTTCCCTGCGGATTGAAGACATCAATCCGGTCAGCGGAAACCGTCAGAGTAACGGTGGTGTCGGTCTGGATTTTACGTTTCTGAAATGTCTGAACCGTCAGATTCTGGCCCAGACCGGCATTGACATAGGCATAGGTGATATTGCCCAGCCGGTCGGCAATCTCGACGGTTCCCTGAAGGCTGAGCACATTGTCCTGCTGGGTATCGGCCTCGGTGATGTGAAATTCTTCGGGGCGAATACCAAGGTCGATTTGGTCGCCTTCCTGCAGGCCAGATGCGGTCAGGGTAATCTGAGTGTCGGGATGTCCCTCGATCCGGGCAACAACAGCGTCCCCTTCGACGGACAGAACTGTTGCCGCAAGGAAGTTGATCTTGGGCGAGCCGATGAACCCGGCCACGAACTTGTTTGTCGGTGCATTATATAGATCGTCGGGCGAGCCGACCTGTTGAACCTGCCCGTAATCCAGCGCGACGATGCGGTCGGCCAGCGTCATTGCTTCGGTTTGATCATGGGTCACATAGATCATCGTGGCCCCGATCTCACGGTGCAGGGTCTCGATCTCAAGGCGCATTTGAGTGCGAAGGGCCGCGTCAAGGTTCGACAATGGCTCATCAAACAGGAACACTTTGGGCTTGCGCACAATCGCGCGGCCAATGGCAACACGCTGGCGCTGTCCGCCAGAAAGTTGCGCCGGCGAACGGTCGAGCAGCTCATCCAAATGCAGGATGCGCGCGGCCTCCATCACACGTTCATGCACTTCCGACTTGGGCATCTTGGCGAGGCGCAGGTTGAAGGCGATGTTGCCGTAGACGTCCATGTGCGGGTAAAGGGCATAGTTCTGAAACACCATGGCGATGCCGCGATCAGAGGGCTCGTCATAGGTGACGTCATTGCCTTCGATCTCAATGACCCCATCCGTCACTGATTCCAGCCCCGCGATCATGCGCAGCAGCGTGGATTTTCCGCTGCCGGACGGGCCGACAAACACGACAAACTCACCTGCGTCGATGTCAAGGTCGACACCATCGAACAACTCGACGCTGCCGTAGGATTTCTTGATGTTCGACAACGAAACCTGAGCCATGTTTCAGGTCGCCTCCCGGTCTTGATACTGATCCACCCGGCCCGCCAATGCGGTGGGGCGGCTTGGCAGGAGCCTAGACGGGAAAATTCTTTACGGCAAGTTTAAATATATTTAAAATGGCAATTGCGAGATTGACGAAGCCTTTTAAGTCGGCAATCATTAGTCAATTCTGATGCCAGATCAGCCAGGAGCTCTGCGGGGCAATGAAGATAACGCATAAATCCCAGGACCTGGAAAAGTTCGTTCAGGCCATCCTATCCGGGAAAATCAAGGTTGGCGAAGTCGTGCGCCAGGCTGAATTGTGCGAGATTCTTGGAACGTCGATGTCCCCGCTGCGCGAGCTTCTGGTTCTTTTGGAAGAGCTGGATCTGGTTGAGGTGAAGCCGCGCGCCGGTTTCAAGATCATCTATCCAGATCTCGATTTCATGCGCGAAAACATGCAGTTCCGCGTGATGATCGAAAATCACGCGCTGACCTTCTTCATCGATATCGTCACGGATGACTGGATCGAGGATCAGATCACGCGCCACCACGCGGCCCTCCAAGGTCTGGAAACCGCCGAGGACCTGACGGCCCACAACGCGTTCATTCTGGATTTCGACCGCGACTTTCACCGCACCATCGTGGCGTCGATGGAAAACAAGGCGATCACCAAGGCGCATGAATATACGCAGACCAAACTGCGTATCGCCCGACAGGTCCACCGCCGCGTGCCGCCGCGCAAGATTAATATCACCGCGATGCAGGATCATCTGACCATCCTCGAGTCGCTGAAAACGCGTGATCTTGCCCGCGTGCAAAAGGCGCTGGATGCGCATTTCACAACTTCGGCCCGCAACACTCTGGTCGGTTACTAGGACAGCGACATGACCCCCTCTGATCCAGACCCTATCAAGATCGACCGCGTGCAGGCCTTCGCGGTGTCGGCGCGTCCCCCGGTCGGCCCCGAATCCTCGCTTGGCGCCATGCCGGTTCGCAACGGGCTGCTGATCGCGCTGACCTCAACCGATGGCGTTGTCGGCTGGGGTGAGATCTGGTGCAATTTCCCGCCCCGGGGAAATCTGGCGCGGCAAAACCTGATGCAGGATGTGATCGCGCCGCTTTTGATCGGAGCGCAGTTCGATCATTACTCGGACTGTCGCGCAACTCTGGAACAAAGCCTTGCGCGGATGATCATTCACACCGGCGAATACGGGCCGTTTGCCCATTGCCTGTCGGGGATCGACACCGCAATGGCCGATATCGCGGCGCGGCGGCGCGGTGTACCCTTGTCCGCGTTTTTGTCGGCGACCCCACCCGCATCCGTGCCTGTCTATGCCAGCACGCCGAACCTGTCGGATATGAACCGCTCGCTGGAACAGATCATCAGCGACGGGCACCGGGGCGTGAAGCTCAAGATCGGCCACGGGCTGGCCAGGGATCGCGAAATCCTGCGCGATGTCCGCTCGGTTGTCGGGGATCGGCTCGCCATCATGGTCGATGCCAACCAGAACTGGTCAGTGTCCGACGCGATCGAAACCGTGACGGCCTTGTCTGATGCAGGGCTGGGTTTTGTCGAAGAACCCCTGCGGGCCGACGCGCCGCTCAGCGATTGGGCCGAACTGGCGCGGGCGGTGGACGTGCCCATTGCAGGTGGAGAGAACATCACGTCCCTGACGCAGTTTCAGGATTTCATGGATGTGGGAAGGCTGGGTGTCGCCCAGCCGGATGTGGCCAAATGGGGAGGCGTCAGCGGCAGTTTCGCGGTCGGTCAGCACGCGGCAAAAGCGGCGGCCACCTGCACGATGCACTACATGGGCACCGGGCTTGGGCTTGCCGCCTCGCTTCACGTTCTCGCCGCAGTCGGCGGCGAGGGATTGGTGGAGCTGGACGCAAACCCCAATCCGCTGAGAACCGAGTTGGGAGAGATTGACCTGACTGTTTCAGAGGGTCGGCTCGCCGTCCCGAAGGGCCCCGGCATCGGGTTTATGCCGAACACTGGCGCAATAAAGGCCATGTCCGTCGGCAGCTTTGATCTGTCGCTTTGATTGGCGACCCTTCGTGATCGATACGCATGTCCATTTCTGGCATCTGGCGCGAGGCGACTATTCCTGGCTGACTGAGGCGCGTCCAAAGCTGTTTCGCGACTTTCTTCCGACCGATTTTGCGGATGCCATGGCCAAGGCAGGCGTGTCGGGATGCATTGCGGTGCAGGCGGCCCCAACCGAGGATGAAACACGTTATCTTCTTCACCTTGCCGAGCAGCATCCCTGGATCGTCGGTGTCACAGGCTGGACCGATCTGACGTCCGCCGAGATCGACCGGGTGCTTGAGCGTCTTCGGCGGTTCCCCAAGCTGCGGGCGATCCGACCCATGGCGGGTGCCGCGCGCGGGGTCGAGTGGCTTGCGACCCCTGAATATACCGCCGGATTTGCGGCGCTGGCACAGTCAGCGCTTGCTCTGGAAGCGCTGGCCTTACCGCATCATCTCGATTCAGTCGCGGCCGTCGCTCGCGCGCATCCCCATTTGCGCATCGTCATCAACCATGCCGCAAAACCTGCACCAAAGGACTTGCCCGGCTGGTCAATGGCCATCCAACAGTTTGCCGATCTTCGCAATGTATTTTGCAAGGTTTCGGGTTTCACGCAGCAAAGCGTGGAGCCCGATCATCACCGTAAGGTTTTCGAGCACCTGATAAGGGTTTTTGAACCCGCGCGGCTGATGTGGGGCAGCGATTACCCCGTTCTGCTGGAGACCTCTGACTACGGTGAATGGCGGCAGATAACGCGCGACCTTCTCGCCGACCTCACGGCGGATGAGAGGGAGCAAATTCTGCATCGAACAGCACTTGGTTTCTATGGCCGCGCGTCAGACGACAGCTAATCCCGCAGCAGGTAATTCTGATCTTCTTGCAGGTCCCAGCGGCAAGGATCGGCCGGGTTGGTGTTTTCAGCCCATGCCTTGAGCAGCAATTTGTCTGCCTTACGGCGTTCAATCAGATCGCCAATCTCTTGGGGGTCCCAATCCCGCAGGACCAGATTTCGTAGCCTTTCCGCGATCTCGGCATACTCTGGGGCCTGGCTAAGATCGCGCAGTTCCAAAGGGTCGGTTTCCAGATCAAAAAGCTGCGCCGGATAGGTATGGTAGTAGATGAACTTGTATCGACCCTCGATGACGGCACGTTGTTGCACGGCCTGTCCTTCCGCCCAGGCGGGCATGTCATCGGTGCAATACTCAATGAATATGGGTCGCGTTGCTGCGGCATCCGGGTTTGTGATCAGGTCGGCAAAGCTGGTCATGGTTGCGTTCGGCAGCGTCGGTGCATCGACCAGAGACAGGATCGTGTTACCCAACCCGCCCGTCTCGACCGTTTCGCGAATTTCGAGACCGGGCGGGATGTGACCGGGCCAGCGCATGATCAGCGGCACGCGGATCGCGTCGTCATAGAAGGTGTGTTTCCAGAACAGACCACGCTCACCAATGTGATCCCCGTGGTCCGAGACATAGATGACCAGAGTGTTGTCTGCACACCCGATTTGATCCAGCGTCGCCAACAAGTCCCCGATGTGGCGGTCGAGTTGACGAACCAGCGCATAGTAGCTTTGGCGCGCACGCTGAACCTCTTCAGGTGAAACGTCGCCGACCTGTTTCAGCTCGCGCCAGCTGCGGATCCACGGGTGTTCGTCATTCGGAGGGTGGGCAATATGCGGGGCCGGTACGCGTGCGGCGACGGCGTTGAAATCCTGTTCGCTGGCCACATAAGGCGGATGCGGCAGCATGAAACTTGCTGTCAGGCAAAAGGGCTCGTCCCCTTTTCGCTCCGCATGGTCTTGGAGAAACGCGATACTGGCAGCCAAGACATCTTCGTCCATGAGTTGATAAGAGCTTTGGCCGGGTCCCGATTTCTCGATGCTGTCCTTGAAAGGGCCGCTGGTTTTGCTCAGCTTTCCCAGACTGCGCCGCGCTACGCCGGGCCAGCTGGGGCTGTGATCTCCGATTGGGCGCGAGACGTAGCCACGCAGTTGGTCGGGACCAAGTGAGTGCATACGTCCGATCAGAACCGGTTTGTATCCCACAGCGCCAAGACCGTGCAGCCATGTCGGGTGCGCGCTGTCGAGGATATCGTCATTGGTCCAGCAGGTTTGTTCATGTGGTCGCAGACCTGTCAGCATGGACATCCGGGCCGGCAGGCAGACAGGCGACGGGCAATAGGCGCGATCAAAGCGCACCCCGCTCTGGGCAAGCCTGTCGAGGTTCGGAGTATCCGCGCCGATGTCGCCCGCACAGCCCATGATACGGGCAGCATGTTGGTCGCTGAATATGTAAAGGATGTTGGGGCGGTCGGGTGATCCGGGTGTCATGACTTCACCATGCCATGCGCGGAATGGGTTGCCTAGCCAAGACTGCCCGCCAACACTTGCTTGGAAAATACCAAGGTTGAGGTGCGGTGGCGTTCAGTCGCGGCAGGCACAGGTGTTTTGATAGTTCCCTCTCGTGTCAGAGGTTCTGCTGCCTGTACATCCAACATCCTCCGGATCGATACCGGCCAACGCGCTTTCGGTTCCATTCTCTTGGGTGTCTTGCGAGGTCCTCTTGTCAGAACAAGATATCCGGCAGAAACAGGGCTAGCGCCGGGAACAGCGTCAGGATCAGGATAGTGAACAGGTGAATAAGCCAATACGGCACGGTTGCGACCGCAACGCGGCCAAGGCTGACCTCGTTGTTGGTGAGGGCGCTCAGCACCGACAGGTTCAGCCCAACCGGTGGCGTGACCTGGCCGATCTCGATGACAATGGTGATGATGACCCCGATCCAGATCGGATCAAAACCCAGCCCGGTCAACAAGGGAAACACGACCGGCAAAGTCATGATCATCAGGGAAAGGCCGTCGAAAAAGCAGCCCAGTACAAGATAGATCAGCACTACGATCAGCAGCACGCTATAGGTGCCCATCCCGCTTTCCGCCACGACCTCAAGGATCTGTTGCGGCACGCCCAGAATGCTGGTCGATTTCGCCAATATGGTCGCGCCCAGCACCAAAAACCCGACCGAAGCGAACAAGAGAACGGACTGATAGACCGCCTCGATAAGCTTCTTCCAGGTGAGATCACCCCAAATAGACGAGATGATGACGGCCAGCACCACGCCTACTCCGGCTGCTTCGGTGGGTGTGGCCAGCCCGCCCACAATGCTGCCGATGACTGCAATGATCAGCGCCAGCAACGGCCAGATCTGTTTGAAGCCCGCCAGTGTTTCGCGCAGGGGTAACGGGGTCTCATCGCGGGGGGCGATGGCCGGGTTTCTGGCGCTTTTCACGAACAGGTAGGCCATGAACATCAGCCCAACCAGAAAACCCGGGATGATACCGGCAGCGAACAGGCGACCGATCGAGGTTTCGGTCAGCGCGCCATAGATCAGGAACGACAGGCTGGGCGGGATCAACAGGCCAAGCGTACCGCCGCCCGCCAGACTGCCCACAATCGTATCCTTGTCATAGCCACGTTTGGACATCTCAGGATAAGCGACCGAGCCCACCGCCGCAGCCGTTGATAGGCTGGAACCGCTGACCGCTCCGAACAGGGTACAGACGGCGATATTGGTGTGCAGCAGTCCCCCCGGGATGCGGCGAAACAGCGGAGAGAATGCGGAATACGCCCGTTCACTGATACCACTGCGCAAAAGCACCTCGCCCAGCAAGATGAACATCGGAACCGCGCTGAGCGTGAATGAGTTAAAGACGCTCCAGATCGCGTCTACGGCGAGCGATGTGGCCCCGTTCGAGAAGAAATGCAGGATCAGAAGCCCGGTCAGGCCAAGGGCCGCCCCAAGCGCCACGCCCGTACCGGCGGTGGCAACCAGCGCACCTGTCAACGTAAGCCAGAATGACATGTAGAGGCCTCTTTTGCCGGGGATTATTCGATGTCAGCGTCGGTATCGGGCACCCGGTCCAGCACGCCGACCAGCCGCGCCACCAAGATGGACATGGTCAGCGCAAGCGACAGCGGCATCAGCGCCATCCATGGCCAAAGCAGTATCCGAGTGGTTTCGGTTTTGAGGCTGCGCTTGAACGCGAACTCGAACCAGGGGATTGTCTCGACGATCAGCCAGAGGAAAAATGCGATGCCGACCAGAAGGGCTGCGATCTGCATCGCGTCATGCAGTCTGCCTTTCAGCATATCTGCCAGCAGGGACACGCGAACATGCTTGGCGCGCAGCGTTACCATCGGCAGGCCCAGAAACAGCGAAACACTCAGCAACAGGCCAACGACTTCTTCGGTAATATGCAGCGGTGTGTTGGCGAATTTGCGCATCAGAACGCTGGTCACGATAAGACCGACGATCGCGATCATCCCCAAAGCCGCCGCAGCAGCGCAGGCAAGGGCCAGACGATCGAGCCCCTGCGCAATGATGTGTTTCAAACCTCGGCCCATCTGAGGGTCAGCGGCCCAACGCTGTCAGGACACGCTCGCGATAGGCAGGCGCATTGCCACCAGCCTCTTCTGCAAGCTCGGCCCAGATTTCGGTGACATTCGACACAAACAGGTCACGGTCTTCCTGCGAGAAATCTTCACCCCAGGTCACGCCTTCCTCGCTCAGCTTGTCGCGCGCGGCCAGTTCGCGTTCGAAGTCGTCTTCATATTGATTTGTGCGCTCCCACAAGGCGTCAGCTGCCGTTGCAATCGCCGCTTTGGTGGCGTCGTCTGTGGCTTCCCACTTATCGGTGGCCACGCCGATCACGTAAGGACCGGACGCCATCGGATATAGGAAGGACGCATATTTGGCGACCTCCTGCAAAGAGACCGTGTGTGCGTAAAGTGCCGGATAGAGCGCACAGTCGACCACGCCGGTTTTCAGCGCCACATACATCTCTTCCTGCGGAATGATCTGCGCGGCCACACCGAGGCGTGTGAAGGTTTCGACCTGATCCCGTGCCCAGACGCGCAGCTTCTTCGACTTCAGCGCGTCGATAGTGCGCACAGGCTCATCCCGGCAGAAGACCGAGACCGAAAGCATCGGGATCGGAACATAGCCTACCGAGGTCACGCCCCAATCGGTAAACTCCTCTTCGTAGATTTCGCGGACGGTCGGGATTGCTTTCTCGAACTCTTCGATCGAACCGATGGTGCCCTGAACCACAACCGAGCTGAGCGCAGGTGCGTCGCGCCCCAGATAGTTCGCCCAGATCAGGCTCATCTCAACCGCGCCTTTGGGCAGGAACCGGAGGGTGTCGGTATTGGGCAGGCCCAGCGAACCTCCGCTATAGAGCTTCAGTTCGTTCTCACCCTCAAGGGCGGCGTTTACCTCTTCGACAAAGCGTTCCAATTCCGCGGTTTCGGGGCGGGTCTCGGGCAGGAAATTGTTAAAGCGCCACTCCTCGGCAGTGGCGACGGCGGCGACTGACAGGAAGGCTACCGCGCTGGCGGTTGCGGTTTTGAAAACTCTCTTCATGCTTTTCTCCCTAATTGAAAACTCTGTGGTTCATCTGTCTTCATGCTTTTTGAGTTATCTGCCTTCAACGGGCGAATTTGATCTCTGGTTTGAGGTAGATAAGCGTTATCACGGACTGCCGGTTGCAAGCATAGAAAGAGACACGCTTCTTGCAAGGCCCAGCTGTGTTCCCATACCAGCGCGGTATCAGATGAGACATCGTTCGAAAGCTGCTCTCTTCTGGATGAGCGTTCAAAGACTACTCACCTGGGATAGATGGTCGGCTTGTATTGAATGGATTATCGTTCGCAATTGACCCAGGCTAATTGGTCAAGGAATGCTTGCGGAAGTTGGGGGACAGCTAGCGCTACTTACCCCTGTCCAACCCATTCATCTGCGCGATGAAATCCGCCAGCATCGGTAGGTAGCGCTCTCCCTGTCCCGCAGCATCCATTGCTGCAAATGCGTTCCGCACATCCGCCTGCATCGGGTTGAGGGCCCCGACACTGTTGGCCAGGTTGGTCAGATACCGCATGTCCTTGTGGGCATTCGTGATGCTGAATTTGTGGGCGTTCTCATCCCGCTCCAGTGTCCATTTCATGAAAGTCTCATAGAACCCGTTCGACAAACGACCCGGACGGATGATGGAGTCCACTTGCTCGACGGTCAGGCCTGATTTCTCGGCGATCGCCAGCGCTTCGGAATAGAGCGCTGCGTAGCCCAGTGAGATGAAGTTGTTGATCAGCTTCATCTTGTGCCCCAGACCAACCTCGCCCAGATGCACGGCCATCCCCGACCAGCATTCCAGAACTGGTTTGATCCTTTCGAATGTTTCCGGCGTTGCGCCGACCATCGCATCCAGCGTGCCCGCTTCGGCCTCTACCGGAGTTTTCGCCAGAGGTGCGTCGGCCAATTCCATACCTGCCGCGCGCAGTTCAGCGGCCAGTTGCAGGGTTGAGACCGGATCAGAGGTCGAGCAATCAATAACGATCAGGCCCTCTTTGCCAGACGCCAAAATCCCCTCGGGGCCGCGCACGATTTGTTCCACTTGCGGGCTGCCGGACACGCATAGGTGGATGATATCGCACTGGTCGGCCATGTCCCTGGCCGATTTGACCTCGGTCGCACCGCGCTGCAGCAGATCATCGACGGGGGTACGGTTGCGGTGGCCCATCACAACCAGCGGATAGCCTTTCTGGACGATGTTCTTGGCCATGCCGTGCCCCATCAGGCCGACACCAATGAAACCTATGACAGGCTTGTTCATGCTCGTTTCCTTGTTCAAAGCGGATTATGCGTTCGAGGATTGCGACCACAGATTGACGTCGCCATTGGCGGAATAGAGGTCAATTTCGGCCAGCTCATCGGGTGTAAATTCGATGTTTCTCAGGGCACCCACGCAATCAATGATCTGGTCTGATCTTGAGGCCCCGATCAGCGCCGTTGTAATTCCACCGTCGCGCAAAACCCATGCCAGTGCCATCTGGGCCAACGTTTGCCCCCGACGTTGGGCAATGGCATCCAGGCTGCGCAGGTTTTCGATGGTTTTGTCGGTCAGCAAGTCCGGATTCAGCGATTTATCATCTGCGGCCCGACTGTCCTGAGGGACGCCATTCAGGTACTTGCCGGTCAGCATTCCTTGCGCCAGCGGGGTGAACGCAATTGACCCGATGCCAAGCTCTTTCAGAGTATCTTTCAGCCCGTCCGTCTCGACCCATCGGTTGATCATGTTGTAGCTGGGCTGATGAATGACGCAGGGTGTGCCCAGATCCTTCAGGATGGCAGCCGCTTCGCGCGTGCGCTGCGAGTTGTAGGACGATATCCCGACATAAAGCGCCTTTCCGGACCGCACGATCTGATCCAGCGCGCACATCGTCTCTTCCAGCGGGGTGTTGGGGTCAAACCGGTGTGAATAGAAGATGTCGACATAGTCGAGGCCCATGCGTTTAAGGCTCTGATCGCAAGACGCGATCAGGTATTTGCGGCTGCCCCATTCGCCGTAAGGCCCGGGCCACATATCGTAACCGGCCTTGGATGAGATAATCAACTCATCCCGGTATCCGGCGAAATCCGTTGCCAGGATTTGCCCAAAGGCCTCCTCGGCGCTGCCCGGAGGTGGGCCATAATTGTTGGCCAGATCAAAATGCGTGATACCCAGATCAAAAGCTGTCCGACATAGCTCTTGCTTAAGGCCATGTGGCTTGTCCGATCCGAAGTTATGCCATAGCCCCAGCGAGATCGCAGGCAACTTCAGCCCGCTGTTGCCGCAGTGGTTATAGATCATGTCGTCGTATCGGCCCGCGCGGGGCACGTAGGAACTTCTAGCCATAACAAGCAGTCCTTTAAGATGAGCTGGCGAGGTCTTCACGACCCTGTGTGGTGGTGCATGTCCCGCATTGCCCGAAACCTACACTGTATGGGGGCGTCACATAAACAACTTTCACCCGCCTGATAACGATGTCTTGAACACAGACTTACAAGCGAATGCCGCGTTCGACCCATTGGCAGGGCTGTTGTTTTGGCGGCTATGGCGCTATCACAGACGCGAAGTTGTTTTGCGGGCTGCGTGTGGACGGACTTGCAGATTGCCGTTCAGTCCGCATGACAACGAAGAACCTGGAACAAGTCGGGAAATTCGGAATGGGTGCGATCAATGGCGGCGATCTGATCCGTCTCCAAGAGGCTGATAACATCGTCATCGCGGCCCGTACACTGGATGCCGGGGTGGAATTGGCCGGGATCACACTGACCAATCCGGTGCCGTCAGGACACAAGATCGCAACACAGGATATTGCGCAGGGCGATGCCGTTCGCAAATACGGGCAAGTGATCGGGTTTGCATCCGCAGACATCCAGGCCGGAGAGCATGTGCACTCTCACAATCTGCAATTCGAGCCGCTCGAACTTGATATGCGTGTGGGGCAAGATCTCAAAGATGTTGACTTCGTGCCCGAGCCAGACCGTGCCCAGTTCATGGGGTATCATCGTCCCAACGGCCAGGTGGGCACGCGCAATTTCATCGCCGTGCTGACATCGGTGAACTGTTCGGCCACCGCAGCACATATGATCGCTGCCGAAATCACGGATGACGAACTGTCCGAGTACGAAAATGTCGATGGGGTCGCCGCGTTTTCGCACGGAACTGGCTGCGGGATGGCGATGAACAGCGATGGGTTCGCCAACCTGCAACGGGTGCTTTGGGGCTATGCGCGAAATCCCAATGTCGGCGGTGTTCTGTTCGTCGGCTTGGGGTGT
The DNA here is from genome assembly GCF_056533645.1 of Ruegeria sp. G10. Classification (NCBI taxonomy): domain Bacteria; kingdom Pseudomonadati; phylum Pseudomonadota; class Alphaproteobacteria; order Rhodobacterales; family Roseobacteraceae; genus Ruegeria; species Ruegeria sp. G10. The sequence goes on along the minus strand of NZ_JBQFOQ010000002.1, from coordinate 336,199 downwards.
GAAGTCAACCAGATCGATTTTCTACTTGAAGCTTATGGCTTGTCGCAGGGGCCGCGGGTCCGGACCATGAATATTCAGAACATGGGCGGGCTGCGCCAGACGGTCGAGGCGGGTCTGCGCGAAGTGCGTGAGATGTTGCCGATCGTCAACGCGGATCGGCGCGCTTTGGCCCCCGTGTCAGAAATCACGTTGGCGCTGCAATGTGGCGGTTCGGACGGCTGGTCAGGTGTGACGGCAAACCCGGCGCTTGGATATGCGGCGGATTTGCTCGTGCGTAACGGCGGCACGGCTGCTTTGGCCGAGACGCCAGAGATTTATGGCGCGCAGCATCTGTTGACCTGCCGCGCCCGGGACGAAACCACCGCCGCCAAGCTGATTGAACGCATTGAATGGTGGGAACGGTATACGGACATCAATGGCGGCTCGATGGACAACAATCCGTCGCCGGGCAACAAGCGAGGTGGTCTGACAACCATTCTCGAGAAATCTCTGGGCGCGGTGGCCAAAGGTGGGACCACACCGCTGAACGGAGTTTACCGCTATGGAGAGCCGATCGATACGAAAGGGTTCGTTTTCATGGACAGCCCCGGCTATGATCCGGTCTCGATTACGGGTCAAATTGCCTCGGGCTGCAATATGGTAGTCTTTACGACGGGGCGCGGCTCTGCCTTCGGCTCCAAGCCCGCGCCGACGATCAAGGTGGGGTCGAACTCGGCGCTATGGGGCCGGATGCCGGAGGATATCGACCTGGACGCAGGTGTCATTGTCTCGGAAGGGCAGGGCGTCGAGGCGGTTGGCGAAGCACTGTTCCAACGTATCATCGAGGTCGCCTCAGGTCAGCCCAGCAAATCCGAGGCGCAGGGTTTGGGTGATCATGAATTCGTTCCCTGGCAGATTGGCGCGGTCATGTAACGACTGTAACCTGCAGTCATGATCCTTTGGGCTGAGAAGCTGTATGTCCTCGCTGGGCGGGCTGCCGGACGTTACTGAACATGACTTCCGAGCGGCAATTCGATTTGCCCCAGTTCAGGCTGGAACAATGACGTCCGTTTCAGAGTCGGCACTTTGGCATCTGAGCAAACTTCTTAAGTTCGGGACCCATTGATCTCCGAGGAGCATCGTGGCCAGTCTGAAAGACTGGCGGCGTATCGCCGCAAGCTACGAAAGACCCCTGAAAGTCTTCCCAGCAGCCGCGCACACGCCGCACTCGTCATTTATGGGCTATAAGCTCTGAACTTAAGGTCTGGCTTGCGTTCCTTTAATTCGGATAGCGCTGCCTAAGCTGCCGGCACATACGCCAACCAGTATTGCGATCACGAGCTCAAGCGCTTCGATGTGAGCGAATTGGAAACCGGCAAAGACCAGTGTTTCCAACACCCCGACAAGTCCACCCAACGCAGCGCCTAGCCACACTTGTCTGGTCATCATTCCCAGCGCCAGCCCGAGTATACCGGGCAGGCTGAGGATGTTGCCACCGATGGTTCCGAGTATCTCTAACATCTCTGCGCTCTCCTTAGTCCGAGCTGTTGTTCAGGAACGTGCGGATATCGTCACCGTCCGCGGCTGCATGTTCCTGCAGAACCTCACCGTCTACCGCGTCTGCAATTTTCTGGTAGGTTTCCAGATAATTGGGCGGGAGGCTGTGGGCGATACCCTGGTGGCAGTCGATACAGGTCATGCCGGTATCAATCGCGCGATGGTGTTCTGAGGCGGCGCGGTTTTCCTGCAATGTGAAGTCCATATAGTCGAAGTTGTGACAGTTGCGGCACTCGCGGCTATCGGATTCCTTCATCTTCTTCCACACAGCCGACGCCATGGTCAGGCGGTGGTCTTCGTATTTCTCGGGCGTGCTGATGGTGCCTGCCAACTCGTGGTACACGTCCTTGACCGCCATGATCTTCGCTTTGATCTTGTGGTTCCATTCATCCGGCACGTGGCAGTCCGAGCAGATTGCGCGCACGCCCGAATGGTTGTTGTAGTGGATCGTCTCGCGGTATTCGCCCAGATTGGTCTCCATCGTATGGCAGGACACACAGAATTCTTCAGTATTGGTCAGTTCCAGCGTCCAGTGAAAGCCACCCCAGAACACGATGCCCGCCAGAAATCCGGCCAATATCAGGAACCCGGAACTGAACAGGACTGCCGGGGTCCAGAATGCGTTCCAGATGCGACCAATCCAGCCGCGTTTTTCAGGGGAGTCGGCCATTGCGGTGCTCCTTTCAGACTTGCGATGGATTAGTTGCCAGAGGATTCAAACACGTTCTCGATCAATGCCGGGGCATCGGCCTGAGGAACGTGGCACTGATTGCAGAAGTACCGGGTCCCTGCGATCTGATCCAATTCGCGACCTTCGCGGTCCAGATAGTGGGTCATCGACAAGGTCGGAGCATTGCGCTCGCCCGCCTTGGTCCAGTCATGGCAGGACAGGCATTGATTGGTGCGCAGATCGATCTGGTATTGCTCGACCGAGTGGGGGATCAGCGGCGGCTGTTGACGGTAGTTGCGCACCATGCGGCCTTCGACTGTTTTGTGGACGTCGTCCAATGGGATGAGTTCATCAACGTCAGCCCCGCGCAGGGTCTCCACCTGGGCAGATTGGGCAAGGGCGAACCCGCTCAAGAGTATGACGGGGATCAGGGCGGCGACGCCTGTAAGGATTGGCTTGTTCATCTGGGCACTCCCTTAAATAGGTCTGGCTGCGCGCGGCTGTGGCGCGGGATCGGGATCGGAAGGTGCGGCGACCTGGTCGTCGAACCGGTGAGTGAAAGTGAAAACGTCAACGGCGCATACATCGATGCAGCGTCCGCAATTTGTACAATCGGGTGACAGGATCAGAGGGGTGCTGTCCTCTTTACCCCTGAGCGCGGGTGATATGACGTGGTTTTCCGGGCAGACGGCAAAGCAATCCATGCAATCGTCACATGCGGCGCGGTTGGGGGCGCTTACGCGCAACAAGGCTTTGGTTCCGACCAGCCCGTAGAAGGCCCCGACCGGGCAGACATGGCCGCACCACCCATGGCGCGAAACAAAAAGGTCGAACAGAAAGATCGCAATGACCATGGTCCAGACGAAACCCATGCCAAAAATCAGGCCGCGATGCAGCATGGTAATCGGATTGACCATTTCCCACGCGATCGCGCCGCTAAGGCCGGAAACGATCAGGACCGTTGCCATGATCCAAAGGCGTGTACCGCGTTTGGGCTGCCAACCTTTCTGCAGGCCCAGCTTGCGGTGCAACCAATGCGCGCCGTCCGTCACCGGGTTGATCGGGCACACCCACGAGCAATAGACGCGGCCCCCAATCAGGGCGTAAGTGACCAGAACGATTGCAGCGCCGATGGCCGCAGTCAGTTCTGGCCAGTGCCCGGCCACAAGGCTCTGCAGGAATACAAACGGGTCGGTCAGTGGTAGCACGCCAAGGGTCAGCGACCCCGCCAGCGTGCCTTGCACAACCCAGATGCCAAACCACGGGCCCAACAGAAACAACAGCAGAAAGAACAGCTGGCTGGTTCTGCGCAGCAGCAGGTACTTGTGGGCACCCAGCCAGCCCTTGGCCTCAAGGGCTTCCTGTCCCACTGGAAGATGTGTGCGGGCGGTCATTGCGTCACCCCCGGCAGCTTGAAAACAGGCTCGAACCCACCCGGTGCGACAAGGTTGTCGGTGCCCGGCCCCGGTAAACGATCCGGCAGGTCTATGATGCCCTCGACGATCGGCGCGCCTTTGGCCTCTTTCTCTTCCCAGCCGCGACGGTAGTGCTCTGCGCTGCTGCCGCGCGCAAGCCGCGCGGGCAGAACCTTGATTGCGGCCTCGGGCAGGACGCAGCTTTTCTCGCACATGCCGCAGCCGGTGCAGCGGTCGGCATGGACCGTCGGGATGAACACCGCATGGTGGCCCGAACGCGCATTATGTTCGGTTTCCAGCGTGATCGCCTCGTCGATGACGGGGCAGACGCGGTAACAGACGTCGCAGCGCAGGCCGAGGAAGTTCAGGCAGTTCTCCTGATCCACCAGCACGGCCACGCCCATCTCGGCATCGTCGATATTGTCCAGCCCGGGGTCCAGCGCCCCGGTTGGGCAGGCGGCGACGCAGGGGATGTCGTCGCACATCTCGCAGGGCACGTCGCGCGCTGTGAAATAGGGCGTGCCGGTGGCGACGGCATCGACACCCAACTCGGCCAGTTTCAGCGTGTCATAAGGGCACTCTCGCACGCACAGACCACAGCGAATACAGGCGGACAGGAAGTCTTGTTCAGGCAGGGCACCGGGCGGCCGCAATGCTTCGGCAGGCAAGGCCCGTGCATCGCGGGCCAGATAGGCCAGCAATGATCCGGCGGCCACACAACCGCCTGCCGCCCGCGCCGCATCCTGTAGGAAGCGACGCCGGTTTGGCGCAAGGGGTTTGCCTGCAGAAGACATGGGAACAACCTTTGCCTTACTTGCCTGTTACGCGCGCTCGACCTTGCAGGCGCATTTCTTGAAGTCGGTCTCTTTCGACAGCGGGCAGGTCGCGTCCAGCGTCAGCTTGTTGGTCAGCTGGCCTTCGTCGAACCACGGCATGAAGACCAGACCGCGCGGCACCTTGTTGCGGCCCCGGGTCTCGACCCGGCTGTTGACCTCGCCCCGACGTGTGGACAGGACGATCTCCTGACCGCGGCGCAGACCACGTTCCTTGGCGTCTTCGGGATGCATGTAGACTACGGCGGCCGGATAGGCGCGGTGCAGTTCGGGAACCCGGCGGGTCATCGACCCCGAATGCCAGTGTTCCAGCACACGACCGGTGCAGAGCCACAGATTGAATTCGTCATCCGGCTCCTCGGCCGCCGGTTCATAGGGCGCAAAGATGATGTTCGCCTTGCCATCCGGCTTGCCATAGAACTGCACGCCCGCCCCGGCCTCGACATAGGGGTCATAGCCTTCGCGGAAGCGATAGAGCGTTTCCTTGCCGTCCACGACCGGCCAGCGCAGGCCGCGGGCCTGATGGTACACGTCGAACGGAGCCAGATCGTGCGCATGGCCGCGCCCGAATTCGGCATATTCCTCGAACAGGCCTTTCTGCACGTAATAGCCAAAGTGTTCGGATTCGTCGTTGTCGAACCCTTCGGCGGTTTCCGACAGCGGGTATTTGTCGATCGTGCCGTTGGCGAAGATCACGTCATACATGGTCTTGCCGCGATGTTCGGGCATAGTGGCCAGCAATTCCTCGCCCCAGACTTCCTCGACGGTGAAGCGTTTTGAGAACTCCATGACCTGCCAGACATCCGACTTGGCCTCGCCCGGGGCCTTGACCTGCTGACGCCAGAACTGTGTGCGGCGTTCCGCGTTGCCATAGGCGCCTTCTTTCTCGACCCACATGGCGGTGGGCAGGATCAGGTCAGCCGACAGCGCGGTCACGGTCGGATAGGGGTCCGACACGGTGATGAAGTTTTCGGGGTTGCGGTAGCCGGGATAGCCTTCTTCGTTGATGTTGGGCGCGGCCTGCATGTTGTTGGTACACTGTACCCAATAGGCGTTCAGGTCGCCGTCTTTCAGTTTGCGGTGCTGCAGCACGGCGTGGAAGCCGGGCTTGGCCGGGATGGTGCCGGCGGGCACGTTCCAGGCTTTCTCGCAAATCTCGCGGTGCTTGTCGTTCATCACCACCATGTCTGCGGGCAGACGGTGGGCAAAGGTGCCGACCTCGCGCGCTGTGCCGCAGGCCGAGGGCTGACCGGTCAGCGAGAAGGGCGAGTTGCCGGGTTCCGAAATCTTACCGACCAGCAAGTGCACGTTATACATCAACGAGTTCACCCATGAGCCGCGGGTGTGCTGGTTGAAGCCCATGGTCCACAGGCTCATGACCTTGCGGTTGGGGTCGGCGTACTGCTTGGCCAGACGTTCCAGCGATGCGGCGGGGACGCCGGACAGCTCGGACGTATATTCCAGCGTGTATTTCGAAACCGCTTCGGCATATTCCTCGAAGCTGATCGGTTCCATCTTGCCGACATTGGGGTTCTCGGCGGCCTCTTGCAGCGGATGATTGTCGCGCAGGCCATAGCCGATATCGGTGGCGGTCTTGGTGATGTTGACGTGGTTCTTGACGAATTCCTCGTTCACCGCGCCGTTCTGGATGATGTAGTTGGCGATATAGTTCAGGATCGCCAGATCGGTCTGCGGCGCAAAGATCATGCCATTATCGGCCAGCTCGAACGAGCGGTGTTCATAGGTCGACAGCACATGCACCTCGCAGCCCGGCTTGGTCAGGCGCGTGTCGGTCAGGCGCGACCACAGGATCGGGTGCATCTCGGCCATGTTCGAACCCCAGAGCACGAAGGTATCCGCGTGCTCAAGGTCGTCATAGCAGCCCATCGGCTCGTCGATGCCGAAGGTGCGGATAAAGCCCACCACGGCAGACGCCATGCAGTGCCGCGCGTTGGGGTCGATATTGTTCGAGCGGAAGCCCGCCTTCATCATCTTGGCGGCGGCATAGCCTTCCCAGACAGTCCACTGGCCCGAGCCGAACATGCCGACACTGGTCGGGCCTTTCTTGGCCAGCGCTTCTTTCCATTTGGCGGCCATGACGTCAAAGGCTTCGTCCCACGATACAGGCTCGAACTCGCCGTTCTTGTCGTACTGGCCGTTGGATTTGCGCAGCATCGGTGTGGTCAAGCGGTCCTTGCCATACATGATCTTGGATAGGAAATAGCCCTTGATACAGTTCAGGCCGCGGTTCACCGGCGCGTCCGGGTCGCCTTGGGTGGCGACGACGCGCCCGTCCTTGGTGCCGATCAGGACCGAGCAGCCGGTGCCGCAGAACCGGCACGCTGCCTTGTCCCAGCGGATGTCGGGGTTGCCGACTTGCGCGCTGGCCTGCCCGGTGGCAAGCGGCAGACCGGCGGCTGAGGCCGTCGCAGCGGCAGCTGTTGATTTCAGGAATGTCCGGCGGGATTCAGAGATGGTCATGACATGGGTCTCCGGCTTTATTTCTGGCGAGAAGCGTTGAGGTGCGGGCGGGTCTCCGCGAGGTCTTCGAAATGGTGATAGGTCAGGGACAGAGAGATCACGCCCGGGATCTGATGCAGATCCATGATCGTCTCGGACGCCAGTTTCTCGGGCGTGTCCTCGACTACAACAACGATGCGGCCATCCTCGGCCGCCGCATGAATTTCAACGCCATCGACACGCCCCATGGCCTTCTGGGCCTCTTGGGTGGTGTCGGGCGTCACGTGAACGAGGCATCCACAGATATTCATTGCAGGCTCTCCGAGGGCTGAGGTTCGATACGTACGAAGCTGACGGCGCCTGCTGGGCAAGCGCTGGCACAGGCGCCGCAACCGCTGCAGTTCGTCTGATCAAGAACGGGTTCTGATCGACCACCAAGTTGGGGTTTGAAACGGAGAGCGTTGTTATCGCAGACGTCCTGGCATACGCGGCAGCTTACGCCGTTCAGGGACAGACAGCTTGCTGATACACTGGCGCGCCAGGGCCATTCGGTCACCAATTCAGGGAGCAGCGCCCCGGTCGGACAGACCTCGGCGCATTTGGCGCAGAAGGTGCAGGGTGACGCAGCAAGGTTTACAACCGGCCACCCCTGTGCGTCGATTGAGATGATTTCTTCGGGGCACGCCGCACCGCAATCGTCGCATTGGGTGCATAGTTCGTGGAAATCGGCCAATACGGCGCCAGGTGGTCTTATTGCATCCGCGCGCTTGCGCAGGGATCTCCCACGCAGAAAAGCGCGACGGCTGGCTAGCTTGTTCATTGGCTTGCGGTCCACTGTTGATCTTGAGTCGTGTTTTGCCAAGCACTGTACCGAACAATCGATGGTCAAAAATTGACCTAAGTCATGTGCTGAGTGCTTAAGTTTCGGTCGCTTTGAAAACTCTGAGGATTTTTCAGGCCGGAAGGCGGATGATTTCGGTTCCCGCCCGTGCTTCATATAAGCATCTCAACCCGGGCACCCGGGAAACGGGACAGAACCCCGGTGAATCCGTCGTGGGGCACAGCGCATAAAGCCGTCGACAGCCCATCCGCTACAGCGGCACTGGGGGCGGAGACGGACACAGTGCTATGAAACACGCGCTCACGGATTGGGTTCAGAATATGCCCCTTCCCACCTGGCAGGGTCATGGCCGCAGGAGATGAGGTCGCCACTGCCCGATTGCTGAGGCTGATATGATTTTCTAATGCTCCATTCGCGGAGGCCAGCCCAACCTGCCAGGCGCGCCCATCGCCGCGCCGTCCTTCGGCCCGGATTTCTCCCATATTTACCAACACATTTCGCAGGCCAAACGACTTGAGAAGCCTGGAAATCCGATCCGTCACCTCGCCCTGTGCCACGCCGTTCAACGTCAGGGCAGACACGCCCGGAACTGGCAAACGAATTTCATCCATATCCACCACGACGTTCTTCCATCCGATGACACCAGACGTCTTGTCTCGTTCGGACGCGGCAGCATCGTTGGCCAAAGCCATCCAAAGCGGTTGAATGGTCGGGTCGAAGACGCCCCCCGACGCTGCATGCAGGGCGCTGCACAGGCTCAGGATTTGCAAAAGCTCGGCTGAGGGGGCCGACAAGTGGCCCGTTCGGTTCAAACGGCACAGCTCTGAGTCGGGGCGGTAAAGGCTGAATATGTTCTCAAGTCGGGAAACTTCGGAGGCAACCGCGTCAAAAATGGGTGCGGCTTCCGCGTCGCTCAGCCCATTCAAGTGCATACTGGCAGGTGCGCCCAATGCGATTCCTGTCCACCGGGCAGAAGGCCCGACTGCGGATGCCGCGACCGGAAAGGCCATGCAAGCGGCCGAGATGCTCAGGAAGCGGCGGCGAGAGTAGCGGCTCATGCGGGTGTCTCCAGCTGCAGGTCCAGATCGACGGGGCCGAGGACCTCGGTGTCGGGAATGTCAGACAGGGGCAGCGCCGTGCCGCCATAGTCGGTGATGAACGCTTCGGCGGCGACGGGGTCTGCAAAGGGCACCACTTCGCGCGCACCCATGCCACCCTTTACGTTGGCTCCGACCACGAAGGTCGCGCCATCAGCGGGAATCCAGTTCGAGATACCCGGCTGCCGCCAGCTGGGGGCGACGCTCATGTCGCTGACATAAACGGCGGTGATCTTGGCGTCGCGCTCGGGGCTTTTGAGATAGGCCACCATGTCGCGGACCTGAGCAAAGAACAGCGGCGCGGGGTAGCCTTCCAGATGGATCTGCCCCTTGGGCCCGCCATGTTCTGCGATGTTCATCTGGCAGAAGAAACTCAGCGCATCTGGGGTCAGGTCCACCGGGTCGGGGGCCTCGGCCACCTCTTCCTTGCAGGCAGCCAGCGCGATCAGGGCAATCAGGCACAGGCGCTTCATGGCTCAACCCTCCTAAACGCGGCCCGTGCAAGGGCAAAGCCGATCAACGGCCAGATCAGCAGCGACACGGGCGCGGCCCAGACCGGCAGGGCCTGCGCGGCCCCGGTCATGCCGGATGCCATGGCAACGCCGTCGGTTGCGGCGATGTTCCACAGACGGAATGCGTCGGCCGGGTTGGCCACCATCACCCACGGAAAGACGGATTGGGTGAAGGTGCCGCCCTTGTCCATGACGACGGCCCCCAACAGGCCCAGATCATAGAGGACGACAAAAACCAGCCAGAGCCCGGCCGACAGACCCGCCGCCGCCGTGGCCCCCTTAGCCAAGGCGGACAGCAGGTATCCCAGCGCCAGAAACACGGCGCCCAGCAGGATCGAGGTGAGGATCAGACGCGCCAAGGCCATCAGGCTTTCGGGCCCCGCGCCTCCGAAGAAGGCGGCCACCGCTCCGGCGGTGCCGAAACCGACGGTCATGGCAAAAGCCAGCGCCGCCAGATGAGCGGTGAACTTGCCCAACAGGATCTCGCCGCGCCCCGCGGGGTAGGACAGCAGCAGCGACAGGCTGCCCCGGTCCACGTCGCCTGCGATGGCATCGAAAGAAATCATCAGCGCCAGCAAGGGTGCAAGATAGACCGATAGCGTGGTCATCGACGCGACCGAGACGGTCAGCATATCGACCCCCAGCGTGCCGGTCGGGGCGCTACCCGCAAAGGTCAGCGCCAGCGCGAACAGCACCATGATCAGCGTCGCGACCAGCAGCCAACGGTTGCGGCGCAGGATCAGCATTTCGGTGCGGGTGATGGCGAGGAAGCGGGTCATTGCAAATCCTCCTGTGCGTAATGGCGATAAAGGTCTTCCAGCTTGGGCGGAGTCATTTCCACATCCGCCACCGCGTCGCCCAACTCTGCGATCCGGCGCAGGGCCTCCATCTTGTCTTCAGGGGTGCAGAGCAGTTCCACAGACGCCCCGTTGATCCGATTGCCGCCCAGTTCGGCGGCCAAGGCGTCAGGGTTGGCACTGGCGCGCACCTTCAGGCGGATCGGCAGACCGGCCAGCGCCGACAGGTTGGTCAGCGTGTCATCCGCCACCATCCGACCCTTGCGCATGATGGCGATGCGGTCGGTGCGGGCCTCGACCTCGGTCAGGGCGTGGCTGGCGATCAGAACAGCGGTGCCCTGCGACGCCAGCTCATCGATGATAGCGTACAAATCCTGCCGCGAGATCGGGTCCAAGCCCGATGTGGGTTCATCCAGCAACGCCACTTTCGGCTGACCCAGCAGAACCTGCGCCAGACCCAGACGTTGGCGCATCCCTTTGGAATAGGCCCCGATCCGACGGTCCAGTGCGTCGCTCAGACCAACACGTTCCAACAGACCGGGTACATCTGCCTTCGCGCCCGAAAGCTGCGCGAACAGCGTCAGTTGCTCGCGTCCTGTCAGAGCCGGGTGGAATGACACCGCTTCGGGCAGGTAGGCCGTCTCGCGCCGCGCTTGTGCGCTGCCGGGGGTGGCGTCTCCGATGCGAATGGTGCCACCCTCAATCGGGATCAGGCCGAGGATGGATTTGATCAGCGTCGACTTGCCCGCGCCGTTATGGCCCAGTAGTGCCACGCGCTGGCCGGGGGCAAGAGACAGGGTGATGTCGTCAAGAACGCGGGTCTTGCCACGGTCCTTGCAGACTTGGTCAATCGTCAGGGCCTTATCCGTCATGAGGCACCTTTTTCATAGCTGGGGGTTCAGGGGCTTGCATCAAAGGGTTGCTGTCCATCACACCGCCCGGCAGCAGCGCCGGGAAGGCTGATTGCGACCAGCGCACCAACTGCACGGCGGGCGAGCCGAGCAGCAATTTGGCTGCGGGTTGGGTCCACAGTACATGGTCCATTGAATCATTGGGGCGATAAGGGGCATCGGCCACGCCGTTGCCATCCACATCATAGGCAGCGAAATCGGACCAGTAATTGCCGCGCCCGTCTTCTGACCACTCGACCCATTTGGTCGAGACATATTTCACCTGCGTCCGGTTGCCGACAAAGGCGTTGCCGACGATCCGGTTGCGTTCGGACCCGGCGGTAAAGTGGATGCCGATGCCGCAGCCCTGGAACCAGTTGTCAGTGAATTCGTTCTTGTTCGAGTTATACAGGAAGGTGCACTTCTCTTTCGCACCTTTGACCACATTGCCGGTGATGACGCTCTTGTTGGCATAGTTCAGCATCACGCCATGCTCGCGGTCGTCAATCGAGACATTGTCGGTGACTTTGACATTCGAGGTGAACATCACCGCATAGCCCAGATCGTTGCCGATCGAGACATTGTTGCTGACCTCGGAATTGTCGGCATACATATAATGCACGGCAAAGCGCAGATCGCGGAACAGATTGCCGGTGAACAAATTCTTCTTCGAAGAATTCACGAAAATCCCATCACGCCCAAACTGAATGTCATTGTCGGCGACTACGGCACCCGGAGCGTTCCAGACATAGACCCCATTGCCGCGCGCGTTCATGTGGCGGTCCTGCCGCCCCTCGATCCGGTTGCGGCGCACGATGCTGTCCTTGGCCCCATGGATGTCGATGCCATAGAGATTGCCCAGCAGCACATTGTCCTCGACCACCGGCGCGTGGGCCGTTTTGGTCAGTTGGATGCCGCTGTCGATCCCGTCATGGTCCGAGCCAGAGCCGATCACCGTCAGCCCGCGCACCGTCACGCCCGGTCCGGTCACGGTGATGACGCTGCCCTCACCCTGTCCGTCAATGGTGGCCAAGCCCTGCCCGTCGATTGTGACGGGCCGGTCCAGTACGAGGTGTTCGGTATAAACACCGGGGCTCAGGCGGAGGGTGTCTCCATCCGCCGCCTGCGCCAGTATCTCGTTGATGGCCCCCGCCCGGTTGGGCACATCCCAGTCCGCCGCCCAAAGGGGCGAGCCGAGCAGGAGCGGTATGAGCAGGGACCAACGCATCGTTACGCGCTCCGCGGCTCAACGAACATCCGGCCGCGCATTTCCATGTGCAGCGCGTGGCAGAACCACTGGCAATAGAACCAGTGCACACCCGGACGGTCGGCAATGAACGTGACCGAGGCGGTGGCCTGCGGTGCAACCTCCATCGCGATGCCGAAGTTCGACAGGCAGAAGCCGTGGGTCACATCATCCACATCATCAAGGTTGGTGACATAGACAGTGACTTCGTCGCCCTGTTTGACAGTGAACTTCTCCATGCTGAACACAGGCGCCACGGATGTCATGTAGACCCGCACCTTGTTGCCATCCCGGATCGGCTCATCCGCGCCATAGTCCAGATCGACACCATCGGCTTCGGCCTGTTTGCGCGCATCTTCCCATGTCGGGTCGTTGCGATCCCAGACATTGACCGGGTTCACCTTGGACCGGTGCACAAGGATCGAATCGTGCGGCTCGGCGAAGGTCGGGCCGTCATGGACCACCTTCATCTTGTCGCCCGAGATGTCGATCAGCTGCTCGTTTTCAGGCTTCAGCGGACCCACGTTCAGGAAGCGGTCTTTCGAGAACTTGTTCATCGAAATCAGCCACTTGCCGTCAGCTTCCGCAGTCTCACCCATCGAGGTCGAGTTGTGGCCCGGCTGATACTGCACATCCACCTTGTCAAGGATCGGATCAACATCCGCGCCGCCATAGGCTTCGATCGCCTTGGCGATGTCCCATTTCACCACCTGGCTGTCCAGGAACAGGGTGGTAAAGGCGTGGCCCTTGCCGTCGAACGCGGTGTGAAGCGGGCCAAGACCCAGCTGCGGTTCGGCCACGATGGCGGAACGCGGATCGGCACCTTCGAACACCGCATCCAGTTTCTCGACATCAATCACCGAAACCGTCGGCGACAGCTTGCCGTTGATCATGATGTGTTTCTTGTCGGGCGCGGCGTTCACACCGTGCGGCGAGTTCGGGATCGGAATATACCGCGTCAGGTTGCCACCTGCCTCTTTGCGCCCGTCCACGACCTTGACGCCGTTCAGCTCCTGATAGTTGCCCGCGGCAATCGCGTCCTCGATGCCTTTGAGGTTGAACACGACCACATGGTCCAGCTCATTCTCGGTCATCTCGGCCAGGTTCATACCCATTTCCGAGTTATAGGAGGTCGAGAACGCGTATTTGCCCTGATAGTCGCAGTCAGTGTTGTCGAGGTTGCCCGACACCATCACCTGCCATGCGACTTCCATCGTATCACCGTCGATGGCGGTGAAGATGTTCACATATTGCGACGGATCGTCGAGGATCTGGCCATCATTGACCAGCGGGGCCTCATGCTCACCATTGGCAAAGACATAGCCGGTGCGCGGGTATTTCTGCGGACGCAGGCCGTGGATGTCATGCGCGTTCGGGATCTCGATGATCTTGTCGCATTTCATCACGTCGCAGCGCACACGGGCCACGCGGGTGTTGGCCTTATCGTTCATGAACAGATAGCGGCCGTCATAGGTGCCATCGGTGAACGACATATGCGGGTGGTGAAGGTCGCCGTTATCATAGGTGACCTTGCCATTTGCGGCCAGAAACTCCTTGGTTTCCGGCAGCAGGCCTTCGGTCAGAACCTTCAGCGATTCATTGGTCTGACCCCAGCCGGTGGCCGAGCAGCGGTTGAACACCGGCACCCGCATCAGCTCGCGCATCGAAGGCACACCTAAGATTCGCAGCTCGCCAGTCTGGCCCGAGGACCAGAAGCCGTAATATTCGTCCAGCTCACCCGGCTCAAGATGCGCATTCGCGGCAGCACTCGCCTCGCGCGCGGTCATCAGGGTCGAGCCCAGCCCGGTCCCGGCAATCACCGCACCGGTTGCGGTTGCGCCCAGCATCCCGCGGCGTGTGATGTTCAGTTTCTTGTCATGTTCCGACATGATCGTCCCTCCTTTTAGGAAACGGTTTGCGGTTTGGCGTTCGGATGGTTCGCCGGTGGTTGTCCGAGTGGGGTCTTCATCTGGACCGACCCTGTCTTGGCCCGCCGTTTCAGCTGGCGGATAACGACGGGACATTTGTCCTCGGACTGATAAAGCACCTGACAATGCAGGCAGGTGACGCACTCGTTCGGATTGATCTCACCTGTGGGGTGGATCGCCTGAACGGGGCATTCATTGGCGCAGGTCTGACAGGGGGTGCCGCAATCCTTGTAGCGGCGCAGCCAGTCGAACATGCGAATACGGGCCGGGATCGCCAGCGCTCCGCCCAAGGGGCAGAGATAGCGGCAGTAGAACCGTTCCACGAACAGCCCGATCCCCAGCAAGGTCAGCGCAAAGACCACAAACGGCCAGTCGCGCATGAATTTCAGGATGATCGCGGTCTTGAACGGCTCGACCTCGGCGTAGGTTTCGGCCAGCGGGATCGAGACAAAGCTGATCCCGAACAGCACCAGAAAGATCATGTATTTCGCAGGCCAGAGGCGTTCGTTCAGACCCCAAGGCAAGGTCCATTGCGGCACTTTCAGCGCGCGCGCGATCTTGTTGGTCAACTCCTGCAGCGCGCCGAACGGGCACAACCAGCCGCAATAGGCCCCACGGCCCCAGAACAGCAGCGCGGCGGCCACGGCGAACCACTGGATAAAGACCAGCGGGTCCAAAAGGAAGGCGTCCCAAGAGAAGCCTGTGCGCAGGCTGCCCGCCAGCGCCATCAGGTTCACCACGCTCAGCTGCGCATTGGCGTACCAGCCGATGAAGAACAGCGTCATGGTCAGATATCCGATGCGGAACCAATAGAAGACGCGGGCGTTCATGGTGGCGTGGAACTGGAAGAAGAATGTCGCCGTCAGCACCAAAAGCATGACGCCCAGCACCCCGATCTCAACCGTGCGGTCCTTCCAGATGCGTTTCCAAAGCGCGGCCTTGGCCGCCGCCTCGCCGGTGGCGTCATCGACGACCACAGGGGCCGCGACGGGCAGCAGATACTGTTCCGGCAGTTTGTAGCCCAGATCGAAGGTCAGGAATGTTTTCTCGACCGCGCCCACGGCCCGCTGCGCCAACAGTTGCAGTCGGAAGGGCTCGGCCGGATCGAATTCGGCATCAGCAGGGATCTTGAAGATGTCCAGTTCCGTAAAGCTTGGGGCATCGGGGGCCGCAACCTCGCCCAGACGGCGTTGTTGCTTGTCAAAGAACCGCACCGAATTGTCGCCCTGGATCAGCTGAATCCGGTCGAAAATCCCGCCCCTGACATAGCCCGATCCCTTGAAGCTATAGGCCCCGCGACCCAACACCAGAATGGCTTGCTCGCCTTCGTCCAACCAGTTCAGCAGGTTCTGATATTCGGCCTCGCCCAGCAGCGACTTGCCGATCGACGGAACCGAGACCAGCGCCATATGCATGTCGATATAGGTGTCATCGGGTTCGCCGGGTTCGGGGCGCTTGATCGCCCGCTGATCGCCCGTCGCTTCGAACGCCGCGTTGACCTGCCCGATATCCAGCGTCAGCCGCCGGACCGAGCCGTCGCCCGACAGCGTCGTCCAGTCATAGATGGCGTCCTGTGCCATATCGACCTCGCGCTTGGGTCCATCGGCCTGCGCCGGTGCCAAGCCGCCCAGCCCCAGCGCGCGCGCCACCTTGATGCCGCCCCGCACAAGACTGTCATCGATCACCATGATCGTGACCGTCGCGCCCGAGATAATATCGAGGTCATGCCCCTCACCGCCAGTCTCGGCCTCAATCTTCAGATCAAGCCCGGCATAACCTTCGGTCAGCTCAACCATGCGGGAATTGGGGATGCCGATCAGCACGATGGGTTCCGAGTGCTTGACCAGCTGCACCCCGGTCAGCACCGCCTCATCATCGATGGCGGCGACCACATGAATGGGCTTGCCCGAATAGCCGGTGGTGCCGACCAGATCAGAGGTTAAGAAAGCCCAGGCGATGCGGTCGCCGTCTTTAAGAACGGGGGCCACCGGCACATCGTCGCGGACGGGACCAAAGGCATCGGCCCCGGGGGCCAGATCGGCGGGCTCAATCTCGGGTAGGAAGCTGGCAAGGCTGTCGGCATGGGCGCTGATCGCCATAAGGCACGACAGGGCAAGGGCCAGCAGGAAATGGATTGCGCGACTTACGACCACGGCGCACCTCCGGGAATTTGGGTGAATGCCATGGACGCGCGCAGGGCGCGTTCGGTTGTGATTTCGGGCGCGCATGGGGGGCCTCGGGTTTCGGGCCACAGCCGGTGGGCTTGGTAGAAAACGCCAGAGGCCCCGGTGTTTCCCCGTACAAAACGGACCATTCCGGCCTGCCCCAGCTGCGCCAGTTCGGGCATCGGCGCGGCGTCGGTGCACAGCGCGCAATCGGCGCATATGGGGCAATACGCGGCCGGGTCTTCGGCACCCTCCTCAAGGTCAACCTCGACCCAGACCGCGCCGCCTTCCGAGCAGATCTCCACCCAGACACTTTCACCGGGACTCGCCAGCGCCGGTGCAAAAGTCTGGAACAAAAGAAGGAGTATGCCCGCCAACCCGGCTGCCGCGCGAACCGCGCGGTCAGGGAGATTGTGCAGAGGGGTCAGGGCAGGCATGGAGTCTCCGACTCGGGAAGCTATGCCTTGGTGGTAGAGGATTTGAACGAGTCGCTACTTGACTTAGGTCATTTGTTTTTGAACCGTCCAAAAATTAATCAAATTCGAAAATTTGCATTTATAATCAACCGCCTGCTTCATCCATCAACCCGCGCACCCAACGCCCTGCCAACCAGGCCGCAGGGGCACCTGATGGGATGGACCACAGGATCGCAGAGATCGGGCTGATGGCACCAAAACCCGCACTATGCAGGATTAACCCGGCTAGAAACAGGTTGATGGCCACGGTCAAAGCCGTGGCCGGATAGAGCAGGATAGCCAGTTTCCAGACCGGCCATTTGCCCTCAGTGGCTGGTGCCTTCCGAGAAGGTGATTTTGTTCCAGACATTATACTTCCCAGAGGGTTTGCGCATCCGCAGGCGGCGCACTTCTTCCAGCGTCTGCGCGTCATAAACAATCACCGCGCCGTCATCCTCCCAGATGGAAACCAGCGCGTGGCTGCCATCCTTCGTGAACTCCACATGCGCCACGGTCTTGCCGGGGGCAGGGCGCAAGGTCTTAACGATCTCAAGGCTCTGCTTGTCGATCACATGCATGGCGTCTTTGTTGGGGCCAAAGAACACATCGGCCCAGACATACGGCGAATTCTCATGGCTGCGCATGAAGAAACCCGGCCCTTCGGTCTTAATCCGTTTGACCGTTTCCCATGTCTCCATGTCGATCACTGACACGGTGCCATCGGTCAGATGTGGTGTCGCCATCACGGTGGTATCGCCATGTTTCCACGTAATACCCGAACCTAAGTGAGGCATCCCCGGCAGGTCCAGATCGGCCACCTTATGACCGATCACCAGATCGATTACCTGTCCACCCTTGCCATCGCGCGAGGCACCCATCACGTATTCATAGCTCTGGTCGAAAAAGAAGTCGTCCAAATAGTCGGGCGTCGTGATCTTGCGCACTGGGAAGGGATCAGGGTTTTTGAACTGCCCCTCGATGCGGAAATCATGCCCCAGCCCGAATTGCGGCGGGTTGGCGCCGTAAAACACTTCCCAAATCTCGGGCACATCTTTCAGTGCCAGCACAAAGCTCTCACGGGGCGGCGCCTGATAGACGGCCGAAACGCGGCTGGGAGTGCCCTTCTTGCTTTTGACCTCGACAACCTTCGCCACCGACAGATCTTCGGTCGACAGCAACGTCAGCGAGTTCGGTAGGTAATTCGCCACAGCCACCCATTTGCCATCGCCCGACATCGCGATGTTGCGGCTGTTCAAACCCGCGCGCACGCGGCCCACCTGCTGCAAAGCCCAGATGTCATATTTCTGCACCCAGCCATCGCGCGACATGATGAACACATACCGCCCATCGGGGCTGAACTTCGGCCCGCCATGCACGGCAAAAGGTGTCTCGAACCTGTCCAGAACCTCGAACGTATCCCCGTCCAGCACGCTGACATGGTGGTCACCGGTTTCAACCGCCAGAGTGATGTTCATCGGGTCGCTGTTCCAAACGGGCGCGTCCACCGCTGCATAGTCTTCGTCCAGAATACGGCTGGCCATGATATCGGCTTCACCCCATTCTGGATCAGTCTCCAGCGGAGATTTTAGCCAGCCCGCTAGCTCTTCGATCCGAAGCGCATCAAGCTCATGCGAGAACGCTGGCATCTGAGTCGCGGTCCGACCTTCGGCGATGACCGCCGCCACACGCGGCCCCCGCATCCGTTTCAGTGTCTCAGGGATCAACGCAGGACCAACCCCGCCCAGACGGTTCTCGCCATGACAGGACGCACAGAATTCAGCATAGTCCGAAGGCGCATCCGCCCAGGCTGCGCCCACACTCAGGACCGAACACAGGGCCCCGATCTTCATCTTTTTAAAAATACTCCCGCCGGAGGCTCCTGCCCTCGCCACACGCGTAACGGCCGGGCCGGCAGGACCAAGGATTTCAAAAGAACTGATGCGCCGGATCATGGCTTTTCCCCCGGAACGGCGTGACCTGCAGGCGCTCGCCTGCATCTTCAACACCGATCTCTTGATTTGACAGATAGCAGGCCGGATCCTCGGCCCACGGATCGCCAGTCAGTTGCAGCGCCCGGATACGGGTGTTGCCGCCGCAGACGTCCTTGAGCTGACAGGCCCCGCAGCGCCCCTTCAGCGGGCGCGGACGGGTGCGCAGCATCGCCAGCATCGGGTCATCGCTGGTCCACAGCTCGGAGAACGGTTTGGTCTTCACATTGCCAACCGTGTAATCCGACCAATAGGTGTCGGGATGCACGCGGCCCAGATTGTCGATATTGGCCACGCCCAGCCCGCTGGAGTTTCCACCCCACGCTGCCAGATGCTCTCGCACATGTGCCGCTTTGTCGGCGTCGAAATGCGCCCGGACCCAGTTCAGGCAATACCCGGCATCGGCATCATTGTTGCCGGTCACGATGTCCAGCGGGCGGCCCCCGGATGCGGCCTCCCACGCGCGTTCCAGCAGCAGGTCCAGACCGGTGCGGGTGCGCAGATGTTCGGCATCCTCGCCCCGGTTTTTGTCGCCGCGCCCGGCATAGACAAGGTGGGACAGATAGAACTTGTCGACACCCTCATCATCGCACAGCTTCAACAGGTCAGGCAGATGATGCTGGGTGCCTTCGGTCAGGCAGAACCGCAGGCCCACTTTGATACCGCGTTTCTTGCATTCGCGCACGCCGCGCAGGGCGTCGGCAAAGGCGCCTTCAACGCCGCGGAACCAGTCATTCGTGGCGCCGATCCCGTCCAGCGAGATGCCCACATAGTTGAACCCCACATCGGCGATCATGTCTGCGGTTTCGTCGTAGATCCGGGTGCCGTTCGTGGACAGCGCCAGCATCGGCACCAGGTCACGCGCACGTTTGGCAATGTCGAAGAAATCGAACCGATCTAATGGTTCCCCACCCGAGAGGATCAGGGCCGGGACGCGAAATTGGCCCAGATCCTCAAGGGTTACCATGGCTTGCTCGTGGCTGAGCTCGCCGGGGAAGGCCACATCCGCCGAGACGGTGTAGCAATGGCGGCATTTCAGGTTGCAGCGCCGGGTCAGGTTCCAGATTACCACTGGCTTCACGGGACCGGGGCGGCGTTTTCGCACCGGGGTCGGCTTGACCAACTGGTGCATGTATTCGGTCAGGCGGAACATATCTCAGCCTTTCGTTTTCAGGCGCAGCCCGGTCTTTTTCAGGATGCGCGTGGAATAGAGGATATCTTTCGCCCGGCAGGCCTCGCCCAGAATGGCCGCGATCTCGGCGCGCTTCTCCTCGACCTCGGCCCGGTCGGTGCCGTGGACCATGGCAAACAAGTTATAGGGCCAGTCAGGCAGCGCGCGGGGGCGTTCATAGCAATGGGTGACAAAGGGCAGAAGGCCGATCTGGGTGCCCATCTCGGCCACTTGATCATCCGCCACATCCCACACGGTCATGCCGTTCGACGTCATGCCCAGCTTGTAGTGATTGGGGGCCGCCGCAATGCGCCGGATTACACCGCGCGATTTCATGTCGGCGAGGCGGAACATCAGGGTGTCTTCATCCAGACCCAACCCCTCGGCCACCTGCGCGTAAGGCGCAGGCACCAGCGGCAGGCCGCCTTGCAGCGCCTCGATGATCTCTCTGTCTTTTGCGTCGATCATGCTGCCACCCGGAAGCCGATGAAAAATTCCTGAAGTTTGGGAAATTGCAGGACTGCGATCCCGGTTTCCCGTTCGATGGCCTCGGCTGCGGTTACAATCCCTTCGGGTGTTTCGGTCGCCAGAACGAACCACATATTCAGCCGGTGCGTGCGCTCATAATTATGCGCGACCTCCGGATGCGCATTGACTTTGGTCAGGACGGTTTCGAAATCCTGCGGAGCTACGGCCATCGCGCACAGGCAGAAGGCTCCGCCCATTGCGGCCGCGTCGAAGAAGGGGCCGAAACGGGTGATGACGCGGTCTTCTTTCATGCGGGTCATGCGGCTCAGAAGGTCGGATTCCGCGATCCCCAGTTCCTCGGCGATCACCGCGTAGGGGTGCGAGGTCAAAGGCAAGTCGTCCTGCATCCGGTTTAGGATGGCGCGGTCTGTATCGTCGAGTGTCATGCCGCCACCTCTTTCGCCTGAATCAGCGCGCCGGTTTGCTTGAAGCAACGGGTCGAGAATAGAACCTTGTGCCGCGCACCAGCCAGTTCCGGCAGGGCGGTGGCATTGGCCAGAACTTCAAGCGCTTCGGGGCGTGAGCGGGCGTGGATCATGGAATAAAGGCGATAGGGCCAGACGCCTTCGACCGGGTTGCGCTCATAACAGAGCGTCACGCCTGGATGAGCGGCCAGCGCCGGACCTGCGGCGCCAACCTGATCGGCCGGCATATCCCAGACTACCATCGCATTGGCCGACCAGCCCAAAGCGCGGTGGCGTACGATGACGCCGAGGCGCGAGATGATCCCGGCCGCGTGTAGGGCCTCGATCCGTCCCATCACATCGACTGTGCTGCGGCTTAAGGACCGGGCCAGCGCGGCAAAGGGTTCCGCGACCAGCGACAGCCCGGAACTGAGCGCCTGCAACAGGGGCCGGTCGCCGTCCTGCATGGCTGAACAATCTATCTTGCGGGGGCCGGGAACATTGCGGGTCTCGCCCGACATCCGGAACCCCAGATCGACGTTGAACGGGCGCACCAGCCGCAGGTCCAGCACGCGCAATCCGGTGCGGCGGCTGATCCGAGCAAGCGTTTCGTTCACATGCGCCCGATCCGGGCCGGTGGCCACGAACCAGAGGTTCCAGTCATCCTCGCGCTGGTAATTGTGGTTCACGCCGGGTTCCGCATCGATCAGGGCGGCGACCTCTTCCAGACGCGCGTCAGGGGCGGCGACAGCGGCAAGGGTGCTGGCGGATACCGCGCCGGGCGCGATGGTCGCGCCTACCCGGGTGATGCGCCCGGTCTTGCGCATCCGCGCCAGCCGGTCGAGCACTTCGGCCTCGTCCAGACCAAGCGCGTCGGCCAAAACCTGAAACGGACGCGTGGTGATGGGGAAATCGCGCTGGAACTCGTCCAGCAGACGGCAATCGATGGGGTCAGTGATATGTTGCATCGGTTACAGCCCCGTTCTGTGCGCGCGGGCGGTGAAGAAAATGCCGGAGGGGCTGTCGGCCTCGATCTCGCGCAGTTTCTCGAAGCTCTGCGTGTCGTAGACCATGACCTTGTTGGCATCGCGCACGCTGATCCAGACCTCATGCCCGCGTGGTGTGAACTCCATATGCAGCACGGCAGGGCCGGGTTTGAATTCGTGGATGATCTCTTTGCTGACGGAATCGATCACCTGAATCGTGTCGTTCAACGGGTGGGCGAAATTCACCCAAACCTGCCGCCCGTCAGGCCGCGCCATTGCAAAGACCGGCTGGCCATGAGTCTGCGTGCGCCCGGTTTCGGTCAGGGTGTCCGCATCGATCCAAAGAACCTCGTGATGGCCGACGGCCGGCAGAACGAACTCGCGCCCCGTCAGCGCCCAGCCCTCCAGATGGGGCATCTTGTAAACCGGCATTTCCTCTTGCCCGCGCCCGTAGTTGGGCAGCACGCGGATCGGTTCGGGCGTCTCAGACCACAAGTCCAGCGCGGTTAAGCCATCCTCGCCAAAGAGGCCGGTGATATAGGTCCGTCCGTTGGCGGTGATCAGCGCATCATAGGGGTTCTTGCCCATATCGGGGATCTTGGTGATCGCCGGGTCGCCCTTGGCGAAATCGGCAATCCAGGTCTCGCCCGTGTCCCACATGGTGAACACGAACCGGCGACCGGGCGCATCGACCAGCCCGATGGTTTTGCTGTCGGTGGGAATGTCGGCGACCATGTCCAACGTGTCCGCATCAAAGACCCGCACTCCACCGGGTTCATAATTCGACACGGCGACCAGCTTGCCGTCATCCGAAATCGCACCGCCGATGGCGTTGCCCGCCTGCACGACACGGTTCACGATCTGGCGGGTGACGATATCGACCTTGGTTAGCCCACCGTCACGGCCGAACACATAGGCAAAGCGTTCGTCGGGCGAATAGACCAGCGAGGCATGGGACAGGTCGCCCAGCCCTTCGATCCGGGCCAGCGCGGCGCGGTCGGATTGATCGACCAGCAGGACCGAGCCCTTGGCGCGTTCGATCACAAGGCCCAGGTCTCCGGTGGCTGTGGGTTCCGCCTGTGCTGTGGTCATCAGCAGCGTGGCGGCAAGAGTGAGGATAAGCTGTTTCATTGTGCCTCCTGTGCCAGCAGGTAACGGGCGATCCATTCGGCCTCTTCTTCGCTGATCAGGGGCCGCCAGGGGGGCATCGCGGTGTCGGGGATGCCATCGAGGATCACGCCGGTCAGAACCTCGGCGTCGTAGTGTTCAAGGGTTTCGGACCGCAGATCGGGGCCAAGGCCGCCCTTCAGCGACAGCCCGTGACACGAGCCGCAATCCTGATGCACAAGCCGTTTCAGGGCGTTGGGGTCGAGCGTGTCGGCGGCGAATGCTGTTGTGGCCACAAGCACTGCGGTTGTCAGGACAGCGCGCGCGGTCCAACCGGATCGCCCGGCGGCAACGCCGGGCCGCGCCCGACCCTCCCCCCGGGAGGGCGCTTCTCGCCCACCCAGGGTCGGGCGCGGCCCTAATTTCTTAGAGCCAAGCTTAGCCATGAGCCTGCTCCAATAACTCAGCCACTGGCTGTTCCGCATAAAGCGAAACCACCTTGCCGATAATGAACAGTGTCGGTGCCTTCAGATCAGCCGCGCGCACATCCGCAGCCAGCCGATCCAGCCGCGAGACCAGACGGCGTTCATCTGGTGTGGTGGCCTTTCCGACGGCCAGTACCGGGGTCGAGCCGGGCAGGTTCTCGGTCATCAGCCCCATGGCGATCTGGCCGATATTGGCGACGCCCATATAGACGACCAGCGTCGAGTCGGGGTCGGCCAGGCGTTTCCAGTCCAGATCCAGCACCTTGTCGGCCTGACGGTGCCCGGTGACATATTGCACCGAGGTCGCCAACCCGCGATGGGTCAGCGGTACGCCGGTAGAGCAGGACGCGCCCTGCGCGGCCGTGATCCCCGGCGCGTATTCGACCGGGATGCCGTTGGCCATCAGATGCGCGGCCTCTTCCGAGCCACGGCCAAAGATCATCGGATCGCCGCCCTTGAGCCGCGCAACCGTGTGACCGGCGCTGGCCTCTTCAACGAGGATGTCATTGATGCGATCCTGCGGCACGGTGTGGCATTTGGGAGCCTTGCCCACCGGGATCAGCCGCGCACCTGCCGCGTGCAGGTTCAGGATATCGGCCGAGACCAGACGGTCGTAAACCACGACATCCGCCTCTTGCAGCATCCGCAGGGCGCGCAGGGTCATCAGTTCGGGGTCGCCGGGGCCTGCGCCAATCAGAAAAACCTTACCGCTCATGTGTGAACTCGCTTGGTCTGAATGTTCGTTGAGCCCGGAGGTCCTGCGCGATCCGGTGACGTTGCTGGGTGAGCCGGGCGTGTCATGGGGTCAGACTGGCGCAATCCAAAACAAACCTCCTTGACTAAAGTTAAGGAGCGCGGGTTTTGCGCCCGCGCTCCTCTTTCGTGCCTGTATGGTTGCCTCGGCTCAGGGTTCGACGGTGATCATTCCGATCATGTTCTGTGTTTCCCAATGCGGCCCGCACAGGTATTCCTGCGGACCGGGGGTAAGAAAGGTCAGATCCACCGATTCCTCGGGAAACAGCCGGTCACTTTCGGGTTCGCTGCCGTCTTTCAGCAGGACCGAATGGCTGGTGCGTTTGTCGACGTTTACCCAGCGCACCGTGGTGCCTGCCTTGACCGTCAATTCGACCGGGCAAAAGAGATATTTGTACATCAGCACCACCTCGGCATCTTCAACAGCCGATGACGGCTGGCCGAACAGCTCGACATAGCGCTCTTCGGCCTCGGCGCAGGTGGCGGCGATGTCGTCATCTGCGGCCAGCGCGGGGGATGCCAGAAGCAGCAGGGCAGGAAGAAGGTTTTGGGGTTTCATCGACCTCTCCTTAGGGTTGGGAAAGGGCCGGGCTGTCCGGCCCCGATCTGTTACTGTTTGACCACGTTGATAAAGGCGCTGTCATCATCCAGCGCCAGGCTGGTATCCAACGTCACGTGGTGGAACCGTGCGGCGGCAAAGTCATCGTGGATGGCAAAGCCGACCGTATAGGTCTGACCGGATGCCAGCGGCACGTCACCGGCTGCCCCCGAGTTCAGCGGGCGGGTGAATACGACCGTCCAGAGGCCGCCGTCCAGGCTAGCGGAGGCGGCGATCTCGCCGTCATTGACCACGCGCTGTTCCAGCAGGTAGCCATTGGTGGCGCTGCCGTCCGCATAGACGCGCATCAGGTCCAGATAGGTGCCATCGGCCAGATACTGTTCGATCTGCTCGGCGGCCTGCAGCTTGTCCCAACCGCCCAGAGGCTTGCCCCGGCGGCCTTTGGTGTCGACCTCGGTGCGGCTTTCGCTGAGGTATTTGGTCACCGTATCCTGCGCGGTCATGCGACTGGAGAAGTCGCCATTGGCCGCAATCGCATCCGCACCCGGATCAAAGGGCATATAGGTGTTGTCTGCGTGACACGAGGCCCAGCAACCCACCTGATCACCCATCTCGATGCCAGTGCCGGTGATCATCATCGCCACTTTGATCTGGTTGTCGGGGTCCATTTTGCCGCCATCGACGAAGGGGGCAGGGTTGTGGCCCGCATCCGGCCATTGCAGGCGGATATACAGGTTCTCGTCATCATGGGCCGCCTGTACGGTTGCATCGATGACGCCACGCTTACCGGGGATCGGCGTTGGTTCCAGATCGCCACCGGCCACGATCTTGTTACCGATCGCGTCCAGTTCTGCGGCGTGACAGGTGGTGCATTTGTCGCCGCCTTTGGTCAAAGGACGTGCGCCGCCATGCGATCTACCGTTCTGGACCCATTCGAACGAAGCCTGACCCGGATAGAACAGCTTCATATCCGCACTTGGAACAGCGGCCCAATCGATATTGGTGCCGACATCGCTGCCGCCACCCGCTGGTGCTGCGGCTTCTTCGCCTGCAGCCTTGGCGCGTTCTTCGGCTACAGCGGCATCCACGGCGGCTGCGATCTGCGCCTGTACCGCCTCTTGCTGCGCTGCGCGGGCGGCTTTTTCAGCCTCGGCGTCGGCGGCTTCCTTGGCTTCGATGCGTTCCAGGCTGGCCAGATATTCAGCCGGGATCTCGCGAATGAACGCTGGGTTTGGGGCTTCGAGTTCTTCCAGGTAATCCTCATCCGCCCGATCACGGGCATCCGAGTGCGCAATCCCCTTGTGGCAGTCGATACAGGTCTGACCAACGGTCATCGCGTTCAGGTGTTGCTGCCGCGCGCGGGGTTTTTGGAATTCGGGCATCATGGATTCAAAATCGTGGCAGTTGCGGCATTCGCGCGAGTCGGTGGCTTTCATCCGCTCCCATTCGTTCATCGCCAGATGCACGCGCTTGGCTTCGAATTTCTCGCGCGTGTTGATGGTGCCGACCATCTTGCCATACAGCTCTTTGGACGCTTTGATCTTGCGGATCATCTTATGCGTCCAGTCCTTGGGCACGTGACAGTCGGAACAGACCGCGCCCACGCCGGACCGGTTCACGTCATGGATCGTGCCGGTGTATTCTTCGTAGACGAAGTCACGCATCTCGTGGCACGAAACGCAGAATTCCTTGGTGTTGGTCGCTTCCATGGCGGTGTTGAACCCGCCCCAGAAGATGATGCCGGCGGCAAAGGCCGCAGCGATGCCGGCCACGGGCATTCCCCACAGGAAATACCGGCGCCAGATCGGTTTTTTCTTTTCCGGTTCCGAGGTCATATCCGGGCTCCGTTTTGGCTTTCTTCTCTGGCCTTCGGTGTCAGGCCTGTGGATTTGGCTGATGTGTCAAACGTGGAAAGGGCGGGCGAGGGGCCCGCCCTTTCCGGTGTCAGTTGCTGAACCCGTCAGGTGACGTGGTTCGAACGGTTGTAGACGTTGAACTTACCGGTCGGAGCAAACAGCCCCTTCACGCGACCGATCTCTTCCAGCGTTTTGGCGTCGAAGATCACGATCTCACCGTTAGGTTCTTTCGAGGTCGAGCGGTTCCACTTGGAAACCCAAACCTCGGTGCCGTCCTGGTTGAACTCGAAGTGGACGGCGACGTTGCCTTCCTCTTCGGTGATCTGGATCGTTTTTGCGATCTCACCGGTTGCCTTGTCGATCACCTGCACCGATTGCTGAATTTCAGGCTCAGGGTGCTTGGTCTGGTCGGCCCAGATGTAATCCGAGTTCGGGTGTGTCCGAATGAACAGACCGGGTCCGTCAGTTTCCACCTCATAGCAAGTCTGCCATGCCTGATCCGGGTGACCTTCGGGGTCGTTGCCCCAAACGGTGACTGTGCCTTCGCCCAGGTGGGTTGTACCGGCAACGGGACCGCAATTCGGGTCATCCCAGTTGGCGCCGGGGCCGGGGTGCGGCAACGGTGCTGTATCGATCAGGGCCTCCAGCTTGTGAGTCTGGGTGTCCACGACAACCATCTTGTTCGACGCGTTTGCGGCGATCTGGAAGTAACGACCGGTTGGGTCGAAGAAACCGTCATGCAGGAACTTGGCGCTGTCGATCTTGTCGATACGCAGATTGTCCAGGTCGGTGTAATCCACTTGCCATAGCTGGCCGAGTTCCTTGACTGCGACGATCCATGTGGGCTCGTTCGGGGTGGTGTAGATGGCGGCCACACGGCTTTCTTCCACATAGTCCCCGTCCACGTTCACACCGCGGGTCGAGACGACCTTTTTCGGCTCCATGGTTTCGGCATCGACGATCGCGAAATGCGGAGGCCAATAGGCACCACCGATGACATATTTGCCATCACCAGATACGGCCACGTCGCGGGCGTCATACCCGATGGTAACCTCGGCCACGAGCATATTCTCGGGCTGTTGCCACAGGTCGATTTTAGTCATCTTGCCGTCGCGGCCCATGGTGTACCAGAAGCGGCCCGGATTTTCCGGTTCTTCCAGCTTGTGGTGCTCGGAGGCTTTCAGAACGTGCACCGCGTAGCCTGTCGGGATATGGGCCAACACTTCTTTGGTGTCGCCGTCGATCACGGCTACCTTGCCCACGTCACGTTCGATGACCACGAAGAAGTTTTCCCAGTTGCGGCCATGCAGCGGCTCGGACGGATAGTCTTCGGGTTCGACATAGACCTTGCGGGTCGCCATCATCTGTTCAAGCGACATCTCGGGCGGCTTGGGCGGCTCCATCTGAATATAGGTCGCCATGTCGCGGATCTCGTCCTCGGTCATAACGTCCGAGAAGTTGTTCATCCCGCCTTCGGTACCCCAAGCGATGATCCGTTCGAGTCGTTCCTGACCCAGCTTGAGGGTCCCGGACTCGGTGACAGTTCCATCGGCATTTTTCGTTTCTACCAATGGCTCAAGGCTTTTACCTGTCGCGCCTTTGCGCAACACGCCGTGGCAGCCCGCGCACCGCTCAAAGTAAAGCTGTTTCGATGATTCAAAGGCTTCCTTGCTTAGGGTTGGTTCGTCGGCGAAGGTTGGCGCAGCGACGCTGCCCAGCAGCATCGCCAAACCGACCCCAAAGGCGCGGCCAGTTCTGTTGTAGCTGATTCCAAGTGACATGATCACTCTCCATTTACTGGTGAGGCAGACCCAAGAGTGGGACATCACGCGGATGTCATCCTTGACGAAAGTCAACGGAAGGGACGCAAAACGTGCCGCCGGGTAAAAAATGCGTCCAATAAAATAAGCGTTTTTGGCGTATGTTTTCTGCGTCTTGACCTTGGTTAAGTCCGCGCAGACCGATCCCCGCTAGGCTGCACGCCAAAGCCATCAAGGCCGAGGAGAGCGGGCATGTCGGCAATCATCGTACGGGTATTTGGCGAAGGGTTTCGGGTGTTTTTCCTGTCTGCCGGGCTATACGGCCTGTTCGTGGGCGGGGTCTGGGGCGTCTGGCTGATGATGCAGACCGGCGCGGTGCCTTACAGCGATCCGTCCTACGCCATGACCCCGCCGATGTGGCACGCGCACGAGATGATCTTTGGCTATGCCACCGCCGCGCTGGGCGGGTTTTTCCTGACTGCCGTGCCAAACTGGACCGGAGCGCCCGAGGCGCGCGCCCGGTTCATCACCCTGGCCGCGGGCCTGTGGCTGCTGGGTCGTCTGGCGATGTGGTTCTCGGGCCTGTTGCCGCCGGTTCTGGTGGCGGTGCTTGATCTGGCCTTCGTGCCGATTCTTGCGGCGAAGATCGCGACTCAGCTGATCCGTCGGCCAAAACCGCAGAATATGGTGTTCCTGCTGCTGCTCAGCCTGATCTGGATTTCCAACCTTCTGACTCATCTCGAATGGATGGGCGTCACAGGCCATAGCCTTGATATCGGCCTGCGCGCAGGGTTGCTGACCTTATGTTCAATGATCGCGATTCTGGGCGGGCGGATCACCCCGGCTTTCACCCGCAACGCAATGAAACGCGACGGCGCGCCCGAGGCGGCGTGGCCCGTCTCGGTGGCGGCGCTGGACAAGGCCGGAATGATCATCGCCCTGCTGCTGCCGCTGAGCGCATTGCTGCTGGGCCTCAGCCCGCTGACCGGAGCAGTCGCGCTGTTGCTTGGCCTCGTGCAGATCCTGCGCATGGTGCGCTGGCGGTCGGCCTGGGCGCTGCGGCAGCCGATCCTGATCGCGCTGCATGTCGGGCTGGGGATGCTGGCGCTGGGCCTGATCCTGTGGGGCATGTCCCTGCTGGGTATCGGTAACGAAATCGCGGCGCTGCATGTACTGGGCATCGGCTGCGTTGGCGGCATGACCCTGGCGGTCATGAGCCGCGCCGCGCTGGGTCATAGCGGGCGGGCGCTGATCGCGCCGCCGCCGATGGCGGTGGCCTACGCGCTGATGGCGCTGGCGGCGATTCTCAGATGGGTGGGGTCGGATCTGACCACTGGCTATCTGACCGTGATGCTGGTGGTGGATGGGCTGTGGATCGGGGCCTTCACGCTTTATCTGATCGCCATGTGGTCGGCCCTGACCGGCCCGCGCGCGGCCTGAATATTCATATATTCCATAGTTTTAACCATTCCCTCACGCAGTCTTGACTTTCGTTAAGGAAGCCCCGCGGCCCAACCGCCATTGTCACCATACGAACTAATCTGCGCAAAGGAGAGCGCAATGCGAGAAGTCATGACAAAGAGCATGGCTCGCAACATATTCTATGGCGGGTCCCTGTTCTTCATCCTCATCTTTCTGGCCCTGTCGGCCCATTCGCACTTGTACATCGTGAATTCCGAGAACTCGGCAAAGCTCGATGAAAGTGTGGTTCGGGGCAAGCATGTCTGGGAAAAACACGCCTGCATCAACTGTCACTCGATCCTCGGCGAAGGGGCCTACTTTGCCCCCGAGGTCGGCAACGTGATGACCCGCTGGGGTGTCCTGGACGACCCGGAATCGGCCTTTGACTCGCTCAAGGGCTGGATGGAAGCACAACCGACCGGCATTCCCGGTCGTCGGCAGATGCCCAATTTCAACCTCAGCGACGACGAGCTGCGTGATCTGACCAACTTCCTGATCTGGACGGACAATATCGACGCGCAGGGCTGGCCGCCCAACGAGGCGGGCTGAGAAAGGGACAAGGACAATGAAATACGAATCCCAAAAAATCGCCTACGCCTACTTTGCCGTAGCCATGGGCCTGTTCGCGATACAGGTGATCGGCGGCCTGCTGGCCGGTCTGATCTATGTATCCCCCAATTTCCTGAGCGAGCTTCTGCCGTTCAACATCGTGCGGATGCTGCACACCAACTCTCTGATCGTCTGGCTGATCCTTGGGTTCTTCGGGGCCGCCTATTTCCTGATCCCGGAAGAGGCCGAGCGTGAGATCCATTCGCCCAAGCTGGCCTATCTACAGCTTATCATCCTTGTGGTTGGCACGCTGGGCGTGGTTGTGACTTACGTCTTCAACCTGTTCGAAGGCAACTGGCTGCTGGGCAAAGAGGGGCGCGAGTTTCTGGAACAGCCCAAATGGGTCAAGGCCGGCATCGTCGTGGCCGCGCTGATCTTCCTTTACAACGTGTCGATGACCGTTCTGAAGGGCAAGAAGACCGCCATCACCAACATCCTGTTGTTGGGTCTTTGGGGGTTGGCGCTGCTGTTCCTGTTTGCCTTCTACAACCCGGGCAACCTGTCGCTGGACAAGCAATACTGGTGGTACGTTGTCCACCTGTGGGTTGAAGGTGTGTGGGAGCTGATCATGGCCTCGATCCTCGCCTACCTGATGCTCAAGCTGACGGGAGTGGACCGTGAGATCGTCGAGAAATGGCTCTATGTCATCGTCGCCGCCGCACTGTTCTCGGGCATCCTTGGCACAGGGCACCACTACTACTGGATCGGTACGCCGGGTTACTGGCAGTGGATCGGGTCGATCTTCTCAAGCCTCGAAGTGATCCCGTTCTTCGCGATGATGGCCTTTGCCTTCGTCATGGTCTGGAAGGGCCGCCGGGACCATCCCAACAAGGCCGCTCTGCTGTGGTCGCTGGGTTGTGCCACATTGGCCTTCTTCGGAGCCGGTGTCTGGGGCTTCCTGCACACGCTGCACGGGGTGAACTACTATACCCACGGTACACAGATCACTGCAGCCCACGGTCACCTGGCCTTCTATGGTGCCTATGTCTGCCTCAACCTGGCGATCTTCAGCTATGCGATGCCGATCCTCAAGAACCGCGATCCCTATAATCAGGTTCTGAACATGGGTTCGTTCTGGCTGATGACCAGCGGCATGGTCTTCATGACCTTCGTGCTGACCTTCGCCGGAACCGTGCAGACGCACATGCAGCGGGTGGTCGGTGACTACTTCATGGATGTGCAGGATCAGGTCGCCATCTTCTACTGGATGCGCCTTGGCTCTGGCATCGTTGTGGTCCTTGGTGCGCTGCTGTTCATCTACTCGATCTGGGTTCCCCGGAAAGAGATCATTGAACCCGGCGCAGCTGAAACCCCTGCGGAGTGATGGATATGGACGGCTCCATGAAACTGAACGAGGGGGCGGCTGACGCCCCCTTCTACCTGCCCCAAGGCGATGAATGCGACGTCTTCTGCGCCGCTTACACCAACGACCTGCCGGTTCTGCTGAAAGGCCCGACAGGCTGCGGCAAAACCCGTTTCGTGGCCCACATGGCCGCCAAGCTTGGCCGCCCGCTTTACACCGTGGCCTGCCACGATGACCTTGCCGCCGCCGACCTGATCGGGCGATATCTGCTGAAAGGCGGCGAAACTGTCTGGGTCGATGGCCCCCTGACCCGCGCGGTGCGCGAAGGCGCGATCTGCTACCTTGATGAGGTGGTCGAGGCCCGCAAGGACGTGACTGTCGTGCTGCACCCGCTGACCGACGACCGGCGCATCCTTCCGATCGATCGCACTGGCGAGGAACTTGAGGCCGCGCCCGGCTTCATGCTGGTGGCATCCTACAACCCCGGATACCAGAATATCCTGAAAACCCTGAAACCCTCGACCCGTCAGCGGTTTATCTCGCTGGAGTTCGACTTCCCATCGCCTGAGATGGAGGCCGAGGTTGTCGCCCAGGAAAGCGGCCTGCCGCTGGAACGTTGCAAGCCGCTGATCCGGCTGGCGAACAAGTTGCGCGGGCTCAAGGGTCAGGACCTTGAGGAAGGCGTCTCCACCCGTCTGGTCGTCTATGCCGCGACGCTGATCGCGCAGGGCATGTCCACCGACCGCGCCATCCTTGCCGCTATGGTTGAACCTCTGACGGATGACGAGGACATCAAACGCGGGCTCCTCGATCTTGTCACGGCTGTCTTTGGGTGAGGCCGGCCGATGGTCAGGATCGATTTTGAGCCATGGGAACCCGAAGAAACGATCGGGAAACTGTGGCACACCCTTGCCAGCCGCCTCGATGCACCTGAGGTGCATGTTGGAGCCGCGGTCGACCTCTCAGAGGTCGCGGGGCGGCTGGCCGTCCTCTTCCGAGGACTTGGGGGTAGCCCGGGCGTTGAATTGCGCCCGGTCTCACCCGAGATTTCACGCCACCGCCTGAGCTGGCGTCGCAAACTGGCAACCGAGGCCGAGTTGATGCCGCGCGCGTCTTTCGATGGCGAAGTCTTGCGCCTGCCCGACCGGTTGGCGGTGTTTCCTGCGCGCGAAGCCAACGGCGCGCTTTATGTCTGGCTGGCCGCCGCTGCCGCCCATGCCGGAACCCGCATTGACGAAGATGATCCGCTGCGCGCCGATCTGCGTGCGTTGATGGCAGCGCAGGACATGGTTGTGGCGACGCTCGACGACGCCCCCGGCCTGCGCCCGCTTTATACCGAGCTTTGCAAAGGTGTCCTGCATCAGCGCGATATTCCCGGCCTTCCCCCTGTTGAGGCCGCAGTGGAAGAACTGATCCGGCACAAGCTGGGCGACCCGGCGCCCCTGTCGCCAAAGGCCGAGCAGCTTCTGACGCTGGACGACGACCTGACCGCCCCGCGCGGCTACCAACCGATGCGCCCGGTGCCCTTGTGGCCCGAGCTGCGCGCCGTTGGCTTTTCCGAACATAACGAGGTCGAAAATCCCGACACCGAGGGCGAGCCCGAAGCATCGGGCGAAAAAACCCACCGCGCCCGCCGCCGCAAATCGGATCAGGCGAACCGCAGCGACAGTTTCATCCTGCATAAGTTCGAAGCGATCCTCAGCTGGGCCGAGTTCTTGAATATCAACCGGCGTATTGATGACGACGACCCCGATAACGCCAAGAAAGCCGCTGACGATCAGGAAGAGATCGGGCTGGGGCAGATCTCCAAGGCCCCGCCCACCAAACTGAAACTGCATCTGGATCTGGCACCCGAGGACGTGAACCGCGAACGCCTGTCTGGCCGCATTCTCTATCCCGAATGGGATGTGCGCACCGGGGAGTACCTGCCGGACCATGTGAACGTTTTGCTATCCGATGCCGACATCCGCGAGGATGCGGCTGAATTCGGCAAAGACCCCGCCACCGCTCGTCGCATCCGCGCCGTCAAACGCCAATTCGAGGCGTTGCGCCCGGGTCGCGTGATGACACGTGGTCATCTGGACGGTGATCAGCTGGATATCGAAGCCGCCGTGCGCGCCGAAACCGACCGCCATGCCAGCGGCGAAGGCAATGAACGCATCTGGATGCAGTCCCGCCCCGAAGCGCGCGATCTGGCGGTCTCGATCCTTCTGGATGTCAGCCGGTCCACCGAAAGCGCCGTCACGGGTCGCGCCGTGATCGACATCGAACGCGAGGCGCTGGCCGCTTTGGCCTGGGGGCTGAATGCCTGCGGCGACGATTTCGCCATCCACGCCTTCAGTTCGCTGAAACGTCAGCGCGTCTATGTGCAGCGCTGCAAACGGTTCGATGAGCCGATGGGCGGCACCGTCGAACAACGTATCGCCTCGCTGCGCCCCGGCCATTACACACGCCTTGGCGCGGCGATCCGTCATTGTTCTGCCGATCTGGCAGAACAGTCCCGCAAGCGTCGGTTGTTACTGGTCATCACTGATGGCAAGCCAAACGATCTGGACCATTACGAAGGCCGCCACGGTATCGAAGACACCTGCATGGCAGTCCGCGAGGCCCGCCGCGCCGGGCAATCTGTCTTTGGCGTCACCATCGACAAAACCGGCAAAAGCTGGTTTCCACGCATGTTCGGTCAAGGCGGGTTCGCCGTCATCCCTGACCCGCACCGCCTGACCATGGCGCTGCCGCAGATCTACCGCCAACTGGTCGGCGCATGAGCGACACTTCCCTGATCGACGAGCTTCCGGGCGAGTTGCTGATGTGGGTGCTGATCATCTCGGAACTGCTGGTCTTTGGCGCCGGGCTGATCGCCTTCATGGGCGTGCGCCTGACCGACCCCGCGGGTTTTGCCGAGGCACAATCGCATCTCTACCGCACTGGCGCGGCGCTCAACACCGCCGTCCTGATCACGTCCGGCTATCTCGCCGCGCAGGCCCTGCACTGGCGGCAAGCCGCGCGCCGCTCCGCCGCCCGAATGGCGCTGATTGCGGCGGCTGCGCTGGGCGTTGTGTTCCTGATCATAAAAGGCGCGGAATACGCAGGCAAAGCCGCGCAAGGCATCACCTACGAGACCCACCCGTTTTTCCTGTTCTACTACCTGCTCACCGGCTTTCACGCCGCCCATGTGCTGGCCGGCATCGCCATCCTGCTGCTGGTCGCGTGGCGCGACGATCCCCGAAACATCGAGGCAGGCGCGCAGTTCTGGCACATGGTCGATCTGGTCTGGATCATGCTCTTCCCCGTGATCTACCTGCTGGGATAAGCGCGATGCCCACACCTTCATCTTTTCAAAAATACTCTCGCCGGAGGCTCCCGAGCTCGCTCACAGGCGCATGGCTCGCCCTTCTGGCGCTCAGCATCGCATCCGCGATCCTGACGCTGCTGCCGATATCCCCCAAATTCCTTGGCGCTTGCATCCTGATCCTGGCACTCACCAAATCCCGCATCATCCTTGCGCGCTATCTCGAGCTTGCCACGAGCCCCGCCTGGCTGCGCGGCTTCATGATGGTGCTGATCAGCTTTGCCGTTGTCATCTTCTCCCTCTACCTGATCTGAAAAAACGCCGCCTCATATGAGACGGCGCAGTCTTCAGCAAAAGGAGGCGTATTGATTATTGGGCGGCCATCGGCATCCGAGCGATCTGGCAGCGGTGCCATAGCTCTGAGAGAGCACCTATCAGATGGTCGATATCCTTGTCTGTATGAACCGGGGACGGTGTGATCCGCAGCCGCTCGGTCCCTTTCGGCACGGTGGGGTAATTGATCGGCTGAATGTAAATCCCGAACTCTTCCAGCAGTGTGTCCGAGATGAATTTGCATTTAACCGGATCGCCCACCATCACCGGGATGATGTGGCTGGGGTTGGGCAGATGCGGGATACCTTCCGCATCCAACCGCGCGCGCACGTGCGCCACGCGGGCCTTTTGCAGGTCGCGCTCGACATTCGATTGCTTCAGATGGCGGATCGACGCAGCGGCCCCTGCGGCAATCGACGGCGGCAGAGCGGTGGTAAAGATGAATCCGCTAGCAAAGCTGCGCACAAAATCACACAACGCCGCAGAGGCCGCGATATAGCCGCCAACCACACCAAAGGCCTTACCCAGAGTGCCCTCAATCACGGTCAGACGGTCCATCAGACCTTCGCGCTCGGCAATACCGCCACCACGCGGGCCGTAAAGGCCAACGGCGTGCACCTCGTCGAGGTAAGTCATCGCGCCGTATTTGTCGGCCAGATCGCAGATCTCTTTGATCGGGGCGATGTCGCCATCCATTGAGTAAACGGACTCGAACGCGACCATCTTCGGTGCGTCCGGATCGGCGGCGGCCAGTTTCGCCTCAAGATCTTCCAGATCATTGTGCTTCCAGATCACCTTCTGCGCGCGCGAATGGCGGATGCCTTCGATCATCGAGGCATGATTCAACGCGTCCGAAAACACGATCAAACCGGGGATTTTCGCGGCCAGGGTACCGAGGGCGGCCCAATTCGAAACATATCCGGAAGTAAACAGAAGCGCGGCTTCTTTTCCGTGCAGCTCGGCCAGCTCGGCCTCTAGCAGCACATGGTCGTGAGTGGTGCCTGATATGTTTCGCGTGCCCCCGGCTCCTGCGCCGCAGCGGTCCAATGCGTCATGCATTGCCTCGATCACAGATGGGTGTTGACCCATGCCAAGGTAGTCGTTGGAACACCAGATGCGCACGTCCCGCTGGACTGAACCATCGGTCTGGCGGGCGTTCGGGAACGATCCGCAGTGGCGTTGCAAGTCAATGAAAACGCGGTAATTTCCCTCGTCCCGCAGGTCGTCCAGACTCTGGGTGAAAAATCGCTCGTAGTTCATCTTGATTGCTCCCCGGATTACTGGCTTTGATCCAAGGGTATGCGTCCGGCGACCCTCGCAACATGACAATAGTCAAGTTGATGCGGGAAAAGACTGGTGCGTTGTTCCCAGCTTTGGCATAGCCTGATCCAGAGGATCGTACTGTTCAGACAATCGATCAGGGAAGCAGGGGAACTTTCTTGGCACATGAAACACAAAAGGCAATCGCGCGGCAGTCGCTATTGCTCAAGAGCTTGCCGGATCAACATGTCGATACGCTGTTGAGTCACGCTATTTGGCGCAGCTACGACCGCGGCGAGACGATTTTCCTGCAGGAAGAAGAGGCCAAGGCCGTTCACGTGGTTCTGGCAGGCTGGGTCAAGCTGTTTCGCATGTCTCCGACCGGGGCAGAGGCGGTGGTGAGCGTCTTTACACGTGGCGAAAGCTTTGGCGAAGCGGTCGCGCTGCGGAATGTCCCTTATCCTGTGTCTGCCGAGGCGGTCTCGGCCTGCGATATCATGCATATTCCCAGCCCGCTCTTGTTGTCGCTGATGAAGGAAGACCCGGAAATCGGAGTGTCGATTCTGGCTTCGACCTTTACCCATCTTCACGCGCTGGTGGCGCAGCTGGAACAGCTCAAGGCGCAGACCGGCGCGCAGCGGGTCGCGGAGTTTTTGCTGGGCCTTTGCGACGACGAAACCAGCGGCTGCGATGTCGAACTGCCCTATGACAAGATGCTGATTGCAGGCCGTCTTGGGATGAAGCCCGAAAGCCTGAGCCGCGCGTTTTCGCGCCTCAAGGCAGTTGGCGTAAAGATTAACCGCAACCATGCCGAGATTGCCGACATCGAACGCCTGCGCGACTATGCCGAGGCTGATCCATCTGAAAAATGAGTGCCGATTGGTCCCGCAAGCCCGTGCCTCGCTTGCGCAGTGAGTAGCGGGGTAGCTTAAGCTGCGCTGTGGCACGGGCTTGCGTCTCCAAGATCAGCCTCGGCAAAGCGTGGATCGTCATGATCTTTCGATCTATGGTTCTGAGAGCATTTTCGGGGTGATCCGGGGCTATCGGGGTGTAACAAACGGGGTGTTATGACTGGTCTTCCAAGCACGATGAAAGCAGCGGTGAGTACGGGGCCGGGTGCCCCTTTGGTGGTGACCGAGATACCCTTGCCGAAGGTCGCCCAAGGTCAGGTTCTGGTGAAACTGGAAAGCTGCGGTATTTGCCACAGCGATCTTCATCTGCGGGACGAGCCGCTACCTGAAAGTGCGTATCCCAGAGTGTTCGGTCATGAAGGCATAGGCCGGGTTGTGGCCGTCGGTGCGGGCACCCGGAATGCACCATCCATCGGCGCGCGTGTCGGGTTGCCATGGCTGTATGACACCTGCCTTGCTTGCAAGCCCTGCAGGTCCGGGCTCGAGAATTACTGTCCCGCGCAACGGGCCCGTGGGGTCGAGCAAGACGGGGCCTTTGCCGAATATGCCGTGCTTGAGGCCTGCTTTGCCCTTGAAATCCCGGATCAGATCGATCCGATCACAGGGGCGCCACTGTTATGCGCTGGGTTGACCGCGTGGAGCGCACTCAAACGGTCCAAGCTGGAGGCAGGGCAGAACGCTCTGATCATCGGTGCCGGGGGCTTGGGACAATACGCGGTTCTGATCGCCAAAGCCCTTGGGGCCCGAGTGATCGTCGTGGACCAGGACCCGGCCAAACTGCGGACGGCGCAAAGGCTTGGGGCGGATCTGGGCATCCTTGCGGGCCCGGATGCCGGGGCGGCCGTGCGTCAGGCCGGGGGCGCCGATGTGACGCTGAACTTCGCGCCCACAGCCAGGGTTTGGGATACGATCAGGGATGCGGTGAACCCGCTGAGCGATATTGTGGCTGTGGCCTTGGTGGATGACCCCGTGGACCTGTCGATGCTGTGGCTGATCGACGGTGGGCATAGGGTGTTCGGCTCGTCCGTTGGAACACGGCAGGACCTGTTGGATTTTCTGGATTTTGCGGCGCAGCGCCCACTCGGGGTGGATGTGGAAACTGTAGCGTTGGATCAGGTCAACTCTGCACTGGATCGGTTGCAGGCCGGGGATGTGACCGGCCGATTGTGCATCGACTTCAGCCTTTAGCGGCGTAGCTGACGACTCCGTTGCAGATCGTCGCTGCCACGTCGGCTTGGCCTGCGTTGCGCTCTGTCAGTTCACGGTCCAGCACCACGATATCGGCCAGCAATCCGGGCGCCAGACGCCCAAACTGTTCGTCGCGGCGGCAGGCATAAGCCCCTTCGCTGGTATAGGCTGCAAGGGTGTCATCAAAACTCAGCCGTTCGTCTTTCTGATCGGGGGCCCAAACCCGTCGGCTAATGGCGATGTCGATACCTGTCAGGGGTGGGAGGGCGGCAATAGGCCAATCGCTTGAAAAGCAAACCCGAGCACCCGCCTCTTTCAGTGTCCGCCATGCATAGGCGTCGGGCCATTGGTCCTGACCGATGATCGAGGTCAAAGGTTCCAACGGGAAATCCCCGCAGCCCGGCGGGTGCGGCGGCATGAATGAGGCGATCACACCCAATTCCGAGAACCGTGGACGATCGGCGGGGTCAAGCAACTCAATATGTTCGACGCGGTGGCGGTTTCCCATCGCGCCGTTTGCCTCAAGTGCGGCCTGATAACCGTCCAGAACAACTTTCACGGATGCATCCCCAATGGCGTGCACCGCAATCTGAAAGCCGCGCCGGTCCAGTTCCGTCGCCAGCTCGGCAAAGCGTGCTGGGTCATGAAGGGGCGCGCTTTTGTGGCCGGGCGTGCCGGGATAGTCCTGTATTCGATAGGCCGTTTGCACATCCAAAGTGCCGTCCATGAAGAATTTGACGCGGTTGCACCACAACATCTCGCTGTTCAAATCGCGGCGCATTCTTTCAGCGATCTCAATGTTCTCGGCTGGCGCACCGGGAGTGAAGTGAAAGGGCAATTCCAGCCGACAGTACAAATCGCCTTCGGCCTCGATCTCTTTTAGCAACCCGGCCTGGTAGAGATTGCCGTCCATGTTGATGATCGTGGTGATCCCGTGGCGTGCGCAATAGCGCAGCCCTGCGCGCAAAAGCGCTTTGTCCGCCTCACGCTGGTCGCGCGTCACATGCCCGGCGGGCTCGACGCCCTCCAGCCCCAGAACCTCGCGCCCGCCATGGCGGCCAAGCGCCTGAATCGCGCTGACGGCGGGCGGTTCGATCAACGTGCCCGTGGCGAGCCCGTTTGCGTCCAGTTCTATGTGAGACGCAGGGCCCAAATCCCGTCCTTGCATGACACCTGCGGCATACAAAGCGGCAGTATTCGCCCAACCGTTGTGGAAATCGGCGCTTTGCAGCAACAGCGGCCGATCCGGGCAAATCGCGTCCAGTATATGCCGATCCGCATTGCGTCCGCCGTCAAACGCGTCATAGGCCAAGCCCTGCGCCACGAGCAGGGTTTCGTCAGGGTTTTGGCTGGAAAAATCCTGTATCGCGCGGGTTAAAGCAGCGGTACCTGTGATGTTTTCCAACCGCAGCACGGTGGGCGCATAGGCCCCGAAGAAAATGTGCATGTGACTTTCGACAAACCCGGGCAGCACTGTTGCGCCGCCGGCGTCCAAAATTTGGGTCGTCTCCTCACACAAGGCGCGGATTTCATCATCAGACCCCAACGCTTCGATGCGATTACCCCGAACGAAAAGCGCCTGAAATCCGCTGGCCGAGGCGTCCATCGTTTGGATTGAGCCGTTCAGGATCGCAAGGGATGAGGTCAATACAGAAGTCTCCGACCGGTCACGGGCGCGCCAGCTCAAGCGTCAGCGTATCGGACAGGTACGGATTGTCCGAGCGCGATTGCGCATACTCTCCGGGATCGATCCGGGCCGAGATCATTGCAGGTGCGTCTTGCGGTGCAAACGCCAGACTCTGTCCGTCGGGCGCCACGATCGAGGACATGCCCTGATAGCTATAGCTTTCATCCGTGCCTGCGTGATTGGCGTAGACAATGAAAACCTGGTTCTCGAACGCGCGCACCGGAACCACATGTTGCGTAATGAACGCGCCTGCGGGTCCTTCGGCCATTGCCGTCGGAACGATAATCACCTGCGCGCCAGCCTGTGCCAGTCTGCGGGCGTTTTCCGGAAACTCCACGTCATAGCAGATCAGAAAGCCCAGTTTCAGGCCGTGCATTTCTGTTAAAACTGTTGACCGTTCGGGCGTTTCAAAAATCCCTTTTTCATAGTCGCCATAGAGGCAATTCTTTCGATAGATAAGCGGTGTATCGGTATCGGCGCTGTTGATGATGACAGCGCTGATGTAACGCCGGTTGCCGTCGGCTTCGGGAAAGCCGGTGACAAGGCTGATGCCAAGATCGCGCACCAATTGCTGCAGTTTTTGCACCCATGGACCGTCCTTTGCCTGCGCCAACGTCTGCAGTTCCGGCCCGCGCCCATATCCCGAAATCGCCAGCTCGGGCGCGACCAGCAGATCGGTGCCGTCTGCTTTGGCATCGCGCATGGCCTGTTCCAACTGGATCATCCGGTCTTCGGGGGTGCCGCCCGCCTGCATCTGGAATGCGGTGATTTTCATGTCGGGCCCCTTGTTGTGCTGCAGCGGGATCAAATTTTAAGCGTTTCCCGGCGCGACCGTATTCAGAAAGCCGGTTTTTACAAATAGCGCGTTGCAAACGGATACATTTCTCTGGCTCAATGCAACGATGAAAATCACCGGCTCAGATATCCATCTTTTGACCGTGTTCGACAGTGTTGTGCGCAATCGCGGCTTTTCGGCTGCGCAGGTCGAGCTTGGTCTTAGCCAGCCCACGATCTCGAACCACATTACCGCGTTAGAGGAGCGTCTGGGCGTGCGTCTGTGTCAACGGGGGCGGCGTGGGTTTCTGCTGACCGAGAAGGGGCAGATGGTGCATCAGATCGGCATGGCGCTGCTTGGGACGCTGGACGAACACTCGACCCATCTGGCCGAGTTAAAGGGCAACCTTGTGGGCCGTTTGAAACTGGCCGTGGTCGATGCCACCACGAGCGACAAGAATTTCAAACTGCCACAAGCGATCAAACGCTTCACCGAAGCCGCACCAGCTGTTCGGATTGATCTAGCTATTTCGGAACCGCAGGAGATTTTGCAAGGCATTCTGGACGGTAGCTATCATATCGGGTTCGGAAGTTTTGATAATGTTAGCAATGGTTTGAAACTGACCGATCTATATGAGGAAAACCACGCGCTCTATTGCGCGGATGCGCATCCGCTGTTCGATGTCTCGGAAGAGATGATCTCAGAAGATGTAATTGCGCGTCAG
The DNA here is from genome assembly GCF_056533645.1 of Ruegeria sp. G10. Lineage (NCBI taxonomy): Bacteria > Pseudomonadati > Pseudomonadota > Alphaproteobacteria > Rhodobacterales > Roseobacteraceae > Ruegeria > Ruegeria sp. G10. The sequence continues at coordinate 294,214 of NZ_JBQFOQ010000002.1, read as the reverse complement.
GCCTGGGTGCATCGCGGATACTGGAACCAACAACGGCGGAAGACTCTGAACCCGTCCGAGCGGGACCTGTTCGTGCAAGAGATTGAGGCGCAGCTGATCCTTGTTCTGAGCGGGGCTTATATCGGCCTCTTGCCTTTGCATCTGGCGGTCCCGTTAGAACAACAGGGCCGCCTCCGGCGCCTACCCAACAGCGACGAGGATTACACCTGCATCATGCAGATCGTCACCCGATCCGGGGGCCTGCCCAAAGTAAACGAGCTGTTCATTTCGCTTCTCGAAGAGATTTACGAGGGTGAATACATTGCCAAATGAAAATGTAAGAGTTTGCCCAACGATATTTTTCGACCAACCGCCTCTGGCTAGGGTCTGGCGATAATCGAATGATCAGCGCAACAGGAACCACAATGCCAGACACCGCAAGGCCGCATTTCAATCAACCTCTGGGCGGGAACGAGATGCCGCGTTTCGGTGGCGGAACCACGATGATGCGGCTACCGGCGCAAGACAGCGCGCAGGGGTTGGACGCGTGCTTTGTGGGGATACCGATGGATATCGGCACCTCCAACCGGACCGGAACGCGGCATGGCCCGCGCGCAATCCGTGCCGAAAGCTGTATGCTGCGACCGTTCAATATGGCAACGGGGGCCGCGCCCTTTGCCAATATGCAGGTGGCCGATATTGGCGATGTGGCGATCAACACGTTTGATCTGAAGAAAACCATGGACATCATCACCGACGCCTATGATGAGATTTTGCGTCATGATGTGGTGCCGATCACGCTGGGCGGGGATCACACGCTGACTTATCCAGTCTTGCGGTCCATTGCGCGCAAGCACGGGCCGGTCGCGTTGATCCATGTGGATGCCCATGCCGACACGAATGACGAGATGTTCGGCGAAAAGATCGCCCACGGCACCCCGTTCCGCCGCGCGGTCGAAGATGGCCTGCTGCAAATCGACAAGGTTTTTCAGATCGGGCTGCGCGGCACGGGCTATGCGCCTGACGATTTCGACTGGGGCCGGCAGAAGGGCTTTACCGTCATTCCGGCCGAGGAATGCTGGCACAAGTCTTTGGCCCCTCTGATGCAGGATATCCGTGCCAAGATCGGCGACACGCCAACCTATCTGACCTTTGACATAGACAGTCTGGACCCCGCCTATGCGCCCGGAACCGGGACGGTTGAAATGGGCGGGCTGACCAATATTCAGGCGCTTGAGATCGTGCGCGGCTGCGCGGGGCTGAACCTTGTCGGAACCGATCTGGTCGAGGTCTCGCCGCAATATGATGTCAGCGGTTGCACCGCGCTGATCGGGGCGAACCTGGCGTATGAAATGCTTTGCGTCCTGCCCAAAAACCGGGCCAACTGAACAAAACCAACAGGAGATCACAATGCCAACAAATTTTTCACGTCGCCGGTTCTTAGGCACCGCTGCAGCAACCGGGGCCGCCGCACTCGCCGCACCCGCCATCGTGCAAGCCGCCCAATCGCTGAAGGTCGGGACCTATGGCGGGTTCTTTGAAGACAGCTTCAAAGAGTTCATCTTTCCCGAGTTCACCAAAGCTACAGGGATCGAGGTGAACTCGGTCGCCGTGCCCACCGGCGAAACATGGTTGGTGCAGATCAAGAACGCCGCCCGCGCCAAAACCGCCCTGGCGGATGTGTCGCTGATGGCAGGCATCCCGCGCAGCCACGGGGCGGATCAGAAAGTGTTCAAAACGCTGGACGATTCCAAAATCCCGAACCTGTCGAACATGCCGGACCGGTTCAAGGATCGCTATGACGACGGTACCCTGTACGGCGTCGGCGCGGTATCGTGGTACATCACGCTGTGCACCAATTCGGACGAAATTCCCGACGCGCCGGACAGCTGGGCCGCGCTGTGGGATGAGACCTACAAGGACCAGATCGGTCTGCTGGGTCTGGCGTCGAACTCGCACATGCTCGAGGTGACGGCGGCCACATTCTTTGGTGGCACGGATATTTTGGACACCAAGGAAGGTATCCAACAGGTATTCGACAAGCTGTCCGAACTCGTCCCTAATGTACGGCTTTGGTACAAGGACGAAGGCGCGTTCCAGCAGGCGCTGCAGGATGGCGAGATTCCGATGGGGCAATACTACCACGACGTGGCCGGTCTGGCTGCAGCCGAGGGGTTCCCGGTTGTCTCCACTTTCCCGAAAGAAGGTGCGATCGTCGACTCGGGCTATTGGATCGTGCCCGAACACGCCAAACCGGTGGACGAGATTCATGAGTTCATCAACTTTATCTCGGCGGCTGAAACGCAGGCCCTTTTGTCGCGCAATGTGGGCACCGCGCCCGTGATTGATCCCGCGCTGACAGACCTGACGGCCGAAGAACTGGCCGCAGTAAGCAGTCCCAAGGCCCCGATCGTGCCGCGTTATGACATTTACAAGGATCACGCGGACTGGATTTCCGACACCTGGAACCAGATGATCGCGGGTTAACACCACTCACGACACAGGCCCGTCCCGCGCAGGTGGGGCGGGCCGTTTCCCTTGTTGAAAGAAAAGACCCACATGCCCGGTTTGAGCATCGAAAACGTCACCAAAAAGTTTGGCACCGTGACGGCCGTCAAAGATGTGAACCTTCAGTTTAATGCCGGCGAGATGATCTGTTTTTTGGGCCCGTCTGGCTGTGGTAAGACCACTCTGCTGCGGATGATCGCCGGGCTGGACGAACCCACACAGGGCACGATCCGTTTCGAGGATCAGGACTTGACCGGCGTGCCTGTCCATCAGCGCAACATCGGCATGGTGTTTCAGTCCTTTGCGCTGTTTCCGCATCTGAATGTGGGTGAAAACATCAGTTATGCCATGCGCATTCGGGGCCATTCCCGGTCCGAGTGCGAAGACCGCGCGCGTCAGTTGTTGGATATGGTCCACCTGCCGGGGGTTGAGGACCGCAAGATCTCGCAATTGTCGGGCGGTCAACGTCAGCGCGTGGCCATCGCGCGGGCCTTGGCACTGAACCCGCAGGTGTTCCTTTTGGATGAGCCGATGTCGGCGCTGGATGCCAATCTGCGCGAGGTTATGCAGATCGAGCTGCGCAAGTTGCAGCAAGAGCTTGGGATCACCACCGTCGTCGTCACCCATGATCAGACCGAAGCGATGACGATGGCTGATCAGATCGTGGTCATGGGCAAGGCGCAGGTGCTGCAGACAGGCACCCCGATGGAGATCTACAAGACCCCGGTCGACAAATTCGTGGCCGGGTTCATCGGCACCAGCAACCTGCTGCCCGCCAAAATGTCGGGGCCTGACAGCGTGCATGTGAACGGGGCCGATCTGATGGTGGGCGGCTACACAGGCCACTTTGCCCAAGGTGATGACGTTCTGCTGATGACCCGACCCGAAGAGGTGTTCGTGCATCACCCATCAGACGTGGATGTGGCCAATTCGGTCACCGGCACAGTGACATTTGTGCGCGATATCGGGGCCACGATCGAGATTTTGGTGGATTGTGCCGGGCATGAGGTGATCTCGGTCCTGACGCCAAAGGACTGGCCCAATGTGAAAGTTGGCGATCAGGTCCATGTTGAAATGCCCGCTGCGGCCTGCAGCGTGCTGGCGGTGTAGGGAGGAAGGGATGCAGACAAGCGCGCTTTCCCGCTATATCGGGCTGATCCCGTCCTCGGTGATGATTGGGGCGTTTTTTGTGATCCCCTTTGTCCTGATCCTGTTGACCAGCGTGTCCACGCCAACCGATGACGGAAGCTATGCCACCAGCTTTGACCTGCAGCATTTCGAACGGTTCCTGACGTGGTTCTACATCGAGCGGGCGCTGTTTTCGGCGGGTCTGTGCGCGCTGATCGCGGTGCTGAGCCTGCTGATCGCGTATCCCTTCACCTATTTCCTGACCACGTTCCCGCCCCGCTCGCAAACCTTTTGGCTGATCTACATTCTGGCGCAGCTGTCATTGTCCGAGGTGCTGATCGCGTTTAGCTGGCAAATCCTGCTATCCCGCACCGCTGGCGTGGCCAATATCCTTGTCTGGATCGGCGTGATCGAGAAAAGCTTTGCCATGACGCCCTCTGCAGGCGCAGTAGTCGCCGCGCTGGTCTATCTAACCGTACCGTTTTCGGTTCTGCTGCTGTTTCCGGCCCTCAGCCGATTGGACAAAAGCCTGATCGAGGCTTCGCGCACGCTGGGGGCCTCGCCCTTGCGGACGTTTTTTACGGTGATCATTCCGGTTACGCGGCCCGCGATCATCTCGGGCGGGGTGACGGTTTTCGTGCTGACGCTGGGGGCCATCATTGTGCCGCAGGTTCTGGGTAAACCCGAACATTGGACGCTGTCAGTGCTGATCACGGATCAGGCGATTTTCAACTTCAACATGCCGTTTGCTTCGGCATTGGCTGTGGTGTTGTTGGTCCTCAGCGCGACTGTGATCTGGCTGGTCACAAAATTCTCGGGGAAAAAGGCATGAGGGCACTGCGCAGTATCTATCTGGCGCTGTTTGCGCTGTATCTGATCGGACCGATCCTTGTGATCGCGGCCGTGTCGTTCAATGCCAAAAAGTTCCTGGCCTTCCCGCCACGCGGCTTTTCCTTCCGTTGGTATGCCGAGGTTTTTGTTGCAAATGATTGGTTCACGGCGCTGAAAAATTCGCTGTTCATCGCCTTTGCCTCGGCCAGCCTGTCGGTGCTGATCGCGATGCCGGTGGCCTATTTCGCGTGGCGCTACGGGCTGCGCTATGCCAAGGCGCTGCTGGCGCTTGGGGTCGCCCCGTTTATCCTGCCGCCGGTGATCATGGCGCTGGCCTTCCTGTTGTTCTTCACCGGGATCGGCCTGAACGGGTTGATGATCAATGTCATCATTGCCCACGCGGTGTTCCTGCTGGCGCTGCCGCTTGTGACGATCTCGCTGGGGCTGGAAAGCGTCGATCATGCACTGATCGAGGCTAGCCAGACCATGGGCGCCTCGAACACCGTAGTCTTCCGCACGGTGATCCTGCCGATTGCCGCCCCCTTTGCCTTTGCGGGGTTTGCGTTCTGCTTTGTCCTCAGCCTGAATGAATACATCATCGCTTTGATGACTGTGGGCTTCTCGGTCGAGACCTTGCCGATCAAGATCTTTAACGCGCTGCGCTACGGCTACACGCCGGTCATTGCGTCGATTGCGGTGATCTTCATGGTGATCAATATTGTAATTTTCGCCCTGATCGCACGGTTTTCGAACCTGGCACGTATTCTAGGCGCGATGGAGTAACCCGACACATGCCCCATGATCACGACCCCCTGGAAGAAGGCCCTGCGTTGCGCGTGCGCGCGCTCGAAGAGCTTATGGTGGCCAAAGGTCTGGTCAAACCCGAAACGCTGGACAGTATCGTCGAATACTACGAGCGCGAAACCGGCCCCCGCAATGGCGCGGCAGTGGTGGCGCGTGCGTGGACGGACCGAGAGTACAAAGACTGGCTGCTGCGCGACGGGTCTGCGGCGATCAACGCAATGGGGTTCAGCGGGTTTCAGGGCGAACATATCCGCGTGGTCGAGAACACAGAAGCGGTGCATAACGTTATCGTTTGCACCTTGTGTTCCTGCTATCCGTGGCCGGTGCTGGGCCTGCCGCCCACATGGTACAAAAGTCCGGCATACCGGTCCCGCGTGGTGCGTGAACCTCGCGCGGTTCTGGCCGAATTTGGTGTCAGCCTGCCCGATGAGGTGCAGATCAAGGTTTGGGACAGCACGGCCGAGATCCGCTATCTGGTTCTGCCACGCCGCCCCGACGGGACCGAGGGGCTGTCCACTGCAGAACTGGCTGATCTTGTCACCCGCAACGGCATGATCGGCACGGCTTTGATCTAGGGGAAGGGGATGGATGGCATTCATGATATGGGCGGGATGCACGGGTTTGGCCCGGTTCCCTGCGATCAGGACCGCGCCTTTGATCACGACTGGCAAAAGCGCGCCTTCGCCCTGACCGAGGCGCTGGCTTGGTCGGTGCCCTTCTGTGCTGATGAACATCGCGCCGCGATCGAACGTATCGCGCCAGAGGATTACCTGCGACTGGATTACTTTGAAAAATGGACCGTGGCCGCCACCGCGCTCGCGCAGGCAGCGGGGTTGGTTGAACCGCAGGAAGTGGCCTCGGGTCGCAAAAGTTTCGATATCTCGCAGGCCAATCACCCGGCCGTTGGTCCGGCTGACATATTGGCCGCCACCAAAGCAGGGGCCGAGATGACTTTCCCCCCAAACACCGCCGTGCCGCGCTTTGCCGTTGGTCGGTCGGTGCGCGTTCTGACCAACAGTCCAGCCGGTCACACGCGGGTGCCGCGCTATGTGCGCAACCACGTGGGGCAGGTCGTCGCTGATACCGGGGTATTCCAGTTCGCCGATGCTATGGCCACGGGGCAGGGGCCTAGTCCGCAGCACTGCTATACGGTCGAGTTCAAGGCCTCGGACCTGTGGGGAGACGCCGCCGACCCAAATGGCCGCGTCTGTCTGGACCTGTGGGAGGACTATCTTGAACCCGCCTGACCATCAGCGTGCCGCGATTGCGTGGGTTTCGGCCTCGATCCCGGCGATGCAAGGCGACGGGCCGCTGTTTCAAGCCCCGTGGCAGACCCGGATTTTCGGCCTGATCGTTGCCATGGTGCAGAACGGGACGTTCCCTTGGATCGCTTTTCAGTCGCGGTTGGCAGAGTTGATCAGGGCGATGGAGCAGAGAGAATTCGCCCAGAGTGCCCATAATGTGGAAAGCCGTTACTTCGACTGTTGGCTAAAAGCCGCAGAAGATACGCTGATCGATGCAGGCTTGCTGACGCCGCGGGACGTTGATGACAAGATCGAGGCTCTGGGTCGATTGATAGTGCAAACACGTCAGGAACAGACCGCGGGGCACGGAAGCCCTTCCACCGACGAGTGAACCTGTCGGCGTCTTCGGTCGGCCCCCAGTGCCCGTCCTGCGACCTTCCGTTCGATCACAACAGGGATTTGCAGCCCGATGCCGGATGCTGTCTTGGCTGGTCGCAGGCACCGTAGATGTGTTCGAAGATTGCCAGTTTCAATGCCCGCAATGATGACCGCGACCTGCGCCAGATCAGCTCTGTCTCAAGTGTCTGTAAAGACGCTGAGACGGCGGAGCGCTCAAGGCATTTCGCCTTGGGCGTAATCGTTCTGCACCGCCATGCCTGTCTGACGCTGTTACCGGTTTCGTAGTCTTGGGTAAGCGCGACAGGGGGTTTCGGACAACATCGTACCCCAGTCCAGCTCATCTGAGGCATCCGCGTACTGGCGCATCATCGCGATCCAGCGATCGTAGTCTGAAACCAGATTGAGAACCGGCCAGTCGCTGCCAAACAACACGCGATCCGGCCCGAAAGCACCTAACACATGGTCGAGATAGGGTTTGATCTCCTCTAAGCCTGCGCCCTCAGGTGCTTCGGTCGAAAGGCCGGAGAGTTTGCAGAAGGTATTGGAGTGTGCAGCGATGGCTTTCATGTTCTGCGCCCAGTCTTCAAAACGGTCCTGAGCGAACTCAGGTTTCGCACAATGATCGACCACGACCCGAAGATCGGGATAGCGGCCCAGAAACGTGTCGAGCACGGGCAGGTGCTTTTGCAGAACCAGCGCATCAAAGGTCAGGTTGTTCTCAGCCACCGCGGCTAACCCGTCTTCGAGTTTTGGATCTAGCATCCAGTGATCGTCCGCAATGTCCTGAATCATCGGCCGAAGGCCCAGAAATTTCGGCGATGCGGCCAACCTCTGCACCACTTCAGCCGCGTCCGCAGCTTCGAGGTCCACCCACCCAACCACGCCGACAATCCAGGAATGGTTTTGCGCCAGATCCAGCAGAAACTCGGTCTCAGCGACATTGTCATCTGCCTGAACGACAATGGTGCCGGTGATCCCATTGTTTTGCAGAAGTGGCTGCAGATGCTCGGGCTCGTAGTCGCGATAGAGCACGGGCAGGTCTTCGGGCATCCAGGCATAGCCGCCGCGCGACAGGCGCCAGAAATGCTGATGGGTGTCAATCATCGGTTTTGCGTTCTGATTCATGATTTATCCCCTGTAGTCTATGCAGCTGCTCCGCGCGCCATCAGGCTTGCAACCTGCCCGTGTAGAAATCGGTCAATTCATCAGACAGTGATTTGTAGAGCAGATGCACTTCTTCCAATCCGGGAACGTCCAGTTGATCGATCCTTTCCAGGAAGGGACAGTTCACGACACTGACGGCTTGTCCCTCGTGGTCGAGCACTGGATAGGCAAGGTTTGTTACCCCAACCGCGGTGGCCGATGGCATCCGTTCATAACCCCACTCGCGGATGCGGGCGACGTGCTCTTTGAATTCGACCGGGTCCAGTTCTGGCTCGCCCTGTGCGAGCCGGTGCTTGTCCAGCAGCTCGTCAAGTGCTGCGTCGCTACGGAACGCCGCCAGTACGCGCCCGGTGCCGGTATTTCCAAGGCCAATCACGGTCCCGACGCGCAATGCCAGACCCCAGTTCCCGGGCGAGGCGATTGAGGCGACCACAACAATGTCTCCGTTGCTTTCCATGCCCATATGGCAGGACTGCCAGGCTTTGCGCGTAACCGCCCGCATTTTGGGCGGCGCCATTTCAAGCAATCGTTCGACCGGCGGGTACCGTTGCGAGATCGCAAACATTTTCAGGCTGAGCGAATAAAGATCGTCATCGGACGACCGGATGACGTATCCGCGTCGCACCAATGTGGACAGCATCCGGTAAATCTCGCTTTGGGACCGATCGAGCGCGCGGGCAATGTCGCCCTGGGCCAGCCCGTCTGCGTGCTGAGAAAGCAGTTCGATAATGTCCAACCCCTTCTCCAGGGCAGGGGCGCGATATTTCTCAGAAGCTGCCGACACGTATTCCTCCCACGTCGCGTTTTAGGACGACTGCCTGCGAAAGTGACTTGAATATATGGTAAATGTCAATGTTGATTTATTTGTGAATAAATGTTTTAAATACGAATACAGGCGATGCAGGAGAGTCGCCAAAAGCTAAATCTAGGGAGAAGCACGTGATGAAATCGTCCAGAACAATCAGCGGGTTGCTTGCCAGCTGCGCCGTCATGGCCGCAGGCGCAGCATACGCCGAATCAGACTGGGGATCGTTCCCCGGTGCTGTTGTCGAAGCCAAGCTGATCGGTGGTCAGCAGTACGAGGGCCTGTATGGCCGCATCGCTGAGTGGGAAGAAGCCACAGGCGCCAAGGTCGATATCATCTCGAAGAAAAGCCACTTTGAGATCGACAAGGAAATCAAGTCGGACATGGCCGCTGGAACGACGTCCTGGTGTGTGGGATCGAACCACTCGTCCTTTGCGCCGCAATACGAAGGTCTCTATGTCGACCTGAACGGATTGGTCCCGGCAGAAACGGTTGCTGAATTCGTGCCGGGCAACATTGGCGCGTCGACCGTGAACGGCGAGCTTCTGATGCTGCCGCGCGCGCAGTTTGACGTCTCGGTTCTGTATTATCTCAAGTCGAACTATGAAGATGCCGAAAAGGCGGCAGCGTTTAAAGCGGAATACGGTTATGATCTGGCCGTTCCCGAAACATGGGAGCAGGTGAAGGATCAGGCGATCTTCTTCGCAGATCCGCCGAACTTCTATGGCACACAATATGCAGGCAAGGACGAGGCCATCGTTGGTCGGTTCTATGAAATGGTTGTGGCCGAAGGTGGCAACTATCTGGATGAAAACAAGAAACCCATCTTCAACTCGGACGCGGGCCAGCGCGCATTGCAGTGGTTCGTTGACCTCTACGAGGCGCAAGCGGTTCCTGCAGGAACCACGTCGTATGTATGGGATGATCTGGGTCAGGGCTTTGCCAGTGGTACGGTTGCTCTGAACCTGGATTGGCCGGGCTGGGCCGGGTTCTTCAACGATCCTGAATCCTCAAAGGCTGCGGGCAATGTTGGTGTTGCGATCCAGCCGATGGGGTCGGTCACACGCACCGGCTGGTCGGGCCATCACGGTTTCTCGGTCACAAATGACTGCGAAAACAAAGAGGCCGCCGTCTCGCTTGTAAAATTCCTGACCAGCGAAGACAGCCAGCTGGCTGAATCCGCCGGTGGTTCGCTGCCGACCCGCAGCGCCGTCTGGGAAGCCAACGTGGCCGCAGCGCAAGCCGGTGACGATCCGTTCCGCGCCGAAGCTCTGGCTGCCTTTGCCGCCGGTGCCGAGTACGCGTTCGCAGTTCCGCCGATCCCGGAATGGGGTGAGACCACCAATATCGTCTTCCCCGAACTGCAAGCCGCCATCGTCGGTGACAAATCCGTCGAGGACGCGCTGAACGATGCCGCTGAGGCGGTGGACGAGCTGATGCGCGAATCCGGTTACTACTAAGGGCTCCTCCTGCCCAAGCGGGGGTGGCTGACACCCCCGCACCCTTCACTCAATCCAAGGAAAGTCGTTATGCGCCGCCGCTTGCCGGAGTGGTTTGTCCTTCTGTTGCCTGCTTTCATCATAATGGCAGCCGTTGTTCTGATCCCGCTCCTCTTCTCGCTGTATTCCAGCTTTACCCCGTACAAGCTAACGCGCCCGTCGTCTCTGTGGCGCTGGATTGGCACGGCGAACTACGAGAAAATCCTTGGAGATTGGAAATTCTGGTCCGCGTTCGGCCGTACCGTTCTGTTCCTGACCATCGCGCTGAACGTGGAATTGCTGCTGGGGCTGGGCATCGCGTTGATGATGAACAAGGTCACATGGGGTCAGCGCACCCTGCGCACGATCCTGATGTTCCCGATGATGTTCTCGCCCATTCTGGTGGGCTTTCAGTTCAAGTTCATCTTCAACGACAACATTGGTCTGGTGAACAATGTTCTGCAATCGCTGGGCTTCACCGATGCCGCGCTGCCATGGCTGGTGGATGGCAAGCTGGCGATGTTCTCGATCATCTTCGCCGAGGTCTGGATGAGCACATCCGTCTTTGCGATCCTGATCCTTGCCGGTCTGTTCGCCATGCCGCGCGACCCGCTTGAGGCCGCCAAGGTCGATGGCTGCACCGCATGGCAAACCTTCCGCCACATCACGCTGCCTTTCCTGATGCCCTTCATTTACATCGCGATGACCATCCGCTCGCTGGATGTGGCACGGGCCTATGACATCGTGCAGATCATGACCGGTGGCGGCCCCGCCCGCCGGACCGAGCTGCTGTGGACGCTGATGAGCCGCACTGGCTATGTCGACGCCCGCATGGGGTTGGCCAATGCGATGGGTTATGTCTCGATCCTGCTGTCGATTGCCTTCACCATCTATTTCTTCCGCAAACTCAGCGCCGCACGCGCCGAGCTGGGCATGGGGGGCTAAGCGCATGGACCGCAATCAATCCTACCGCAACCAGCGCCGCCTGATGAAAGCACTGCATCTCACCGGCCTGTTTCTGGTGATGTCGGTGATCTGCATTCCCGGCCTGTGGATCGTGCTGAACTCGTTCCGCCCGACGGTCGAGATCATGGCCAAACCGCCGGTCTGGACGCCGACCTTCACGCTGGACCACTACCGCGCCATGTTCGGTGGCGCGGGCGAGGGTGGCGTGCCGGTGTTCCAATACTTCCGCAACTCGCTGATCGTGTCGGTCACCTCGACCGCGATTGCCATCCTGATCGGGATGGGCGGCGGTTATGCCTTTGCGCGCTATCGGTTCAAGTTCAAGAACGGCTATTTCGTTGGTCTGATGCTGTTCCGCGCCGTGCCCGGTGTTGCTCTGTCGTTGCCGCTGTTCATCGTGTTTGCGCGCGTCGGTCTGATCGACACCCATTTCGGTCTGATCCTAGTCTATGTCGCGATGAACGTGCCCTTCACCATCTGGCTGACCGATGGCTTCTTCCGCCAGATCCCCAAGGAACTGCACGAAGCCGCCGAGATTGACGGTTGCACCCGCTGGCAAGCCTTCTGGCGAGTCGAGTTTCCGGTGGCCCGCTCGGGCGTGGCCTCGGCGGCAATCTTCGCCTTCCTGACTTCGTGGAACGAATTCGCGCTGGCCTCGCAGCTGACCCGCTCGGTGGGGTCCAAGACGATGCCGGTGGGCCTGCTGGATTTCACCGCTGAATTCACCATCAACTGGGGCGGTATGTGCGCATTGGCCGTGCTGATGATCCTACCCGCCCTGATCCTGACCTTTATCGTGCAGAAGCACCTGATCGCCGGCCTGACCTTTGGCGGCGTGAAAGGATAATGAAATGACCGAAGTGACACTCAACAACGTCGTCAAACGCTATGGCAAGCAACAAGCTGTGCATGGCATCAATCTAGACATCCATGACGGAGAATTCCTGGTGCTGGTCGGCCCTTCGGGTTGCGGCAAATCCACCACGCTGCGCATGATCGCGGGGCTTGAGGACATTTCCGACGGAGAGATTTCTATCGGCAACCGGGTGGTCAATGACCTACCCCCGCGCGAGCGCAACATCTCGATGGTGTTCCAGAACTACGCGCTGTATCCGCACATGACGGTGCGCGAAAATCTGGGCTTCACGCTGCAGATCGCCAAACGCCCCGAGGCCGAGATCACCAAAGCTGTGACCGAGGCTGCAGCAATCCTGGGGCTCGATGAGCTGATGGACCGCAAACCGGCGGAATTGTCCGGTGGTCAGCGCCAGCGCGTCGCCATGGGCCGCGCCATCGTGCGCCACCCGGATGTGTTCCTGTTTGACGAGCCGCTTTCGAACCTCGACGCCAAGCTGCGCACGCAGATGCGGGTCGAGATCAAGAAGCTGCACCAGCGCGTCGGCAATACCATCGTCTACGTGACCCACGATCAGGTCGAGGCGATGACGCTGGCGGACCGTATCGTGCTGATGCGCGATGGCCATATCGTTCAGGTCGGCACTCCGTTGGAGCTGTTCAACACGCCGGTCAATACCTTTGCCGCGACCTTTATCGGCTCGCCCCCGATGAACCTTGTCGATGGGGTTGTCACCGATGCAGGGACCATCGTTCTGAAGGATGCGGTCACGGTGCCCGTCCCGGCCTCGGCACGTGATCACGTTCGGGCCGGACAGGCGGTGCAGTTCGGTTTCCGCGCCGACAACCTTATGCCGGTCGGACATGCGGTTGAAGAAAAGGGTGATCTGGTCGATCTGGAACTGCCGGTTGCGCTGGAAGAACCTTTGGGCACCGAGACCCTTCTGTTTGCCGATCTGGCAGGGGTCGAGGTTCAGGCAAAAATGTTCAACCCGCGCCCCGTGCATCCGGGTGAAACACTGCCGTTCCACCTTGTGCTCGACAAGTGCCACGTCTTCGACGCGGACACTGGCGAGGCGCTGAGAGGGTAAGCAACCGTGGCAACCATCACCCATATCGAACTGCGCATGATCGACCTGATCCCCAAGGTCAAACGGGTCGATGCCATCCAGTCCTTTGTCAGTCAGGAAACGCCCATCGTGACCGTGACCGACAGCGACGGGGCGCAGGGTGTAGGCTATTGCTATACCATCGGCACGGGTGGGCCGTCGGTGATGGCGCTGCTTGAAAAGACGCTGGCACCCGCGCTGATCGGGCGCGATGCGGACCGGATTGAAGGCATCTGGCGCGATCTGCTGTTTCTGACCCATGCGACGGCGGTGGGGGCGATTACGTCGCTGGCGTTGGCTGCGATTGATACTGCGCTGTGGGATTTGCGGTGCCGCAAACAGGGGCTGCCACTGTGGAAAGCCGCGGGCGGCACGCGGGATCGCATCCCGCTTTATTCGACCGAGGGCGGCTGGCTGCATCTGGAAACACAGGCCCTGGTCGATGACGCGCTGGCCATGCAGGCGCAGGGGTTCCGGGGCTCGAAGATCAAGATCGGCCGCGACCATCTGAGCGAGGATGCCACCCGTTTGTCCGCTGTGCGTGAGGCGGTCGGGCCGGATTATGAAATCCTGACCGATGGCAATCAGGGCTTTACCCTGTCCGAAGCGATCCGCCGGGCGCAAGTCTTGGAAGACTATAATATCGGTTGGTTCGAGGAGCCCCTGCCCGCCGATGACGTCGCAGGTCATGCCGAGCTGTCGCGCCGGACCTCGGTGCCGATTGCCGTCGGCGAAAGCATGTATTCGCTGAGCCAGTTTAAGGACTATCTGCAAGCGGGCGCCGCCAGCATCGTACAGGTCGACGTCGCCCGCATCGGGGGGATTACCCCGTGGCTGAAGGTGGCGCATTTGGCCGAGGCGTATAACGTCATGGTCTGCCCGCATTTCCTGATGGAACTGCACCTGCCACTGGTCTGCGCCGTGCCAAATGCGAAATGGCTGGAATACATCCCGCAGCTTGACAGTGTGACCACGGACGCGATGCGCATCGAGGATGGGTTTGCCATTCCGTCAGATGTGCCCGGGCTGGGTATCGCGTGGGACTGGCAGGCTATTGCGGCCCAGTCCTCGCCCATTGAGATCAGGGAGGGCTCATAATGCAACGTATGGGCATGGTAATCGGGGTGAAACCCGAAAAGCTGGATGAATACAAGCGTCTGCACGCCGCCGTCTGGCCGGATGTGCTGGCTCAGATCGCCCAAAGCAATATCCGCAATTACACGATTTTCCTACGTGAGCCCGAGAACCTGCTGTTCGGCTACTGGGAATATCACGGCACCGATTTCGAAGGGGACATGGCCCGCATGGCGCAAGACCCCCGAACGCAGGAATGGTGGAGTTTCACCGACCCTTGCCAAAACCCGCTGCCCAGCCGCGCCGAAGGCGAAAAATGGGCGCCCATGATTGAAGTATTCCACACGGATTGAGGACGACATGACCAAAGCACAGGGCCGTCTGGCCGGAAAGAAAGCGCTGATTACCGCCGCAGGGCAGGGCATTGGCCGCGCCAGCGTCGAGAAATACGTGGCCGAAGGTGCGCAGGTGATTGCCTGCGATATTAATGATGCAACGCTTGCAGAACTGGCCTCAATCGATGGCGTGACAGCTCTGAAGTTGGACGTCACCGATGCAGATGCTGTGGCCGAGGTCGTCGCGACCGCCGGAGCGCTGGACGTGCTGTTCAACTGCGCCGGTTTCGTTGGGGCTGGCTCGATCCTCGAATGCGACGATGACCAGTGGGATTTCAGCTTTGATCTGAACGTCAAGGCGATGTACCGGCTGGCCAAGCTGGTGCTGCCGGGCATGTTGGAAAATGGCGGTGGTTCGATCATCAATATGTCCTCCGTCGCTTCGTCGATGAAAGGCGTGCCGAACCGCTTCTCGTATTGTGCATCTAAAGCGGCCGTGATCGGCCTGACCAAATCCATCGCTGCTGACTTCATCACGCAGGGCATCCGCTGCAACGCAATCTGCCCCGGCACCGTCGACAGCCCCAGCCTGCACGACCGCCTGCGCGCCACCGGCGACTATGAACAGGCGATGAAAGACTTCATCGCGCGCCAGCCCATGGGCCGCATCGGCCACGCGGACGAGATTGCCGCCCTGGCCGTCTATCTGGCCAGCGATGAAACCGCATTCACCACCGGACAGGCCTTCGCCATCGATGGCGGCTGGACCGTTTGATCAGGGAGATTTGAGATGAAACTGCTGCGTTACGGTCCCGTTGGACAAGAAAAACCCGGCCTGATGGATGAAAACGGCGCGATCCGCGATCTGTCTGGCAAAGTCAGCGACATCGCGGGCGACGCGCTGTCGGATGCCGGGCTTGATGCCCTGCGCGCGTTGGATGTGAATGCGCTGCCCGTGGTCGACGGCGCGCCGCGTATCGGCGCTTGCGTCGGTCAGGTGGGTAAGTTCATCTGCATCGGCCTGAATTATGCCGACCACGCCGCTGAATCCGGTATGGCGCTGCCCGAAGAACCTGTGATCTTCTTCAAGGCGACCTCGGCGATCATCGGCCCCGATGACACCGTGGAAATCCCGCGCAACTCGGTCAAGACCGACTGGGAGGTCGAGCTGGGTGTGGTGATTGGCAAGCATACCAAATACGTCTCCGTCGAGGATGCGCTGGACCACGTCGCGGGCTACTGCGTGATCAACGACCTGTCTGAACGGGACTTTCAGCTGCACCGCTCGGGCCAGTGGGTCAAGGGCAAGTCTGCCGACACGTTCGGCCCCATCGGCCCCTGGCTGGTGACGCGGGATGAGGTGCCAGACCCGCAGAACCTGCCAATGTATCTTGAGGTCAACGGCCACCGCTATCAGGACGGCTCGACCAAGACGATGCATTTTGATGTGGCGACTGTGATCTCGCACCTGTCGCAATTCATGTCGCTGCAGCCCGGCGATGTGATCTCGACCGGGACGCCTCCGGGTGTGGGTATGGGGCAAAATCCGCAAACCTATCTGAAGCCCGGCGACACCATGGAGCTGGGGATCGAAGGGCTGGGCGTCCAGCGTCAAACCGTGGAGGCAAGCAAATGACCCGTATCACAGGCATTCGCACCGAAGACCTGCGTTTCCCGACCTCTGACAGTCTGGACGGGTCGGATGCGATGAACCCCGATCCCGATTACTCGGCGGCTTATGTAGTGCTGGAAACCGATGGCGCGCATGAGGGCCATGGCCTGACCTTCACCATCGGTCGTGGCAACGAGATTTGTGTGGCCGCGATCGAGGCGCTTGGCGCGCTGGTCACTGGACTGGAACTGAACTGGATCACCGAAGATATGGGCCGGTTCTGGCGCCATATCACCGGCGACAGCCAGCTGCGCTGGATTGGCCCCGACAAGGGCGCGATCCATCTGGCCACCGGCGCGGTCGTGAACGCCGCGTGGGATCTGTGGGCCAAAGAGGCGGGCAAGCCCGTCTGGCATCTGGTCGGCGAGATGAGCCCCGAAGAGATCGTGCGCCTGATCGACTTCCGCTATCTGACCGATGCGATCACGCCGGATGAAGCACTGGCGCTGTTGCGCGCCGCCGAGCCAGGCAAACAGGAACGTGTGGCAAAGCTGAAGGCCGAGGGCTATCCCTGCTACACCACCTCGGCGGGCTGGCTTGGCTATTCCGACGACAAGCTGCGTCGCCTGTGCCGCGAGGCCAAGGACGCAGGCTTTACCCACACCAAGTTCAAAGTGGGCCGCGATCTGGATGATGACATCCGCCGCCTGACCATCGCGCGCGAAGTGCTGGGCGAAGACATGAACATCATGATCGACGCCAATCAGGTGTGGGAAGTGGATCAGGCCGTCGACTGGGTCAAGGCCCTGTCCTTTGCGCGGCCCTTCTTCATCGAAGAACCCACCAGCCCCGACGATGTGTTCGGCCACAAGGCGATCCGCGAAGGGGTGGCTCCGGTCAAGGTAGCCACTGGCGAGATGTGCCAGAACCGGATCATCTTCAAGCAGTTCATCAAGGAAGGTGCAATCGATATCGTTCAGATCGACAGCTGCCGGATGGGCGGGTTGAACGAGGTGCTGGCGGTCATGCTGATGGCGGCGAAATACGATCTGCCGGTCTGGCCCCATGCGGGCGGCGTGGGCCTGTGCGAATACGTTCAGCATATGTCGATGATCGACTACGTCGCGATCTCGGGCGAGAAGGACAGCAAGCGGATCGAGTTCGTGGACCATCTGCACGAGCACTTCATCGACCCCTGCGTCGTCAAGAACGGAGCCTACATGGCGCCCACGCAACCTGGGTTCTCGATCGAGATGAAGCCCGACAGCATCAGAGATTTCCGGTTCCTGCCCAAACTGGCAGCGGAATAACCCCCCGCCGTCTGACCCTAAAAGCAACAACAGTCGGGCGGCTTATCACCCAACCTGGAGGAAAGACAAAATGTTGAACTTTGGTAAAACGGCCTTTGGGGCCGCCTGTATTGTTGCGCTTGGCGCAACGGCTGGTTTGGCGCAGGAGACGCTGCGTTTTGGCCACGTGTACGAGGCCTCGACCCCCTATCACGCTGCTGCTGTGAAAGCTGCTGAACTGCTCGAGGAAAAGACCGACGGCCGCTACAAGATGGAGGTGTTCCCGGCCTCGCAGCTGGGCAAAGAGGCTGCGCTGAACGAGGCGCTGTCGCTGGGCACGGTCGATGCGATCTATACCGGCGTTGCGTTCCTGGGTCAGTCCTATGGCCCGATCAGCATCTCGGATTATCCGTTCACCATGCGGTCGTATGACCACTGGAAAGCCTACGTGAACTCGGACCTGTTCGATGAGATGGCCAATGAATACAAGAACATCTCAGGCAACACGATTGCGACCATGACCTATTATGGCGCGCGTCACGTCACCTCGAACAAGCCGATCCTTGAACCCGGTGACATGGAAGGTCTGAAAATCCGCACGCCGAACGCGCCTGCTTATCAGATGTTCCCCGAAGCAACCGGCGCGAACCCGACGCCGATGGCTTTTGCCGAAGTCTATCTGGCCCTGCAGCAAGGTGTTGTGGACGCGCAGGAAAACCCGCTGCCGACCATCCAGTTCAAGAAGTTCTATGAGGTGCAGTCGAACATCAACCTGACCGGTCACATCACCAACTCCCTGGCCGTCGTGGTCTCGCCCGTAACACTGGGCAAGATGGGTGACGATGGACAGGCTCTGATTGACGCGCTGGCCGAAGCCGCCTCGGCTACGTCGGACGAAATCGTGCAGTCCGAGGCCGAACTGGCCGACTGGTTCCGCGAGCAGGGCGTGACCGTGAACGAAGTGGATCGTGCGCCCTTTATGGCAGCGGTTGCACCTTTGCTGAGCGGTGACACCGTTCCGTGGGATGCTGAGACCTTCGAACGTCTTCAAGCGATCCAGGAATAAGACGCCCTGCCGGACCCGGCGTCGTTCCGGGTCCGGCCTTTATGCACGAGGTATGTCCCGATGTCCGACGCCCCGCCCGAAATAGACTTTGACGCCCTAGCCGCCGAAGATGACGCGCATTTTCGGAACTATCGCATCACCGTGGCAGATTATGGCCTGCTGGCGCTGTTCGGTTTGCTGTTCGGCGTGGTCTTCTTGCAGTTCTTCACCCGCTATGTGCTGAACGACTCCATTGCCTGGACCGAAGAAGCGGCGCGGTATCTGCTGATCCTTCTGGGTTTTGCCGGTGCGATCCGGTGTCAGGCTGTCGGTAGCCATATCGTGTTGGAATTCGTCGACAAGTATTATGGCCGCCTGCTCAGCTGGGTGCATGTCTTTGCACTGGTTGCAACCTTCGTTCTGTTCGCCGTCATCATCTGGTCGGCGTGGGAGCTGATCCAGCGCACCTCGTTCCAGCAAATGGTCTCTTTGCCATTCCCGAAATACTACCTGCACACCGCGGTCATGATACTGGCGGTCGGGAATCTGGGGGTTGTCACCTATCAGATCGTCGCGCGGGTGAAGCAGCTGAAGGAAGGCGTCGACAAATGGGCCTGATCATTCTTTTCGTATCCCTGTTCGGCCTGATGCTGATGCGCGTGCCGATCGCGTTTTCGCTGGCGCTGTCATCCTTCGCCTATATCCTCTATTCCGGGCTGCCGCCGGTGCTGTTGATGCACAACATGGTCAACGGCATGGACAGCTTCCCGCTGCTGGCGATCCCCTTCTTCATTCTGGCCGGAGCGCTGATGAATTCCGCCGGGATCACCGCGCGTATCTTCGGCTTCGCCCGCGCCATCGTCGGTTGGATGCATGGCGGTCTGGGTCATGTGAATGTGGGCGCAAGTATCATCTTTGCCGGCATGTCGGGTGCGGCCGTCGCGGATGCGGGCGGCCTTGGCGCCATCGAGATCAAGGCCATGCGCGAAGCAGGCTATGACGACGATTTCAGCGTTGGCGTGACAGCAGCCTCGTCGACCATCGGGCCTATCATCCCGCCCTCGCTGCCTTTGGTGATCTTTGGCGTCATGGCCTCGGTCTCGATCGGCAAGCTTTTTGTCGCCGGTATCGTGCCGGGCCTTCTGATGGCGCTGTCGCTGTCGGTCATGATCTGGTGGATGTCGCGCACGCGGAACTATCCGCGCGATGTGAACTTCAGCCCCTCGGTCATCGCCACGCGGTTCAAAGCAGCCTTCCTGCCGCTGATGACCCCAGTCATCATCGTGGGCGGCATCGTGTCAGGTGCCTTCACCCCAACCGAGGCCGCCATCGGGGCCGCCGCCTATGCACTAATCCTCGGCACTTTGGTCTATCGCACGCTGACCGTTCGGAAACTGGCCGTGATCTCACTGGAAACCATCGAGACAACAGCAGCGATCATGATGATCGTGGGCGCGGCCTCGGTCTTTGCCTGGATCCTGACCGCCAATCAGGTCGCTGCACATTTCGCTGAATTCGTGCTGTCCTTCACCGACAGCAAGGCCGTTGTGCTATTGCTGATCATGGCCGTGGTGCTGATCGTTGGCCTGTTCATGGAGACCATCGCCGCGATCTCGATCCTTGTGCCTGTACTGATGCCGGTGGCTGCGCAGTTTGGTATCGACCCGGTGCATCTGGGGATCATCGTCATCCTGAACCTGATGCTGGGCTTGCTGACGCCTCCGGTTGGGATGGTTCTGTTCGTCCTGTCGCGGGTGTCGAAGGTGCCATTCGAACAATGTGTTCGCGCGACCCTACCGTTCCTTGTTCCCTTGCTGGGCGTCCTTCTGCTGTTGACTTTCGTCCCTTCGCTGGTCCTGTGGTTGCCGAACCTGCTTTATGGATCGTAGGATGCGGGCCGTTTTTTGGAGTCAAAGATGAAAACCAACCAAATCGGTAACACCGACCTGAAAGTGACTGAACTGTCCTTTGGTTGCGCCAGCATTGGCAACCTCTACCGTGAAGCCTCGGACGCGGATGTGCAAGATGTCCTGAACACCGCGTGGGAGGCTGGAATTCGGTATTTCGACACGGCGCCGCATTATGGACGCGGCCTGTCGGAACAGCGTTTGGGCCAGTTCCTGTCGGGCAAGCCTCGGTCGGACTATGTGATCTCGACCAAGGTTGGCCGGGTGCTGTCCCCGGGGCAAGCGATGGCCGAGGCGGACGGGTTCGTAAACCCGCTGCCCAATGACGTGCGTTATGACTATTCGGGCGACGGGATCGAGGCCTCGCTGGAAAGCAGTCTGGAACGGCTGCAGACCACCATGGCGGACATCGTGTTCGTGCATGACATCGGCACTTATACCCACGGTGCCGAAAACGCGGCCCAGATGGAGGCGTTTCTGGGCAGCGGCTATGACCGGCTGGTGAAGCTAAAGGAACAGGGCCGCATCCGCGCGTTCGGGTTGGGGGTGAACGAAAACGAAATTTGCCTTGATGTCATGAACCACGGCCCGATTGACGTCATCCTGCTTGCAGGCCGCCTGACGTTGCTGGATCGTTCAGCCGAAGAGGCCCTGACCGCGCAATGCCATGCGCAAGGTACCAGCCTGGTCCTCGGAGGCGTGCTGAACTCGGGCATCCTTGCCACCGGCCCGGTGGAAGGCGCGACTTATGATTATCAGCCAGCCTCGCCTGAAATTCTGGACCGTGTCCGGGTGCTGCAGGACAAGGCCGAAGGGCTTGGCCTGCCATTGGCGACGGCCGCATTGCACTTTGCCAAGTCGCATGAACTGACGTCGTCGGTTCTGATTGGCACGTCCAAAGCCAAAAGCCTTACGAGAAACATCGAGGCACTGGCGCAAACAACACCTGATGAGTTCCACACGGTTTTCCGATAAGGGCCGTCACGGGCATTGAAATTCGGCGCTTGCTTCAGCTAACGATACCTATATCCGTTATCGAGCCATACGGCCCCGGTCGAAAAACACAGTGCCTATGGAGGGCCCCAAGATGTTGAAACATGCCCTTCTGTTGTCTGCGCTGAATCTCGCAGCGGCCTGCGCGGACAATAGGGATCAGGCTGCGACAACCGTGTCTTGGGAGCGGGCTGTCGAATTGATCAATGGAGGTGAAGTTGTTTCGGCGGTTCAGGCGCATAGTCGGTTGGTGACGCTGACTCTGCGTGATGGCTCGGTCGAAACAACGATAGAACCCGAGCTGGACGATCTGTTCGATGTGGTCCGCGATTGCGGCAGCCCATGTGGCACTATCGCGTTGGCCTCGGAGTGACCAAATTAGCATCTGAAGCGTTTTGACTGGCATCAGCACCAACGGGACAGTTTGGGGGCCAGAGGATATCTGTCTGTCGGAGCCGAATATCGTCGGCCACGATTCCCTTGGACCGACTTCGGTATTTCCATCCGATGGTCAGCCTTAAGATTGCACGTTTGTTTCGTCCGCCGTTTGGATCGCGTCAGCAGCGGTACCTAGGTCGGTGCTTTGACGCCCGCCTCCTCAGCCGGAAAGGGCGTAGCGATGGAGCAGATGAAAGCGCCCATCTTCGGCCTCACCCATTAACGCCAAATCGGCGATCGAAAACTGTGTAGGTAGCAGCGGTGCCAGCCGCATTTCCAGAATATCTTGCACGCGGGCCAACTCGGCCTTGGCCAGTCGACCGGTGAGCGTGATGTGAAAGCGGAACGAGTCCATGACAAACGGATAGCCCCATTTCGTCAGGTTAACCTGTTGCGTAGGCGTCAGTGTCGCTTTGCGTCGCCTTGCCAGTTCGGCCTCGGTTGATGGAGCGCGGAAGCGATCCAAATCTTGCACACAGGTTGCTGCCAGTGCGTCCAAAGCAGGAGTGTGTGCCGCAGGTTGCAGGGCCAGAAAGCGTCCCAACCGCGCAATCTCGAACCCGTCCAGCGCGACCGGCGACAGGCCAAATGCCATCTTGCTGCAGGCGTTGCGCAAGTCGTCAAAGCGGTACTGTGGATGCAGTCTGAAAGGAGGTTTCATCGTCGCGTGCAAACCGTATTTACGCGGCGTTTCCGTGATGGCGGCACAATCTATCCCGCCCAGCTCGACCGGATCCGGATGCGGAACCACTTGGCTGGTTTCGGCATTCCACCCTAGCCATCTGGTTGCGAATTCCGCCCAGGCGGTTCCGGCAGGCGGGACGAAATAGATCGCGTATCGGGTGAATGCCACTCCGGTCTCCTGTATTATCGATGCTCTTTTTGGGCCTGAGGTTAGCCTAAATTCTACAACTAAGGACAATTTGGTCCGTATCGTCCGACGTACTGTCCGAACTAGCACACAAGCAGGGCCCGTTCGACTGTTCTCAGAAGTCGATATGGGGCCGCAGCAGAAAGGGTGCTTGAATGACCGTCAACA
Organism: Ruegeria sp. G10; assembly: GCF_056533645.1. Taxonomy (NCBI): domain Bacteria; kingdom Pseudomonadati; phylum Pseudomonadota; class Alphaproteobacteria; order Rhodobacterales; family Roseobacteraceae; genus Ruegeria; species Ruegeria sp. G10. The sequence goes on along the minus strand of NZ_JBQFOQ010000002.1, from coordinate 271,212 downwards.
GACGTTGCATGCACCACTAAAGAGGAAGGGCGATTGTTTGAAAGCCAGCGGTTCGTTGCGCTTTTCGCTGAGTGAGTGCGATATCGCCCAATAATTAGCAAAATGGGTTAGCTAGAAGCGGCGCCTAGGATCAGAAACCCGGTGGCGTTAAATCAGGCTATTGAGGTGTTAGTGATCCGCATAAGCAAAGAATGGAATATGGAACGGCGGTTCAGGTGCGAGTGGGTCCTCGGACTGCTGCAATGGTCGGAAAGGACCGCGAGGAGTAGTTCAGTAAAGCGCGATGCCACGCGATTCACCCTACAGGCTTCATAAGTAAACTGAATGAACAGGGGCACACTAATAAGATATTTCGCGCCCGATGTTCAAGATACGACGGCCCCGAGGTTTCGCTGGTCGGCAGGGTTTGATCATCCGATCCTGCAAAGCACGGACGTCATGGTCCGGTTAGGACGTGGTTACTGTTTTTGGACCTGGGGTGCTGTTTCCCGGATCGTTCTACCCGGACTGTGGGCGTAGACACCAACCATCGCAACGACGACAAACTTCGTTGTCCCAGACAGAAAAAGCTGCAACTTGAGGAACATAAGTCGCGAGAATTCCAAACAAGCGACTGATCGCCGCCCAGGGCTCAAAGTGCGAAACCGTACTCTTGCCCGTTTCAATTGTTCAGAGATGTAGGGATACCCTCGTCTGATGCAGCCGTTTTTTCTTTCGAGTTTCACCCTTCAAAGCTTCATATGCTCGGCCTGATATCGGGGTGACAACTCTGTCGAGACCGTCGCTTTATAGTCGTCTGCCGGTTGCATCGTCGAACAAATGCACATGCGCTGGGGAGACAGAGAACTGCATCTTCTGATGGTGACCCTCGATGGGGTGGACGCCGGGCAGGCTGACGGTGATTGCCATTCCAGAATCTGCCAGATGGCCATGCAACAACGTGTTGGCCCCCAATGGTTCCGCCATCTGGACGGTGGCCTCCAGTGGGCCGTTGTCATCCATGGCCAGATGCTCTGGTCTCACACCAAGTTTGAGCGCGGTGTCCTCACCTTCAGACAGGGCGATTTCGGTATCTTTGATCTTGATCACCCCGTTTTCACGGCGAGCCTCGAAGATATTCATCGCTGGGCTGCCGATGAACTGCGCGGCAAAAAGCGATTTTGGTGTCTCATAGACTTCCAGCGGGGTTCCGATCTGTTCGGCCACACCCGCGTTCATCACGATCATTCTGTCCGCCATGGTCATCGCTTCGACCTGATCATGCGTAACGTAAAGAGATGTAATGCCCAGTTTTTCCTGAAGCTCTCGGATCTCAAGGCGCATCTGAACGCGTAGCTTGGCGTCCAGGTTCGAAAGTGGTTCATCAAACAGAAAAACGGCCGGTTCACGGACAATGGCCCGCCCCATGGCAACCCGCTGACGCTGACCACCGGACAACTGGCGCGGCTTGCGATCCAGCAAGGGTTCCAGCTGCAGAAGCTTCGCCGCCTCAATCACCTTCTGATCGATCTGGTTTTTGGGCAAACCCGCGATCTTGAGGCCATATCCCATGTTCTGTCGCACCGACATATGGGGGTAGAGCGCATAGTTCTGAAACACCATCGCTATGTCACGGTCCATCGGTTCTTTGTCATTGGCGCGGTCCCCGCCGATGCGAATTTCGCCCGAGGTCACGGTTTCCAACCCCGCCACCATCCGTAGCAGTGTGGATTTTCCGCAGCCAGAGGGTCCAACAATGACGATGAATTCTCCGTCGGCGATGTCGATGTCGATGCCGTGGATCACATCTGTCGGACCGAAGCTTTTCTTGACGTCTTGCAGGGTAACAGGTGCCATTGCTTATTTCTCGCTATCGACAAGGCCGCGCACAAACAGCTTTTGCATGGATACGACGACGATAACCGGCGGGATCATCGCAAGGATCGAGGTGGCCATGATTGTCGGCCAGTGCGCAAAATCATCGCCAGAGGGGAACATCTGTTTGATGCCCATCACGATGGTGTTCATTTCGGGATCGGTGGTGATCAGCAGCGGCCACAGATATTGGTTCCAGCCATAGATGAACAGTATCACGAACAGCGCAGCGATATTGGTGCGGCTCATGGGCACGACGATATCGACAAAAAACCGCATTGGGCGGGCTCCGTCCACGCGCGCCGCCTCGGCCAGCTCGTCGGGTATAGTCAGAAAGAACTGCCGGAATAAGAAGGTAGCCGTAGCCGAGGCGATCAGCGGGAAGATCAGCCCCGAATAGCTGTTGAGCATTCCGAAACCGGCCACGACCTCGAAGGTCGGGACGATCCGCACTTCGACCGGTAGCATGAGGGTGATAAAGATCATCCAGAAAAAGGTCTGACGACCGGGAAAGCGGAAATAGACAATCGCAAAGGCCGATAGTAGCGAGATGATGATTTTGCCCACGGCGATGCCGATGGCCATCACCAGGCTGTTGAACAGCATCGTGGCCACGGGCACGTTGACGCCGGAAAACAACGCGGCCTTGTAGTTCACCCAGAACTGGTCCCCCGGCATCACCGGCATGGGCGGCGACACGATATCGGCCTGCGTCACGGTCGAGGCCACAAAGGCCAGCCAGATCGGGAAGAAGATGACCAGAACGCCGAGGATCATGAACGCATGAGTCAGCCAGATCCCCGCGCCGCGTTTCTCGACCATTCCGTGCTGTTGGGCGGCCATCAGTAATGCACCCTCTTCTCCACGTACTTGAACTGGATGACGGTCAGCAGACCAACCACGACCAGCAAGATCACCGATTGGGCCGAGGACGACCCCAGATCCTGCCCCACGAACCCATCGGAGAAGACCTTGTACACCAGAATGGTCGTAGCCTGCTGTGGTCCGCCCGCGGTAATCGTGTGGATGACCCCGAAGGTTTCAAAAAACGCATAGACGACATTCACAACCAGCAGGAAGAAAGCGGTTGGTGACAGCAGTGGCAATACGATGGTGAAGAACCTGCGCCAGAAGCGGGCACCGTCGATTGCCGCAGCCTCGATCACCGATCTGGGGACTGATTGCAGTGCGGCGAAGAAGAACAGGAAGTTGTAGCTGATGCGCCCCCAGGCCGAGGCGACAACGACCAGACCCATCGCCTCGGTTCCGTTAAGGACGTGGTTCCAGTCATAGCCAAGCTGACCCAGATACCACGAGATCACCCCGACACGGGTATTGAACATGAACAGCCATAGAACTCCGGCCACTGCGGGGGCGACGGCATAGGGCCAAATCAGCAGTGTCCGGTAGACGCCCGAGCCTTTGATCAGCCGGTCGGCCAATACCGCCAGAAATAGCGCCGGGATCATCGAGCAAAGTGTGACAAGGGTTGAAAACACAGCCGTCGTCACGAAAGAGGCGCGATAGAACTTGTCGCTGAGCAGGAATTCAAAATTGCCCAGACCTACGAACTGAGACGATAGCCCGAATGGATCGGGGATGAACAAAGACTGCCAGATAGCCTGACCGGCCGGGTAAAAGAAGAAAACCGCCGAGATGATGACCTGCGGCGCGATCAGAGCGATTGGCAAAAGCCAGCCGCGAAAGGTGACGCGTTTTTCCATCTTATTCGCCCATCAGCAGCTAGATATGTGGGCCCTAGAGGGGCCCACATATGCCCAGAGTTCAGCGATTTGCGGATTCAAACCGGCGCAACAACGCGTCACCGCGTTCTTTTGCGCTGTCCATTGCCTCTTGCGCGGTTTTTTCACCGGACCAGATCGCCTCGAGCTCCTCATCAATGATGCCGCGGATCTGATCGAAAGACCCAAGACGCAGGCCCTTGGAATTGGCGGTCGGCTCTTTCGCGGTCATCTGGATCACGGCAATGTCGGTGCCCGGGTTTTCCTCGTAGAACCCGGCATTGCGTGTCTCGACACCCGCTTCGGCGGTAATCGGCAGATAGCCGGTGTTCTGGTGCCAGTCGGCCTGAACTCCCGAGGTCGACAGGAAGCTGAGGAACTCGCCCACGCCCTTATATGCGTCGGCATCATGGCCTTCCATCACCCAAAGCGAGGCACCGCCGATGATCGTATTCTGCGGCTCACTGATCACGCCAGACCAATAGGGCAGTGGACGCACGTCAAAGTCGAACTGGGCCTCGGCCTTGATGCCCGCATAGCCCGCCGAGCTTTCGGTAAACAGTGCGCATTCACCGGACCGGAAGTTTGCGCCCCCTTCATTGCGGCGACCGGTATAGATGAATTTGCCATCCTTGGCCCAATCGCCCATCGCGCTCAGATGCGCGACCTGGGTGGGTCCGTTCAGCATCAACTCGGTATCCAATCCGGCAAAGCCGTTGTCCTTTGAGGCGAACGGTACGTCGTGATAGGCGGACAGGTTCTCGAGGTGAATCCAGCTTTGCCACGCGGTGACCAGCGGGCAGTCTTCGCCCCCGGCCTTCAATTGATCCAGAACTGCGTCGACATTTTCCCATGTGGACAGGTCCGTGTCGGGATCAACGCCCGCCGCTTCGAAAGCGTCGCGGTTGACCCACAATACCGGCGTGGACGAGTTGAAAGGCAAGGACAGCATGTCGCCGTCTGTCGTTGTATAGTAGCCTTTGACGGCACCGATATAGGCGTCGGGATCAAAGGATGCACCGCTTTCGGCCATGACCTCAAAAACCGGTTTGATAGCACCTTCTGCGGACATCATCGTAGCGGTACCGACCTCGAACACCATCAGGATATGCGGCTGCTCACCGGCGCGAAACGCCGCAATCCCCGCGTTCAGAGTTTCTGAGTAGTTGCCCTTGTGGCTTTCCACCACGACGAATTCATCCTGACTGGCGTTGAATTCCTCGACCTGGGCTTTGACCAACTCACCCAACCGGCCCGTAAAGGCGTGCCAGAACTGAACTTCGGTCTGTGCCATTGCCGCCACCGGAGACAAAGCAGTTGTTACGGCAAGAGCGCCGAGAAAATTCTTTTTCATGATTCCTCCCATGCATCTGACGTGATGCTTCGTTGAATACCGCGCGCAAGGCGTAGACGGCACACATGACAATTTCACGACGTTAACGGCACAAGATTATAATTCAAGTCTGATCTGTTGGATAAAAAAATAACATAATGTTATGGAATGCTGTGAATGACAGGAAACATCAATGAACCAAACACTTCGGATCCGGCAACTGGAGGCTTTGATGGCCGTGGCCACCAATGGTTCTGTTACTGCGGCTGCTGTTGATCTGGGCGTCAGTCAACCGGCTGTCAGCAGGCTGCTGTCTGATCTTGAAAAAGGGCTTGGCTTTCAACTTTTCGATCGGCGTGAAGGTCGGTTGGTGCCGACACAAGAGGTTCGCTATCTCTTGCCCAGCGTCGAGCGGGTTCTTGAGTTGATGAAGCAGATTTCCGATGTCAGTCAGGATATTACGCAGCGCAAAGCGGGGCATATCCGTGTAGCCTGCCTTCCCGGTTTTGCCACCAGCCACTTGCCGGACGTCATCGCCTCGTTTCTGAAAGATCGACCCGGCGTAACGTTGACGATTGAACCGGACAGACCCGAGCGCATTCTCGAGTGGATGATCGGCGAACAGTATGATTTTGGGATCACAGACAGTTTCAACGGCCATCCAGCGGTTGAAAGCAACAATATCGATGTCCGAACAGTCTGCGTTTTTCCGGCTGGCCACGATCTACAATCCCTGCCCGAAGTGACACCGGCCGACTTGGCTGACAGCAAGATAATTCACACACGGCGTGACAGCGATTTTTTCGGGCGACTTTTCAGGGCCTTTCAGAATGCCAATGTAGAGCTGAACTCGCATATCGAAGTCAGGCAGTTTACGGCGGCTTGCGAACTGGCCGTAAAAGGCGCGGGGGTATCTGTCGTAAGCGAGCTGGACGCTGTGCAATACACCTCGCGCGGTTTGGATTTTCGGCCCTTCCGGCCGGCATTACCACATACGCTTTCGCTGGTTCGCCCGGTTTTGAAGCAACCGTCTCTGGTTACGTTGGAGTTCATAGAGCAGTTCAAAGATAGCCTGATCCCGTTCGCAGCTCAGCCGGTCGGGCCGTCATCTGTATGAAAATCATCCCGCCGCCCGAGCCGATGCAGCTTTGCGCGCGCATTTGTATGAGCACAGCGGATGCTTAATCGTTGGCGACAGGGTTCGGCGTTGCAGGCAGGCAGATATTCACGAAGAAATCATCCCATCGCCGGGTGAAATCGTTGCAGTATGGCGCTGGCCAGTGGGGCTGGTGCTGCAGGGTTTAGGCCGCGTGAAAGTGCCCGAATGTCGCGCAGTCCACGGGGCCGTTCTCTGGACCATCTGCAGTCGCGCGGTTTGTCACAGGTCATCGAGTTTTCTGCGACATAGGGCATATATTGGCAGGTGAACAAAAAAGACCAAACGGAGAAGCGGCGGTGACCTTGCAAAACTGGACCGAAGCCGTACTGAAGCGCCTCGAAGCCGAGGGAACGCGATTGGATGTCCCGGACGGTGCTGAGCTTTTCGCACCCGGAGCCTATGGTGAGGTCTTTCTGATCGTGCGCGCCGGGGTCGTTCGCGTCGAGCAAACCAGCCAATCGGGGCGAACTGTGGTTCTGTACCGTGTCGGGCCGAACGACAGCTGTGTGATGACCACCTCCTGCATGTTGTCGGATACGCCTTATTCGGGGTTTGGATATGCCGAGGGCGCAGTGAGCGCACTTGCCATTGGTAAAGAGCGTTTTAGCGCTCTGCTTGCCTCGGACGCCGAGTTTAGGTCTGCGGTGTTTCTTGCATTTTCACAGCGAATTGTAGAGCTGTCCGAGGTGATCGATGATTTGCTGCTGAACCGTATGGACCAAAAGCTGGCGCAATGGCTTGTCGAGCAAGGCAGCCAACGCGCGGATATTCGGACCACACATCAGCGCATCGCGGCGGAATTGGGCAGTGCGCGCGAGGTGATGTCCAGAATTCTCAAAGATTTTGAGCGCCGGGGCTGGTTGCGGTTAGAGCGAGGCGCCATTCATGTGCTTGCGCTTGAGCCGCTGAGACGCCTGGCCCGGTCCGATACTGTGTGATCCTGTCACATAACCAGACACCAAGAGCTGCGAGTCTCTGTCCTGCATAACAAGGAGATTCGATCATGCAATTCACCTCTAACGTCGGTTCGGCTGACCGCTTGCTACGCCTGGTTTTGGGAGGCGCTTTGATGCTGCTGGCTTTGACCGGATTTATCGGTCCTTGGGGATGGCTGGGCGCAGTCTTTGTTGTGACGGCGTTCCTGAAGTTCTGCCCAATCTATGCGATGCTGGGGCTATGCACTGACAAGAATGTAAGCCAATGAGTGGGCGAAATGCTGCGACCCGTCGCAGGGTCCTGAAATTGGGGGCGGCCAGCGTGCTGGCTGGCCCGGTTTCGGTAGCCTCGGCCGCGGGTCAGATTGAAACGGCGGTCAATCCAAAGAAACTCAGCGATCGCCAGCGCACGCCTCAGGGCCTGTATCTGCGCCCGATCGAAGCCCACGAGGCCCTGCAGCGCGATCCCTCGATCCTGTTTGTGGATGTCCGCGACCCGATCGAGATTTCGTTTGTTGGACACCCTCAGGGCTTGGACAAGATCATTCCGCTGGGTGTTGTGACGCATCAGGTGGATCCAAACAGTGCTCAGTACCGGATGGCCAACAATCCGAACGTCGTGGCCGAGTTCAATGCGTTACTCGCGGAGAAGGGTAAAACCCGAGACGCCACAGTTTTTGTCACGTGCCGTTCCGGGGCGCGGTCGGCTGTGGCGGCGCGGATGCTGTTTGAGGCGGGCTACACTCAGGTCTGGAACCTGATCGAAGGGTTCGAGGGTGACAGGAATTCAAGCGGGGTGCGGGCCGTGAATGGCTGGCGTAACGCTGGCCTGCCTTGGGGGTACCGGCTTGCACCCGGAGTCGCGTGGACACCGTCGGGGTGAGGGCGGTAGCGGTCGAAACCGCTTTAGGCCAGCCCTCGATGCCTGCTGCTTAGCAAGTTCCTCCGGATCTAGGTGCCACATCATGATCAATCATGTGGCACCTGGTCTTTCGATGGCAGGCGGCGGTCCAGTTCGCGAGGGACATCGGACATCCGTCCCCTAAGTGGCGCGTGGTCCGTGGTGCGTCAACCAGCTTTTTGAAACACCGATAACGACCAGCGGTCCTGTGGTTTTTGGTTCGTCACGAATTGACAGTGAACTCACCGGGTAAGTTCTGGTAGCAAACCGGTCTCAGGAAACGCCGGATCGACAATGTGCCCACGCTGGTGGCCCCAAAGTTCGTTGATGCAGGATAGGGGCCGCCATGCACCATGCTGTCGGCGACTTCAACACCTGTGGGGAATCCGTTGAACAAAACGCGCCCGGCTTTGCGCTCCAGCACCGGCAGCAGAGTTTTCACATGCGCACTGTCGTCCTGGTCCATATGTACGGTAACGGTCAACTGTCCATCCAAGCTGCGCGCGATGCGGGCGAAATCGGCCACATCTTTGGTGATAACCACAATGCCCAACGGTCCAAAGACTTCGTGTGACAAAATCGGATTTGCTTCGAAAGTGTCTGAGGAAACCCGGTAGAGAAAGGCGCGCACGTCACGGGGGGTCCCGGCTGCTCCGGAGACCAAGGTTGTTACCCCGGGAACAGAACCGATATGGTCATGACCTTCGTGGAATGCCCGGGCAATTCCATCTGTCAGCATGGTTTGCGGGGATGTTTTTTGCAATGCCTCAGAAGCTTCGGCGATAAATGCATCGGCATCAGGCCCTTCGGTAACCAATACGATCCCCGGATTGGTGCAGAACTGGCCCGCCCCCATGGTCAAGGACCCGGCCCAGCCGCGCGCAATTTCGGCGGCGCGTGTCTTGAGGGCTTCGGGCATCAGGAACATCGGGTTGACCGAGCCCAGCTCGCCGAAAAACGGGATGGGCTCATCGCGGGCCGCACAAAGGTCGAACAAGGCGCGCCCGCCCCGCAGGGACCCGGTGAAGCCAACCGCTTTGATGAATGGATTTTGAACCAGCGCGCCACCGACTTCGACGCCGCCATCGTGTACAAAGCTGAAGACTCCGGGATGCAGGTCAAGCGCCTTTCGGGCGGCATCGATCGCCTCGGCCACGATCTCGCCTGTGCCCGGATGCGCGGGGTGGCCTTTGACCACCACCGGACAGCCTGCCGCCAAGGCAGCAGCTGTATCGCCGCCGGCGGTCGAAAAGGCCAAAGGGAAGTTCGATGCGCCGAAGACCGCCACCGGGCCGATCGGACGCTGTACCATCTTCAAGTCCGGGCGTGGCAGAGGCTGACGATCCGGCAGGGCCGTGTCGTGGCGATAATCGAGGTAAGCGCCATCGCGGATATGGGCGGCGAACAGGCGCAATTGCCCCGTGGTCCGCCCACGCTCACCCTCAAGCCGTGCCGCAGGCAACCCGGTCTCTGCACAACCAATTTCCGTAATCTCCGCGCCGCGCTTTTCGATCTCGTCTGCGATACGCTCCAGAAAGGCCGCCCGGTCTTTGCGCGTTGAATAGCCGTAGGACCAAAAAGCGTCTTCGGCCGCTGTACAGGCTGTTTCGACCAGTGCCGGTGTGCCCGCCGAATAGGTTCTGGCCGCGCCGCTTACCGGGCTGGATCGAAACTCGCCCTCACCTGCGGTCCATGTTCCGGCAATCAGGCTGTGTCCGTTCATCTCGTCTTCCTCAGATCAATTTGCTTGCAGCAAGGTTTGCCATCAATGCGTTGGTTCCGAAAGACCATGGTGCGCATTCGGTTGAGAAGATCTAAGGACCGGAAGGGCCGGGTTCGATGTATCCTTATTTTTGGGTTGCGCTAGGGCGCGTCCGACGGCCCGTCCTAATTCCAAACGCTTGCTCCGGACCACGGTCGGATTGTTTCAGCTTCTCAAATTCCCTCGACGTGATTTGAATTGGCAGCGACGCAGTAGTCTGCGCAGCATCTCCATACGTTAGATTGAGATAGGAAATTCACCATGACACTCAAACGGCGCCAATTCGTGAAGCTTGGCCTTGCTTCCACGGCTCTGCTCTCGCTTGGAACACCTTCTGCATTCGCCGGAGACAAAGCCCGCACCGGCAGTCTGTCCGGTCGCCGCGGCTACAATGTGAAGGGGACGGTGTCGGTCACCGGCGATACCGTCACACTCAAGAGCGATTATGTCTTTGATCCCGGAAAGAACCCACCTGACATCAAGATCGGTTTCGGCAACGGAGAAACCTATGCCAAGGGGTCTAAGATCCACGACAAACTGACCGTCAAAAAGGGTGAAGCGTCCTTTAAGATTCCGGCAGGGATCGACACTTCCAAATATGACGAACTTTACATCTACTGTGAAAAGTTCACTGTCATTCTGGCAGTAGCGCCGCTTAGCTAAGGCTCAGCCCGGACGCTTTTGAAAGGCCGCCTGCTGATGTGGGCGGCTTTTCTTTGGCACAGGCATCTCGGAGGGCAGGTGTGTATCGGAACGACTCCTTTTTCGACCTGTCACTTTTGGGACAGCTTGGACTGGCTTTTCTGAGTTTCGTCCTGTTCGTGCTGATGGTGCTATTGGCACGACGACTTTCGTCTTGTCATCGGATCTGGATCCGGGTTGCCGGGGCGCTAGGGCTTTTCGGTTTGTTTGTGTGGCTGTCCCCACAAATCTATTACATGTACTATCGTCTGATTATTCCCGATCTGCCGTTGCAATGGGTTATTTGGCCTATCCGCGATCCGCTTAGGCCTCTGATGATGCTGGCGTTCTCCTATGAGCACAACCTCAGCGCCCATGGGCAGGGAGTACTGGGATGGGCGATCCTACTGGCAGCAATCCTGCCGCAACGGCACACCAGTTGATCCCACCTGTGCGACGGCCGCGGTATGCGGCCAGCTTGCGTGTTGTTATTGTGCAGTGCAGGTTCGGTCGTGTCGAAAACAAGCTAGCTTTGTTCCTTTGTCGGCTCGATCTGGTCGAAAATAGCTGAACATATCTGGTCCATTTCAAGGGCAAAGAAGTTTTTGGCAGCCGCTTGGTTTGGATGATAGGGATCTTTGACCATGCCGTTCTTGTTCAGACGAAAATAGTGCTTGTTGCCTTGGTTGGCCGCAACGGTTTCGGGGGTCGCACCGGGCACGAATGAGCACCGCAATCCGGTGGCTTTGAACGCATCCATCAGGTTCATTTGTGCCCGCAGACGCAGATCGACGATCTTTTTCTTATATGCCGGGGCGGTGGTCATAAAAATACATGGCAGGTCGGGTGGCAGCTGTGCTTGCAGACGCTCAACATCCCTGACGGCGGCCTCTGGGCTATTCGCCCACCGCTTGGCCGAGTTGCCCAGAAAAGACATCAGGATCAGTTTGGGATCATAGTACCCATCGCGCAGCATCTCTTCGAGAGGCGAGGTTTTGGCCGCGCAAAACTGATATTCCTTCCCCTGACCGATTTGCACGTATTTGTTCCCGGTCCTGTTCACGAACCCATACGCGCCCGCGTTTACATTCCATTTGGGGTCAACTTCGCAAATGGTGTCCTTGGCCGGGCCTGCGCGCGCTGTCCACGAGTCGATCGAACTGGAACGGACGCCAATCACCCCGACGCGCATTTCCCCCAGGCGTTTAAGGTTCTTTTTCTGCTCGTCGTCGGGGTGGCAGTGGTTCTTGATGTCACTGAAAAACTCAAGAAACGCGGGCCCCGAGCCGAACGATATCTGGCTATCGCCGATGATCAGAATCTCGGGCGAGGTGAACTCTTCAGCGCTTAAACCGGGCGTGGCAATGGCCATGGCACATGCGACCGCAAACATCTTTCCAAGCACCTGAATATCCCCCTTCAGTAGTTGATGCCTTTACTTCAAGACCGAAAACAGTGCCTTGCAGATTTCGTCTGTATTTATGTCAAGAAACTTCCGGACCGCAGCCGGGCTTGGGTGATGTGGGTCCTTGACACGCCCGGCTTCGTTGCGGCGAAAGTAGATGGGTTTCCCTTCGATCGCGTTACGCGTCTTCAGGTTGAACCCCTCGACAACGGCGCATTGCTTACCCGCTTGTCGAAAGGCACGCGCAATTTCGCTTTGTGCTTTCATGCGCTTGTCGTTCGTCTCTTTCAGATAGACTGGGACGCTTGAGATGAACACGCAAGGGATATCATCCGGGATCTGTTCAAGCGTGCGGCGGGCATCCTCTTGCGCAAGCTTTGGTGTGTTCGCCCAGCGATCCGCTGAATTACCCAGAAATGTCAGCACCAACAAACCGGGCCTATAATAGCCGTCGTCGAACATCGCTTGGAACGGCGTCCTTTTTGATTTGCAGAACTGGTAGGATTTGCCCTTGCCGATTTGGATGAAGACCCGGTCCGGGTTGCCGTCAATGCCATAGGCGCCGGCATTAACACCATATTTCTTGTCGACATCACAGATTGCACCTTTCGAAGCGCCACCAGTGACTGTCCATGATTGCAGCGAGGTTGATCTGACGCCGATTGCGGCTGTTTCCCGTTTCCCAAGCGCGGCCAACGCCTTTTCGCTTCCGGGGGTCATCTTGCACCGAGCTTCCAGTTGGTCGAAAAACCGCAGGTATTCCTTACCTGCGCCGAATGAGATCTGGCTGTCACCAAGGATCAGAACGTCCGGCTGGGCGGAGGCAGGTTGCATGAACAGTGCAATCGCGGTGGCCAACCAGACCCCGAAAACAGATGCTCGGAGAGATGTCACGCGCTTACCTCCATTTGCCGTGTCGTAACCTTTCCGAGTCTCGTTGATCGCACCATTCTGGGTGCTTTGCCGCTGTAACACCAATCAACACCTGGTTATGCGGGCGCGATGTCTGGGTTGGTCAATCGGGTTTCGGTGATGACGTTTACATCCCAAAGTTCAGGAATTGCCTAGACAAGAGGCGGGCAGGCGATTTCTCGACCGGTTTCTGCGTTGTTGGCGCGCGGCGTCTTTGCGCTAGGTAATGCCGTGATGGTCAAGGAACAGACACGCGATGCTGGAAGAAAAGCGCAAAGATCTGAAGTCCGAAAGGCAAAGACGCTTGCTGGGAAGGCTTGTTGAGGAGTTGAGCCAGACGGAGAGGGACCTGTACTATCGCCCGACCAGCGAAATCGCCTCTTTCATCAAGAAGTACATCGACAGCGGCGGCACTCTTCTGGAAGAGGATAAATTACTGCTCAGGCCATTGAGCCGCAGAGATATCGAGGTGCTTTTGAGCCTGCATTGACGGGAGGGTGCTGCGCCGACGGCGGGGTATGGTTAACCAGACGCCGACACCCCGCTGCAATAATCTGCGACAGCAGATCGACTTCCGTGCGCCCAGATTGTGTTCAGCCAAAAACAGAATGACCGGGAAAAATGGCTGTTGCGACCAAGATCACCGTAGTACGCGCTTTGGTCGATCCAGAGTTCTGGGTTGGTTTTGGCTGCCAATGCTGTTTTCTTCAGGTCATGCCAGTGGGGATCGTTCGGCTCGATCTGTGAAAGGTCTTCGCGCGTACCAGCGCACATCCGGCACCAGAGGGCTTCGGCAAGTGCAAGTCCGCTTGCTGAATGCCCACACCGAAGCGCATCGCGCAGGGACGGCAACAGGAACCCCGGATGGCGAGCCGAACCCTCGAACGCGACTCTGCGGGTCGTGTCTTGAATGGCGACGTTTGCAAATCGCCGCTCGACCAACTGAAGGTAGTCACGTGGCGTGGTCCCGGGGACGGCTTCCACATGGGGCAGGATTTCGTCTTTCTGAACTTTCCTGAATAATGCCGCGATATCGGGGTCTTGCATGCAATCGGATATGGTCGGGACATTCAAGATCTCCCCAATATTTGCGAGCAGTTGGTGACCGCCGTTCAGGATGCGCAGTTTCATGATCTCATAGCTGTGTACGTCATTGGTCAGCGTGACCCCAACCTGTTCCAAAGGTGGCCGACCGGCGCAAAAGTCATCCTCGATAACCCATTGGCGAAAGTTTTCGTGCGACACGGGCGCGTTGTCATCGACGCCAAGCCTATGGCATTGCGCTATGACCTGCTCGGTCGTGGCGGGCACGATGCAATCCACCATCGAGTTCGGGAACGCCCCGTTCCTGTCAATCCAGTCCGCCAGACCGGGATCGGATTGGCGCGCCAGACCAACGATACTATTGCGCAAGATCGTTCCGTTGCCCTGCAGGTTGTCGCAACTGAGCGCGGTGAAAGGCTTCACCCCTTGCTCTCGGCGCTGCCGCAGCGCTGCTACGATGGCTCCGAAGGCGGTGCGCGGTTGATCAGGGGTCATTGAATCATGCCGAATATCTTCATGATCCACGTTAAAAACACCGGTGTTGGCATCCAGATAGTACCCGCCCTCGGTCACTGTCAGCGAAACAACCCGGATAGAGGGATCGGCCATTTTACGAACCAAAGTGGCGTTGTCTGCTTCGATCGGTAAGTAGTCGATCATTGGGCCGATCACCTCGGCTGATATCCCTTTCGGATCCAGCTCGATCAGCGTCGTCAGGCAGTCTTGTGCCAGCAGCCGCGCGCGCATCGTGGCGTCGTATTCTCGTACGCCGGCCCCGATGATCGCCCAGTCGCGGGCCTGACCATTTTGCATCAATCGGTGCATGAACCAGGCTTGATGGGCGCGATGAAAATTGCCCACGCCGATATGGATGATGCCCGGCGTCAGGTCCGAGGGCGCATATGCAGGCAGCCTGACCTGCACCGGCAAGGCGTCAAGGCTGTCGCGCCGCAGACGCACGGGGGGTTTTGCGTTCGCCACAGGGTCCATCAGCTCATCCAGTTTCCACCGTCGACGTTGTAGGTTTGTGCGACCACATACTTTGCCTCGTCCGAGGCCAGAAACACTGCCATCCCGGTCAGATCTTCCGCCCGCCCCATCCGGCCATAGGGAACAGCAGCAGCCACCTCGCGCTTTTTTTGGCCCGGGGCTTTGCCCTCGTGTTTTGCAAAAAATGCGTCCACACCGTCCCAGTGTTCGCCATCCACCACGCCGGGTGCGATGGCGTTAACGTTGATCCCATGATTGATCAGGTTCAGGCCCGCCGATTGGGTCAGCGATATGATTGCTGCCTTGCTGGCGCAATACACAGCGACCAAAGGTTCGCCCCGTCGTCCGGCTTGGGACGCCATGTTGATGATCCGCCCTCTGGTTCCGTGGGCAATCATGTGGCGCGCGACAGCCTGCATTGTAAACAATGCGCCAGCGACGTTGATGTCGAACACACGGTTGTAGTCGGCGCGCTCGATCTCGACGATGGGTGCGGCGGTGAAAATGGCTGCGTTGTTGATCAGAATGTCTATTGGGCCGAACCGGGATGCGGTTTTGTCGATTGCGTCGTCAATACTCTGTTGGTTCGTCACATCCATCTCGATGGCAAGTGCGGCTTCACCGATTTGAGCGGCGGCTTCACAGGCGCGTGGGAAGTCGATATCGGCAATGGCAACGCGCGCGCCCTCTGCGACATAGGCTTTGGCAAAAGCCAGCCCGATACCGCGGGCGGCACCGGTGATCAAAGCGGTTTTGCCTGTCAGTCTTGTCATTCGATGCGCAAGCCTTTTGCGTCAAAGCGGTGGATTACATCAGCCCGGGGTGTAAGATGCACGCGGTCGCCGTGCCGAAACCCGACCTCTCCATCTGCGCGAACGGTAATTGTCTCGGCCAGACCTGTTTCGTGAACGTGAAAGAAAGTGTCCGAACCGAGGTGCTCGGAGACGCTGACAACCCCCGACCAGTCGCCTTCTGTTGCCGAAACCGTAATGTGTTCGGGACGGATCCCGATGGTCTGAGCGCCATGTTTTGCGGCCTCTTCGCCCTCGATGAAGTTCATCTTGGGTGAGCCGATGAAGCCTGCGACAAACAGGTTTCGGGGTGTCCTGTATAGCTCGAGGGGGCTTCCGACCTGTTCGATCACGCCCGCCTGAAGCACAACGATCTTATCGGCCATGGTCATGGCTTCGACCTGATCGTGGGTCACGTAGATCATGGTTGTTGCAAGACGCTCGTGCAGTTCGCTGATCTCCAGCCTCATGCCAACGCGCAACGCCGCGTCGAGGTTCGAGAGCGGTTCATCAAAAAGGAATGCCGCAGGCTCGCGGACAATCGCGCGCCCGATGGCGACCCGTTGGCGTTGCCCACCCGAGAGTTGGCCGGGACGGCGATCCAGGTAGTCAGTCAGGTTCAGGACGCTGGCCGCGCCTTCGACGCGCTTGTCGATCTCGGCCTGGTCCAGCTTGGCCATGCGCAGCGGAAAGGCAATGTTCTTGCGCACGGACATATGCGGATAGAGCGCATAGGATTGGAAAACCATCGCCAGTCCGCGTTTGGCGGGCGGTACATCGGTGGCGTCTGCCCCGTCGATCTCGATATGACCGCTGGTGATGTCCTCCAACCCCGCGATCAGACGCAGCAGGGTGGATTTGCCGCAACCCGAGGGGCCGACGAAGACGGTGAACTCGCCATCTTCGATGGTTAGGTCTAGTGGGGGAATGACCTGCACGTCGCCGAAGCTTTTGGTCACGGACTTGAGTTGAATACGTCCCATGTGTCGTGTTCCTTATTTCACAGCGCCGAAGGTCAGGCCGCGGACAAGTTGTTTCTGGCTGAACCAGCCGAGGATGAGAATTGGCGCGATCGCCATGGTCGAGGCCGCACTTAGCTTGGCAAAGAACAGGCCCTCGGGGCTGGAATAGCTGGCGATGAAGGCCGTTAGCGGGGCGGCATCGACGGCGGTCAGGTTGAGGGTCCAGAATGCCTCGTTCCAAGCCAGGATGAAGTTCAACAGAACGGTCGAGGCGATGCCGGGGATGGCCATGGGCGTGAGGACGTAGAGGATTTCTTCTTTCAACGTCGCTCCGTCCATCCGCGCGGCTTCCAGAATTTCACCCGGGATCTCGCGGAAATAGGTGTAGAGCATCCAGACAATGATCGGTAGGTTGATCAGCATCAGGACGACGACCAGTCCTCCGCGCGTATCCAGCAGGCCCAACTGAATGAAAAGCAGGTAGATCGGGTACAGCACGCCAACCGCAGGTAACATCTTGGTGGACAGCATCCACAACAGGATGTCCTTGGTCCGCTTGGATGGGACAAAGGCCATCGCCCAAGCTGCAGGGACTGCGATGATCACGCCCAAAAGGGTGGAACCGCCTGCTATGATGACCGAATTCCAAAGAAAGCGCATGTAATCCGAGCGTTCCTGCACGATGGCATAGTTTTCCAGCGTCCAGTCGAAGTTCAGAAAAATCGGTGGGCTGGCGATCGCCTGTGCCTCGGTCTTGAAGCTGGTCAGGATGGTCCAGAGGATCGGGAAAAAGATCAGCAATCCTAAAGCCCAGGCGAGGGCGGTGTTCAGCGATTTGCGGCGGGTTGTGACAGCGCGGGCCATGGTCTTACCTCCTCACGCGTCCAGGTTCTTGCCGACGATGCGCATCAGGAAGATCGCAACGATATTGGCTAAGATGATTGCGTAGACACCTCCGGCTGATCCAAGGCCGACATTCTGGCTCTCCAGCACGCGCTGGAAGATCAGGTAGGTGAGTGTACGGGTGCCGAATGCGCCGCCGGTGGTCACGAAAATCTCGGCGAAGATTGACAGCAGGAAAATCGTCTGGATCAGGATCACGATGGTAATCGCGCGGCTCAGATGCGGCAGGACGATGTGGTAGAACCGTTTCAGTACGGGCGCGCCATCCATTTCGGCGGCTTCCAGCTGTTCGCTGTCCAGCGACTGGATCGCCGTCAGCAGGATCAGTGTCGCAAAGGGCAGCCACTGCCACGAGACGATCATGATGATCGATGTCATCGACGCTTCGGACAGCCATGAGATCGGCTCGGCCCCGAAAAAGCGCCACAGATGCGCCAGCAAGCCGTTCACCGGGTCCATGAACATATTCTTCCAGACCAGCGCGGATACGGTCGGCATGACAAAGAAGGGCGCGATGACGAGGATACGGACGACGCCTTGCCCCCACATCGGCTGATCCAGCAGCATGGCCAGTAGGATGCCAAGTACCACCGTAATGGCCAGCACGCCGCCGACGATCAGCAGGGTGGCCTGTACTGCGGGCCAGAAGGTGCTGGAAGATACGAACCGGGCGTAGTTCTCAAAGCCAACCCATCCCAGATCACCACCGCGCAGGGGCAGATATTTCTTGAAGGAAAAATACAGCGTCATCGTCAGCGGCACCAGCATCCAGCCAAGTAGCAGGACCACTGCAGGTGCCATCATCAGGCGCGCAACGGATCGGGAGTGTTGAGTTGCCATGACGCAAACCCTCTCTGTTCAGACGTAATGCTAGCCTGCGAGAAAAACATGAGTTGTCAAAGTAAGATGCGGGGGACAGATCTCCTGTCCCCCACCGGGGAGGATGCCTTAGTACCCTGCGGCTTCCATCTCTTCGGCGGTAAAGGCCTGTGCTTTGGCAAGGGCTTCATCAACCGATTGCTGTCCGGCGTAAACCGCCGAGAACTCTTGGCTGACCTGTGTTGCGATGCCTGCAAACTCGGGGATCGCAACGAACTGGATGCCGGTATAGGGCGTCGGCTGCGCACAGCAGTTCTGTGGATCAGCCGCTAGGATCGATTCCAGCGTCATCGCTGCAAAGGGGACCTCTTGATAGTTTGGGTTCTCATACAATGAGGTCCGCGCGCCCGGAGGTACGTTTGCCCAACCCTCGTTTTCAGCAACCAGCTCGATGTATTCCTTCGAGGTCGCCCATTCGATGAACTGCTTGGCGGCATCCTCTTGCTGCGTGCCCGCCGGAATGGCCAGAGCCCAGGCCCAAAGCCAGTTTGCGCGTTTGTCCACGCCTTCCGAATTTGGGGCCAGGGCAAAGCCGACCTTATCCGCCACCGTCGAGTCATCAGGGTTCGTCACGAAGGATGCCGCAACCGTGGCGTCGATCCACATGCCGCACTTGCCCTGCTGGAACAGCGACAGGTTTTCGTTGAACCCATTGGTGGCGTAGCCGGCCGGGCCGGATTCATTCATCATGTCGACGAAGAAGGTCAGTGCCTCTTTCCATTCCGGCTGATCGAACTGGGGCTTCCAATCCTCATCGAACCAGCGCGCGCCGAAGGAGTTTGCAGTCACGGTGATAAAGGCACCGCCCTCACCCCAACCGGCCTTGCCGCGCAGGCAGATGCCGTTGATGTCGTTGTCACGGTCTGTCATTGCAGCGGCCGCCTCGCGGATGAACTGCCATGTCGGTGCCTTTGGCATCTCCATTCCGGCCTGTTCCATCAGGTCGGTGCGATACATGATCATCGAGCTTTCGCCGTAGAACGGCGCGGCATACAGCGTGCCGTCGTTGCTCAGACCGCCCGCCATGGCAGGCAGAAGATCACCTACGTCGTAGCCTTCGGACAGGCCGTCCAGCGGCACCAGCCAGCCATTGGCCCCCCAGATCGGGGTTTCGTACATGCCGATGGTCATGATGTCGAACTGACCGCCTTTGGTGGTGATGTCTGTGGTCACGCGCTGACGCAGCACGTTTTCCTCCAGTGTGACCCATTCGACGTCAATGCCAGTCGCCTCGGTGAATTTGTCGGTATAGCCCTGCATCCGGATCATGTCGCCGTTGTTCACCGTGGCGATCGTTATGGATTGCGCGTGGGCCGCCGCCGTCGCGACGAAAGTCAAAGCAGTCGCCGCACGAAGTGCGTGTTTCAGATACATCCCTGTCCTCCCTGAGCTTGGATGTCGTACAGGAAAGGTAGAGTGTAAGTTGTCGCGCAGTCAATAAAAACTTTACGCGCGTTAAAAAATGAAGCTAAGCAGAGTCCCGCAAAACCAGCCGCGCCGGAAAAAGCGTCTCGTTTCGATCCTCGAATTTCCCACCATTTTCAATGAGTTCAAACAGCGTTTCGACACTGCGTCCGGCGACGTTGTCATAGTCATGCGCCGCTGTGGTAAGAGAGGGGCAGGTGAATTTCGCAAAAGGATGATCGTCGTTCGAGGCGACCCGCAGCGTGCAATCATCTTTACGACCGACCCGAATCCCCCTTTCGAAACAGGCGGCCAGAAAGCCGATGGCAAGCCGGTCGTTGCTGCATAGAACGGAATCTGTCTTTAGCCCGTCTTCTTCCAGTATTTTCAGGGCTCCACGGTGCCCGATTTCCTCAAAGGCCCAGCCTTTGCCGTCAACCCTGATAATATGTGGCTCAAACCCGAGGCGTTCCATCACCTCTACATAAGCTTTTCTGCGTTTATTGGCGTTTGGGTTTGCGGGAGTCCTCATCTCAAAGAACGAGGGGGGCTCGCCGGTCCGGGTCATGTATTCCACAGTCTGAGATACAAAGCTGAAATTGTCCGAGCCTATGAAGGCGGCTCCCAAACCCTCAAGGTTGCTGTCGAACAGGACGGTCGGCACATTGGCGCAGAACTTTTCGATTGCGGATCGGTCAGAGATGCGCCCCAACGGCGCCAGCAAAACACCTGCGGGCTTCATGGATTGCAGCCCGTCCAGAATGTCGTTCTCCAGTTTTTGTTCCCCATGAGAGCTGAACAATGAAGGGCGATAGCCCGCAGCGATACAGCTTTGTTCCAGATAGCGCGCGATTTCGGCAAAGAAGGGATCGGACAGATAAGGTAGGACAATACCGATATTTTTGGTCAGCTTCCGGTTCTGGTTCACGGCATAGATGTTTGGGCGGTAGTCAAACTGTGCCAACGCCTCTTCTATGCGCGCCCGTGTCGTTGGGCGAACGCTGTCAGGATCATGGAAATACTTCGATACCGTGGGTCGCGAGATGCCGCTGAGGGCGGCGAATTCTTCCATGTTCTTAATTTTAGTCATGCCAGTCTGCCTGCCGGATCGGTCCGCCTTGATCTTATCATAGCTTTACATATTCTTTCCGCGCGATAAAAAATTCAATAGCCCGATAAGTACCGGGTTTCTGCATCGGGCAAGAGGTTTGAATGTATCTGGGGATCGATATCGGCACGTCTGCGGTCAAGGTTGTCTGCGCAGATACGGACCGAATTCTGGCAACCGCCTCGGTCGGGATAGAGACCTCCTCGCCACAACCGGGTTGGTCCGAACAACACCCGGACCTTTGGTGGCAGGCGACCTGCGATGCGTTAAGCCTGCTTGCCGGACAAATCACGCTGTCGGATGTGAAAGCCGTCGGATTGTCTGGTCAGATGCACGGGGCCGTTCTGCTCGACCGCGATCTGCGCCCGATCCGGGCGGCGATTCTGTGGAATGATAGCCGAGCGACACAAGAGTGCGATGAGCTGCGCGTGGCCGAACCTCGGATCGGCCAGATCGCGGGTGTTCTGCCTTTGCCAGGGTTCACTGCGCCCAAGGTCGCGTGGGTGAAGAAGCATGAACCGGCCAACTATGCGCGGCTTGCAAAGATCCTGCTGCCCAAGGACTACATCGGTTTGCGGCTGCATGGCGAACTGGCCACCGACACTTCGGACGCTGCGGGAACACTGTGGTTCGATCAGGCGGCGCGCGGCTGGCACGCCGGCATCGCCCGGGCCACGGATGTTGCGCCTGATTGGCTGCCCGAGGTTTTCGACGGTCACGAGGTTGTTGGGGCCGTGACCGCGCAGGCCGCGGTTGATACCGGCTTGAAGCAAGGCATTCCGGTTGTCGCCGGAGGCGGAGATGCAGCAACAGGAGCGGTATCTCTGGGGGCCACCGAACCGGGGCGCGGGTTTATCTCTTTAGGGACATCCGGCCAGTTGTTTGTGGCAGATCACAGCTTCAAACCCAATCCGGAACGCTACGTGCATGCGTTTGCGCACACTTTGCCTGATCGTTGGTACCAGATGGCGGCGATGCTGAACGGCGCACGGCCAATTGCCTGGATCGGCAATCAATTGGGACTGTCGGCTGCCGAGGTTGTGGCCCTGGCAGAAACAGCCAGTGGCGATCGGGTGCCGGTATTTCTGCCATATCTGACGGGCGAGCGTAGCCCGCTTGGCGACCCGCATATCCGTGCGTGTTTCTTTGGACTGGAGGATGCGACAACGCGCGCAGATATCTGCCGTTCTGTGGTTGAGGCGATTGCATTTTGTTTTGCCGATGCTGCGCAAAGCTTTGGTGGCACCATCGACAATCTAACCGAGCTTGCCGCGATCGGAGGCGGTAGCCGGTCAGATTTTCTGCTGGGACTGATCGCAACCGTCACGGGAAAACCGATCTTGCGCTCTGATGGGGCGGATGCTGGTCCGGCCTATGGCGCAGCGCGGCTGGCAGCGTTTGGAGATGGTGCATTGAATCGGGAAGATCTGGGGGTCCAGCCGCCAACATCGGATCGGTTCGATCCGGCCGATATGAACAAGCTGTCGGAGCGCCTTGAGCAATTCCATGATCTTTATGCTGCCTTACGCACAGTCGGTCGAACCCGGCAGCGCGAGGATGAAGCCCGGTCCACTTAAGCCCTTCGCAAACCGCCCCTGGACCGCATCGACCATGAAGCCATCCGTTTATTGTACGTGCGCCGATGGCTCAGGGTGGGAAATCGGCGGCGATGACACGGACAGAAGACGCCGAAAAACGGTCTTTTGACCGGCTCCTTATTCAGTTGGCTGGGACTCAATGTCGTCCAGCGCGCTCAAGATCTCTTCGGCATGATCCCGATTGGCAAACAAAGTTCGAAACAGAGCAGCCAGAGGGTATCCCGGCCACGCCTCGTCCAACAGCAATGCGGTGGCACTTGCCTGCTCGGTTTCGCCGAGTTGTTGATAGCTGGCGGCAAGGTAGCCGATCGAGATGGCGCTTACCGGGTCTCCTAGCCGTATTGCTTCGTTGAACTGGTCGATGGACCCCTGAAAGTCCCCAAGATGATAACTGGCTGAGGCCAAAACGCTTCTGTAGGGAAAGCGCAGGTTCGAAGTGTCGTTCTGCTCTGCACGTCTGGCGGATGCGATCGCGCGGTCGAAGGCCCCACCAAACAACGCAAACAATGCGTCGAAATTGGTCACATGGATATCGTCGGGGGAAAGGTTGATGGCGCGTGAGGATTGAGCAAGCGCCGCGTCAAAGTCACGTTTGGCAAAGGACACCAATGCAAGCGCCGAGTGGCTCCACCCTTGATCGGGGGCCAGCTCTACCGCCTCTTCGGCGCGCTGTTCTGCCAGGTCCAGAAGCGCGCGTTTTTCGTCGCCGGGCGGTGTAGTGATCGCCAGAATGCTTGTTGCTTGCGCGGACCCTGCGTAGCCACCGAAATAGGTCTCGTCCAGCGCGATGGCGCGTTCGAACATCTCGCGCACCGCTTTTATGCGTTCTCGGTCCAACACCGGAAACATCAGTGGCCGCGCTTCTTCGGCCAAGTTTAGTGCTTGCAGTTTTGTTGGGTTCGTCGAAAACAGCGCCTCACGGACCGCTTGTTGTTGGTTGGTTACAGGCGACGCGGCCTTTTCTTCAGATGTTCTGGACATCCCGAAATGATAAAGGGCGCCCGCGCCGACCATCAGCACTGCCAGGATAGCCATGACCAACAGCCAGCTTCCTCGTGCCGGCGGCACCGGTTCTTTCTGCGGATGCGGTTTCAGCATCTCAAAGCGGGGCACGTATCCACCGGGATCGACATGGATGCGCAGACACTCGTCTTTACCTGAGTTCGAGTAATAGCTGGCCAGACGCCGCCGCATACGACCTGCGTCGACACGCACGACGGCCATTGGGTCACCGCTTGCGTCTAGCGAGATCCGGTAGACGTCTTCGGCGATTGATTTGGCTCGTATGTCGTCGGATTGCCCGGCCAGCAGTTTCTCGACGACATAGCGCAGAAATGACTGTAACCGCTCGGCGCCGTCGAATTCCGGACTGTCCAATACCGCGTCCAAAGCCTGCCGAATCTCAGCATCCGAGGGGGTATCGGAGCGCCTGTCAAATCCTGGTTCAGAGTGCTCTGGCGTCAATTGCATGGCTTTATCGCTGTGTAAGCCTCTGGAAAATAACGTGTTACGTCGTAACATACGTTAAGATACCTGAATATGTAAGTGAATTTCGACGACAGTAGTGGGGAAAGGGGAAAAGGATACATCTCATCGTAGGGCACAACCGGGATCAAGAGATTGAGGAGCGTAATGGAGGCACTTTCGATGTTGTTTGCAGAGCAGGCAAATGAGATCGGACGCCTGCGCAGTTCGGACACCGTGTTTGCCCAAATCTGTACGGACTACGAAAGTTTGGCTGCTCTGTTGCCATGCGATGCGGATGATCCTGCTTACCCTGATTTGATCGATAGCCTTCGGGGGCTTGAGGGCGAAATCCGACATTACCTAGCTTCGGTGTCGGACCCCCCGCAAGGCTGAACATGACGGAAAGGTGGTCCAGATGCTTGCGAGTTTTCTGTTTTACGTTGGGCTCATCGTGTCTTTGACCATTGGTTTCATGTATTTTCGCGACCTCGGTGACGTCAGTCAGATGGTGCTTAAGGTAAAGCGGAACAACATGATCCGCTTTATCCGCAATGAAAACCGCTATCTCGCTATCGGCATAGCCGGTCTGGTCCTGATGCTGATCGGACATCTGATGGGTGGGGGGCCACGATGGCTGTTCTTTCTGGGCGCGCCCGCTATCACCTTCGTGATCATATTTCTCTTCGTGTTCCCCTGGGTCTGGGTGCATGTGGGTCTGCGCAATCAGCAGAACAGTGCACGTTACTATCCCATTTCCGAAGCCCGACAGTTCATCAACCCATCGGCAAGTGTTCTGGTGATCGAAAACAACGGCCATGCACGGGCGCATGCGGACGCTCAGTTGATGCGACCACATCTGGCCGGGGATGCTGATGGGCTGGGCGGCGATGACATCGTGATGACCTATTGCGCCATGGCCAATCTGGGTCTGGCTTACAAGCCGGTCATTGATGGCAAGCGACTGGATCTCGAAGTGATGGCCCAGCATGGGAACAATCTGATCCTGCGCGATAATGTCAGCGGTGAACCGATACAGCAGATTTATGGCCATTTCGACAGCGATGCGTCCAAGCAATCTGCGATGACGCCCTGGCCGACCTATCGGATGAGCTTTCGCGGGTTTCAGAAGGCTTTCCCGGATGGCGAAGTGTTTCTGAACAAACCGTCGTCGAACCCACTTCTCAGACTGTTCGACACGTTTACCGAGACGGTGTTCTCGTCGGGTATCGCCAAGCAGCATCAAGAATCCGCACCAGTCATGGACAACATGAGCCACAGCGATGATCGCCTTCCGAACAAGACCTATGTCTGGGGTATAACGATTGGCGAAGATGCGGTCTGTTGGACCGATGATTTCATCGCCGCGCATCAGGGGTTGATCAATGCAAGGGTGGGCGGGCGAGATGTCGTTGTGTCGTACGATCCCGCTTATGAGAGCGTCGGCGCATGGTACAATGACAGTGGCGCCCCGATTACCAGCATTGACTTTTTCGGGCAAGCAAATTGCGGCAGGCTGAGCCGCGTTGAAACTCTGCGATCAGGTATGTTCTGGCATGTCTGGGTCGAGTTCTTTCCCAATACAGACATCAATCGCGTTGGCGCGCTGCAGGACAACGCAGGCGATTCAGTGATTTCCCCCAAACCCGTAACCGGCCAAGCACCGGATCAGAGTGAGTGAGATTGATATGAAAAAACTGTCTGGCTTCTTAGCGCCCCTTTGTCTTGTGGCAAGCACCGCAGTTGCGCAAAACGCACCCATCATCCACGATGCCGAATACTACATCCTCGAAGCTCAGAACGCTGAGCAATGGGCCGAAGACAATGCTGAGGTCGATCAGTTGCTTGAGGCGTTTCGACGCTCGAATGAGGGCAGGCCTCCGAATATCCTCAATATTCTGATCGACGATATCGGGTTTGGCGATCTTGGTATTCCCGAACTGAACGCAGTGCGCGGCTATTCGACCCCTCATATCAACGCCTTTTCTGATGAAGCGATGCGCATGGTTCGCATGTATACCGAACCTTCATGCACGCCGACACGGGTTGCAATGATGACCGGGCGATTGCCGGTTCGGATGGGAATGGGTGATACAACCGTCGATATCGCCGGGTTTGGACTGCCAGCCGATGAGGTAACGCTGGCCGAGGTGCTGTCTGACGCGGGTTATGCGACTGTCCATGTCGGAAAGTGGCACATGGGAGATATCCCCGAGGCCTGGCCGCACAATCAGGGGTTCGACTGGGCGGGCTTTCCAGTCCATCAGCAGGGACAGCTGACGATTTACAATGATGACGCGATCAAGGAACAGGTCTCGGTCGGTATCGCGGATTTTGATGATCGTTTCATTCTGGACGATTTCTTTCGCCCCGATCCGGCCGCCATGGTCACCGGGCTTGAGGCCGAGCGGGGCGGTGCCGCGCGCGAGGTCGAAATGGCTGCGGGTGAACGCTGGACAGCCGAAAAGTATGACGACATGAACAAGCGTTATCAGGATCAGACGCTTGAAAAGCTGCGTGAACTTGCAGGCGGCGACAAGCCCTTTTTCTTGCAATACTGGCCTTTGATCCCGCTGGACAACACGCGCGCGGGCCGTGGTGGGCCACAATCACCAAATGGCGGGCTTTATGTCGACAAAATGCAGCAGCTCGACAGTTGGCTGGGTGATATCTTCAACGAAATGGACGCGCTTGGCCTGACGGAAAACACCATCGTGGTCGTCATGGGCGACAATGGGCACTTCACCAAATACTCACCGCAATCCGGTTTTACACCGATGGTGTTTGCAGGCGGAAAGGGTGATGTATCAGAAGGCGGCATCCGGGTCGACAGTTTCATCCGCTGGCCGGGAATGATCGAGGCTGATGGGATTGTCGGTGACATTGTCCATGTCTCGGACCTTTACACGACACTTGCACGATTTGCCGGCGCAGAGGCCGGTATCCCCAGGGATCGGCTGGTAGACGGTGTGGACCAGTCGGCGCTGTTGTTGTTGGGCGAGACAAAGGGCAGACGGGATCACTTGATTGTCTATTCCGTCCACACGCCTCGGGCGATCATCAAAGATCAGCTCAAGCTGCGCATTCCGGGGTCCGGTGAAAGCGCTATCCTTGCAGATTTCTTTGACGTCTACCGCGACACGCACGAGAAATACCCTGTCTCGACCGAGGTCGGCGCGTGGGGTGGTCAAGAATTCGTGCGCATTCTGAGACGCCACCTGCAACGCAAGGAGAAGTATCCCGATACCGAACCTGCGCGCGGGGTGCCTTACGAGGGCATCGAAAACCTGCGTCCGGAAACGCAGGCTGCAGTTGAGGCTTTCCTTCTCAAACAATCCTCGGTCAGCAAGTGAGCGAATGGTGGTAAGGCACCGCGCTGCGGCTCGTGTGCATTTTGTTCTAAGGAGATTGAACGATGGCAATCAGATCAGCTGTCTGGACGATAACTTTCGCGGCGTGTTCCTGTTCGCTCGTCGGCTGGGCAAATGCGCAGTCGCTGCCGGCACCGGGACAGGACGAAGAAGGCTGGCGTCACGCGCTTGGCTTTTACCTGTTCACACCGCTTAGGACCACGGGAACCTCTACGGTAGCAGGGGTTTCCGCCGATCTTGATCTGGATCTCGGCGATGTACTGGACGTTCTCGATTTCGCCGCCGCCGGTCGCTATGAAGGGTGGAATGGTGATTGGGGGATCATTGTCGACGCCAATTATGTGGGTATCGGCGAAGATGTGACATTGCCGGGTCCACGCAGCACCGAAGTTGACATAGATGTGCGCCAGAAATGGTTCGCCATCATGGGTGCCTATCGTGTCGCGGACGGTGTATACGGCGCGGGCAACCAGCGCTATACGGTCGATCTGCAAGGCGGTGCCCGGTATAACTCGATCCGGCAAGAAATTAAGTTCGAAACGCCTGGCCCGACAAATCCACCCACTCTGGGCGGCGACGAAAGCTGGGTCGAGCCGGTTATCGGTGTCCGTGGGATGTGGCGGGTCAACGAACGATGGACAACCATCGCCTCGTTGGACTTGGGCGGTTTTGGGGCCGGGGGGAACGACCTGCAAGTTGGCGCGAATATCGGTTTTGACTATCAGCCCTGGGACAGAACGGCGATTACGTTCGGCTATCGTTTCTTCAGTGTCGACTACAGCGACACACTCGACTCGGGTGAGTTTGCCTATGATGTCACTCAGCATGGGCCATATTTCGGGGTGAAAGTGTTCTTCGACTAAGAACACACACATGCGCAGCCCCCTGCACCCGCACCTGCCTGAGGCGCTTGCACCTCGCGGGGCTCTGCGCTCAACGCCGAAATATCAGGCACCCTCACCGCTCGTTTTACAAGCGGTGATGGACGCCCAAAGCCAATTTATCCTGCCTCTAATCGTTTGGCTCAGCAGGTGGCGGTAACAGGTCCAGCTGGCTACCGGTCAACTGGGAAATGATGCTTTGCAATGCAAAATCTTCGGGATTGGCGCGCGTGGCATCCGCGATGAGCGATTGCATCTTTGTATTCTGGCCAGACACGGCCGCGATGCGAATCCGCATGATCCATGCATCGACCAGCTTGGGGTCCAGTTCAACTGCGCGGGCAAAAGCGCGATCTGCTGCAGTCAAATTGCGGGTCGTCAATGCGAAGCCGCCAAGTTGCAGATGCGTTTCCGGAAAGTCCAGTCGGGCCGCCATTGCGCCCTGCCACTCATCCATGGCGCCCCGGAAGGCCGCTGCGGCTGTCTCAGGCAGCTGCGCGATCGGTGCATTGAACAGAACCCGTGCGACGGCGATCCGGACATTGCGCTTTGGGTCATCCAGCATCGGCAGCAATTTTTGCACGCGCTCTGGCCCCGGCAGGCCACGCAGGGCTTCGACCGTTGCGGACCGGATGCTGGGGTCGGCTGCGCCAACAAGATCGGCGATCCGGTTGATCTGGGCCGGATCATCTGTCTGACCAATCAGCCAGATGGCTGTCGCCCGGATCAAGGCGGGGCTGGTCGGGCTGCGCGCCAGCGCCACCAGATCGTCCGAGGCCAGGGCGGTGTTGATCTGGGCCCGCGCCAGAACCTGCCCGAAATGCGGCCCGCGATTGGCGCTGTCGGGAAACCAGTCACGCAGTTGAGCCACCGCCCAATCCGGCGTTTGATCGGTGTGGCAACTTGTGCAGGCATCTGGGGCACCGGTCTCAAGGTTCAAATCAGGGCGAGGGATGCGAAAGGCATGGTCTGCGCGCCAGTCGTTGCCCATATAGACCTGCTCGGTCATATGGCAGGATTTGCACTGGGCCCCGGCGCTGCCATCGGGGTGATGATGATGGGCCGGGCTGTCAAACTCGGCCAATGGCAGGCTGGGAAAGCGTGGGTTGCCTGCGGGATTGTGGCATTGGGTACAGACCGCGTTGCCTTCGGCAATCACCTGCGCAGTATGCGCATCATGGCAGTCGGAACAGGTGACGCCTTTGTCATACATTTTCGACTGCAGGAAAGAGCCGTAGACATAGACCTCATCCCTGATCTGGCCGTCAGGATGATATAGGCCGGGACGCAGCAGCGACAGGTTGTAGGCGTCATGGTATGAGGCGCCCGGCATCGGGCTGCCGTCAAAGAAGGCTTCGCGCCTGGAATGGCAACCTGCACACTGCTGGATCAATCCTTCGCGTTGGGACAGATCGGCCGAAAACCCATAGTTGGACGGTGGCTGCTTGTCGCTCGCCGCCCAATCAAGGTGGGCGCTGCCCGGGCCGTGGCAGGCTTCACAACCGACTCCGATTTCGGACTGGGTTGTCTGGTAAGTCTCTGAGACTGGATCATACCCCGCATCATATCCGGTTGCGTGGCACACTCCGCAGCGTGCGTTCCAGTTTTTATACGGTCCCGTCCAATGCAGCCCGTCCTCGGGGGGGACGTTCTGGCTGGGGTAAAGATGAAACCACTCTGCTTTCTCGGTGTCCCAGACGACGTCGAAACTCTGCAACCGGCCCGGCTCGGTTTCGAGCAGATACTGTTGCAAGGGTTCGATGCCGACAACCGAATGTACCGGGTAATCCGTCGTTTCGCCGTTTCGTTCGGTGACGGTGACATGATGGCGCCCGTCATCCTCGATGCGAAAGCGCGCGGTCATGTCGTCCAGCGTGAATGAGGTGCCATTGAAATCAGCGCGGATGTTGTCAGGAGTGGCCTCGGTCCAGGCCTTCGCGTGGTGCGATCCCTCCCACGCTTCTGCCTCGGCGCGGTGACAATCGGTGCAGGTATCCGATCCAACGTAAGCCGCGTTCTGAGCCGATACGTGGCTTGCGATACTCAGAAGCGCAAACAGGGTTGGGGCGAGCAGTTGCATCGGTATCCTTTTAACGGTTCAGGCAGAGCTGACAGGATTCGGCGCAAATAAGTGAGACGCCTTCATGCGCAGGGTGCCTCTGCGGCGAACGCCGCGCAAGGCCTTGTTGTGTGGTTCTGTCCCTATCGTAAGAACTGTTGAGTTTTTGCTGATTGCAGGGGCGGTACATACCGGGTGGCGCAGACGGCGATCCGCATCAGGAAAACAAATCAAACATGCGCCCGCCCGACTGGATAGAGGTGCGCATGGGTCTAGCTTGCATTCAGGTAAGTACGTCGCCACCCGGGTTAAGAAATGCAAGTCGTCTGGTTCAAGCGGGATCTCAGAGTTCATGACAACGCAGCACTCGCGCGGGCTGCTGAACGCGGAGATGTGTTGCCACTCTATGTGGTTGAGCCTGAGCTTTGGCAGCAACCCGATATGTCCGCAAGGCACTGGGAATTCGTTTCTGAAACACTGGCCGAGTTGCAAGGCGATTTGGCCGCGCGGGGGCAACCTTTGGTGATCCGGATGGGTTCGGTTGTCGAGATACTGACAGAATTGCGCCAGCAGCGGCGGCTATCAGCACTTTGGTCGCACGAAGAAACCGGAAACGGCTGGACCTACCAGCGTGATCTTGTGGTGGCGGCATGGTGCAAAGCAAACGGAGTATTCTGGCATGAGGTGCAGAACCATGGGGTGTTGCGGCGTATGCCATCTCGCGATGGTTGGGCCAGACGCTGGGATAGGTTCATGGATCAAGCGCAATCTTTGCCACCTGTTCTGA
Organism: Ruegeria sp. G10; assembly: GCF_056533645.1. Lineage (NCBI taxonomy): Bacteria > Pseudomonadati > Pseudomonadota > Alphaproteobacteria > Rhodobacterales > Roseobacteraceae > Ruegeria > Ruegeria sp. G10. The sequence goes on along the minus strand of NZ_JBQFOQ010000002.1, from coordinate 240,287 downwards.
ATGCAACCGACATTGGCTTGGGTCGCCTGCCCGCAGCCGCAGATCTTGATCTGAAACCGGATTCTTGTCCCGCGCGACAAACCGGGGGCCGCCGGGCCGGTCTTCGACTTCTGGATAGTTTTCTGCACACGCGCGGAGAAAACTATCAGCGTGCAATGTCGTCGCCGAGCGAAGGCGCGCATGCGTGTTCGCGCCTCTCTCCTTATCTGGCGTGGGGGGCGCTGTCGGTGCGCGAGGTGGCGCAAGCCAACCAGCAGCGCAGACAGGGGTTGGGGCCACAGGCGAAGACATGGCGCAAATCGTTGCGCGCGTTTTCAGGTCGGTTGCATTGGCACTGCCACTTTATTCAGAAGCTGGAAGATGGTCCCCGGATTGAGTTCGAAAACCTGCATCACATGTACGATGAACTTCGCCCGGCTTTGCCCGACGCAAGCCTGTTGGCCGCGTGGGCCAGCGGCCAAACAGGGTACCCGTTTGTGGATGCGTGCATGCGGTCTTTACGCGCCACGGGCTGGTTGAATTTTCGGATGCGGGCGATGCTGATGGCAACAGCCAGTTATCATCTGTGGCTGGATTGGCGCGCGCCCGGGTTAGAGCTGGCCCGATTATTCACAGATTATGAGCCGGGAATTCACTGGAATCAGGTCCAGATGCAATCGGGCACAACCGGGATCAATGCGGTGCGGATTTATAACCCGGTAAAGCAGGGCTGGGATCAGGACCCGACGGGCGTGTTTACGCGCCAATGGGTGCCAGAATTAGCGGAGATACCCGATATTTATCTGCACGAGCCATGGTCGGCCCCGGACGCCGCGGCGATTGTCGGCAAAAGGTATCCAGAGCGTGTCTTTGATCATCTTGCTGCTGCAAGGCTGGCGCGCGATCGCATCTGGGCCGTCAGACGCAGCCCTGCGTTCCGGGCAGAGGCCGCTGCAATCCAAACCAAACACGGCAGCCGCAAGCGAAGCACTCTGAGGCGACGCCGTTCAACGGAAACGACCCAACTCAGCTTGCCGCTGGGGGATTGATGTATGAGAATGCGAAAGAAATCCGATTTGCCCCATAAAACCTGCGCAAGCTGCGGGCGCCCTTTCGTCTGGCGTCGGAAATGGGCCAGAACCTGGGATCAGGTAAGATATTGCTCTGTCAGATGCAGGCGCAACAGATGACCCGTCTGGATCAGGCTGAAATGAGCCAGAAGCCAGATCAATTCCGGTGGCATCCAACACGGCGTGCAGGGTTGGCGCGTCTGCAGGCTTTCTTGCCGCATGCCGGGGACGACTACGCAGCGCAGCGAAACTATGATTTTGGTCCGGACAACCGAAGCAATGTTTCTGGATTGTCACCTTGGCTTCGATGCCGACTTCTGAGCGAGCTTGAGGTTTTGGGGGCGGTTTTATCACGTCACGGATATGCCCAAGCCCAGAAATTTCTTCATGAGGTCTTCTGGCGCTCGTATTTCAAAGGTTGGTTGGAGCAACGGCCCAGCGTCTGGTGGTCTTACCAACGAGATCTGGAACGCGCGTCACGGTCGCCGGGTGCGGATTACCAGGCTGCCGTTGAGGGGCGTACGGGTATCGATTGCTTCGATTTCTGGGTGCGAGAGCTGCAGCAAACCGGATATCTGCACAACCATGCCCGCATGTGGTTTGCATCGATCTGGATATTCACTTTGCGCCTGCCTTGGCAGCTTGGGGCCGATCTTTTCCTACGCCACCTTCTGGATGGTGATCCGGCATCCAACACGCTGAGTTGGCGGTGGGTGGCGGGGTTGCATACCAAAGGTAAGGTCTATCTTGCGCAACCTGACAATATCGCCAGATACACCGAGGGCAGGTTCGCGCCTCGTGGTCTTGCATCTGCTGCAGAGGCGCTGAGAGAAGACGAAGATCACCCACTTCGCGCTCTTCCAGCTGCCTCTGCCCCCGAAAAGGGCCCTCATCTGCTGGTTCTGACCAGCGAAGACCTCGGCAGCGGGCAATTGATGCCAGAGGATGCTGATGGCGTTTTGGGGCTTGTCACGCCGGAAAACCCGACCAACGGCAGCGGTATGGCGCTACAATTCAGAAGAGACGCAGTGTCCAGCGCGCTGGCGCCGCTCGGCTTGTCCGCTGTGGTTGCAGACGACTGGGTGCCGCCTTTGCTTGATGCCGCGAAACGTTTGGGTGTTCGACGCATTGTGACCGCTTACGCCCCGATTGGGGTGGTTCGTATGCGGCTGGACCGTGCCGCGCCTGCTCTTGCAGGGCAGGGGATCGAGTTGGTTCGTATGCGGGACGCGTACGATGATCGCGTTTGGCCACACGCGACTGCTGGGTACTTCCGACTGAAAAAGCAGATTCCGCAGATATTGAACGATCTGGGCTTACAACTCTAGAGATCATCCAAAATCTGCCGCGCGGTCTCCAGATAGCTCTGCTGTTTGTCGGCGCTCATGCGGTCCCAGGTTCTGTAAACGTGACCCAGCCTTGGGTTGCTGCGCAGCTTCTTATCGTTGCGCACCAGAAAATCCCAATACAGCGGGTTAAACGGACAAGCCCCTTGGCCTGATTTCTGTTTCACGTCGTATGCGCAAGATGCGCAATGATCTGACATCTTGTTGATATAGTTCCCGCTGGCCGCATAAGGTTTTGACCCCAAAAGCCCGCCATCGGCGAATTGGCTCATCCCGATTACGTTCGGTGCCTCAACCCATTCATATGCATCGGCGTAGACAGCGAGGTACCATTCGTGCACCTCCGCAGGGTCAACCCCTGCGAGCAGGGCGAAATTGCCGGTGACCATCAATCGTTGAATATGATGGGCATAAGCCTCATCACGCGTCTGGCTGATGGCTGACTTCATGCACGCCATGTCGGTTTCTGCCGTCCAGTAGAAGTGGGGCAGCCCGCGGGAGGCGTCGAGATAGTTTTCCTTGGTGTAGGAAGGCATGCGCAGCCAATAGATACCGCGCACAAACTCGCGCCAGCCGATGATTTGACGGATATAGCCCTCTGCTGCGTTCAGAGGGGCGTGCCCGTCGTAATACGCCCTCTCGACGCGACGACAGATTTCAAGCGGCGAGAGCAGTCCGGCGTTCAGGTATTGTGCAAGGACCGAATGATACAAGAAGGGCTCGTCGGTCAGCATTGCATCCTGATAGTCGCCAAAACGAGGTAACGCAGTGTCTATGAACTGTTCCAATGCCGCGAGGGCACCGCTTCGGGTCACCGCAAACCAAAACGGGCGAAGCACGCCAAAATGATCGCCGAACTCGCGTTCGACAAGGTCTAGGACCTCGCTTGTGATCTCGTCAGGCTTGGTCTGCAAAGGCTGTGGCATGAACAACGTGCGTTTGGCTGGTTTGCGGTTTTCGGTGTCATAGTTCCAGCGACCACCTTCCGGTTCACCATCCGACATCAACAAACCTGTTTTGCGGCGCATCTCGCGATAGAAATATTCCATACGCAGTTGTTTGCGACCGTCGGCCCAGTCCCGAAATTCAGCATGCGTCGCGACAAACCTGTCGTCGGGCAAAGTCTCGATCCGGGGGGATTTGGCGAAGGCGCTGGCAAGCCGATGCTCACCCGGCTCCGTCACGATGGCCGTTTGAAGCCCCAATTCGTCCAAAGCGCGCTCAATTTCGCCGGTTAGGCTTCCGGTGTTTTGCGCATCATCCAGCCTTACGTACCTGACCGACCAGCCCAATTCGCAAAGCTCCTGCGCGAAATGACGCATCGCAGACAGGACAAAGGCAATCTTCTTCTTATGGTGCTTCACATATCGCGTTTCGCTTTGGACTTCGGCCAGCAACACGACATCGCGCCCGGCGATGCCTTGCCGCAACGCGTTGATATCGGGCGAAAGTTGGTCGCCCAGCACAACAAGTAATTTGGGATCGGTCGAGCTCATGAGGTGCGATCTAGGATGCGAACTGCGCAGGGCCAGACTTTTTGTTGAAAAATATGGAACGTTCCAATAATACTGATTCTGGAAGGTTCCAAGTTTCGGGGGAGGGAATCCATGGATTGGATTTTCGTTGGTGCAAGCACCATCGCGGCTGAACATATGCTGGGTGCGGTACGAAAGCAGGACGGGCATGACGTCGCTTGGATTGTCAGCAACTCAGAAGACCGTGTGAAAAACTGGGCGAAACAACATGACATCGCCAACGCCACCACGGATCTGGGTGCGGCGCTGGCGGACCCCAGCGCAAAGGCGGTGTATATTTCTTCGACCAATGAAAAGCACCATGCGCAGGCAATGGCGGCGATCACTGCGGGCAAACACGTGCTGTGTGAAAAACCCCTTGGGATGACGCAGCAGGAGGCCGTTGAAATGGTGCGCGCGGCCGAGGCTTCCGGGCTGACCTTCGGCACGAACCACCACTTGCGGTGCTCTGGCAGCCATCGCGCGATCCGTGATCTGATCGACGCCGGGCGCATCGGAGATGTATTGTCCTTGCGCATTCATCACGCAGTGCATTTGCCGGGGCATTTGCAGGGTTGGCGGATCAATTCGGCCGCTGCAGGCGGTGGAGTCATACCGGACATCGTTGTTCATGATGCCGATGTCACCCGGTTTCTGCTGCGCGAGGACCCGCTCTCGGTCGTGGCGCAGATGACGAGCTCTGGGATGGGGCAGGGGGTCGAGGATTCGTGCATGTCGGTCTGGACGATGCCAAGCGGCGCGATGGTCATGACCCATGAAAGCTTCACGCATCCATTTGCCGGGTCTGGCCTTGAAGTACATGGAACGAAAGGGTCGATCTTGGCCCGCGGCGTGATGACCCAAAGGCCCGTTGGCCACATTGAACTGGTCACCGAAAACGGGCGCGAGGATATCTCGTTCTCGGATCATTCCCTTTACGTGCAGGGTGTTTCCGAGTTCGTCGCGGCGACACAAGGAAAAGGCCGTCCGGCCGCCGATGGTGCAGATGGGGTGAAATCTCTTTCGGTGGCCCTCAGCGTGCGCGAGGCTGCGGCCTCGGGCCGGCGCATTGACGTAGAATACGGTGGGTTCTGATGACTAAACTTGTTTCCGCTGCCGAGGCCGTGTCGCGCATCCCGGATGCGGCGGTCATCACAGTCTCGTCCTCGTCGGCGCTGGGGTGCCCTGACCGGGTGTTGAAGGCGCTTGGCGCGCGTTTCAAATCCGAAGGGCATCCGCGCGGGATAACTACGCTACACCCGATTGCCGCCGGGGATATGTATGGTGTGAAGGGGATGGAATATCTCGCGCAGGACGGCCTGCTGGCACGGGTTTTGGCCGGTTCTTACCCGTCGGGGCCGTCCAGTCTTGAGATGCCGGATATCTGGAAAATGATCGTCGAAGACCGGGTTGCGGCCTATAATGTGCCCTCGGGTATTCTGTTCGACATGCATCGCGAGGCGGCGGCGCATCGGCCCGGAGTGCTGACGCAGGTCGGTCTGGAAACCTTCGTCGATCCGGTGCGCGAAGGGTGTGCGATGAATGCAAAAGGAGCCGCCGCACCGATCGTGTCCCGAACGGAGTTTGCCGGGCAGACATGGCTGCATTTTCCGAACATCAACCCCAATGTTTGCATTCTGCGGGCAACCACTGCCGACGAGTACGGCAATCTGACTTATGAACATGAGGGGGCCTATCTGGGCGGCCTCGAACAGGCGATTTGCGTGCGCAATCATGGTGGGTTGGTGATCGCGCAGGTTCAGCGCGTAACCGCTGCCGGCAGTCTGCGCCCACATGACGTGCGTGTGCCCGGCCATCTGGTCGACCTGATTGTGGAGGACCCGGAACAGAAGCAAACCACTGAGACGCTCTATGATCCGGCGATTTCGGGTCAGATCATGCGGCCCTGGGACAGCTTCTCTCTGGCGGAACACGGCGTTGAGAAGATTATCGCCCGCCGGGCCGCACAGGAATTGCGCGCAGGGATGAGCGCCAACCTCGGCTTCGGGATCAGCGCGATGGTGCCACGTATCCTTCTGGAAGAGGGGCACCCGCAAGCTGTTACATGGGCGATCGAGCAAGGTGCAGTGGGTGGTGTGCCGTTGACCGGTTTCGCATTTGGCTGCGCCTCGAATGCGCATGCATATGTCCCATCTCCCCAGCAGTTCATCTATTTCCAGGGGGGTGGCTTCGATATGTCCTTCCTGTCCTTCCTTGAGGTGGATGTCGAGGGCAATGTGAATGTCTCGAAACTGGGCAAGAAACCTTATTTGACCGCGGGTTGCGGCGGTTTTGTCGATATTACGGCGCGCGCTAAAAAGATTGTCTTTTCGGGTTGGTTCGAGGCGGGTGCGGGCATCGAACTGACGGAAGACGGCATCGCTGTCGCTGCGCCCGGCAAGTTCACCAAGATGGTGGATCAGGTCGAACATGTCACGTTCTCGGGCCGCCGCGCGCGCGAAACTGGACAAGACGTCCTGTACGTGACCGAGCGTTGTGTGATCCGCCTGACCGATGCTGGTCTGGTCGCGACCGAGATCATGCCGGGCATAAATGCAGAGCGCGATATCATAGCTGCCTCAGACGGGCGTGTTAGGGTCGCCGAAAACGCGGTGCAAATGCCAAAATCACTGTTTGCGCCCGGCCCGATGGGGATGACGTTGTGAGCGGGATCAGTTTTCAGATTGAAGGCGCAACGGCGGTTGTGACGCTCGATAATGCGTCAAAACTCAACGCGTTAACGGTCGAGATGCTGGAGAAACTTGATACCCGTTTGCGCGAGGTGGCCTTCGATAACGCTGTGCGCGCCATTGTGTTGACGGGAGCGGGTGAGAAAGCGTTTTGTTGCGGCGCAGACATAGGCGCTTGGGGCGGTATGAGCCCGGCCGATTTCGCGCGCCACTGGGTCCGGGATGGGCACCGGGTTTTCGACCGATTGGCCCGCATCGGAAAACCGACCATCGCAGCGATAAACGGACATGCCTTTGGAGGCGGTCTGGAGCTGGCCAGTTGTTGTGATCTACGCCTGATCGCACCCCGTGCAACGCTCGCACTACCTGAAGCAAGGGTGGGGATTGTGCCCGGCTGGTCGGGAACCCAGCGATTGACCCGGCTGATCTCGGAAGGTGCGGTGAAAGAGATGGCGCTGTTCGGTCGCCGGATCAGCGCGGACCGAGCGGTTGCGCTGGGGTATGCGGTCGAAGCGACGGAGGAACCTTTGACGCGCGCGCTGGAAATCGCCGCGGAACTGGCGGAATTGTCGCCCCGCGCCACAGAAATTTCAAAGAACATGATCCACGCCGCCGTGGGAGAAGACCGCGATGCGGTGGTCGAAGCCCTGGGCAGCGCCGCCATCGCCGCATCGGCGGACCGCGAAGAAGGCGTGACGGCCTTCATGGAAAAACGTAACCCTCAGTTTTCGGGCCTGTGACGGATGAAAGACCTGACAATCAATCCTGCTATTCCCTTTGATATGCCTCCGGTTTTCCAAGGGCGCCATCTGATTAACGGTAAATGGGTTCAAAGCGGCACGGGCGAGACGTTCGAACGCAAATCGCCATCGCATGGCCATGTGGTGAGCCGCTCGGCGCTGGGGGACGAAGCGGACGCAAAGGCAGCGATCTCTGCAGCCCGCCAGGCTTTCGACAGCGGCGTCTGGAGCCGCGCTTCGGGCAAAGAGCGGGCCGCAGTACTGCTGAGGGTTGCTGATCTTATCGAACAGAACGTTGATCGCATAGCGGTTATCGAAACACTGGAAAGCGGCAAACCGATCAGCCAATCCAAAGCCGAAGTTGGCGGATCCGCCGATCTGTGGCGCTATGCGGCGTCCCTTGCGCGCAGCACGCATGGTGATAGTCACAATACACTGGGCGCGGACATGATGGGTGTCGTGCTGAAAGAGCCCATCGGCGTGGTCTCGATCATCACGCCCTGGAACTTTCCGTTCTGGATTCTCGGCCAGAAATTGCCTTTCGCGCTGGCTGCGGGCTGTACCGTGGTTGTGAAGCCTTCGGAAATGACGCCGTCCACGACTTTGATGCTGGGCGAATTGCTGATCGAAGCCGGATTGCCCGCCGGCGTCTGTAACATCGTTTTGGGATATGGCGTTCCGGTTGGCAGTACGATGTCCAGCCACCCCAGCGTCGATATGGTCAGCTTTACCGGCTCGACCGCCGTTGGCAAAACGATCAGTGCGGTTGCGTCCGAGACTTTGAAGAAAGTCGCGCTGGAGCTTGGGGGAAAGAACCCGCAGGTCATTTTTCCCGATGCCAATCTGGAAGCGGCGGCAGATGCGGTTGTATTCGGTGTTTATTTCAATGTTGGCCAGTGCTGCAATTCAAGCAGCCGCATCATTGTGCATGAGGACATTGCCGAAGCCTTCCGTGCGCGCGTGGTTGATCTGTCGCGCAAGGTAAAATTCGGTGATCCGCTTGACCCGACGACACAGGTGGGGGCAATCGTAACGCCCGAGCATAACGCAAAAATAGACGCCTATGTCCAAGAGGCTGCCGCAGCCGGGGCCACCATCGATCTGGGCGGAGGTCTGCTGCAGGTCGAAGGTTTGGGCGATCAGTTCTATCAGCCCACGATCATCTCGAACGTCTCTTCGGACATGCCGATCGCTCGGGATGAGGTATTTGGGCCGGTTCTTTCAGTTCTGACCTTCAAAACACTGGACGAGGCGGTTTCTATCGCCAATGATAGCGCTCACGGTCTTTCGGCTGGTGTGTGGAGCGAAAGCGTCCATACCTGCCTTGACTTCGCCCGCCGCGCAGAAGCGGGAACGGTTTGGACCAACACCTGGATGGATGGATTCCCCGAAGTGGCCTTCGGCGGGTTCAAGCAATCCGGGCAGGGACGAGAGATCGGACGATACGGGTTCGAGGAGTTCTTTGAAATAAAATCGGTGGTTATGCGTATTGGCGACAGTCGCGTACCATGGGTTTCACAAGACTAAATCAGGGCGCAACAAAGCGCCCGAAAAAAGATCGCATCTAGGGAGGAAACAAGAATGCGTAAATTGCTGAAAACCAAATCTCTGATCGTGGCCGGTCTGTTGTGCACGACCAGTCTGGCACATGCGGAAGAGGTTGAGGTTCTGCACTGGTGGACATCTGGCGGCGAAGCTGCGGCGCTGAACGTTCTGAAAGATGACCTGTCCGGTCAGGGTATCGGCTGGACCGATATGCCTGTTGCTGGCGGTGGTGGTGAGCAGGCGATGACTGTTCTGCGTGCGCGTGTGACGGCCGGCAACGCACCAACAGCCGTTCAGGCACTGGGTTTTGACATTCTTGACTGGGCGGATCAGGGCGCGTTGGCCGATCTGAACGAGGTCGCAGCGCAAGAAGGATGGGACGAAGTTGTCCCGGATGCGCTGAAAGCCTTTGCCAAGAGCGATGGTAAATGGGTTGCTGCGCCGGTGAATGTGCATTCGACCAACTGGGTCTGGGCTAACAAAGCTGTTCTGGACGCAAATGGTATCGCGCAGCCGACCAACTGGGACGAATTCGTTGCTGCGGTCGAAACGCTGAAAGCCGCAGGTGTCACTCCGATTGCTCATGGCGGGCAGGCGTGGCAGGACGCCACGATTTTTGACGCCGTTGCGATGTCTACCCTTGGGCCGGATGGATATAAGGCCGCGTTCATCGATCTGGACGAAGAAACCCTGGGCGGTGACGCAATGAAAGAGGCGTTCGACCGCATGGCATTCATCCGCGAGAATGTCGATGAGAACTTCTCGGGCCGCGACTGGAACCTTGCAACCGCGATGGTGATCAATGGCGAGGCTGGTTTCCAGATGATGGGTGACTGGGCCAAAGGTGAATTCCTTGGGGCCGGCAAAGTACCGGGCGAGGATTTCCTGTGCTTCCGCTTCCCGGGCACGCAGGATCAGGTCACTTTCAATGCGGACCAGTTCATGATGTTCGATCAGGGCGGTTCGGTTTCGGCTGAACAGGCTGCGCTGGCCAGCGCGATCCTGTCGCCGTCGTTCCAGATTGCCTTCAACAAGGTGAAGGGCTCGGTGCCTGCGCGGACAGACGTTGACGGTAGCGATCTGGATGCATGCGGTCAGCAGGGCATGAAAGATCTGGCAGCGGCGGCATCGTCGGGCAACCTGTTCGGTTCCATGGCCCATGGCCACGCGGCACCGGCCTCGGTCAAGAATGCCGTCTATGACGTTGTCACGGCGCATTTTAATGGCGAGTACGACAGCGAGACTGCGGTGACCGAACTGGTTGACGCTGTATCGATCGCCAAGTGATCCGACCATGATCCTCCCGATGGGGCGGCGTTCGTGCCGCCCTGTCACCTCAGGGTCGCCCTATTCCATCACCATCCGAACAAGGAGGGCGCGCCATGGCTGCTTCGGCCGACGCGGATTTCAAGACACGCCTTCAGAACTGGATTCCTAAACTGGTCCTGTCACCATCGCTGGCGATGATGCTGGTCTTTGTCTACGGCTTCATTCTGTTTTCGGTCTACCTGTCCTTCACCGACAGCCGTATCCTGCCGTCCTTCGGCTGGGTCGGTTGGGAGAATTACGACAAGCTGTGGCGTCTGAGCCATTGGGAAACCTCGCTGATCAATATGGGGATCTTTGCGGGTCTTTATATCGTGATCTGTACCGGCATCGGCCTGGGGCTGGCGATTTTCCTGGATCAGAAGATACGAGGCGAAGGGCTGCTGCGCCCGATTTACCTGTACCCCATGGCGCTCAGTTTCATCGTAACCGGTACCGCCTGGAAGTGGTTTCTTGATCCCGGCATCGGGTTGGAAAACGTGATGCATACCTGGGGCTGGACCAGCTTTGAATTTGATTGGATCAAGAACCGCGATTACGCCATATACACGGTCGTTATGGCGGCAGTCTGGCAGACCAGCGGATTCGTCATGGCCATGTTCTTGGCGGGACTGCGCGGCATCGACAATGAAATCCTGCGCGCAGCACAGATGGACGGGGCCTCGAACTGGAACCTCTATCGCCGAATTATCATTCCGCAGCTGCGACCGGCATTCCTGTCGGCCTTCGTGATCCTAAGTCACCTCGCGATCAAGACTTTTGACCTTGTGATCGCGCTGACGGGGGGCGGTCCGGGGCGCGCCACGGAATTGCCCGCGACCTTCATGTACTCGTACACATTTACGCGGAATCAGATGGGGATCGGCGCGGCCTCGGCCACGATCATGCTGATGACCATCGCCGCAATCATGATCCCATATCTATACGCCGAATTGCGGGAGAAACGCTGATGTCACAAGCTTCTCAGGATACCGCAATCCGCACCGGTCGTGTCACCCGCACGCTGATCTATGTAGTACTTTTGCTGTTCGCTCTGTTCTACCTGCTGCCGCTCTACGTGATGCTGGTGAACTCGGTCAAACCGCTGGAAGAGATCACTGGCGGCGGCATGATGAACTTGCCGCAGGTGTTCACGCTCGAGCCCTGGCTCAAAGCATGGTCCTCGGCCCAGATTGGTGTCGATCCAACCGGGTTGAAGCCCTACTTCTGGAACTCGATCAAGATGGTGGTCCCGGCGGTGATTGTCTCGACCATCCTTGGGGCGCTGAATGGTTACGTGCTGACCAAGTGGCGGTTCAAGTATGACACCATCCTGTTCGGACTGATGCTATTTGCCTGCTTCATCCCGTTCCAGATCGTCCTGATCCCGATGGCGCGGATGCTGGGCATTATCGGACTGGCGGGTTCGACATGGGGTCTGGCGCTGGTCCATGTGGTCTACGGGATCGGCTTCACCACGCTCTACTTCCGCAACTACTATGCCGTGTTCCCGACCGAGTTGATCCGGGCCGCACAGATTGATGGCGCCGGGTTCTTCCAGATCTTCTGGCGCATCCTTCTGCCCAGTTCCGGGCCGATCGCCGTGGTTTCGATCATCTGGCAGTTCACCAACATCTGGAATGACTTCCTGTTCGGCGCGTCCTTTGCTGATGCCAACAGCCAACCGATGACGGTGGCACTGAACAATCTGGTGCAGTCGTCAACCGGTGTGAAGGAATACAACGTTCATTTCGCAGGCGCCATTCTGGCCGCCATGCCAACTCTGCTCGTCTACATCGTGGCCGGTCGATACTTCGTCCGTGGCCTGATGGCGGGTTCGGTGAAAGGATAAGACCTCATGGGTTTTCTAGACATAGACAACGCGACCAAATCCTACGGGGCGGTCGAGGTTCTGCACAAAGTCGATATTTCGGTGCAGGAAGGAGAGTTCCTGGTGCTTGTCGGTCCATCGGGCTGCGGTAAGTCGACCCTGCTGAACATGATTGCGGGGCTTGAAGAGATCACCAGCGGCGAAATCCGCATCAAGGATCAGGTGATGAACGGGGTGCACCCGTCGAACCGCAACATCGCCATGGTGTTCCAAAGCTACGCGCTCTACCCGAATATGACGGTCGGTCAAAACATCACATTTGGGCTTGAGATGCACGGGGTGCCCAAACCTGAACGCGACAAAGCGATGCAAGAGGTCGCAAAGCTTTTGCAGATCGAACAGCTGTTGGATCGCAAGCCCGGTCAGCTCTCGGGGGGTCAGCGGCAGCGCGTGGCGATGGGGCGGGCCTTGGTACGTAATCCCGATGTGTTCCTGTTTGACGAACCGCTTTCCAATCTCGATGCCAAGCTGCGTGTCGACATGCGGACCGAGATCAAGAAGCTGCATCAGAACCTGGGCACAACCATCGTCTACGTGACCCATGACCAGATTGAGGCGATGACCCTATCAAGCCGGATCGCTGTGATGAATGGCGGCTATGTCCAGCAGCTGGGTACGCCGCAGGAAATCTATGATACCCCGGCCAATATCTTCGTTGCCACTTTCATGGGGTCGCCGGCAATGAACGTCGTGCCCGCGAAGGTTGCGGTATTGAACGGTCGCCCTCATGCTGAGGTCGCTCTGCATGATGGATCAATGGCGCATTTGCCGTTCAGCCAGGATAACCTGAGCGCTTGGGACGGCCGAGAGATCTTGCTTGGCATTCGCCCCGAGACCATCACCGACATGGATGGCGCGGACCGGAAGTCTTCGAACATCGCGCCGATGAAAAACCGCATCGTTGTGACCGAACCCGCGGGTTCGGATACATTCGTATCGATGACGCTTGGTGGGAAGGATGTGATCGCCCGGATGCGATCAGATGCCGAGGTCGCGCCGGGTCAGGATTTCGACTTTGCCGTGAACATGGAAAAGGCCGTTGCCTTTGATCCTGAAAGCGAGATGCGGATCATTCCGTGAAACAAGCCGATGTCATAATCATCGGATCCGGGATCGGAGGGGCAACGCTGGCCGCAGCGCTGGCCCCATCAGGTCGCCGCATCCTGATCCTTGAGCGCGGAGAGTACCTGCGCCCTTCGGCGCAGGATCGCGACCCGCAGGCGATCTTCGGCGATGGTCACTTTCGTCCGGATGAGACATGGCTGGACGGGGACGGGCAGCGATTCAACCCCGGAAACTACTATTGCGTGGGCGGAAATTCCAAATTCTACGGCGCCGCCCTGATACGCTACCGGCAAGACGATTTTCAACGCCGCCAGCATATGGGCGGCGAGTCGCCCGGCTGGCCGATTACCTATGACGAGTTGGAGGCGGACTACACAGCGGCCGAACAGCTTTACGATGTGCGCGGAACGGTAGGAGAAGACCCATCCGAACCGCCGCATAGCGCGGACTATCCGCACCCGCCAGTTTCCGATGAGGCAGATATCGCCGATCTCAGGGATCGTCTGAGTCGCAGCGGTCTGACGCCGTCATCGGTCCCATTGGGAGTGGATATCGACACATGGCTGGCGGCTGGCCGGACCACCTGGGATGCTTTTCCAAACACCTGCGGCGGGAAGATGGACGCGGAAACACGAGCGCTTGCAAAGGCCTTGGCGTGCGACAACGTCGATCTGTTGACCCGCGCACCCGTGCAAAAGCTGAACAGTCAGGCAGACGGGCGTATCACGGGTGTCGATGTGGAAGGGCACGGCACGTTCACGGCCCCATTGGTCGTTCTGTCAGCAGGCGCTGTTCAATCTGCGGCGCTGTTGTTGCGCTCGGCCAACGACAATTGTCCAGCGGGTCTTGCAAACCGCTCGGATCAGGTTGGGCGGAACTTCATGAACCACAATTGTTCAGCGGTCCTTGCCCTGCATCCGTTTCGTAAAAACCGGTCGGTGTATCAGAAAACTCTGATGTTCAATGACTACTACAACGATGATGGCGAAGGTGGTTTCCCGCTTGGGAACATCCAGATGCTGGGTAAGATTACCGGGCCGATACTGGCAACACAGAGCCGATTACCGACATTGCTTGCCAACCTGATCGCGAACAGAAGCTTTGACTTCTATGCGATGTCCGAAGACCTGCCAAATCCCGAGAGCCGCGTGAGCCTCAATCAGGGTCAAATCTGTCTCGACTGGAAGCGGTCGAACTGGGCCGCACACGAGGCGCTGGTAACGCGATTGAAATCCCATTTGCGAAGGGCGGGTTTCCCGATCGTCCTGTCAAGACCTTTTGATCGCCGAACGCCGTCGCATCAGTGTGGGACGGCCCGCATGGGCGTTAACCCTCTGGACAGCGTTGTGGACACCTATTGCCGGAGCCACGACCACAGTAATCTGTTCGTGGTCGATGCCTCGGTGCTGCCGACGTCCGCTGCTGTCAACCCGGCATTGACCATTGCCGCGCTGGCACTTCGCGCGGGCCGGCACATCGCCGAGACGGAGTTCGCAGCATGAGCCGGGTTGCCCTGGTCACGGGAGGGCAGCAGGGCATCGGCCTTGGCATCTCGCACGGGTTGATCGCGGCGGGATACAAAGTTGTAGTGGCCTCGCAGTTCGAGTCAAATACGCCGGTGGTGCAGGAGGCTTTGACGCAGCTTGGCTCAGGCGCTTCTTACATCCGGCACGACGTGGCTGATATATCGCACGTTCCGGCACTGCTGGATCAGGTCGAGGCCGAATGTGGCCCTGTCACCTCGCTCATCAATAATGCTGGCGTTGGGGCCCCTGTGCGTGGCGATATGCTGGACCTACAGCCCCAAAACTGGGATTTCGTCCAGAATATCAATACGCGCGGCGCATTTTTCCTGGCGCAGCAGGTGGCCCGGCGGATGTTGAAATTGCCGCAAGATACCTACCGGTCCATAATATTTGTAACCTCCGTCAGTGCCACGATGGCGTCGGTCGAGCGCGCCGAATACTGTGTCTCGAAAGCTGCCGCGTCGATGATGGCGCAACTGTTCTCAGTGCGTCTTGCGCCGCACGGGATCGGCGTTTTCGAGTTGCGTCCCGGCATAATAGCAACCGGCATGACGGCGGGCGTGCGCGAAACATACACGGACCGGATCGAAAACGGACTGGTCCCCGCAGCGCGTTGGGGCGAGCCCCAAGATATCGCGTCTGTTGTCCTGCCGCTTGTTGAAGGGCAGATGCATTTTTCCACCGGAGCCGCCATTCCCGTAGATGGCGGTCTGTCAATTCCACGTCTTTAGATCAGGGCATAGACGAATGTCTGAAGGGTTTGATTTCATCGTGATCGGAGGCGGTTCTGCCGGTTCGGTCATTGCTACGCGGCTGTCCGAGGAACCTTCGGCAAAGGTATTGCTGCTCGAGGCCGGATCGACGGATCGCCATCCATTCTTTCACTTACCTGCAGGCTTTGCCAAGATGACGAAGGGCATCGGCAGCTGGGGCTGGTCAACCGTTCCGCAAAAACACATGCAGAACAAGGTGTTCAACTATACACAAGCCAAGGTCATCGGTGGAGGGTCTGCGATTAACGCGCAGATTTATACCCGAGGAGCGGCGCAGGATTACGACGACTGGCGGCAAATGGGTTGCGACGGGTGGAGCTATGCTGACGTTCTGCCTTATTTCAAAAAGTCCGAGGACAACGACACCTACGACAATGAATACCACGGCAAAGGTGGACCGATGGGCGTGTCGCAGCCCGCAGCCCCTTTGCCGATTTGCGATGCTTACATCAAGGCCGCAGGGCAGCTGGGTATTCCCGAAACACGGGACGTGAACGGCCCCAAACAGGATGGCGCCGGGTATTACCAGTTGACTCAGCGAAAGGCGCGCCGCTCGTCCGCCGCGATGGCTTTTGTCACTCCGAACCGAGGTCGTGCCAACCTGAGCGTCCGGACCGGGGCGCAGGTCAGGCGCATCATGGTGGACAAGGGTCGTGCAATCGGTGTCGAAATGGTCGGGGGTGAGAAAATCACCGCCGCGAAAGAAGTCATTCTGTCGTCTGGCGCCATCGGATCGCCCCGCTTGTTGCAGCTTTCGGGCATCGGCCCGGCTGATCATTTGAACGGCCTTGGGATAGACGCGGTCTATGATCAGCCTCAAGTGGGTGAGAACCTGCAGGATCATCTGGACCTTTATTCGATATGCGAGGTCACCGGACCGCACACTTATGACCGCTTTGCGAAGTTGCACCTGTCGGCTTTGGCAGGGTTGCAATACATCTTCACACGTAAGGGCCCGGTCGCCTCAAGTCTCTTTGAGACCGGTGGTTTCTGGTATGCCGACCCTGATGCCCGATCCCCGGATATCCAGATGCACCTGGGTCTTGGGACCGGGATCGAAGCAGGCGTCGAAGCCATGCCCAATGGTGGCGTTACGCTGAATGCCTGCTTCCTGCGACCACGCTCGCGCGGGACTGTGCGGCTGCAAAGTGCCGATCCCGCAGCTATGCCTTTGATCGATCCCAACTATCTTGCTGATCCTTATGACCGAGAGATGTCGATCCGTGGCCTGAAGCTGGTACAGAACATCCTCGCGCAGGATGCGCTCAAGCCATATATCCTGGCCGAGCGTTTGCCAGGGCCGAATGTGCAGAGCGAAGCGGAGTATTTTGACTTCATCTGCGTGCATTCCAAAACCTCGCATCACTGCGCGGGCACATGCCGCATGGGCAGCGACGCCGAGGCCGTTTTGGACCCGCGTTTGCGGTTTAACGGGATCGAAGGCCTGCGTGTCGCGGATGCTTCGATCATGCCGACGGTCAATTCTTCGAATACAAACGCCCCGACGATCATGATCGGCGAGAAGGCCGCCGACATGATCAAACAAGATCAAGGTTTCTGAACATGATCCGCCATATCGTATTGACGAAATTTCGCCCGGACGTTGCTGAAGCGACCATTGCGACCATCTACAAAGGCCTCGCGGATGTGGCCGATATATTGCCCGGCGCCGGCGGGTTTGCTGGTGGTCGCAGCCAAAGCCCCGAACAGATTGAGCGCGGTTATATGCATGGTTTCACAATCGATTTTGAGGATTGGGCCGCGCTGCAGACCTATCAGGATCACGAGGCGCACAAGGCTCTAGGTGCGCAGCTGGTCGAAAATGCCGTAGGTGGGATCGAGGGTATTTTGGTACTGGATCTGGAGGTATAGCGCGATGAGTTTGATACTGCCCAATCCTGACGGCCAGCTGGAGACTTACACGCTGGTTGGGACCCCGTTGGTGCCACGTGCGCCCAAAGTTGCGTTGACGCGTACGGCCTTTGCTGCCGCGCACGTGGTTTCCGATCCGTTGGCCGAGCGCAACCCATGGGAAGGACGGCCTGCGGTGGATTGGGAGGCCACGTTGCAGTTCCGGCAAGAATTATGGGATCAGGGCCTTGGGCTGGCCGAAGCGATGGACACGGCACAGCGCGGCATGGGCGTCGACTGGGCGACCGCACTGGAATTGATCCAGCGCACGATGCAGGCGGCGCGCGCGCACCCGTTATCGCCGCGCGTTGCATGCGGCGCGGGGACAGACCATCTTCCGCTGAGTGCGCTAAACACGGCCGGAGAGATTCTGTCGGCCTATGAACATCAAGCCGAAGCGATCGAGGCCGCGGGCGGTCAGCTGATCCTGATGGCGTCGCGCGCATTTCCGGCGATTGGGGCTGGGCCCGACGTTTATCACGACGTTTATCGGGCGTTGATTGACGGTGCTGTCGAGCCCGTCATTCTGCACTGGCTGGGTGATATGTTTGATCCCGCGCTGACCGGCTATTGGGGCCACACGGATGTCGCGGCGGCCAGCGACTTTGTTCTGAACCTGATCAACGAGAATCCCGCGAAAGTGGATGGGATAAAGATTTCCCTCTTGGATCAGTCTCATGAAGAGGCCTTCCGCACCCGCCTTCCGGATGGGGTTCGTCTGTATACGGGCGACGATTTCAACTATGCCGACCTGATCGCAGGCGATGGCGCACATTTCTCACATGCGTTGCTTGGAATTTTTGCAGCAATCGCTCCGGCGGCGAGTCAAGCGCTTGAGGCACTCGCGATGGGCGACATGGATCGTTATCAGTCGCTTTTTGCTCCGACCGTCCCCCTCAGCCGCGAGATATTCCGCGCACCGACGCGGTTCTACAAAGCGGGGATCGCCTATCTGGCATGGCTGAATGGGGCGCAGTCTCATTTCATCATGCCGGGTGGATTTCAGTCCAGCCGTGACATTTGTCACTATGCACAGGTCTTTCGCATGGCGGATCAGGCTGGCCTGCTTCGGGACCCGGAATTGGCGCGGACGCGTATGGCCACATTGCTGACCCTGCACGGAGTAGAACAGTAATCCGAATGCGCCGACCGACGATCATAGATGTGGCCCGCAAGGCAGGCGTTTCGAAGTCAACGGTCAGTCTGGTTTTACAGGGCAGCACGCAGGTGAAACCCAAAACCCGGACGCTTGTTCATGCGGCAATGAAAGAGATCGGTTACGTGTACAACCGGTCGGCGGCCAACCTGCGGTCCTCGGGCACAGCGCTGGTTGGGCTTGTGATCAACGATCTGACCAATCCGTTTTTCACCGAATTTGCCACATCGCTGCAGATGACGCTTGGCGCACGTGGGTATGCAGTTGTCGTCGCGAACACCAACGAAGACCCAGAGCTGCAGGATCAGGTTGTCAGGGCCATGCTGGAACATGGGGTTTCTGCACTGATCATCTCGCCAGCTTATGGGGATGTGTCCCAAACCTTTGCCGCGGTTGAGCGTGCGGGTATTCCGATGATGCAGGTCCTGCGGCAGGTCGACGACAATACGGAAGCATTTCCTTTCATTGCGCCTGATTACGCGGAAGGGGGTCGTATCGCGACGCGCCATCTGATCGAGACCGGTGCCAAAAAGATTGCGTTTGTGGGGGGGCTTGAGGGGCGGAAGGTGACGCAGGAACGATATGCCGGTTATCTCGAGGTCATGTCCACTCAGGCGCAGCCCCCATTGGTTCTGACGGGTCGCAGCAATCGTGCTTTTGGGCAGACGGTTGCGGTGCAATTATTCGAAGAGCATCCCGATTGTGATGCGGCGGTATGTTTCAATGACCTCGTGGCTTTTGGGATGATCAATGCCTGCCATGAAGGGCGCCGCAGTATTGGCGGGGATTTCCAGCTCATAGGCTTTGACGATATTGCAGAAGCGGCAGAGTATTGGCCGCCCCTCTCGACCGTTCATTGCGGCGTTCAGGCGTTTGGAAAAACGGTGGCTGACATGATCGTCGGATGGCTTCAGGAAACGTCAAGGCCCAACGACTGCACGCGCACCGCCGTCCAGCTTATCAGGCGACAAACTACACGATCGCGTGCCGCCGAGCGTTCGGCGATTTAGCGCCTTGGTTGCACTAGCGTCGCAAATGCCCGGCCCAGTGCGATATGTCGCTCGCGACCAGATGCTTGCAGAGATGCTCTTTGCCATAACGTGTTGCGAATGCGACTGCAAAAAAACGACGCCATGTCGTTTTTGGTCCAACAAGAGCCTCTTCTGCCCGACCGGGTCGGCCCCGATTGCGGATCATCCGCCCGGTAACCATCAGGAGAGATCTAATGTCGGAAACAACCGACCCAATTATTCCCGAAAGTACGGATACAGACTATGAGGTCGGACAGGATAACGTCCAGATCATGGGTCTGGACATCCACAATCCCGTCTTTGCGATTTCGGGTCTGACCGTTGTCGCATTCGTCTTCTTCTCGCTTGTGTTTCAGGACCAGGCCGGAGAGTTCTTTGGGTGGCTCAGGCCCGCGCTGACCAGCAACTTTGACTGGGTGTTCATGATCGCATGTAACCTCTTTGTGCTGTTCTGTCTGTTCCTGATCGTCACTCCGCTGGGTTCGATCCGTTTGGGTGGTGTCGATGCCCGTCCAGACTACAGCTATATGGGCTGGTTCTCGATGCTGTTCGCAGCGGGCATGGGCATCGGTCTTGTGTTCTGGGGGGTGGCAGAACCCATCTCGCACTATGGATCGTCCATTGGCGGCATCGCCAGCGAGGGCGGTGTGCGCACAGACTGGGCACCGTTGGCCGGTGCTGAAGGCAACCCGGAACAAGCACGTGATCTGGCAATGGCCGCGACCATCTTCCACTGGGGTCTGCACCCTTGGGCGATTTACGCGGTTGTTGCGTTGGCGCTGGCCTTCTTCAGCTTCAACCGGGGTCTGCCGCTGACCATGCGTTCGGTCTTTTACCCGATCTTTGGTGAGGCAACCTGGGGTCCACTTGGACACATCATCGATGTGCTGGCCGTGTTTGCGACCATCTTCGGTCTGGCAACCTCGCTGGGTCTGGGTGCGACACAGGCGCTGGCCGGTCTGAACTATCTGTTTGGTGTGCCGGTCACCGATGGCATGAAAGTGTTGCTGATCGTGCTGATCACGATTTTCGCGCTGGTATCGGTTGTTGCGGGCCTGGATAAAGGGGTTAAGCGCCTGTCCGAGGCCAACATGATCCTGGCGGCACTGCTGTTGCTGCTGGTTCTGCTTGTCGGCCCGACACTGCTGATCCTCAGCGGCTTCTTCAACAGCCTGATCGACTATGTCGAGCAGTTGCCGTCGCTGTCCAACTGGATGGGTCGTGAAGACACCAACTTCATGCAGGGCTGGACAACCTTCTACTGGGCCTGGTGGATTTCCTGGTCACCGTTTGTGGGCATGTTCATCGCGCGGATCTCGCGTGGCCGTACGGTACGTGAATTCGTGGTCTGCGTTCTGCTGATCCCGACAGTGGTCGGCACCCTGTGGATGAGCGTCTTTGGCGGTGCGGCATTGGATCAGGTCATGAGCGGTACGGGCCAGGCCCTGTCCGACGCGGCGCTTGAGCTGAAAATGTTCACCATGTTCGAAGCCTTCCCGATGACCGGTCTGCTGTCCTTTGTTGGCATCGTGCTGGTGGTGGTGTTCTTCGTGACTTCGTCGGACTCGGGTTCGCTGGTGATCGACACGATCACCGCTGGCGGCAAGACCAATGCACCAACGCCGCAGCGTGTGTTCTGGTGTATTCTTGAAGGCGCGATTGCGATCGTGCTGCTGCTGGGCGGTGGGCTTGGCGCACTTCAGGCAGCAGCGATCGCGACGGGCTTCCCCTTCGCCATCGTTCTGATGCTGATGTGTGTTTCGGTCTTCATTGGCCTCACACGCGAAAAGCGCGGCAAGTAACCCCGCTTTGAGAAAGAAAAAGGCGGCCTCGGGGAAACCTGAGGCCGCTTTTGTCATGAAGATCGATAACGAACGTATCGCTGGTTCAGGTGCGCGCTTTTTCGAACGCAGCCCATGCGGCTTCGAACGCGTTAAAATCAAAGCCTTCTGAGCGGGCCGGCCTCAACACCAGCTTCTCTGTATCGAGCAGTTTATGGATCGCGTCGGCCAGCTGGGGAACATCCTCGGCCGGGATCACGAGCGCCCCGTGGCGGTCAGCGTGGATCAGATCGCCAACCGCGACCGTCATGCCAAAAACGGTGACAGGGGTGCCAATTTCGCGCACATGAACGAAGGCGTGGCTCGGGCCGACAGAACCCGCGATGACAGGGAAACCCTTGGGCAGGTCCCCAAGATCGCGCATAACGCCGTTTGTAAGCGCGCCTGACAGTCCAAAGCCTTTGTGAACGGTCGTATTGATCTCGCCCCAGAAGGCGCCGACGGCGTTCTCGCCATCCAGATCCTCTACGACTGCAATGCCGGGGCGGGGGCCTTCGGCCATGTGGCGGTAGTAGTCCATGCGCCGGGCTTTGATGACACCCGCCGGTTCAGAGGGTGGTTCGGCTGCTGCGATCTTGGCCGTGCGTGCATAGCCTACGATGGCACCCTCGTCGGGGGCACTGCACAACACCGTTCCACGTGTGTATCTGTCAAAACCTCGCCCGCCTTGGGCGACCTCGATCGCGTTGCAGACGGTAGGCGTATCGACTGATTTCAACAGGGCGAGCAAGTCGTCATTCATGGTCCACATCCTTCAGCCAGAGGCGCAGAGCCTGCGTGGTTTCTGCTGGTTTTTCGAGTGTTGGAAGATGCCCGGCACCCTCGACAACCACCAGCGTCGAGCGGGGTAGGAGTTCGTGCATCAGCTCATGGCGCGCGATCGGGCAAAGCTTGTCTTCCTGACCGCACAGCACCAGCGCTGGTTTCTCGAAGCTGCGCAGCGTGTTCGTCTGATCCGGCCGGTCGCGCAGTGCGATTGATTGCTCGCAGAATACCTGAGGCCCGAGACCCAGCGCCATATCCATGCATAGGTCTAGAATCTCGGCTCTGTTTTCTCCGTCGCTAAGATAGTTGGGCTTCATCTCGTCGCGCATCACGCTGTCCAGCCGACCCGCGCGCGCGCTGTCCATCTGGGGGCCACGGCGGGCTTGCACTTCGGGCAGTTCTGCCAGCGGATTTGTGTCCATTAACGCCAGGCCAAGCACACGCTCGGGGGCTTGCCGAATGATCTCCATCGCAATGATACCGCCCATCGAAAGACCGCCAAGAGCAAACCGTTCGGGCGCTGCCGCAAGGACTTGCTCTGCCGATCCGGCCATTGTGTCGCTGCCGGACAATTCCGGCACAGACACTGCGCGCTCGTTTGAGAGCGCTTCGATCTGGGGTGTAAACAACCGGCTGTCGCACATCATGCCTGGTAGCAGTACAAGCGGGGTCATCTAGCCCTCCGAAACTGCGGCGGCACCCTCGGACAAGGCCGCGAGTTTGGCGTAGGCGATCGATGGGTCGACCGCTCCGAATCCAGCAAAGGTGCCAAAGCCGCAGTCGCTGCCTGCGATGACACGCTCGGCGCCGACAATTTCAGTAAAGCGGGTGATGCGTTGGGCCACCAGTTCGGGATGCTCGACAAAGTTTGTCGTTGTGTCGACGACGCCGGGCACCAGCACCTTGTCATCCGGGATGTCCGTCTTGCGGTCACGAAACACGGTCCATTCATGACCATGGCGCGGGTTCGAGGTTTCGAACAGGACATAGCGCGATTTGGTCGCCATCAGGGTGTCGAACATCTTGGACATGGGGATATCGCACAAATGCGGACCCTCGTAGTTGCCCCAGCATATATGGACGCGTACCTTTTCTGCGGGCACATCGGAAAGCGCGTGGTTCAGGGCCTCGACATGCATTTGTGCCACTTTGATGAATTCGTCATCGGACATGTCAGTGAACAGCATGTGGCGCGACAACGCCAGGTCGGGGCAATCCAATTGCAGGTCGAGCCCCGAGGCGACGATGGTTTCGTACTCTTCCTTCATCGCATCGGCCAACGCGGCCAGATAAGCCTCACGCGATTTGTAGTGATCGTTCTGCAGGAAAAGCGAGATTACGCCGGGGCTGGCTGCGTTCATGAAGCCGCGCGTGATCCCGTGTTCCGCCATCGCGTCTTTGAGGTTGGCAATGTCCTTCTGTAGATCATCCTGACCTTTCGACCGAACTTCACCTGTGCACATGGGGCGCGCATATTGCGGCGTTCCACCCGCATCCGCCAGCCGCTGCAGGAAGCTGGGGAACATTTTCAGATCGGCGGGGGCGTTGCGGGGGCTATCGCCTGAAAAGCCGGTGTAGCGATCCTTTACATAGGTGGCATAGCTGATCTTGGACGTCTCGCCATCCGAGACGATATCGATCCCGGCCTCTTTCTGCTGCTTGACTGTTTCGGCAACCGCAGCCGTCATGCACGCATCAAAGGCGGCGCCATCATAGGGTTGCGCACGCTCGCGCGCAAAGATGAAGTCCACCACCTCTTGTGCGCGTGGAAGCGAACCGACATGAGTTGTTGTTACCGGCATGGGCGTCTCCTTAAATCTTGCGCGCCATCAACACGCTATGGCGTTCGGTTTCAGGATCTTTGGCCAGAAACCCGGTCATGCGCATCCCGTTTTCTTCCAGACAGCTTGCGTAGCCGGCTGGTGAAAGCGAGGCGTGATAAACACGCTCGGTGCCCACTGTCCCTTCTGCCTCGCCCTCGCCGGGTCCGACGGTCAGCATCAACATACCGCCCGTTCTCAGGTGGCGTGACATCCGTGCGATGCAATCCTTCTGCTCACCCGCTGTCAGGTGGAAGAAGCTGTTCCAAGCAATGATGCCGCCAAACAGCTGGTCCAGCTCGAAACTGCGCATATCTGCGTGACGCCAATCGCAGTCGGGCCAGCGGCTTCGCGCGATATCAAGCATGGCGGTCGAGAAATCGATGCCCGTTACGGCAAAGCCTTCCGCCATGAACCAGCGCGCGATGGGCTCGCCTGTGCCGCAGCCCAAATCCAGAACACTGTCGCCGGGGGTTAGGCTGGCGGTGAAACGCGCCAGCCAGCGCGCCTCGAACAGCGCACGAGACCGTTGCGCGTCATAGGCCTTGGCCTGCCGTTCGTAAACGGCGTGCGTATCTTTTGGATCAACGGTCATCCTGTCCAGGTCGCGCCAGCAGGGTCGTCGGTGGCGGTGATGCGATAAAGACCGGCCAGACCGGTCATGCAAGATGCGACGCTATAGTGTTCCCCGGGCAGCACCAGCGCGGTGTCGCCGCTGGACAAGGTTGTGACAACGTCGTCGATCGTAACGCGCCAATGGCCGCTTGCAGGCATCAGGACCACGGGTTTCGCGGCCTCGACCGGATCTTCGATGCCAGAGCCATGGGTCAGGAAGTCAACCTCGAAACCCGGCTTGTCCTTGATGATGCCGTTTTTGCCGATCACCACAGCCGGTTTTCGGGCGGCAAGCGCCATCAGATCCCAGTAGCGGGCGACGTATTTTCCAATAACATCCTCGACCGGTAACTCGGGATAGTCTTTGAGCTGTTCTTCGGTCAGCAGGGGCATCGGGTGGACATTATGCGGCAGTTCCTGCCCTTTCTTCGAGTCGTAGAGCACGCCATTGTCGCCCAGCATCAAACCATGGGCCTGCGCGTCCTCGATGACTTGCGGGGCCCACGTGACACCACCGCCAGCGTCGTCGCCGCCGAGGATCGACATGATCATGCCGTAGTCCTGACCGACATTCTCGAAACCGCGGAAGATCCCTGTCGGGATATTGAAAATGTCACCTTCTTCGGCAATGAACTCGCCCGCCGTGCCATGCCGACCCCAGAAAAAGCGCCAGCGGCCTTTGGCAACAAAGAAAACCTCAGCCGTGGTATGGCTATGCAACGAGTTGCGGCATTTCGGTGGCTGACCGGCAGCGCCGATGTTGAACCCGATCTTGTCGGTGATATGGACGTGTTGATCAGGGCTCTCCGATACGCCGCCGCCAACAATAGTAAAGTTCTCTTTCTGATCTGAACCGGGCGTGTGCGCGTCGATAAAGGCGGTTTTGCAAGGCTGAAGCTCGCCGTAGCGAACGATGCGGCTCTGGATGGTGCTCATGATGGTGTCTCCTTGGGTTTCAGGGGGTTGTGAGTTCAAACCCCATGGCCCGGAGGCCGGTTGTTCAGCCGTCGCGCCCTCAGGCTGGCGCGGTGCGCATGAAACCGTCGCGCCGCTTGACTTGCATCGAGATGCAGAACCCCTAGCAGCATTCAGACATCTCCTGTGTGCAGCAAGATTTGCTTCCAGATTGCAACCTCATCATACAGGCTGAATTCCCGTCGCAGTCCCCACGGTCCGAACTCGGCGTGCGACATGCCCATGACATGGACCTTGGCCCCGGTCGGACGTCCGAATGCCCCCCAACCATCATGGGTCCCATCGAGTGACCAGCGAACAGACGCCCGGGGTGACATCATTTCAGCGTCCATCCCGATCTGATGGTGGATCTTGAACGTGGCGTTCGGGAATGATGATCGCAGGCCGACCCAGAACTGTGTCACGGCCTCGCGTCCGATCGCCTGTTTCGAACCGGCATACTCACCGATCACGGCGCGGTCGTAATCTGCAAGGATATGGTTGAAATCCTTGTCCATGATACGCGTCAGCGTTTGGGCATAGCGCGCGCCCCACGCGTTATCGTTGCCTCTGCCATGATAGCCTCCGTCCACATCAATTTCTGGCGTGAAGGGGCGCGTGGCCTTCTCTGGCCCGCCTTCGGCAGCGATCAGGTCGCGGGTGTACTCCTGGGGGTCGTGCCCAAGTTGGCGCACCAGCCCACCATAGTCGCGTACCAGCCATTCGTCATAGATCGTCTCGCCCTTGGCCGCGCAATCGGCGATCACTCGCACCACCCATGGCTTGCCGCTGGCTTTGCCGAACTGGCCGTCCTGCAAATGGGTCGCGGTCGTCAATAAACGGTGCGAAGACAGATGGCCATGCTCATCCGAATAGGACCAAATGACATCCTCTCCATAAAGCTGACGATCGGGGAACTCATGGCAGGTCGCCATTGTCGCGGCGATCACGCCTTGGTTGCCATGGCTGATACCCATCGGTGTGCGCACGGGAATGTCGGGTGCGTAATAGCGGTTCAGTGTTTCAGTCCCGCGATCCTCCCAGATTTCTTTGGTGATCCCCAGGATATAGTCGGGGAAATCCGTCCATTTTTCGGCGTAGGTCATTTTGAGAAACCTCTTGGTCGTCTGGCTGATCCGCGGATTTTGAGCGGGCCGGCAATCTGAATACGTTCCGAGGCCGCACCGCTTTCGATTCTGGCCAGCAGGATATCGACCGTTGCATTGACCATGCGATTGATCGGTTGTCTTATGGTGGTCAGGTCGTATGCGGGCCACGCGGCGATGGGAACATCATCATAGCCTATTACGCTCACGTCATTGGGCACAGACAGGCCGAGTTCAAAGCGCAGCGTGTCCATGACTGCAAAAGCCATGTGGTCGTTGCCGACGAAGATCGCATCGGGCCGGTCGGTCGAACTGCACATGGAGCGCGTAAGATCGGCGGCAGTGTCCTGGCTATAGCGGCCGTCTTCGATGGCAAACGGCTCCATCCCGTGTTCCTTGAGCCCCTCGATCAGCCCGTGCGTACGATCAACGCCCGTCGACGATTCCTGCCACCCCGAAATATGCGCAATCCGGCTGTGCCCTCCGGCAACTAGAAAATTGGCCACGGTCCGACCGCCTTGGATATTGTCGGACGTCACCTGAGCCAGATTGCCGGTCTCTTGCCCCCGATTGAACATCACGACCGGGATACCGGCATCGTCGCAGCGCGCGGCGATGTCGTTGGACATTGCGACCGAAGCGGTAATGATCCCTTCGACCTGATAGGACATCAGCTCTTCCACGATGCGCCCGACGCTGTCATCGTTACGTGCCATGAACAGCATAATGTGATAGCCACGAGCTTTCAGCGCGTGGTCGAGATACTCCAGCGCCATTGGATAAAACTGGTTCTCAAGGTATGCGACGACCACGCCGATCACCCGGCTTTTCCCTGTGATCATGGCGCGGGCGAGGGTGTTCGGGCGATAGCCAAGGTCAGTGGCTGCTTTCATGACTTTGTCACGCGTTGCCGCTGAGGCAGAGCCGCCCGGCGTGAACACACGGCTGACGGCGGACTGGCTTACACCAGCGCGTCGGGCGACATCGAATGAAGTTACCTTGTCTGTCATCAGTCCGCTGTCCAGCCTCCGTCCACCAGCAATGCAGTGCCGGTTACAAGGCTTGCCGCGTCTGAGGCAAGATATACCGCAGCCCCGGTGATATCGCTCAACTCGCCGACGCGACCCAATTTGATCTTGTCTTCTATCCAGGCACGACGTTCAGGGATCGCAAGCGTTTGCTCACCCAGTGGTGTACGGATGAAGGTGGGCGCGATGGTATTGACGCGGATGCCAAGCGGCCCCCACTCGATGGCCATCGATTTGGTGAAGCCCTCGACCGCATGTTTGGTGCCGCAATACACAGCGCGATCAATACCCCCCACCTGTCCCATCTGGCTGGTGATGTTGATCAGGCTTCCGGGTTTGCCTGCGGCGATCAACCCTCGCGCCACGGCACGGGTCAGGAAATAGGCCCCTTTGAAATTCAGGTCATTGGCTGCATCGAAGTCGGCTTCGGATGTCTCAAGCGCCGGGCTATGGCGGGCCAGCCCTGCCGAGTTGATCAGAATGTCGTAGGGCCCATTGGCGTCGACTGCCGCCTCGGTCGCGGCGATATTTGCGACGTCCAGCGCAAGGGTCTTTGCGCTCCAGCCTTTGTCGGCGAAGGCCGCGGCCAAATCGCTTAGTTTATCGATGCTGCGTGCCGCCAGAGTGACTTCGGCGCCATGGCTGGCAAGGGCGGTCGCGCAGGCCAGACCGATCCCAGAGGATGCGCCCGCAACGAGCGCGCGCTTGCCATCTAGGCGGAACGAGGGGGCAGGGGGCAGCGTCATCAGGGGTCTCCAACCGGGAAAGGCACGCGGCCCGGCACGCGGGCTTTGTTGAACTCGCGTAAACGCCGGAAAACGTCCACCCCCAATTGCCGATAGGCGTCCAATATGTCGACCATGACCCAGTTCTCGCGGATGCGCCCATCGTTCACACGCCAGAAGTCCAGGCTGCGCATGGTGATCTTCGTGCCTGATGGCGCAATCCCCAGCCAGCCATCATGGGTAACGGTTTGAACCATATCCGGCCAGCCGGTGACGGCGACATAGGGACCATCGCCAAAGAAGTGATAAGTGATCTCGTCAAGATACTGTCCGCGATCCGGCATGCCGGACAAAAAGGGAATCTGATGCCAGTTGCGAAACCCGCGAATACCCCGGCAGGTGCCAATCCCTGCCGGACCGTACCAGTTCATGTTCTCGTGCCAGAACCGCGACATCTCCATCACCTCCGGTCCGCCTTGTGATGGATGCCGTTTCATGTGGTCCAGCATATCAACGATCAGATCACGGCTGGCTTTGCCCACCGCCGCGTCATGAGGTCCGTGCGAAAGGCCGTCACCCGTTGCGGGGCCGGGTATCAGAACCTCGGCCCCGAGTGACGGGGCCATGGGCCATGCGCCGACCTGCATCATCACTTCGGGAAGATCCCAAATCATCTGCATCTCGACAATCTGGCCTTCGACGATCCGGTAGTACTCGTGAAACCGCATATGGGCCAAATGACCCGAGGGCGGGATGTCCAGCAAAGGACCGGCAAAGGTTCCCAGATAGTGTCCCCCACAGCCAACCCAGTCTTTGCCGTGCTCGTCCTCACCCGCCATGATCAGCCAATCGCGTCTCTCCAAGTCCGGCCATGCCTCGCGCAGCGGGCTCAGAACATTTTCGAAGAACGCTTGTGGTCCGATCTGATCGCCGAACGGATGACAGCACCGAAACAGAGCATCCGGCGCGCACAACTTTTCCAGTGTGCGTCGCACGGCTGCTTCGTCCCAATCGTACAAAGCGGTACGCAGCGGGGTCAGCAGCTGTCGGTTTGCGGTGTGGTCGGGCATCGCTTACTCGGCCGCTTCAACAGGGACCACAGGCGCACCATAGGGCACATTGCGACCACCATAGCGGCGCACCCGAAGGTTGCACTGTTCGGCATGCCCCACAAAGCCTTCCAGCATGCATAGCCGAGAGCCATACTCGCCAATCATCGCCGCCGCTTCGTCGGTTGTCACTTTTTGGTAGCTGTGCGTTTTCAGGAATTTGCCAACCCAAAGGCCGCCCGTATAGCGCCCCGCCTTTTTCGTCGGCAGGGTGTGGTTGGTGCCGATCACCTTGTCGCCGTTGGCCACGTTTGTGCGCGGCCCGAGGAACAGCGCGCCGTAGGAATGCATGTTGTCCAGATACCAGTCATCGCGATCCGTCATGATCTGCACGTGTTCATAGGCCATGTCGTTGGCAACCTGCAGCATCTCCTCATGCGTGTCGCAAAGGATCACATCGCCATAGTCCTCCCACGAGGTCGAGGCGGTTTCCCGGGTCGGCAGGATTTTGAGCAACCGCTCGATCTCGGACAGGGTATCCTCAGCCAGGCTGCGGGAATTGGTGATCAGGCAAGCAGGCGAGTTATAGCCGTGCTCGGCCTGACCCAGCAGGTCAGTCGCGCACATCTCGGCGTCGACCGTTTCATCGGCGATAACCATGGTTTCCGTCGGGCCTGCAAACAGGTCGATGCCAACGCGCCCAAACAGCTGCCGCTTGGCTTCGGCGACAAAGGCGTTACCGGGGCCAACGATCATGTGAACCGGGTCGATGGTCTCGGTTCCGATAGCCATGGCGCCGACGGCCTGAATGCCGCCCAGAGCGTAGATTTCATGCGCACCGCCCAGATGCATCGCCGCCACAATTGCCGGATGCGGAGCCCCGTCAACAGGTGGGGCCGAGGCAATAATGCGCGGCACCCCCGCAACCTGCGCAGTCAGCACGGACATATGCGCAGATGCCACCATCGGAAATTTACCGCCCGGAACATAGCAGCCAACCGATTGTACAGGGATGTTGCGATGGCCCAGGATAACGCCGGGCAGGGTTTCGACCTCAACATCGGTCATTGACGCCCGCTGCGCCTCCGCAAAGCGGCGGATCTGTGTCTGGGCGAAACGGATATCCTCCATGTCGCGGGTCGACACTTTCTGCATCGCGGCCTCAATCTCGGACGGGCTCAGGCGGAACGAAGCCGGGCTGTAGCCATCGAACTTTTCGCTCAGTTCGCGCACAGCCGCGTCGCCGCGGTTTTCGATGTCGGACAACGTGCCTTCGACAACTTTCCGAACTTTGGCGTCATCTTCGGCGCGCGCTTCGGCGGGTTTGCTGGTTTTTAGATATTGGATTGTCATATCAGCCTCCTAAGCCGCAGTGTCTACGCAAAAATCATAAGGTTGTTCCGGGCCCCAGCCTTTGCCAAGGAACACATCGCCCCCCAGCTGTTCGACGATGCTGGCAAAATCGACCCGCACGATGTTTTCGGCGATTTTGGTACCTTCGATGCGCCAAAAGTCGATGTAAGGGATACGGATTTTCTGCCCTTCGGCCTTGATGCCCATAAAGTCCCGCTCAAGCGTCGCATGGCAGGCCCCGAAGCATGCAGCCCAGTCGCCGTCCTGCATGAAATGGGGGGTGACGAAATCCCTGTTTCCGAAAAACTCTCGGAACGGCAGGTACCAACCGGTCTCAAATTCGCCGAGACCGTGCTTCAGGCCGCACCCATAATTGGCGTCCCAAACAAAGTCTTCATGGAAGAACTCTGAGACATCCACATCCGATCGCTGCAGGGCTGCTTCCATCGCCTGAACAACATCCAGAGGCCGGGCGGCTGCACCCTGGCCCTGTTGGCCGCGCCACAGTCGTGTAACCGGTACGTCCAGACGATCCCAGCCGCGGCCTTCGAACACATCCCAACCTAACTGAGCGGCAACGCCAGCCAGATCAACATGCACTTTGTTATAGGCAATGCGCCCGTTTCGCACCTGCCAGAAGTCGACATATGATATGTGCAGCGGGCGGCCGGTTGCCGGGATGCCCATAAAGTCGCCGGAATGGATGGCATGACAGGTTCCAACGCATGCGACCCAATCGCCATCTTCAAGCCACAGCGCCGTGTCAAAGCGCCGATCCGCGAACGCAGCACGGAACGGGGTTTGCCAATGGCTTCTGAACTCTGCCAAGCCGGCCTTGCGACCGCAGCCCGCGTTGCCGTCCCAGACGAAATCCTCGTGAAACCAGTGTGATAAGTCAGTTTCGGCGCGCCCAAGTGCGCGTTCCATATCCTGAACCAGATCAAGCGCAGCGCCCATTACGCCTGCCTTTCCGGACTGGGTGGCACGGCTTCCCCGCGATCATACGTTTCCCATCCCTTGCCGCCAAAGACATCGTGCCCCAATTGCGAAAGCACATGCGGAAAATCGACCATCACCCAGTTGTCGACGATCTTGCCATCCACGACTTTCCAGAAATCCATATAACGTATTTCCACGCGTTTACCTGTTGCCGGAAGTCCCATGAATTCGCCGGAATGTACCGCCTCTTGACGGCCAAACGCGGCGGCCCACTCACCCATGTAGAGGCGGGCCTCATCAATGCAGGTTTTGTCAGAGAACGCCGCCTGAAACGGGCGCTGCCAGTTGTCCTGAAACTCTCGCAGGCCGTTCTTGGTGCCGCAGCCACAGTTTCCAAGCCAACGGAAGCTTTCGGCGAAAAACTCGCCGATGTCGCCGATCCGGTGGTCGTTGAGGCCATCCACCATCCCCTCGATCACAGCGCGGGTTTCGGCGGTTTTGCTCATGTCTGTATCGCGGCTGAGTACCGCTTGTTCGGGTCGGGAACCCTTCATGCTTAATCCCTTTCAAATGCGCAGAAGCAAGCTGGCCTGGTTGGCAAAGCTCGAATGCGCAGTTACCTGATATTTCAGTCCAAACGTTCGCCTGTTTCGGCATCGAACAGGTGACAGATCTCTGCGGGTATGCTGACCGAGGTCTGGCTGCCGATCTCGGCGCGATAGTCCTTACCGGCGCGCACAGAGGCGATGGTGCCGCCAAGGCGCAGCGTCACGATGGTCGCATCACCCAGCAATTCGAGTGAATAGAGTGGTGCCGATGAAGTGGCGTTGGGATCTATCTGTGCGTCCTCTGCACGGAAACCCAATGTGATTTTCCCACTTGGCCCGCTGGGCAGACCTTCGATGCGAACATTCTCGCCCACAAAGACACCATCCGAGATTTCGCCGTCCAGCAGGTTCATCGCGGGGCTGCCGATAAAGCTGGCAACGAATGTATTGGCGGGCGCATCGTAGATGTCTGTCGGGGTGCCAACCTGCTGCACGATGCCCTTGTTCATGACGACAACCCGATCCGCCAGCGTCATTGCCTCGATCTGGTCGTGTGTCACATAAATTGTAGTGACCTGAAGTTCGTGGCTCAGGTTCTTGATCTGATGACGGGTCGACACCCGAAGCTTGGCATCAAGGTTCGAAAGCGGCTCGTCCATCAGGAAAACGTTCGGCTCACGCACGATCGCGCGGGCCAGGGCGACACGCTGCCGTTGCCCGCCGGAAAGCTCCGCAGGACGTCGGTGCATGAAATCCGTCAGTTCAACCATTTCAGCCGCGCGCCTGACGCGCGCATCATGAGTCGAAGGATCGGTTTTCCGCACTTTTAGCGGGAAGCGGATATTCTCGTAAACGTCGAGGTTGGGGTAAAGCGCGTAGCTTTGGAAAACCATGGCCACATCGCGGTCCTTGGGGTCCAGATCGTTGACGACCCGACCGTCAATAGTGATTTCCCCCTCAGATATATCCTCGAGCCCTGCAATCATCCGCATCGTTGTTGTCTTGCCGCAGCCAGACGGGCCAAGCAGGACCAGAAATTCTTTGTCTGCGATCGTAAGGTCGAAATTATGGACCCCGATAAATGATCCCCAACGCTTGGAGATGTTCTTTAGCTGAATCTCGGCCATGACCGCTCCACGTAGTTTGCATTCGTGCCCAAAAAACTGCCAGCGAATCTAAAGTTATGCAAGCAGAACTTCTGCAAGGGATCGTTTGATGGGCATATTTAGGCGCTTACAGGTCGTTATATAATCATAAAATTGAGTGAATTGCGAGATGTGAAGGAAATTCTTGTCACATTGAAAATTGTGGGCATAATGATGCATGCGAATGCACAAACTTGACTAGAGTTAGGTCAAGGTAGGGAAAAACGGGCGTCCGCCCGGATAACAGGGTCCAACCGGAGGAAATGAGTTATGTCTCTTATCAAGAGTTTTGCAGTCGGCGCTGTCGCTGCGATGATGGCGACGGCAGCTTACGCCGAATGCGAGATCAGCAGCGGCAACGTTAATGTGTTGGCCAACGACTTCCCGGCGCTGCGTGCGGTGACATCGACCGCAGCCGAATGCGCAACCGGCGATGCCACTGTTGCGGCTAACCACAACAAGGACTTCAGAAACTTTCAGGTCCAGGCTTTGACCGCGAACCCGGCCGAGTATACGTCGGTGATCGTTGCGAACTCTTCCATCGTTCCGCTGCTGAATGAGGGACTGGTGCGGCCGCTGGATGACCTGGTTGCCAAGCATGGTCAGAGCCTCAGCAAGAACCAGTTGATTACAATTGACGGACAGATCATGGCGATTGCCTTCATGGCAAATGCGCAGCACCTGTTCCTGCGTCAGGATATTCTCGATCAGGTGGGCAAGCCCGTTCCGACCACATGGGAGGAAGTGGTGGAAACCGGCAAAGCGATTCGCGACGCTGGCATCATGGAGCACCCCTTTGCGATCCTGAGCATGTCCGACTGGAACCTGGGTGAAGAGTTCGTGAACATGTATCTCGGCCACGGGGGCGAGTTCTTCAAGCCGGGCACGGCTGAACCTGCGGTGAATAATGAAACCGGTGTGGCCACTCTGAACATGCTCAAGGAGCTGGTGTCGCTGTCGAACCCTGATTTCCTGACCTACAATACTGCGACGGTGGTTCCGATCTGGAAGTCGGGTGATCTGGCGATGGCTCAGCTTTGGGGCTCCAGCGGGGGTGAAATCCTCAGCGGCGACGGGGCCGAGCCGGGTGTGGCAGAAAACACCGTTCTGGTGAGCGCGCCCAGCGTTGCTGGCGGGTCGGTGCCAGCGTCGACCCTGTGGTGGGACGGTTTCACAATCGCGAAAAATATCTCGGATGAAGATGCCGAGGCGACCTTCATTGCCATGGTCCACGGCATCTCGGAAAAGATGGTCGAAGCCAATAATGACGCCGCGGTATGGCTGATGGATTCCTACAAGCCGGGCCCGGCCGCTGCCGGTGTTGCGGCGACCGCGTCTGCCGGGGCCAAGCCATATCCGATGCTGCCCTATATGGGGCTTCTACATCAGGCCTTCTACGAAGAACTGCCCGATTTCCTGCAAGGCAACGAGAGTGCCGAGCAGACCCTTGCTGATATCGAGGCGGCCTATATCGCAGCGGCAAAAGAAGCCGGATACCTCTGACGCATCTGTCCGGGGCTGCTGATGCGGCCCCGGTCATCCTGTCCTGCATTTCCAGCTGACACTATGGGTATGGTCTTATGAAACACCGCGCCTTCTTCTGGTTCATTCTGCCATCTCTGGCTGCGATGCTGCTGTTCATTGCGCTGCCGATTGTCTCGGTTACCGTTCAATCGCTCTTTGTCGAACATGAACAGGTTATGGTCGAGGTTGAAAACTGCGGGCCCTTTAACTGCGATACAGTCCTGCAAGTTGATCAGGAGGCAACGAATGCCCTGCGGGAAGAGGCACCGTTGGGGCGTTTCAACGGCCTGGGCACCTATACCAACCGCAAGCATCTGGCGTTTGAAGAGGTTGGGGTGGCGTGGAACACCACCGAGACATTCGGTGATTTTGTTGGCGAGTTGATGAACCTGCCCTTCTATAAGGCGCTATTCTTTACGCTGACCTATACTGCGGTTGTGACACCGTTTGTGATTTTCCTGGGTCTGGGTGTTGCATTGGCCGTGAATACGCTGCCTCGGATGCTCAAAGGCCCGACAATCTTCGTCTCATTGCTGCCGATGATTGTTACTCCGCTGATCGGCGCATTGATCTTGTTCTGGATGGTTGATGCGGATGGCATCATAGGTGCCACCCTTCAGCGGATATTTGACGATCCGAACCTGTCGCTGAAGGCATCTACCCCGCTGACCTGGATGATGCTGATCGTCTATGGAATCTGGAGTTCGACTCCTTTCAGCTTCATTGTTTTCTATGCAGGTCTTCAAACTGTTCCCAGTGAAACGCTGGAGGCCGCCAAGATTGACGGAGCCTCGCGCTGGCAGGCGATCCGATATGTGGTTGTGCCCTACATGATGCCGTTGGTTGTGTTCATCACACTGATGCAGCTGATGGATAACTTTCGGGTGTTTGAACCAATCGTCGCCTTCTCGGCTTCGGCCAAAGCGACATCGCTATCCTGGATTATCTACAACGACTTGCGTGGTGGCGATGTACAACTGTTCGGTTCGGCCGGGGCGACTTCGATCCTGACAATCATCGGGGTGTCGATCCTGCTGACCCCTGTGCTTATCCGCACCTGGCGCGACTTTAACCGGAAGAGGACCTGACCATGGCATCATCTGTTGCAAACAGACGCTCGAGCGGGCTGATCTGGTTTACCACCAGTTTCGTTGTCCTGTGGATCTTAATCGCCGCCGGTCCGTTTCTCTGGACGGTTTGGGGGTCGTTCAAAGTTCAGGCTGATTTCTTCTCGAAAACAGACTGGCGCAACGCGATTTATGGCGTCATGACCACAGCTGAGACCGGCAGTGCGTTCACGGGTGCGGGCTACTACGGAGCCTGGGTTGAACAGGAGTTCTGGCGGAACACGATCAACACCGCGATCGTGGTCTTTTTTACAGTCATAATCTCGCTCACCTTCGGCACGCTCGGGGGATACGCGCTGGCACGCTCTGGGTTCCGCTACGCGTTCTGGCTGCTTATGATCGCACTCGTCTTTCGCGCGATGCCACACATAACGCTGGTGTCGGGTTATCTGTTGCCGTTCTTCGAATGGAACCTTTGGGGTAAGCTGGGGACGACCATTGTGGTTCTGGTCGCGATCAACCAGCCGTTTACGCTTTGGATGCTGCATTCGTTCTTTCTGAACATACCCAAGGACATGGATGAAAGTGCCATGGTAGACGGCTGCACCCGCTTTCAGGCTTTCCGGTATGTGATCATTCCTGTGATGTGGCCTGGCGTGATTACCACTGGGCTATTCAGCTTTCTGCTGGCCTATAACGACTTTGCAATTGGTGCGGTGCTGCTGAGTTCCGAAAATCAGACTATGGTTCCAAAAATCAACAGCTTCCTCGGAACTGTGCGTGAAACGGGCGACGTCATGTTCGCTGTCGCCGCCGCCGTTAGTGCATTGGTTCCTCTGTTTTTCCTCATTCTCTTCTTCCAGAGGCAGATCGTAAGCGGCCTGACGGCAGGCGCCGTGAAAGGCTAACATCCGACACCCCGGCCCGGTCGCAGAGATCGGGCCGGGGGTCAGCCGAAGAAATGTCTTTACTTTGTTGGGACCACTCTGAATGACCGACCTCCAGAGCGCAAAATCACTGGTGCGCGATTACTACGCCGCGATTGAAGCGGACCCCGCCAAGGCACTTGAAGCCTACTGCGCTCCCGGGGCCATCTGGCGAGGGTATCATCCGTTCAACGAAATCCACGATCCCGCTGAGGTGACGGAGCAGTTCTGGATTCCGCTGCAGCGCTCTCTGACTCGAATGCAGCGCAGGCTGGACTTGTTCATGGCGGGCGAAAATCATCTGAAGGATGGGGGCATCTGGGTCGCGTCCATGGGACACCTGATGGGCCTGTTCGATGCGCCCTGGCTTGGCATTCCGCCGACGAACAAAATTGCAATGTTGCGCTACGCCGAGTTCATGCGGGTCGAAGGGGATCGCATCACCGATATCGCGATGTTCTTTGATATTCCGCATTTGATGGTACAGGCGGGACTACAGCCGTTTCCGCCGCAGACCGGCGCGCAGCTGGTTCAGCCGGGCCCGATGACCCATGATGGGGTCATGTTCGACCCGCAGGATCCGGACGAAGGCCGCAAGACGCTGGCTGCTATCGAATTTATGATCAACGATATTCGCGACTGGAAGGGCAGGGAAGAACAGGGCCTGCTGACGGAACTGCCGCGCAGCTGGAACGACGATATGATCTGGTGGGGTCCTACGGGGATCGGCGCAACCTACACCATCGAACGCTATGCGCAGCAGCATGCGGGGCCGTTTCGTGATGGTTTTGCGGATCGCATCTTTAACGGGCATGTTGCCCGGATCGCCGAGGGCAGCTTTGGCGGTTTCTTTGGGTGGCCAAACCTGACGCTGACCCCGACCGGGGGGTTTATGGGCATGCCTGCGACCGGCAAACCGGCTGATATGCGGGTTATCGATATGTATCGCAGGTCGGGCGATAAGCTGACCGAAAACTGGATATTCATAGACCTGCTGCATTTCTGGAAGCAGCAGGGGCTGGATGTGTTGGCGCGTATTCCGTACATGCGCGGCTGCTGAAAATCGGATGAAACTAGAATGCCCCCTCCCGGGGGTCTTTTGTGTGCTTTGGCAGGACTCTGGGGCGCTAAGCGCTCAGAATTTGCATCAAGATGCCGAACTCATTGAATACGGTCCATTCTTTGACGACTTTGTTGTCTTTGATCTGCCACTGGGTAATGCCCCAGATATGTGCCTCTTTTCCGGTTGGTGCGCCATAGGCGCCGTTTCCGCGATGCGCACCCACACCGCCCCAGCGTACGGCAACCAAATAGCCGTCTTTGGCGTTGCCCATCCAATAGATATCGTCAACCGATATCCGGATGTTCGGGAACATTGCGATCATCGACATGATGTGCGACCGGAGTTGACCAACGCCACGATAAACACGGCTGGTTGAGCCTTCGAAGACAACGTCCGGTGCATAAACGCGGTCCATTGCGCTGAAGTTGCGCCGGTTCCAGATGCTTTCGAACGCAGCATCTACGAACTCGCGCACATTGCCATCTACAACATCAGGAATAGCCGGGCGTTTGGGAAAAGCTTGCCCGGCGAGACGGTTGGTGTCGCTGGCCGCATAATTGGGTGCAAACGGGCCTTGCGTGCGCTCAGAGGCTATGCGACGGGCGGTTTCGGCCACATCGTACCCCATTTGCTGAACAAGCGCCGCGGTGTCATAGGCCACGTGCTCGTCATAGATTTCGTTTTCGCGGGCGACGCAGTTGGCAATACACAGCAGTCGCAACGGCCTGTTCGTGGGAGGACCAAATCGAGAGTAGCCGGTGTTCGTGCCCAGTATCATCGTGCGATGCGAGGTGTGAAAGTTGACATCGTCGTTGCCCGCCCAGATTACCTCATCCGCCACAAGGCGGACATCGGGGATTGCATTATTGGTGTGAACCGTGTCGGCGACGATCTGATCGCGCCCGTATTGAAGGCCGATATCGTCCCAGACGCGGCAATCGTGGCTGTAGGTATCGTAGATGTAGCCAATGTCCTTTTCCTCCCATATCTGGTGGGTGATGCGGACGATATAGTCTACGATGTTCTTGAACCGGGGTTCAAAGCCGCGCATCGGCTGGCTGGCAATGTGTTCAGGTTCTTTGTCAAGAAACTCCCGCGTGCCGCCCCGCCGATAATCCTCGAGCGAAATCGAAAAATCTTGCGGCATATGCTCGTCACCCAATGGGCGAAAGCGAATGTGGGTGGCGCTGCTGGACGATTGTGCCGCGATGGTCTTGGCTGCTGGGGATGCATCTTTCGTCATGAGAACCTCGAATCAATTGATCGCATACGTATGCTGGTTCTTTTTTATGATGAACGTCAATTCTCTTGGTTGATTGAGCGTTTCGATCAAAAGCTGAACTTGAACAGCGCCAAATAAGGCTAACTGGGCCCATCCGGCGCTGCCTTTTAAAATCGCATACGAATGCAAATCGTTCAAGGCCAGTGCAGCTGCCGGTTTTGCGCGACCCAACCGTTTTGCGCCCGACAGATACTATCTGTCGCTTGAAGCGACCGATTGGACGAACGCGATCCTGGGTCGCGGTCCGGTCTGCGTCGCCCAACAGCTAGAGGGTAGGCCCAAACGGCCTCCGCGGTGGAGGAGGCCGACGCGTCATGCCCCACTCCAAACTATCGGCCTCTGACGCTCGGGGTGATCGGCCTCGGACAGCCAGTCAAACAGCACGCGCGCGCGATCCGAGGCATGGTTGTGCAGAATAACATAGAAATCCAGCGGCGAGGAAACGGTTTCGGGTATCAGCTTTACCAGCTTGCCCGCTGTGACCAATTCAGCCGTTAACCCTTCCCATCCCAGCACTGCCCCCATGTCGTCCTGCGCCGCCTGCAACGCGATGACATAATTGTTGACTCGATGTGCGGCGTTCAACTGTGCTGTGTGACCGAGTGCGCGCAGCCATTCCTGCCAGTCGGTCCAGCCGCTGTCCGTCGCTTCCAGATAGATCAGGGGGATGTGCGCAATATCTGCGGCGGTCTTGATCTGGTGCTGTTCGGCAAAACGGGGACTGCCAAGAGCCATGATCTGGTCGTGAAACAAGGCACGACAGAGGCCGACATCCTGATCCATGTGCCCGTAATGGATACTCAGGTCGCAATCCGTTGGGCAAATATCCTGATCACTGACAATTTGCGCCACTGAGATATGGGGATGGCGTTTCCAGAACTGCGCCAGCCGCGGGGTTAGCCAAAGCGAACTGACCGCCGTCGTCGATCGGATTGTGACGGACGAGCGGCCGTGATGCGCTCGCAATTGGCCTATCGCCTCATTGATCCCTTCAAAGCCGCGCTGTAGCGCAACCAGCAGATAAGCGCCGCTCTCAGAAAGTTCGACCCCGCGATGAAATCGGTGGAACAGGTCGCACTGCAACTCCTGCTCAAGACCTTTGACCTGATGGCTGACCGCTGCAGGGGTGACGTTCAACTCTTTTGCTGCTGCTTTAAAGCTGACATGACGTGCGGCGGCCTCAAAGCTGACCAGCGAGGTCATGGGGGGCATGTTGTAAGGCCGTTTGGGCAATTTCACCTCGCATGGCAAGCATCACAGCATCTTGATTTTCAATCGCGGCGCGGCATTCAGCATTACTTGAGCTAATGCAAGATGAGATTTTTTGCAATTGCGTAAAGTGCCGTATCACTCAGAATAATCCGCATTCACAAACGGCGTTGTGATAAGGTGCCGGTCGACCTCCGTGCAAATATGAAACCAGTGGTGACGTGGGTGTTGCCAATGAGCTTTTGAAGGAAAACAAGATGAAGTCGCATGCGAAAGTTGTGGTTGTCGGCGGCGGGTGCGTCGGTGCCTCGATCTTGTATGGGTTGACCGAGCATGGATGTTCGGACGCAGTGATGCTTGAGCGCACGACCCTGACATCGGGCTCGACCTGGCATGCGGCGGGGTTGTTGGTGACGTTTGTACGCTCGCACAACGTGTCGAAGATGACGATGGAAACCATCCGCATCTATACCGAGGTCGAAGAGAAGATGGGCAGTTCGGTCGGGCTGCGGAAGGTGGGCCAGCTGCGGGTCGCCAATACGCAGAAACGCTGGGATGAGTTCCAGTCTTATATCTCGATCGCCGAAGCCGCAGGTGTGCCCTGCAAACTGCTGACGCCCGAGGAAATCGCTGAGGTTCATCCTCTGCTGAACCAGAGCCCAGATATTCGCGGTGGCATCCTGCACACCGAAGACGGCTATGTGAACCCGGCCGATATCACCATGGCACTCGCCAAGCTGGCCCGCGATGCAGGTGCCAAGGTTTATCAGAACACCGAGGCGCTGGCCTATGAGAAGCTGGACAATGGCCATTGGAAAGTCACCACCAATCAGGGCGATATCACTTGTGAACACCTGATCTTTGCCACGGGGAACTATGCCCGTGAAAACGCGCGCAGGGTGGGACTGGACCTGCCTTGTATCCCGATCGTGCACCAATACTGGACCACCGAAACCGTGCCGCTGCTGAAAGAGCGCAAGGCGCAGGGACTGCCCGAATTTCCGATCTTGCGGGATGAGGATTACGGCGCCTATCTGCGCGAGGACGTGGGCGGCATCCAATTCGGGCCATATGAGTTTACCAAAGACCTCAAACTGTTTGCCGAAGATCGCGTGCCGCCCGATTTCGGGGCGGATCTGCTGCCCGAGGATTTCGACGCGGTGGAAACCCAGTGGGAGCGCGCCATCGAACGGGTGCCGACCCTGGGCGAGGTTGGCATCAAGGCCAACACCCGCGGCCCATTCCAGATGACCCCGGATGAACTGCCTCTGGCCGGCCCCGCGCCGGGGCACGAGAACCTTTGGCTGGCCGAAGGCATGCCCGGAGGCATCCTCTGGGGCGGCACCGTGGGCAACCGTCTGGCCAAATGGATCGTGGATGGCGATCCGGGTATGGACATGTCCGAGCTCGACCCGCGCCGGTTCTCGGACTATGCCTCCAAGCGCTGGACCATGGACAAGGTGCGCGAGACATGGGGCACCCATATGGATGCGCATGTCCCGGGCGAGGACTTTCCTGATGCGCGCCCCATGAAGACTGTAGGCTCATACGATCTGCTGACCGCCCATGGTGCGGTCTGGACCAGCTTTAACGGCTATGAATTCCCGCGCTGGTTCGCTGAAACGCCGGAACAAGCTATCCCGGAACACAGCTTCCGCCGCACCAACCACATGGAACGGGTGCAGGAAGAGGTGCGCCGCACACGGGAAGAGGCCGGGTTCATCGAAATGTCCCCGATGACCAAATTCACCGTCCGCGGGCCGGGGGCGGCCAAGTGGCTGGATGGTCTAATGGCAAACAAGCTGCCAAAGGTGGGGCGGATGACCCTGTCGCTCATGCTGAACGACAAGGGCGGCATGGATGCGGAATACACCATCGTGCGCTACGCCGAGGATGATTTCTATCTCATCTCCACCCCGAACTGGCGCGCCTACAACTGGGATCAGCTGCAGCGCGTGCTGCCGCGCGATGGCTCGGTCGTGGTCGAGGATGTTTCGGAACAGCTGGGCGTGATCGCTCTGGCCGGACCCAAGGCGCGGGATATTCTGCAGCCGCTGACTGACAATGATCTGTCGAACGAGGCCTTTCCGTGGCTCTCGGCGCAAATGGGCGAGGTGGGCTATGCCAAGGGCGTACACTTGCTGCGCGTGTCCTACACTGGTGAGCTGGGCTGGGAGCTGCACCACCCGGTCGGCTACAACCGTCACCTTGTCGATTTGCTGTTGAAGGCGGGTGTGAAACCCTTCGGCCTAGAAGCGCTTGAATCCATGCGGCTCGAGAAATCCTACCGTGCCATCAATCGCGAGATCTGCAAGGACCTTACCCCGTATGAAGCCGATCTGGGCCGGTTCGTGGCTATGACCGAGAAGATCGGCGGGCAGGTGGTCGAGCGGGACTTCATCGGTAAAGCCGCGCTGCTAAAGCAGCAGGAGCAGGGCGGATACAACACACTGGTCACGCTGAAACTGCCGTTTTGCGATACCTCGGTGATGTTTGACGAAGGCGTTTATGCCGATGGCAACCTGATCGGGCGCGTCACCTCGGGGGGGTTCTCGTATTACTGCAACCACGACATCGCGATGGCGCTGGTGCCGCAGGGCATGACAGCGCCGGGCACCAGAATGCAGGTGCTGGTTCACAATGAAATGCGCGACGCCGAGGTGATCGACACCTGTGCCGTCGACCCAACCAGCGCCCGTGCGCGCGCCTGATCTGGAGGATTTGATATGGCAGAAGTCAGAGCTCGCTCGGGCCGCGGTGGTGGACGTGCGGCGCGGGTTCAGGCCCGTACCAACCCGCCCCCGGTTTATCTGTCGACGCTGAACCGGAAGGTCGGTCCGATCGATCTGCTTGGCCCGGAAGGGGTCGAGAAAATCCACAATGCCGCGATGACCATTCTTGAAACCACGGGCATTGAATTTCGTGATCCTGTCGCTCTCGCTGACTGGAAGAAATACGGTGCAGATGTCGAGGGCGAACGGGTCCGTATCGGGCGCGAGATGCTGATGGACCTGATCTCGGCGGTTCCGTCCGAATGGGGCTATGCGGCGCGCAATTCCAAACGCTCGTTGCGGGTAGGGAACCAGTATTCAGTGTTCGCCAATGCTTATGGTGCGCCGTTTGTCTACGGTCTGGACGGGGTGCGGCGGCCCTCTGTGCTGGAGGATGCGCATAACTTCTTCAAGCTCAGCCAGATGAGTCAGTCGATGATGGTGCCCGGTATTCTGCCGGTCGAGCCGCAGGACGTCCCGGTTCCGCAGCGCCATCTGGAACTGGTTCACGCCGCACTGACGCTGACCGACAAACCAATCATGGGCTCGGTCCTGTCAGAACAGGCCGCGCGGGATTCGGTTGAGATGACGCGCATCGTGTTTGGTGAGGAGTTTGTCGACAATAATGTGGTGATGGCCGCGCTGCTGAACTGCAACACGCCATTGGTCTGGGATGAGACCATGTTGCAAAGCTTGCGGGTCTATGCGGCTGCCAATCAGCCTTGTCTGCTATCGCCGTTCGTTCTGGCCGGGGCCAGCACTCCGGCCAGCCCTCAGGGCGGTGTGGCGCTTCTGATCGCAGAGTCGTTGGCGGGGATGGCTTATAGCCAGATCATCCGACGCGGAGCACCGATGGTACTGGGCGTGGCGATCATGGGTGTGTCGATGAAAACCGGCGCGCCGATGATGGGTTCACCCGAACCGGGTCTGATGAACCTGCTGGTGGGTCAGATGGCACGCTTCTACGGCGTGCCATGGCGAACCTGCACCATGTGGACGGGATCGAAATCCCCGGATATGCAGGCCGCGTTTGACACAGCCAACACCATGTGGCCAGTGTTGTTGGGGGGTGCGAACTATATCGTGCATTCGGCTGGTTTTCTTGAGGGTGCATTGGGCGTCAGCTATTCGAAATGGGTACAGGATGCGCTGCAGCTGGAGAACTTCCACCGCTTCTTTAGCGGGTTGCAGGATGAAAATCTGGACGCGCTGCTGGGCGACATCGATCAGATCGGCCCCGGCGGGCACTTCCTGGGCACAGATCATACACGCGAAAATCCGATGCACATGAACCACTTGCAAAACAACGACAGTTTTGAACAGTGGGAGGCTGAGGGCTCAAAAACCGCGGAAACCGTGGGCACGCAAGAGGCCGAGCGGATGCTGCGAACCTATGTTCAGCCGCCGATGCCCGACGATCAGCGCGGCGCGCTGGACGCGTTCGTCGCGAAAAAACGCGCGGAATACAGCGCCTGACACGATAGAAGGGGCATCTAGGTGCCCCTTTTGACCACGCAAGGACAGGATAACAAGATGACCGAAGGCTCGACGAAAACGCTCTCACTCG
The DNA here is from genome assembly GCF_056533645.1 of Ruegeria sp. G10. Classification (NCBI taxonomy): domain Bacteria; kingdom Pseudomonadati; phylum Pseudomonadota; class Alphaproteobacteria; order Rhodobacterales; family Roseobacteraceae; genus Ruegeria; species Ruegeria sp. G10. Next base: position 195,448 of record NZ_JBQFOQ010000002.1, on the reverse strand, counting down.
AAGAGGTCAAGGAACTGGCCAAGTCTGTGCTTTTGAAGGCGGGTCTGGATGCGCATAGCGCGGAGGTTATTGCAGAACTTGTACAGATGTCTGAACGCGATGGCCCACGCAGTCACGGGCTGCGGTTGTTGCCGGTCTATGTGCAATACCTATCATCGGGCTATGCCAACCCGGCGGCCGCGCCGACGATCAGCCGCATTGCGCCCGGCGTGTTGCGCGGCGATGGCGATAACGGGTTCTATCAGGTTGCTGCATTGGCGGCGCAGAACGAGCTGATCGCACTGGCGCGCGAAAATGGGATCGCGGCCTTTACCTGCGCCAATTGCCACCATCTGGGCGCGCTGCGCTTTGATACTGGTCCACTGGCCGAGGCGGGTCTGGTCGCTTTGGGCGTCGTTAACTCGCTGTCCATGGTCGTGCCGCAGGGCGGCGTGCGTCCCGTCTTCGGGACCAACCCGATGTCCTTCGCCTGTCCGCGCGAGGGCGCTGAACCTGTGGTTTGGGATCAAGCCTCATCAATGGTGGCGCTGATGGATATCAAACTGGCCGCTGCCGAAGGGCATGACCTTCCGCGTGCTGCCGGTCTTAATGCCGAGGGTCAACCCAGCACCGATCCAGACGCCATTCTTGAGACCCGCAGCCTATTACCGTTTGGCGAGCATAAGGGGGCGGCGATCGCTTTCCTGATCGAGGTCCTCGGCGCGGCGCTGGCTGGTGGTACCCTTTCGGTGGACAACGCGGATCGCGAAGCACATGGCGCGCTGAACATCAAAGGCGGCGCAACGCTGATCGCGATTGATCCCAAGCGCTTCGGCAATGCGGCGTTCGATGACTATGTCAGGCGCATCTGCGCCGAGATTGACGGTAACGGAGCCGCCCGTGTGCCCGGCGACGGTCGATTGAAAAACCGTGCGCATTCAACCGCGCAGGGTGTTGGCGTCAGCTCTGAATTGTTGATGCAGTTAGAGGCGCTTCGGTAATCATCCATGAACCCCACGTCGAGCGGCCACTTCACGCGGCAGGCACCGGTGTGCATTTTCTGGCTGATTGATTCAGAGACGCGAAGATCTGGGCAAGCTCAACTGGGCCATCCGCCCCCCGTCGATCGTGTAGATCTGCCCAGTGATAAAGCCGCTTTCCTCGGCGGCCAGAAACGCCGCCAAAGCGGCCACTTCTTCGGGCTTGCCGGTGCGCGCGACCGGGTGAATCTGGCCGATATCCCGGCGAAACGCATCCGGGTTGGGCATCGAGTCGATGAAGTCGAGGTTCAACTCGGTATCGATCCAGCCCGGAGCAATCGCGTTGCAGCGGATACCTTCGGCCCCGTGATCCACCGCCACGGCGCGGGTCAGCCCGTGCAGCCCGGCTTTGGAAGCGCAATAGGCCGCGTGGCCGGGATTGCTGCCCAGCCCCTCGATCGAGCCGGTATTGACGATACTGCCCTTTGTCTTGCGCAGATGGGGCAAAGCGGCCTGGATCATCAGGAAGGGCGCGTTCAGGTTGACGGTCAGGTTTTTCTGCCAGTCATCCAACGTCATCTCTTCGACGCGGGCCTCCTGCATCATCCCGGCATTGTTGACCAGAACGTCCAACTGCCCGGCGCGGGCGATGACCTCGGCCACCACCTGTGCCGGCGCGTTTGGGTCGGTGAAATCCGCTGCGATCCCTTCGAAGTGATCATCGCCACCACGCTGGGCGGTAAAGACGCGCGCGCCCTCCTCCGTCAGCCGTGCCGCGATGGCCTGCCCGATCCCGGAGCGCCCGCCTGTAACCAGCGCAACCTTGCCCTTAAACCGCCTCATGCGACCGGCTTCCCGCCATTGACCTCAACCAGCGTGCCGCACATATAGCGCGCCGCATCCGAGGCGAGGAACAGGACTACATCGGCAATATCCTCAGGCTCGGCGATCCGCCCAAGAGGCACGGTCTTACCCAGTTCAGTCACGGCCTCGTCTGGATCAAACCCGCGCTTGGCAAAGCCCGAGCGCAGCATCGGCGTGTCGACCTCATTCGGGCAGACAGCGTTGATGCGGATGCCCTGATGCGCGTGATCCATCCCCATGCATTCGGTCAGCGAGGCAATCGCCGCCTTGGTCATGCAATAAAGCGCATGGTTCGGCCCCGGCGCCTTGCCGCCCCAACACGAAGCGGTGTTGACGATGGCTCCACCGCCCGCCTCGGCCATCAGCGGGATTGCAGCGCGGCAGATCCGGAAAGGGGCCTCGACATTCACGCCCAAGGACAGGGTCCAGTCGGCGTCCGAGGTCTCGGTCACCGGGCCGCGGGTGATGGCGCCGGCATTATTGATGACGATATCGAGGCCGCCCAAAGCCTGTTGCGCGTTGGCAGCCAGTTGGTCGCAATAGGCCGGGTCCAGTAGATCGCCGGGCAGATGCGCCTCGGCCGCGATGCCGTCGGTCGAGCGATCCGCAACCGCGACCCGAGCGCCCTGCGCGCGTAGCTGTTTGACGATGGCCTGCCCGATCCCTCCGGCCGCACCGGTGACGAGGGCGTTTTTGTCCTGAAACATGCCTTAGCCTTCCCAGATTGCGACGGCCTGCCCCAGCAGGTCCCTGTTCATTGTCACGCCAAGGCCCGGCGCATCGGGCGGCAGAACGCCACCGTATTCGATTGGGGCGTCGAACGCCCCGGTCTGGATCGTCACCATGTCGCGCGGGTCCAGAACGCAGCGCAGCAGCCGTTCGGGCACAGTCGCACCCATATGGAAGATCGAGGCGGCGGATAGGGTTGATCCCACCGTGTCCTGCACACTGATCGTCAGCCCTGCGGCACGGCAGATGTCGCGGTGACGGCGGGCATGGGTCAGTCCCCCGGCTTTCGAGATCTTCAGTCCAATGCCATCGGCCAAATCCAGCGCCACCAGCTTGGCGATATCGCCATCCTCTTGCGCCAACTCGTCCAGAATGATCGGCACGTCGCAACGCTGGCGCAGGGAAAGCGTCTCGCGCCATGTGGCACAGGGGGCCTCCAGCACGAAATCCAGCCCATCCGGCAGGGCGCGGAGCATCCGCAGCGCGGTTTCCGGGATGAGGCCGCCATTGGCGTCAACGATGAAGTACTCACCCGGCTGGCGATCCGCCAATGAAGCCGCGATGCGTTCGGCGTCCAACGCCGGGCCGCCTTCGGAATCCATCGCGCCGACCTTGACCGAATGGCCCATATAGCCCATCGCGCGGTGTTCCGCGACGCGGGCGCGCATATCCTCGGGCGTGCCCGCGTAGATCGAACTGATCGCGGGCAGGCGATTGCCCGTCGCACCGCCCAGCAGTTTATAGACCGGCAGACCAACCGATTTGCCAAACAGGTCCCAACAGGCCAGATCAAGCGCCGATTTCGCGTGGTTATGGCCCAGCAGCGCCTCATCCATGGCGTCATTGATCCGGTCCACATCCCGCGGGTCACGACCGATCAGATAGGGGGCGATTTCCTCGACCCCGGCGCGGGCACCCCGCGCATGGGCGGCGATGTAGTTCGGGCCGAAGGGCGTGGATTCGCCCCACCCCTCGGTCCCGTCATCGGCGGTGATACAGACGATGACACTGTCAAATCCGGTGTAAATGCGCCCGCCCGACAGCTCGTAAGAGCCGCCCGCATAGGGCAGATGCAGTTCAAAAAGCTCGATCTTACGGATTTTCATGAGGCCACCTGCGGCGGGATCAGCACCAGCTGCCCGGTATGTGTTTTGGTCAGAAACTCTTCCTGCGCTGTCGCGATCTCGCTGAGCGGGTAAGTCTTGGCGACGACGGGGCGGATTTCCCCTGCCTCGATGTATTTCACGAGGTTTTCGAACACGATGTCCTCCTGAAAGGTACAGCCAAACAAGGTGAGGTCTTTGAGGTAGAGCGTCCGCACGTCGATTTCACAGATCGGCCCGGCAATGGCCCCGGCGGTCGCATAGCGACCACCCCGGCGCAGCACGTCCAACAGGCTGGGCCATTGCGGACCGGCCACCAGATCGACCACCACGTCGATCGAGCCCTCACCCAGTGCAGCCACCAGATCGGCGTTGCGGTCCAGCACGCGATCGGCGCCCAAAGCCCGAACGACCTCGGCCTTTGCGGATGAGCTCAGCGCGATCACATGCGCGCCGCGCCGTTTCGCCAGTTGCACCGCAGCCGAACCAACACCGCCCGAGGCACCGGTGACCAGAACGGTCTCGGCCCCGACGCTGGCGCGGTGCAGCATGCCCTCGGCCGTGGAATAGGCGCAGGGGATGGCGGCCAGTTCTACATCCTCCCAGTCGCAATTCACCGCGTGGGTTTCTTGCGAAGGCGCGACGCAGAACTGGGCAAAGCCGCCATCGCATTCGCTGCCGATGGTCCAGCATTCATAAGGGCGGTAGTCGACATAAGTCCGCAGCATGTTGCGCACGATCACACGCTCGCCAATGCGCGCCGGGTCGACGCCATCGCCTACGGCAGCAACATAGCCACAGACATCCGCGCCCTGAATGCGCGGGAAGGTCAAGGGGGTGCCGGACCAACTGGCGTCGTCATCGTCCACGGTTTCAAAACCCGAGGCACCGCCGGTATTGGTATCTTCGGTGACAGCCTTGGAGTACCAGCCGATCCGCGTGTTGATGTCAGTGTTGTTCACACCCGCGGCAGCGACCCGGATCAGAACCTCTCCGCGCCCCGGCTTCGGGACCGGCACGTCCGAGCGGTAGTCCAGCATCTCGATACCGCCATGGCCGGTCAGTTGGACCGCGTGCATGGTTTCGGGGATCATGGGGGCTTTCCTTAGAAAGAGGCGACGGGCGCGCCGAATAAGCTCTCATCCGGGGCGATACCTAAGCCTGGACCGGTTGGGCGCCGAATGTGGCCGCCCTCGATCCTGATGCCGTTTTCGGGGTCATAGTTGCCCTCGATGTACGGAGCAGCAAGCCATGCGCCCTCCATCAGCGTGGGGCGAACGGTCGATGCAATCTGTGTGCAGGCGGCGGCGATGATGTCCCCGCCCCAGCTGTCATCGCAGGTATGCGGTAGATTACGCGCCTCGCAGATGTCGCGGAAGGTGCGCATGTTCTGAAGGCCGCCGATCCGGGTGATTTTCATGCCAAACCCATCCACCAGCCCGGTCCCGGCGGCCGAGATCACGGTGTTCAGGTCGACGCTGTTTTCGTCCATGTAGATGCCATGCGTCACCTGGGGGCGGATCTTTTGCAGGTCCTGATATGTGTTGCAGGGCTGCTCCATGATGAACGGCACATCCGGGCATTCGCGGCTGACGCGCAGCGCATCGCGCGTGGTCCACCCTCGATTGCCATCGACCGCAAGGCGCATACCGGTGCCGCCGATGACGTCCCAAACCTTGCGGATGGTCTCGATATCGATTTCGACAGGGCGTCCGCCAACCTTGATCTGCAGGCGTGGATAGCCCTCGGTCAGCTTTTCCCGCGCAAGACGCGCGATGTCGTCCGGGGCTCCGACGCCGGTGGCGTAATAGGACGACACCCGATCCGTCTGTGCCCCGCCCAGAAGGTCAGCCACGTTGACGCCCAGCCCTTTGCCGATCAGGTCATGGGCGGCAATGTCGATGGCCGCCTTGGCATAGTTATGCCCGTTCAGCAGCCCGTTCATCTTATGATGCAACGCGACCGGCCAGAGGTCGGCCCCAACCAAACCCTTGCCCATCTCAGTCAGTGCGGCGCGGGCCCCGCCTGCGTGCGCCTCTGCATAGGTGGGGCCAACCGGGCAAGTCTCACCCCAGCCCTCGATGCCATCGTCAGACACCAGCTTCACCAGCGTGGTATCCAGCGCCCAGACCTCGGCATTGGCCATGGTGTAGGGGCCGTTCTTGACCGGCAGATCATGTGCGTAGATGTGGATTTCCTTGATCTTCATGTCCGTACCTTTGTCGTTCGCCGGATAGAGCGCCGGCCTATGGAATATTGGCGTCGGCCATCAGCGCGCGGGCGCAGCGCATCGTTGCGGTGGTTGCAGCTTCAACGCCAAGCAGCCGGGCGCTTTCGGTCAGCCCTTCGTGCAGGATGAACAGAGCCTCGGACAGCGCATCGATATCGCTGTCGGGGGCGACACGGGTCAGCCGTGCGCGGAACATGTCGCGGACATGTGCCTTGTGCGTCTCGACCGCCGCGCGGATGGGCTGGCTTTCAGGATAGGCCGCCAGTGCGTTCCGAAACAGGCAGCCGGTGTTTGACACATCGCGCAGCCAATCGGACAGGCGCACCAGCACATGCATAACATGATCCGCACCCTTGGCCTGATCCTGACCGATCCATTCGGAATACGCCGCATCCCGATGGTTCAGCGCTCCAATCACCATTGCCTCGCGGCTGGGAAAATACTTGTAGAGCGTCCGCAATGAGACATTTGCCCCCTCGCGCAACGCTTCGACCCCCTGCGTCGCAAAGCCCATTTCCGAAAATTGGCGGTCCAGAGTCCGCGCGATCTGAAATTGAGTGTTCGTCATGCCTCAGGGTAGAGCGATCATTCTACCCTGAACTTGAAGATTTACGACATTAGCGTTCATCTGGCCGACAAAATGGCCTGTCGCAACTGCCAGCCCCCGGTAAAACGCGGGCCAAAACAGACGTCCGGCAGAACGGGTTTCCTTAACCCGACACCGCGCAACGAGATTTAACTCTGGTCTTTGCCCAACTGACCGGGCAGATCGGTGATTTCATTTTCTCGGATGACGTTCGGATCATAGGCTGTGCGTCCGAACACTTCGCGTACCATGGGTTCAAAGGTCTCTAACGGCTCCATGGCGTAGTCGGGGTCGAAGCTGGACTGGTCCCAATGCTCGCAAAAGGCAGCGCAGGTGTCGAACAGCGGGTGATCACGATACCGTTCGCGTGCGTTGCGATCCCATCCATAGTGGTGCCCATAGTAGAGCGTCTGGAAGATACCGTGATGTTCGACGGTCCACGAGACCTCCCATCGAACGAAAGGTCGGATCACCTCGGCGGACATACGGTCATGGTTCTGTGGGGCCAGGCCGTCGCCGATATCATGCAGCAGCGCACCTACAACCCAATCGATATCAACGCCGTCTCTGAGCGCGCGGGTTCCCGATTGCAAACCGTGCTGCAGGCGGGTGATCGGGTAGCCCTCCAGCGTAACCTCGCCCGCACGGCGCAGTTCGTCCAGCACCCGGTCTGCCGTCAGCGCAAGGAAGGGTTTTTCGAGCCGCTCGAGCAGCTCGTAGTCTTCTTTGGTGCCGTCTTTCATTGCTGTGAAACTGACCGTTTCGCTCATGTGTTGTCTCCAGTTGCATATAGGCCGACTGCCTGCTCGGCACCTGCGGCAAGGGTTGACGCCTGACCCGCGAGAATCTTTTGATAGAGTGCCAGATCGGCTGGATGAAACAACCCGCGCGGGCCTGCGATACATTCCCAGCCACCCGCCGGGGTTTCGCCACGCACGGGCATCGCCCAGTCCCGCCCCGGTGCATGTTCGCGCACCGCCGGTGTCACATAGCGGATGGCCAGGCCGATCCGACGATCATCACTGGCATTTGCGCCCGAGGCATGAAAGCAGCGCCCGTGATGCAGCGACATCTCGCCAGGCTTCAAGGGGCCGTGTTCGGCTCTGCTTTCATCGACGCTTGTGATGGATTGTCCGCGCGACAGCAGATTGTCTTTGGCAAAGGTGTCCTCATGCTCGGCGATCCCGCCCTTGTGGCTGCCGGGAATAAAGCGCATGCATCCTGCCTGTACGGAAACGTCGGACAGCGCGACCCAAGCGGTCACCTCGTCATCGGTTTCGCCCATCCCCCAATACGTGATGTCCTGATGCCACGAAACTGTCTGAGCGCTATGGGGCTCTTTGATGAACAATTCGACCGACCAGGCCAACAGGTCTGGCCCAAGAACATCTTCAACCGCATCCAGAATGGCCGGTGTTCGGGCAAGCCCGGCCAGAAGGGGGATCACCACGTGACCATTGACGCGAAAGAACTGCGTCAGATCATAGCCGCCGGCCCCATCAGCATAGTCTGCTTCAAGCGCTTCGATCTGGCGGCGCAGTTCTGCGACTTCGCTTTCTGAGAACACCGGCAACCCAGCCACGAACCCGTTTGTACGATAGCTGTCGACATAGTCTGGCATCGAATCTCGCATCCTGTCCTCCCTTGGTGCTGGATTCAGCCTATTCGGCCCATGTTGTGAGAGAAGACGTTTCTCTTGTCTCACAGCATAAGCTGAACTTACCCTATAAACATGGGCAAACGGGTTCCCTCTCTTAACTGGTTGCGTGTTTTCGAAGCCGCCGCGCGCACGGGCAGTTTCGCGCGCGCGGCAGAGCGTCTGGCCATGTCGCCCCCGGCGGTCAGTCAGCAAATTCGCGCACTCGAACAGCATCTGGGGCGCCCGCTGTTCGAGCGCAAAGCCGCCGGAGTGACGTTGACCGAGGACGGGCGCAGCCTGCTGGTTGTTGTCAGCGAGTCGCTGGGCCGGATGGAAGCGGCCGCCGCCAACCTCGCCTCGCCCCGATCCGAGCCTCTGGTGGTCGGGGTGTCGCTGCTGTTATCTGTCGGTTGGCTTGCGCCGCGCCTGCCGCAGTTTCTAGCGGCGAATCCGGCTATCTCGCTGGAGGTGAACTCGCTGTCGGGCCGTCCTGAAACGCCGCCCCGCGGGGCCGAGGTCTGGATTGCGTTTGGTCAACCGCCGCCGGGTACGCAGGCCGACCGCTTATTCGGAGAGACGTTAATCCCTGTGGCGCATCCTGATCTGATCGCGGGCATCCGAAGTGTTGATGATATGCGTGATCACATGCTGATAGAAGTTGCGGATCATCGCAAGAACTGGGCGCAGGTGCTGGGCACCGATGTGTTGCCAGAGCGGGTTAAAGTAACGCATGTCGATACCACGCTGACTGCGCTGGCGCTCGCCGCCGCGGGTGGGGGGATCGCGCTGGCCCGACCTCCGGCCAGTGATGCGCTGATCGGGAAATTCGGACTCAAGCGCTGTTTGCCCGATTTTGCTGTTGCGGGCGTTGAGGATTACCATCTGTTGTCGACGATCGGCACTCGGCTCAGCGCGGATGCCGAAGCTTTCCGCGCCTGGGTTTTGCAAGAAGCGCGCGCGCTCTAGTCATTTGGCTTGATCGCGTTGGGGGGTCGGGCGCGCGGATTGGTCGGGGACTCAGCATTTGGTGGTTCGCGGAAACTGGTGTAGGCTGCCGGAATTTAGAATTGCCATTTGTTCGGCCCACTTAGCCCAAGGCAGCCGGGATTGGTTTGTGAAGTAGGTTGATTTCAAGAAATGTCCGCAAACTCTGTACCTTCCGATCTTGTTCAGGATGTTATCGATCAGAACCTCGAAGCCGTGCCGCTTTGGAATGGACGACGGTTGAGGGCGCAACACGGGCGCAGCCAAGGCTGTGTCAGCGCCCGGTTCCAAGTTAGGGACGACTTGCCCCAACATCTGCGCCACGGCCTTTTTGCACAACCCGGCGTCTATAAGGCGGCGCTGCGGTTTTCGAATGGGGCTCATTTGGATGACCGTGAACCTGACGCACATGGCATGGCTGTCAAACTGTTCGATGTCCCCGGAGCCAAACTGATCGACACCGCCGCGCTAGACCATCTGGGTGTTTCGCAGATCAGCGAAGATTTCGATTTTGTTCTGACCGACAATGACACATTTCCCAGCTACCAGCCGGAAGATTACGAGAGCCTGAACCGTTTGGTCGCTGCAGGGCAGGCGATCAAACATGCGCTGAGCGGACGGCGCGGGTGGAGCTTGCGCCTGATCCGCGAAGGCGCGCGCGCGGCTTTGCGTGTCTTGCTGACCAAAGAGGGCAAGCGACACCGTAAAGTCGCAGCCGACTTCGCCTCGAACCTGATGCATTCCCCGTTCGCCTCGCATTTCTGGTCTACCACGCCCTATCAGCTAGGGCCGGATCTGACGGTGCGATATCTTGCGCGCAGCGTGCGGCCTGACACGCCGACAGAGCCGGTCAAAGACCCAGATGGCATCAAACAGAATTTGCGGCGGGACGTGGAGCACGCCGAGAACCGGTTCGAGTTTTGCATCATTGAACCTCCTCAAACCGGAGAGGGGTTCGATCTGCTCGACAATCGTATCCGCTGGGCCCGCGACCCCCAACCCGATGCGCCGCTCGATCCCTACCATCGGACTGTGACTCCGGTGGCGGACATCACCATCGCGCGCGGTGCTGCTTTTGACCCGCATGACGGCGACACGCTCAGCTTTTCGCCGTGGCGTGTGACTGCAGAACATGCCCCGCTTGGGCCGATCAATGCCATCCGGCTCGGGACCTATCTAAGCCTAGCGCGCGTGCGCTTTCCAAATCGATAACTGAACGGAGGTCGGGTATGTTGGATGTTGATACGCTGCTTGATCATCTGTTCGTCGTGCACCGCGGCCTGGCCAGCCGGCTGGTTGCGTTGCGGCTGGCGCGTGCTGCACGCGTGCATCGGCCGCGCCCGCTGACACTTGGGGCGGACTACACCACATGGTCCGGGGTTTATTCCCACAAGTGGATCGGTCGCCATCTGCCGCCGCAGGACCCTTCACCGGTCCTGCCGCCCGAAGATGAGGTGGCCGATCTGTTCCGCCGACGCCGGCGGATGGATGGCAGCCCGCTAACACTGCTGTGCCCACAGGGCTCGACGATCCTGTTCATATCGGCGGCGCAATGGTTCACCGACAGCTTTTTGCGCACATTTGGCCCCGATGGTCCGGTCGGCCAAACGGATTCAAATCACGAAGTTGATCTGTGCCAGATATATGGCCTGCACGATTATCAGACCGACATGCTGCGTGAACGCGACCCCGATACCGGTGCGCTGACGCATCGTATGGCCGTCCGGACGGATGAGAAGGGCGAGACATGGTCGCCGAAGCTTTTCCAGCGGACCCCTTCCGGCGGGATCGAGTTTGCACCGCCGTTCGATGGCAGCCTTGCCACGGGCAAAGATGCCGGTCGCCCGCTGCATAACAGGAAAAAGCTGCAAGATGCGCTTATCCGGGCGCGACCTGATCTTGATAGCGAGCAGATCAACGAACGCTTGTTGGATTTTCACGCCACGGGGCTGGACAATGGCAACGGTACCATCGGGTATATGGTGATGAACACCCTGATGCTACGCGCGCATAACCAGCTTGCCGACATCTTGTGGCTACAACACCGCAATACGCCTGGGTGGGATCAGGAAAGGGTCTTTCAAACCACGCGCTGCGCGCTGATCGCGGTTCTGATCAAAGTCGTGATGGAAGACTATATGGGCTATATCGCCAACATGCCCTTTAAGCTTCCTGTGGGCGTGAACAGACGGGAACACTGGCAGCATTCGAACCAGATCGCGATCGAGTTCAATCTGCTTTATCGCTGGCATTCCATGATCCCGGACCGGTTCCTGATTGATGGGGTTCAGGTTGGAACGGAAGGGTTCCGCTTTAATCCCCGGCTGGTCGAAGAGACGGGGCTTGAGAAAATGATCGAGTCGCTGTCACATCAGCCCGCCGCCCGAATGTCCCTGCGCAATACGCCCGATTTCATGTTCGAAAAACCTGCGGCAGACGTTCCTGCGCCGGTCGAAGCCACAATTGCGCTGACCCGCAAGGCCCGGCTGCCATCGCTGAATGCCTATCGTCACCATTTCCGCCGCAAACCCCACGCCAGTTTTGCCGAACTGGTCGGGGATCAGCCTTTCGCAGATGAACTGGTGGCCGATCTCAGCCGTCTCTACTGCAATGTGGATCGAGTGGAATTGTTCCCGGGTCTCTTTGCCGAACAGCATAAAGGGACGGTGATCATGGGCGATCTGATGACCTCGATGGTGGGGTATGACGCGATCACGCAACTGATGAACAATCCAATGGTGTCGAAGAATCTCTACAACGAAGAAACGTTTACAGCGCGTGGATTTGACGTGGTGAAGCGAACGTCAACTTTTGCGGATGTGGCGGCGCTGGTGGGCCTCAACCCAGACGATTGCGTACTGGGGCGCAGGGGCTAAGCGCTGGCGTAAGAGATCAGATCATCTGATCCAAGCTCTGTGATGCGGGCGGCCAGATTGGCGTCCTCTGGCTGAATACAGGCCAGATCAGTCAGGGCGCGTAGCTCGTACAAGCGTGCGCCTTGTGCGCGGGCAAGCGTGATGGCGGCACGCAATGTGGACTCGGCGGTTTCAACCGGCATGCCTTTTTCGAGCATCAGCGCGGCTTGTATCCGGCGCAGTTCGGGTTCGTAGTTGCGTTCGTCGGTGGATGCGGCGCAGGCCAGACCGGCGTCGACCGCCGACAATCCCTTGTCAATTTGTCCAATGGCCAGATGGCCACGGGCCAGTTCCGTATTGATCAATACCCCGGCCGCCTCGGCACCCGTCTCGCGCATCTTTTGCCAGGCTGCTTCAAGAAGCTGGACGCCATGTTCGGCATTGCCGTTGCGGATGGCTGATCCAGCCAAATGTGCGACGGCAACGGCACGATAATAGGGGCCTCCGTTTTCCCGAACGGCAGTGTCCAGCGTTTTGGCGACCTGCGCATAATCGGCGTGATCCAGCTGCATGTGGATTTCGGTCATCCAGTGAAGCGCGTTGGCCAGCATCAGCGGCTGGTCCAGTGATTTGGCAGCGTCTACAGCGGATTTTGCTGCCGCAAGCGCTGCTTCGGTCTGGCCTTGAAAACACCGGACCAGCGCGGTCATGGCCTCGATCTGTACCATCGCAGCCATATCCGGCGCATTGCCTGCTTCTGCCGCATGTGCCTTTGCATGGCTTGATGCGCGCGCCAGTGCGGCGGCGGCTTCTGCAAATTTCCCGCGCGGAGACAGGGCCGCGCCGCGAATATAGTGGGCGACCATCTGGGTGTGATGGTCCTCGTAGGCACCCACGATCTCGGCACCCCAGCGTTCAGCGCCGTGATAATCGCCTTTCACCATGGACGCCGTAAATAGACCACGCCCGGCGCGCACCAACGTGCGGCGGTCGTCAAGTTCTTTGGCAAGTTCAAAGCTGCGGGTAAAAGCATCAATGGCGGGTTGTGCGCCATATCCGAACCGGACGCGCTCGGCTGCGGCCAACAGGAACTGAAGGCTCAACTCGGCCTCATCGCGCTGTTCAGGGGGCAGGGCGCTCAGCAGTTGCAAGCCATTGCGGGCCTGCTGCGCACCTTCGCTGTTGGCGTGGCGGCGCAGGTTTTGGCGCGCGGCCTCGATCCATGCGGCTACCGCTCGGGGGGTTGCGCGCGCGCGTTCCCAATGGCGCGCAATCAATTCGGGCTGTCGCGCGGCTTCGCTCTGTGCGCTCAGCGCTTCGGCGGCGCGCTGGTGCAGGTGGACACGGCGATCGCGAACAAGGCTTTGGTAGGCAGCTTCGCGCACCAGTTCGTGGCGGAACCGCCAGCTCTGATTGTGGCGCGGTCCGGGCTTTGGCAGGGGTTGCAGCATTCCGTCGGCAGCAAGCTGGGTGATCGCCTCCTCGGCATCAGCCAGACTGATGTCACTGATATGCGACAGCATCGTTGCGTCAAAGGCACCACCGATCACGGATGCATCAACAGCCGCGCGGCGCACGTCACCGGTAGCGTCGATTTGCTGAGCCAAAAGATCATGCAGTGTGCTAGGAATGTCGCCCGCAGCCCGACGCGGAGAGGCCGCAACCGCAACGGCGCATTCCTCGATGAAAAGCGGGACCCCATTGCTCCGAGCTATGATCTGTGCCGTCGTGTCTTGATCCAGCGCCGCGCCAGCCGCGGCCTGAGCCAGCGCGGTGGCGTCTGACTTGTCCAAAGGTTTAAGATGCAGTTTGCGCAGCGACGGAACCTGCTCTGCAAACGCGTCTGGAACGGCCTCACGCGAGGCGATGAGCATCAGGACGGGCAGCGTGGTCAGTTGTTCTGCGACGTTGCCCAGGATCCAGACGGTCGAGGGATCGGCCCATTGCAGGTCTTCGACCACGACCATAACCGGCCCATCTGCACTGAGCCGTTGATAGACCCGCAGAAAAATTTGCGAGAGCTTCGCGCGCAGTTCATCTTCGCTTGTTGCCCCGCAATCGCCAGGGCCGGGCGCAAGGATGAAAAAGAGCGTCTCGAGCTGGGGTTGATCAAGAATATCGGTCAGATGATGCAACAATCGGTTGCGCCTTGCATCCGTATCGTCGCCGCTTTGAATACCGCACCATTGCTCAAGCTGAAGCGTGAAAGGGTGAAACGGTGTATTCTGATGAAACGGGCTGCAATGATAGGTCACCCACGCCCGAGGCGCCGCTGCTTTTCGGAAGTCGCGGATTAACCGCGATTTTCCGATACCCGCTTCGCCCGATATCTGGATAACCCTGCCATGCCCGTCCTGTGCATGGGACCAGGCGCTGGATAACTCGGCGCGCTCGGTGTCGCGCCCGATCAGGACTGTCCGATCCCGCCGATATGTGGTCTCTTTTGCGGGGCCTGCCAGACGATAGACCGGCACCGGCTGATCGAAACCGGCCAGTGCCTGAGTGCCCAAAGGCTCGAACTCCAGCTGCCCCGCGCCCAGCGTACGTGCGGCGCCCGATACCATCGTTTCACCCGGTGCCGCCAGCGACTGCAGCCTTGCGGCAAGGTTCAGTGTCGTGCCGAAGATGGCATCAGGCTGAATGTCAGAGCCAAGCGCGATATCGCCAACTAGCACCATTCCAGATGCGATTCCGATGCGACAGCTCAGATCAACGGGGCCTGGCAGCGCTTCCAGATCGCTATGGATACGCAGTGCCGTGCGCAATGCGCGCTCTGCGTTGTTCTCAGCGGCGGCGGGCCAGCCAAAGGCGACGAGGATTCCGTCACCAACGATTTGCAGAACCTTTCCGCCATAGGCTGCCGCAGCTTGTTCCACCAGTTTCTGATAGCGTAATGTGGTCGATAGCAGGTCCTCAGGCTCAAGCGTCTGGGCAAGCACCGTCGAACCGACGAGATCCGCCAACATCACCGTAAGGTGCCTGTGCTCCATCCCGCCAAGGTCGGTATCTGGGCCTGTTGCTTTTACGACCATCGACAGTCTCTGCAACCGTCATCGGCACCGCAATCATGCGCGGCGCACCCAATCGATATTGAACCTGGAACGGACGAAATGCCCCCCATTTCCGTGCCCCACAACAAACTATCCCCCGCTCCGCGTCCCGGGTCAGAGTCGCGAAGGTGGGGCCGAGACTATAGGATCATATGCCATATGGCTATGTCTGGTGCTGTATTGCGGCGATATCAAAATAAATTGCCGATACTGAGCCTCCGGGGTTGGGATGTCAGCCAAACCGCATCCGGACGAATGCAGCGAGGAAATCGGCCTCTGGGTCAACTGCTCAGCAAAAGCAGATTGCGCTTCAATACCTCGGCGACCTGAGCCCCGATGTCGGGCGCTTCCGAAGCGCGCGGACCGGCAATATTCAGGATGCTGACCGGATGAGCCAGCAACCAGGTTTCAATTTGCTGCGCGCAAGGCTCTATCCCAGCCCTGAGGTCAACCATAAGATGTGGTTTACCTGTGCCAGAGGCCAGTGCAATCGTCTCTTGTGTGCCCGGACTAATTGAACCATCGACAAACACGACGGTTGCGTCGCTTGAGGTCACATTCAATCGCGTGCGAACGTTAACATCTGTCGAGTGGGCTTCAGTCAGCCCGCTGAACTCTTCGGGTATGCGCCCCAGTTCATTGGTACGGCCTTTTGGCACCCACCCTCCGTAGGGCAAGCCGTGGACGCGGGCGAATTCAAGCGCCGCCATGTCCACACCGGTCTGTCCGCCTGATATGATTTTCACTGTCCTATCCTGAAAGGTGCCGATAACGTCAGGTTAGGCGCAGCTGAGCGATTCCGTAAACCACTGATTTAATTGATAGGGTCACATGGGGGATCACACCTGACCGGGGGCGCAGGTGTGATCGGGATTTCATGACCGGTTATGCGGCAGCTATCTGGCGTGCCTTTTCGACCATCACTTCGGCCTGACGGATCGAGGCATAGTCGATCAGGCGACCGTCCAGTGAAACCGCCCCTTTGCCAGCGGCCTCGGCCTCGGCCATTGCTTCCAGTATCCGTTGCGCCTTGGTGACTTCAGCGTCGCCGGGCGACATGACCTCGTTCGCCAGCGCGATCTGGCTGGGGTGGATGGCCCATTTGCCCTCGCAGCCCAGAACAGCAGCGCGTTTTGCTGCGGCCTTATAGCCCTCGGGGTCTTGAAAATCACCGAACGGACCGTCAATCGGGCGCAGGCCATTGGCGCGGGCCGCAACCACCATACGGGCTAGCGCGTAGTGCCACATATCGCCCCAATGGGTCGCGCGGGCCGCGTCACCATCCGGGTCGGTCAACACCGAGTAATCGGGGTTCACGCCACCGATGATCGTGGTCCGCGCGCGGGTCGAGGCGGCATAGTCCGCCACGCCGAAATGCAGGCTTTCATTGCGTTTCGAGGCGGCAGCGATTTCGCTGACATTCTGCATACCTAGGGCGGTCTCGATGATGTGTTCGAATCCGATACGCTTCTTGTAGCCCATTGCGTCTTCGATCTGGGTCACCATCATATCGATGGCATAGACATCCGCAGCGGTACCGACCTTGGGGATCATGATCAGGTCCAGCCGCTCTCCGGCCTGTTCCACAACATCCACCACGTCGCGGTACATGTAATGCGTGTCCAGCCCGTTGATGCGCACGGACATGGTCTTGGTGCCCCAGTCGATATCGTTCAGGGCTTGAATGATGTTCTTGCGGGCCTGTTCTTTTTCGTCCGGCGCAACCGCGTCTTCGAGGTCGAGGAAGATCACGTCCACATCCGATTTGGCGGCTTTTTCGAACATACCGGGCTGGCTGCCCGGTACGGCGAGTTCGCTGCGGTTCAGGCGCGCAGGCGCTTGTTCGATGGCGTAAAAGCTCATGAGTTTGAGTCCTTTGAAAGAAGTGTGCGTCAGATCACGCGGTCACGGGGTGGGCGGCCTGCAAAAAAATCGCCCAGATTGTCCAGCACGCGAAAGCCCATGGCCTCGCGCGATTCCTTAGTGGCGCTGCCAAGATGTGGCAGCATCACCAGATTGTCGCATTGCATTAGGTCCGGGCTGATGCGCGGCTCACCATCGAAAACATCCAGCGCGGCCCCGCCGATTGTGTCGAACATCAGCGATTGGACCAAGGCGTGCTCATCCACCACTTCGCCGCGCGCGGTGTTGATCAGGAATGCGTCGGGTTTCATCAGGTCCAGCCTACGTCCGTTGATCAGATGCCGGTTCGCAGCACCGCCGGGGCAGTGCAGTGAGACGAAATCACACTGCGGCAGCAGCTCGTCCACCGTCTCGACCTGCGTGGCGTTGAATTGCTTCAGCAGGTCGGGCGACACAGCGCTGCGGTTCTGCACGAGGATTTTCATGCCGAACCCGTGATGGGCACGGCGGGCCATTTCCTGACCGATGCGGCCAAAGCCGATGATGCCCAGCGTCTTGCCGCTGACCTTGGTGCCGACCAGATGGGTCGGTCGCCAGCCGGTCCAGCCCCCTGCTCGCAACTCACGCTCGCCCTCACCGGCGCGACGGGCGGCCATCAGCAGCAGCGTCATGGCCAGATCGGCGGTGCATTCGGACAGAACATCCGGCGTGTTGGTGACCGTCATTCCCAGATCGCGCGCCGCCGGTTCACAGATATGGCTGTAGCCGACACCGTAGTTGGCGAGAATTCTGGTCTGAGCGGCGGGCACGTCCAGTGCCTCGGCGCTGAGCGTGTCGGTCACGGTGGGCAAAACCGCGTCATATCTCTTGAATGCTTCGCGGAGTTCGGCCGGGGACATTGGTTTGTCCCCGGTATTCAGCACGGTGTTATAGTTCTCGGCCAGTTGCGCCTCGACGGCGGCAGGCCAGCGACGGGTGACAAGGACCGAAGGTTTGACCATCACGCAGCCTTTCCCATAACGCGGGCGATGGTTTCGCCGATCACCGCCGGGTTCTCAGCCACGGTCACTCCGGCTGCAGACAGAATCTCTACCTTCTCACTGGCGCTTTCACCAAAGGCCGAGATGATCGCACCGGCATGGCCCATGGTCCGGCCCTTGGGCGCGGTCAGACCCGCGACATAGGCCACAACGGGCTTGGTCACGTGATCACGAATATACTCCGCCGCTTCAGCCTCTTGCGGGCCGCCGATCTCACCGATCATGGCGATGACCTCGGTGTCTTCGTCTTGTTCGAACCGTTCGAGAATATCGCGGAAAGACGAGCCGTTGATCGGGTCGCCACCGATGCCGACACTGGTCGAGACGCCAATACCACGCTCTTTCAGCTGCGCTGCGGCCTCATAGCCCAGCGTGCCCGAGCGTCCGATGATGCCCACAGTGCCCGGCAGATAGATATGGCCCGGCATGATCCCCAGCAGCGCCTTGCCCGGGCTGATGGTTCCGGCGCAGTTCGGGCCAGTCAGCACCATGCGCTTGTCCTTGGGATAGCGGTACATGTAGCGTTTTACGCGGATCATATCCTGCGCGGGGATGCCGTCGGTGATGCAGACGCAATAGCGGATACCAGCGTCTGCGGCCTCCATGATCGAATCCGCCGCAAACGGAGGAGGCACGAAGACAAGGCTGGCTTCAGCACCTGTGGCCTCAACCGCCTGTTTGACGGTATCGAAAACCGGAACGCCTTCGACGGTCTCACCGCCCTTGCCGGGGACGACGCCACCGACGACATTGGTGCCGTACTGCACCATGTCCTTGGTGTGCAGGCGCGCCATGCGTCCGGTGATGCCCTGAACGATAACGCGGGTGTCGCGGTCCAGAAGAATGCTCATTACACGGCCCTCATCTTGGTGTTTTGGGACAGATCGTTGCGCCATGCGCCCACGGCGCGTTCAGCGGCTTCCATCAGGGTTGTGGCGCGGATGATCGGCAGACCCGATTTGGCCAGGATTTTCTGACCCTCCTCGACATTGGTGCCCGCCAGGCGCACGATCACCGGTAGGTCAATCTCCAACTCGCGCAGCGCCTGAACGACACCCTCGGCCACCCAGTCACAGCGGTTGATCCCTGCGAAGATGTTGACCAGCACCGCCTGCACGTTGTCATCGGACAGCACCAGACGGAACGCCTTGGCCACCCGCTCGGGCGAGGCCCCGCCGCCGATATCCAGAAAGTTGGCAGGCTCGCCACCGGCCAGCTTGATCGTGTCCATCGTGGCCATGGCCAGACCGGCCCCGTTCACGATGCAGCCGATATTGCCGTCCAGACCGACATAAGACAGACCGCGATCCGCCGCCCGGCTTTCCCGCGGGTCTTCCTGGCTTTTATCGCGCAATTCGGCGATTTGCGGGCGGCGGAAAAGGGCGTTGTCGTCAAAGCTCATCTTCGCATCCAACGCGAGAACACGATCATCGCCGGTGACGACCAGCGGGTTGATCTCGACCATGGTCGCGTCCAGCTCGCTGAACGCGGCATAGCAGCCCTGCAACGTACGGACCATGTGCTGGGTCAACTTCGGCTCAAGCCCCAGTTTGAACGCGATCTCGCGGGCCTGAAACTCCTGCAGCCCAACCGCAGGTTCAACAATCGAGCGTACGATGCTGTCGGGACGATCTGCGGAAATCTCTTCGATCTCCATCCCGCCTTCGGAGGAGGCCACGATCATCACCCGCTGGCTCGAGCGGTCCAGCACAAAACCCAAATAGATCTCTCGATCAATCGGCACGGCGGATTCGACATAAACGCGGTAGATACCCTTGCCCTCGGGCCCGGTCTGATGCGTGACCAGCTTGCGACCGAACATCTCATCACAAGCCTCGTGAATCTCGCTTTCCGAGTTGCAAAGTTTCACACCGCCCGCCTTCCCGCGCCCACCGGCATGGACCTGCGCCTTGACGATCCACTTGTCGCCACCCAGCTCGCGTGCGCGATAGGCTGCCTGCTCGGGGCTGTAGGCCAACGCCCCCGAAGGGACCTCGACACCGAACTTCGAAAGAAGTTCTTTCGCCTGATATTCGTGAATATCCATCTGCATTCCCTCCCGTTTATGCAGCGATAGATGTGCCGTAGCGGCTTTCCAGCAGCGATTCGATGGCTTCAAAATCGACCGAACCGCCCATTTCACGGATCGCCTCGGCGAACAGTCGGACGATGCGGCTGATCGACTGGTGGTTCAGCTGGTTCAGAATGCCGATGCGGACCTGAACCGGGGCGCTTAGCGTCGGCCAGATGCCAAAGCCACGGGCGCGGCAGTTCTGCACCAGCTCCATCTCGCGGCCTGCCAGTTCTGCGGGCAGGTTCAGCACCACAAGGCTGGGCATGTCCGAGGTCACTTCGCAACCCATGGCGGTCACAGCGTCGCGCAGAACAGCCTCGTGCGTGCGGTAGGAATGCGCACGCTTTGCCAACCCTTCCTGCAGGGTCAGGCGCAGCGATTCATGGAAAGCGGCGACGGCATAGCCGGAATGGGTGCGATGATAGGTACCCTTTTCTACGTCCTGACCGTCAACGATGCCCCAGTGGCGGGCCTCGAAGATGGGGTTGTGGACGTAGGTGTAAGCGCCCGAGGTTTTCAGCGCGTCGATATAGGCGTCAGTAAAGCTAACAGGCGCGTAGGTCAGCGGCAGGCAGCACAGGCCTTTCTGCGGGCACGAGGCCCAACCGGCGACGCCCGGGAAGTCATCGATACGGAAATCCGCGACACCCAGCGACGATACTGCGTCGATCAGGCCCATCGCGCCATGACGTTCGCATGCATCTGAAAAGCCCTGAATGTCGTTCACGCGGCCCGAGCCGGTTTCCCAATGCGCCATGAAGGCCCATTTGGGTTTGTGCCGCGCCAGAACCTCATCAACCATCTCGCCAGTAACGGGCTGACCATGAGGGACTTCGATCACGGTCACGCTGGCGGCTTGTGGGTCCAGCGGGCTCGCGGCGTGCTCCTCGGGCGTTGCTGCCTTGATCCGCAGGGTCAGCGCGTCGATGCCCGAGAAGGTGCCGTTGGTGAACGCCACAACGCTGTCACCGGGCATCACGGCTGAGAACATGGTATCCAGCCCACTCCAGCCGGTACCCGCAACCGCGAATGTATAGGTGTTGGCGGTGCCCCAGATCTGACGCAGCATATGCTTGCATTCGATCATGCCGCGCAGAACGTCGCCCTGCATGTGATCGGCAACGCCAGCGCTGGTGAAGGCCTGCAGAACGCGGGCGTCGGTATTGCCCGGCCCGGGGCCTGCGGCCAGTGTCTCGGGGATTTCGAGCGTGGGGTAGATTTGATAAGTCATGTAATCCTCCTCAGCGTCAGGGGCTCTGGCCCCGTCGGTCGCGTTGACGCAAAGGAAAACCGAAACTTGCGCCACCGCGCAACGTAACTTACTACTGCTTTGGGATATCTAATTGGGTGGTAAATAACCTACCCATATAGGTAAATATACGGATGTATACCAAAAATGTACCTACCCAAACGGATGGGACAGGGTGGAAAACAGGCAGGAAAACAATGGCCAACACATCTCAGCGTCCGGTCGATGTCATGCTCGCGAACAACAACCCGCTCGTATTGTCGGCCATGTCCGAGATTTTTGAACGTGACCCGCGATTCTCTTTGGTTGCAACCTCGGCCACCGCCGAGGGATTTCTGGGCACGGTGATGCGGGTGCCGGTTCAGGTCGGGATCGTATCGTGGGAACTGCCTGCTTTGGGCGCAGCCAAATTGATCGAGGTCTTGCGCGAACAGGCCAACGCGCCGCGCTTTGTCGTCTATGGGGATGAGGCCGGAGATGTGCCGCGACAGGCGATGCAGGCCGGGGCCGCCGGGTTCGCGCCGCGTTCGGGTGAGGTCGAGGGTTTGCTGGAAACCTGCGTCGATGTGGCAAAAGGCAAGATGGTGTTTCCGTTCATCGACGTGCGCAAAATGCAGCAGAACCCCCTGCAAACCCTGTCACGCAAGGAACTAGCTATTCTTGAAGCGCTGGCCCGGGGCATGTCGAACCGCGAATTGTCGAAAGAGATGCAAATCTCAACCAATACGGTGAAGTTTCACCTGTCGAACATCTATGAAAAGCTGTCGATCAAGAACCGGGCGCAGGCGATCGCATATTACTATTCGTCAAAGGCCGAGAACGGCTGACCGGGCTGGTGCTTAGCCATTCTGATAATAGAAGGACAGTTTGCGGCTGACACCGCCCGGTGGGGGCGGGAACGGGGCGGCCCGGCGAATTTGCTCTCGGGCGGCGCGGTCGATCTGGTTCGAGCCCGAACTGTCGGTGATTTCGACCCATGCAAGCGAGCCATCGGGGTCGATCTGGAAGAAGACACGCGCGAAGCCCCGGACCGGGACAAACACAGCAGGCGTTCGGTTCAGATGCACCAGCACCTGACCAGCATAGTTCGTCGTATTTGAATTGCCCGGTCCGCGCCCGCCTGACTGACGCTCTTGATCGCCTCGGGTGAAGGCATCGGTCCCCTGACGCTGAAACGTCTGCAAGGGAGATTCGATCAATTGTTGTGGAAAGCGCAATTGGGCGAACTGGTCGTTGCTGTCGGTGGCCCCATCCGGGGCATCGGTCGGTTTGCGGTCCGGCAGGCGTGGGCGGACGGATTCCGTCACGGCCTGCTCTGACACTGCGATGTCTGCGTCTTCCGCGGGCTCGATGGCTTCGATCACGGCGGGCGCTGGCGTCTCGGCCTCGGCAGGGTCGGCTTCTGCAACCGGTTCACCTTGTGGGATTTCGGCCGTTTCATCGACCGAGGTCGGCTCTACCGTCTCGGTATCGGCGCGTGCTGGGTCGTCGCTATCGGACGGGTCGGCGGGCTCTGCGTCCTGCGGCTCGACCACGTCAGGCTGAACCCTTTCGGCCTCGCCAAAATCGGGCGAGAAGACCCGTTGCGGATCGTCCGAAGCGACCAGAGCTTCGCTGGTCGGGATCTCTGCCTCTTGCGGCTCCGGGGTCTCGGCGGCTTCGGGTTCTTCCGGGTCGGTCGGCGTCTCTGCCAGTTCTTCGAAACTGTTGCTTAGGTCCACCGCGTCGCTATTGCCCTGTGTGGACGGCGCATCCGCGACGGGCGCTGCGGTCATGCTCAGGCCAAAGATATGCAGGATCAGCGACAACAGAATGGCCAATACGGCAACTATGACCGACCCGCGGATCATTGCAGCGTCCGCTTTGTTACAAGAAACACGGATGGCGCGCCATTGCGGCGCAGCAGGCCGGTGACTTCGATCAGGCGCGCGCCGGGTGCTTCGCGATCCGGAACGATCCGGACCGGGCCTTCAATGTGATTGGCCATGAATGTTTCTGCGTCAGTTGGCACGCCACGGAAGCTGAGCGTGCCATCCTTGTGCAGCACCAGCGCGTCAGGCGGCTCACGCCCGTCCAGTTCGCTTGTGTCTACGAGATCCAGATCGGGGTCCAGCGGTGGTGCTATGGTCCCTGCGATCAGAAAGAAGATCAGCATCAGGAACACGACATTGATCAGGGCAATGGTCGAGTCGCGCTTGCGGCGGGGGGTGGACGGTTGGATCATCCGCTCACTCCAGCACTAACACGCTGAGCCCGTCGCGTCCGCGCAGACGGACCAGCAAATCCGCAAGGCGCTGTGCGGTCACGTCGTCGTCAAGGCTGACAAGAAGCTGCCCGGTCTCGACCTGCGTCACGAGATCGTCCAGCGTGGTTGATGTCCCGTTCAATACCAGACGGTCGGCTCCGAGCTGCAGAAAAGTCCGCTCTGACGGTTCGCTGGTTTGCGCGTTGCCTCCGACTGAGCTCGTCAGTTCAATCTCGCCGAATTTCGAAAAGGTCGAGGTGAGCATGAAGAAGAGCAACAGCAAGAATATTACATCGATGAGCGGTGTCATCGACAACGTGCGCCTGACAAATGGCGCCCGGTTACGCATGTTCCGGCACGGCGGATATGGTTTCTTCTTCGGTGGCCAGCTGTCCGGGCACCAGCACGGTGCGCAGCGCCTTGTCGGCGAAGACGCGCTCGCGTGCCGTCCGGCTTTCGAACCAGGACAGTATCATCGACGTCGGCATGGCAACGGCAAGCCCTACCGCAGTGGTGATCAGCGCCACCCAGATGCCGCCTGCCAGCAGGGATGGATCAACCGAACTGCCGGCCTGCTGCAAGCTTTGGAACGCTTCGATCATCCCCAGAACCGTGCCGAAAAGCCCCAGTAGGGGCGCAAGCTGGGCGACCGTTTCGAGCAGCCGAAAGCCGCGCTCCAACCCGGCCAAGGCCAGACCGGCCTCGGCGTCAAGGCGATCATCCAGTCCGGGCAAGTCCGGCGCATCCATGGCGGCGCCAACCAACGGGGCGAGATAGCTGTGGCTTTTGGCTAGACGGGCCCGGGCTGTCTGATGATCACCTGCATCCCATGCGTTCAGCGCCTGCGTGAGAACGCGATGCCGCCCAACACCGGTCACCGTGAATTGCCACAGCTTGTAAAGCGTCACAGCCAGCGCCAGCACGGACATGACGATCAGAATGGCCACAACCGGCCCTCCGAGGGCTACGATCTGGCGCAGGGCCTCAAGTGCATTCATCCTAAGAGCTCCACATCGATCCGGCTGGTCAGGTTCAACTCTGTTGCACAGATATCGCTTTCCGAGCCGCTGACAACGCAGCTGTTTGCGCCATTGATCAGGACACGACCGATCGAGGTGCAATCGAGATCAGGCAGGCTGAACTGACGCACCCGCGGTCGGTCGCGCGGCAGGTCGCGAAAGTCAAACAGCGACAGCGTGACCACGCCGCCGGACTTGTCGAAAATGACGGTTTCGAACGCAGCTTTCTCGATTTCGCTTTCGGTTTGATTGTGCACAACAAAGGTCAGACGGCAGGCGCCGTTCACCTCCTGCACCGTATTCAACTCGAGCGATAAGGGCGCGGCGCGCTCATCAGCAGCTTGCGCAAGGGTCGGAACGGGTGACGCGATGGCGATGGCTGCGGCCAGAGCGAGGCGGGAAAAGGGCATGGGCTGGCTCCTGATTGGATGGAAACCCTGTCCTGCGCATCATGCAGGGGTTGATCCCTCTTATCCAATCCAGCTGGGACACGAAAGGGCGGGCAAGGGGATTGTGCGCGTTCGACCGCTCACGCCCGGTAACTTTCATATTGACCCATCCATTGTTCTAAGGCACTGAGTCCTGCGATGGTTCCCAAGGCTATGGCCGCGGGATGAAAAGGGAATACGGTGCGGCCCGCTTCGGTCAAACCCGTAACTGCCCCCGCAACTGTAAGCGGCGAGCAAAGCCAAGCAACCACTGGCCTTTTCGGCCGGGAAGGATGGCCAAGCCGAGACCCGCGAGTCAGGAGACCTGCCATCAGATGTTCAACCAACCCGGGACGGGGCGTCCTGGAAGGAGGCTTTGATGGCACGTCTGACACGTGTTGACATATTTGGCACCTTCCCGATGCATCTGGGCAGAGGCAGAGGGCGCGTGTGTGAAGACTCCTGATCATTTTGTGCTGATCTGCGCCACCTGTTCCGGCGCGCAGACCTTGTCGGCAATACAAGAGTCCCTTGCACCCCGCTTGCCCGAGGGCTTTGCGATCCGCGGCGTTGATTGCATGGCCGGGTGTGCGCACCCGACGACTGTGGGCTTTCAGGCTGTAGGCAAGGCGCAATATCTGTTTGGTGATATCCAGACCCCGGCCGAGATTGACGCATTGGCCGAGTTTGCCCTTCAGTACCAACAAAGCGCGAATGGCTGGACCAAAGCGACCGAGCGGCCCGGTGCACTATCCGCTAAGACCCTATCGCGGATGCCGCCGATTGGTCAGCAGGTACCGCTATGACACCCCAGCCGTTCCTTGTTGCCTCGAACCTCGAATACTATGCGCTAAATGGCGATGTGCTGCTGCAGAATGTCAGTTTTGAGCTGACCGAAGGCTCGATTCTGGCGATTGCTGGCCCGAACGGCGCGGGTAAAACCACCTTGCTCAATCTGCTTTGCGGTGCCGAAGGGCTGTCTCTGGGCGATGTTCTGATCAATGGGCGAAGCCTCAAGCAGTTCTCAGCCAACGAACGCGCGCGTGTTATCGCCGTGGTCGGCCAGCAAGAGATGCCAGATGGGCGTTTGTCGCTTCGCGATTACGTGGCTCTGGGCCAGATACCGATCCTTGCCGACCGCTCGGCACGTGCGCACCAGCAAGAGCTGGACCGGATTCTGAATCTGACTGGCCTCGCGCCTCTTGCGCAAAAGCGGATGGCGCAGCTTTCCGGTGGTGAGCGACAGCGGGCTCACATCGCGCGCGCGCTGGCCCAGAACCCGTCGCTTCTGTTTCTGGACGAGCCGACGAACCATCTGGACCCCGATGCGAAAGGGCGCATGCTGTCTCTGGTTGCGGATCTGGGGATTACGGTGGTCATGATCGTGCATGATCTGGTCATGATCCCCGAATTCGCGACCCATGTCGCGTTGATGAAATCCACGCGGCTGACGGGCTTTGGCCCGGTTGATGAGGTGCTAACCGGAGAGCGGGTGCGCGAAACCTTTGGTGTCGACTATCTGTGTTTTCACCACGAAGGGCGCGTCATTCCGGTACTGGACATCCGAAGAACAACAGTTCCCACTTAAACTCAGGAGATTATTCGTGAAACCAATCTGGCCCGCGGTGTTTATCACCGCAATGGCAAGCGGCGCTGCCGCGCAAGGGATAACCGTCGACAATTGCGGCGAACCGCTGGTCTTTGATGCGCCCCCCGAGCGTCTGGTTGTGCATGACATGAACATGACCGACATGGCTTTCGCCCTGGGTTTGCAGGACAGGATCGTCGGGCTGACCGGTATCACCGGCTGGTACAAGACAAGCCCTGAGTTCGATACATTACGCGGCGACATCCCCGAGCTGGCACCGAAATACCCGACCGTCGAGACCCTTGTGGCGGTCGAGCCGGATTTGTATTTCGCGGGTTGGTATTATGGCATGAAGCCCGGCGGTGATGTCACGCCTGACACGCTGGAACCGTTCGGGATCAAGACCATGATCCTGACCGAAAGCTGCGTGCATCTGGATAAAGACCGCCCCGAAGCCAGCATGAACCTGCTGTTCGACGACGTCCTGCGACTTGGCAAGGTCATGCAGGTCGAAGACAAAGCCGAGGCGCTGGTTTCTGGCTGGAAAGATGAGCTCTCGGCGATCAAGGCCAAGACTGCCGATCTGGCCAAGCCGCGTGTCTTCCTGCTGGATGGTCCGGCGGATGCGCCGTTTACAGCGGGTAAATTCGCGATCCCCGACGCGATGATTGCGGCGGCAGGCGGTCAGAATGTCACCCATGACATGGACACGAGCTGGGGTCGTACCTCGTGGGAGACGGTTGCCGCTTCGAACCCCGAATTCCTTGTGCTGCTCGACTATCAGACCGGCAATGGCGCGGCGGATACCTTCAAATTCCTGCAGGAACATCCGGTGATGTCGCAAACCGACGCGGTCAAGAACCAGCGCTGGATTGGTCTTCGCTATGAGGAGCTGACCCCCGGACCCGCTAATATCGCGGCAATTTCGAAAATGGCCGAGGCCATGCATCCAGGCCTCAACTGATATGGGCCGATTGGGCCTCACGCTGTTGCTGGGGGCGGTCGTTCTGACCGCCCTTTTGCTGGTGTCGACCATCTATGGCACGACTTCGATTCCGGTCTCCGAAACGGTCGAGGCTGTGCTGCTTGGCACCGGGTTGGTGGGTGGCGAGATGTCTCCGATGCACCGCATTGTCTTTGACCTGCGTCTGCCACGCGCCTTGTTTGCGGCAGTGATTGGTGCAGGGCTTGGGATAGTTGGCGTGGTGCTGCAAACGACAACGCGCAACGATCTGGCCGACCCCTTCCTGTTTGGTCTGTCCTCGGGCGCGGCAGCAGGCGCGGTATTCGTAATCACCGTTACCGGAGATATTCTGGGGTTCTGGACGTTGCCGCTCGCCGCGTTCTGCGGCGGTCTTGTCGCCTCGGGGATCGTTTTGGCGCTGGTGCATGGGTTGAAAACCAGTGCACCAGAAAAGCTGATCTTGGCGGGGCTTGCGGTATCATTTCTGTTTTCGGCCATCACCAATTACCTGATCTTTGCCGGCGACAACCGGGCCGCGCATTCGGTGATCTTCTGGATGCTCGGTGGGCTGGGCCTGGCCCGATGGGAAACCTTCCCGTTGGTGTGTGTGGGCCTGCTTTTGATCTTAAGCTATTCGCTTTATCGCAGCCGTTGGCTTGATGCATTGCTGACTGGAGATCTGACAGCAAGCACTCTGGGTGTCCCGGTGCAGGGTCTGCGATTCAGCATGTTCTTCGTTGCTGCGCTTGCGACGGCTGTTTTTGTTTCGGTCGCCGGGGTGATCGGTTTTGTCGGCTTGATGGTGCCCCATATCGCACGCGGCATTGCCGGGCCCTTGCATCGCCATTTGCTGCCGACTGCCGCGATCGTGGGAGCAGCCTTGCTGACAGGGTCAGATATCCTCAGCAGATTGCTGCTGGCGCCACAGGAATTGCCGGTGGGCATTGTCACCACCTCAATCGGATCGGTTTTCGTGTTTCTGCTGCTATTCAGAACCGCGCGCACCCGGCGTTAAACGGTTCAGCACCTGAGACCTGTCGTGCGGCGACCAGACGCCCGCAACAGCCCAGCAGGCAATGCGCACGGTTCGACGCATTGAGACGCCGCCACGCTAAGATGGACTGATTGCACCCCAATTCGCGCAGATGTTCGAACTTGTGTTCAAGGCCATATAGGCGGGGTTCCGGAACAAGAGGGGACGCAACGGCTCAGGCGGCATTTGCCATTCCACATCTCCGGCGCGAACCGGATGCCCTGAACCTTCGGCAATTCTACACTATGCTGTGATCCAGACTTGGCCAGCATGATGAAGCTTCGGTGTTACTACACTTGCCAGCCTGAGGGTTGCCAGAGAAGGGTTCATCGGGTTTCTTTCCCCTGAAAGTCAAGTGGAAGCTACTGCTATGAAACTCGAATTCCATCACATCAACTATGTCTCGGACGATATCGAACGATTGCATCGTTTTTATACAGACGTGCTGGGCCTGGAAAACATTCCTATCGAGAACTTTCCACGCCCGGAGGCCACGGATGAGAAGGGTTATGATGGCAAAATTCGTTTCGCCACGGATGGTGCGATGCAGATGCACCTAGCCGAGCGGAATCTGGATCTGGCCTTTAAACATGGTGAAGCGATCAACCCGGTCGAGCGCGGCCATATCGCGTTTCGGACAGATGATATCGCAGCCTTCAAGACTGTGCTCGAAGCCAATGGAATTCCGTATTCCGATTATGGGACCGCCTTTGCCAAAGAATGGCATCAGATCTTTTTTCACGACCCTGAAGGTAACATTATCGAGGTCCATCAGGCTGTATAGCGATCCTTCTTCGGGCTGATTTAAACGCCGCACCGACCGCGAACATACCCGCAAGCAAGGCTTGCCTCAGGACATTTGATAGCCAGGGGTCGAGTTCGAGATTGCGATTTCTTCCTCGGTCATTTCTTCGGCTATTCCTTCGAACAACGGTGTGCTCAGGTATCGTTCGCCGGTATCGGGCAACATGCACAGAATATGCGCACCGGGTTCGGCCCGTTCGGCAATCTCGATGGCGATGGCAAAGGTGGAACCCCCGGAAATACCGGTCAGGATACCTTCTTTGCTGGCCAGTGCTCTGGCCCATTCAACACCTTTTGAACCAGCCACCGGGATCAGTGCGTCGAAATAGGCATTGTCGATTGCTTCCTGCAAAACGGCGGGGATGAAGTCTGGAGTCCAGCCTTGGATCGGGTGGGGTTCAAATGCCGGGTGGCTGGCAAGTGGCGCACCGTCCGCCCCGCGTTCCGTGGCAATTTTGCTGCCGATCAACTGCGCATTCGCAGGCTCTGAGAGGATGATTTTCGTCTCAGGCCGCTCTTTGCGCAGGACACGGGCAACGCCGGTCACGGTGCCGCCGGTACCGTAACCAGTCACTAGGTAATCCAGTCGCTGACCGCTAAAGTCGCTTAGAATCTCCTGCGCGGTGGTGGCGGCGTGGATATCTGCGTTCGCCTCTGTTTCGAATTGCCGTGCCAGCAACCAGCCATGCGCTTGGGCCAGTTCGGCGGCTTTGCGGTACATGCCAAACCCTTTTTCCGAACGCGGCGTAAGGATCACCTTCGCCCCAAGCATCCGCATAAGACGCCGACGCTCGACCGAAAAACTGTCGGCCATGGTCACAACCAGAGGATAGCCTTTCTGGGCGCAAACCATGGCGAGCCCGATGCCGGTATTCCCACTGGTTGCCTCGACCACGGTTTGCCCCGGTTTCAGCGCGCCGCTGCGTTCTGCAGCCTCAATGATATTGACCGCCAGCCGGTCCTTGACCGAGCCCGCCGGGTTGAAGGCTTCGAATTTGATAAAAAGGGTGACGCCTTTGGGCCCCAGATTATTGATACGAATAACCGGCGTGTTTCCGATCGTATCCAGAACATTATCGAATAGACGTCCGTTGCCTTGGGTCGTTCTAAGCTTTGGATCTGCCATAGGTTCCTCCTGTATCGTCCTTCAGGCGGTGTGGAATACTGGACCGAGTTATAACCACCCTAGTCGATACTGTGCTGTCCGGCAAAACAATGCCCGCGCGGCATTGCCAGCAAACGCCCGAAGCCTTCTACGGGCTCGGGATGCTCTAGCGCACAAAGCGCCGCAAACAGGAGAGCTTGATTCGAGCTTATCACCGGCTTCCCGACAGTTGCCTCCAGCCGGTCCAGCGTTTCGACACTGCGCATATCGGTGCACGATAAGACAATCGCCTCGGCCTCTGGATGGTCGGCATTCAGGCCAAGTTCAAAGACCGCGTCCGGGCTTAGCGCACCTTGCCCTTGGTTTCCAAGCGTCTCTGAAACCTCTGACCTTCGAACGGTTTCGACGCCCTCTGCCGCGAGGAACGCAACCGCCATGTCGTTGATGGCGGGCACATAGGGCGAAGCAAAGCCGATCCGCCTCACGCCAAGCGCGGTCAGGGCCCTCGTGATCGCTCCCGCAGCGGTCACCGTATGGGCACCGCAGCTGGTGCTGATCCGCGTGGACAGGGCGCGGTCGAACTCTGGCCCGTGGGTCAGTGTCGCTGAGGTGCAGCCATAGATAACTACATCGGGCCGGACGCCCATCAAAAGCTGGAGAGGCCCTTCGAGGTCCGTGTCGCCAAGGCCCTGCATCTGGCTTTCATCGGGGATTTCGTGTTCGTCATAACCGCCCATCCGGGCGAAGTGCATCGATACGCCATCAGGGCGCATCAGGGCCATGTCGGGTTCAAGGTTGGTATTGGTAAACGGCACCAGAATCCCGAACCGGGCGCGTCCGCGAGAGGTCTTCATTCCGGGTTCTCCTGCTTCCAATGGATGAGCGCCTTAACAGCGGCCTGAAGGTCCGGCGACGGACCGATTGTCATGCGCAAGGCATGCGGCAACCCGGCCCCGGTCTGAGGACGCAGAAAGATGCCCTGTTGCTTAAGGTGTTTGTCTACACGCTGCGCAAGGTCCGGGCGGTCCATATCGATCAGAAGGAAGTTGGTGAAGCTTGGGAAGATACTCCAACCGGCTTGAGTCAGTTCGGTTGCGGCCCAATGACGCAAACGCACCGTCTGCGCGCAGGTCTCGCGCATATAGGCGTCATCGGCGACGGCTGCGGTTGCTGCCGCCTGCGCCGGGGCCGAAACGCCGTTGGGGTTCAGTACTTTGCGCAGTTCGGTCGTGACTGCGCTCGGAAAATAGCCCCAGCCGACGCGAAACCCCGCCAGACCGTAGGCTTTCGAGAAGGTGCGCAGGATGGCTGTGTTGCCGGGGCCGACCATGTCGAAACACCGCTCGTTCAGGTGGTCGGCAAATTCGCCATAGGCTTCATCGATGATCAACAGAATGTCAGCGCGCAGCCCCTCCCTCAGGCGTAGCAGCTCAGACATACCGATCCGGGTTCCGGTCGGATTTCCGGGGTTTGCCAGAAAGACAAGTCCCGTATCGGGTTGTACGGCGTCCAGCAAGGCATCGACGCTGACGACTGCATTCGCCTCGGGCGCGGTGTCGAGCCGCGCGTTGGCCATCTGCGCGGCGGTGCGGAAGAACGGATAGGCATGGGCCGGGGCCAGGACGGCGCGGTCCGGGCTCGCATAGACCCGCGCGATGCAGTTGATCAGGTCAAGAGACCCGCTACCGCAGAGGATATTCTGGGCCTCCAATCCGTGTCGGTCTGCCAATGCATGACGCAGGTCCATCCAGTCTGGATCGGGATAGAGCATGCCGTGTGTCAGCACCCCGGCTGCTGCAGCAACGGCCTTTGGGCTCGGTGGACGCAGGCTTTCATTCTGGGACAGCGAGACCAGCCGTTGCCCATCCGGGACATCCAGACTGGCCAGGGCATAAGGTGCCATGCGAGCGATATGGGGGTTCGGATAGCTCATGTCTGACCCCGGTAGAGGGTCTGTGCTGCGTCTTCGCTGACAAGCCCGGCCTGCACATCGCGCTGCAGATCTTCGTCGTGGCGCTGGGACGGTGGGCCAAACCCACCCCCGCCGGGGGTTTCGAAGATCAGCGTTTCCGAGGGTCTTATCCGATATTCGCCCTTGCCCGAAAGATCCTGCCCCTCGGCTCCGATACGAATGCGCCCCGGGGCGCCGCTGTGCCCGCCTGCGCGCCCTTTGGCGGGGTTCAGGACCCTCTCGACCGACAGAAACAGCATCAGGTCCTGATCTTTTGATGCGCTGAGTTCGATGCGTTGCCCCAACCCGCCCCGGAACCGGCCCGGTCCGCCTGAGTCGGGCCGCAACTCGCGGCGATGGAACAGGACCGGGGCAACCGCCTCGGTTGTCTCGATCTGGCTGCCCCAAACGCCGCTGGGGAATGCGGTGGCTGACAGCCCATCCAGCGCAGGCCGCGCGCCTGTGCCGCCGTTGAAGACCAGCTCCAGTGCGAACAGGTCGTCGCCCTTGTCCTGCGCCTCGGCCGCGTGGCGCAGCGGAAGGTCGTACATACAGGACGCGCCCTCGGCCGGGACCTGATCGGGCAAAGCTTGTGACAGGCAGCCATAGACAAGATCAGGCGTCATTTGCCCCAGCGTATGCCGCATCGCCACCGGGGCAGGGGCTTGGGCGTTCAGTATGCATCCCGCAGGAGCTGTCACACGGAAGGGCCCAAGCGAGCCTGCATTGTTCGGGATATCCGCACCGATCACGCACCGCAGGGCGAAGACCGAATAGGCGGTGGCATAGTTCAGTGGCACGTTGATCCCTTTGCCCACGCAACCGGCGGTGCCGTCGAAATCCAGCAGCAGATGGTCGTCCGCGATAGTCAGTGCCGCGTGCAGTTCGATCTGCTCGTCATAGCCGTCAACCTTCAGCATATGCCGCCAAGTGCCTTTGGGCAGGGCCGCAATGGCCTCGACCGTTCCGCGGCGCGAGGTTTCGATGATGTAGTCCGAGAGCACGTGCAGGTCGGTAAGGCTGAACTCCTCCATCATCTGCACCAACCGCGTCGCCCCTGCCTCGCAACAGGCGATCAGGGCATAGATATCGCCTTCGTTGGCAATAGGTTCGCGTGAATTGGCTTTGACGATCTCCAGCAAAAGCGCGTTGACCGCGCCCCCGCTGACCAGTTTGCAGGGCGGGAGCAGCAGCCCCTCGTCATAGATGTCGCTGCCTTCTGGTCCCATGCCCAGCCCACCCAGATCGACCAGATGCGAAGTGCAGGAGGTAAAGCCGATCACCTCATCGCGATAAAAGACCGGCATCATCAGAAGGAAATCATTCAGATGCCCCGAGGCGATCCAAGGGTCATTGGTCATGTAGATATCGCCGGGCCGCATCTGCGCTACCGGAAAGCGGCTGCGCAGGGTTTTTACCGCTTCGGCCATGGTGTTGATATGCCCCGGCGTCCCGGTCACGGCCTGTGCCAGCATGCGACCCTTTGCGTCGAAAATCCCGGCTGAGATATCGCCGCATTCGCGGACAATCGGGCTGAAGGCGGCGCGGATCAGGGCCTGTCCTTGTTCCTCGACCACGGCTAGCAGCCGGTTCCACATGACTTGAAGGCGGGTATCTGTGGGTGTCATGAGCGTGCCTCTTTCTTGCGGGTCAGCCAAATGTTGCCATGTGCGTCGATCATGGCGCTGAAATCGGCGCTGACGAAGGTTGTGGTCTGGGCCTCGATGATCAGGGCGGGGCCGTCGATGGTGTCTCCGGCGGACAGATCGTTGCGGTCGAACACCCCCGCCTTGCGCCAGTCAGAGGTGACGTCGCACAGGATATTTCGCGCGCTCTGCGCATGTTTTCGCGTGCTGGCAGGTGCCTCTGCGCCGGATCGCAACGCCGGTGCGACCGAACTGACAGAAAGGCCCCAGTTGAGGATTTCGATCTCCATCCCCGGGACGGTGCGGCTGAACTGACGACTGTATTCGACCTCGAACGCAGCCCTCAGGGTGGGCAAGTCTTCGATGGTCAAAGCCTTGTCTGGCAGATCGATTTCGATCTCATGCCCCTGACCGTGGTAGCGCATGAACGCCACGCGCCGTCCGGTCAACGCCCCGGTCGGAGCGCCGGCGCGCACAACGGTTTCCGCCTCTTGCTGCATCGCATCGAGAAAGCTGTTCAGCCCGTCTAGGTCCAGTGTCTCGAACCGTGCATAGCGGGACCGAATGATCTCATACGAGACCGGCGCGAACAGGAACCCGACCGCCGATCCTACGCCGGGATCGCGTGGGATCAGAATGCGCTCCATCCCTGCCCGGCGTGCCAAGCGGGTCGCGTGCAGGGGGCCGTTTCCACCAAAGGCGATCATCACGCGCGGCTTCAGGTCCTTGCCGGATTCAACCGCATGCATACGCCCGGCGCTGGCCATGCTTTCATCGACGATCTCGCTCACGGCAAATGCCGCCCTGTAGGCCTCAAGCGCCAGCGGCTGCCCGACATCGCGGGCCAGAGCCGCCAAAGCGGCGTCTGCGTCGACAGTCAGCCGTCCTTCCGCAAAGCGCGCGGGGTCGATCAGGCCCTGTGCAATATCGGCATCGGTCACAGTAGGATACTGGCCGCCTTGGCCAAACGCGGCAGGGCCGGGATCAGAGCCCGCGCTTTCTGGGCCGATCTGCACGCGACCCAGCCGGTCGACACGCGCGATGGAACCGCCACCCGCGCCGATCTCGATCATCTCTATGACCGGGATGCGGACGGGCATGCCCGAACCTTTGATAAACCTCTCGGCCCGCGCGATTTCGAACTTTCGCGCAGTTTGTGGGCGGAAATCGTCGATCAGGCACAGCTTGGCCGTGGTACCGCCCATATCAAAGGATAACACCTGAGACTCTCCCACCTCCTGCGCGATGCGCGCGGCCAGAATGGCCCCTCCGGCGGGCCCGGACTCAACCAGGCGGATGGGCAGGCGGGCGGCGGTTTCCAGCGTAGTCATCCCGCCACCTGCGGTCATCATCAGGATAGGGCAGGTCAGACCCATCCGGGTAAAGCGGGCCTCGAAATCCGTCAGATACCCGGCCATCAGTGGTTGGATATAGGCATTTGCGATGGTGGTGCAGAGCCGGTCAAATTCGCGCGCTTCGGGGCTGACCTCGTGGCTGAGAGAGATGACAAGTTCGGGCAGCTGCGCGGCCAATAGCGCCTTCAGGCGTAGCTCGTGTGCGGGGTTTGCATATGCATGCAGCAGGCAAATCGCGACCGCTTCGACCTGCAGCTTCCTCAGCGCCTGTGCCAGATCTGTGACCTGCGCCTCGTCCAGCGGCTGCAACTCGCGACCCTGCGCATCCATGCGTCCGCCAATGGTCAGGGCATGGGTGCGCGGGACGATCAGGTCTGGTTTGACCAGATTCAACTGATACTGGCTATAGCGCCGCTCGTAAGCGATCTCGAGGATATCGCGAAATCCTTGGGTCGTGATCGTTGCGGTGGCCGCGCCGCGCCGCTCGATCAGGGCGTTGGTGGCCAGTGTGGTGCCATGGATAAAGCCACCGATCTGATCCCAGCCCGCACCGGCTTTGGCCAGCACCCTTTGCGCCCCGTCGGCAGCGCCGATGGCTGGTTGCTGCGGGGTGGTGGGTGTTTTCGTGGTCGCAATGATCTCAGAGGCTTCATTCACCAACACGGTGTCGGTGAAGGTGCCACCGATGTCGGTGGCCATGCGCAATCCGCAGGTTTGAGGCATTGGGTTAACAGTCAGGGAAGGTTTGTCTGGCCCGAAGGCGGCTCAGGCGCGTGCCGCGCAAAGCGGGGTCAGACGACCAGATCACATCCGGTCTGGCGGCGCGTCATTGCCTGGATCGGTTCGATCAGCACACCCGTTGCCTTTCTCTGCTGGCTGCCCGGAATACTGAGACACCGAACCCGCCTGCGTCAATCATTCTTTTCGCGTCTAGGGCGCCTGCTCGGCCAACAGCCTCTCAGCGATGGCCGAGGTATCGTCCAGATGATCCTCGACCGCTTTTGCAGCCAGCGCCGCATCGCCCGATGCTATGGCATCGCAGATCGCCTGCATGTGTTCCGGCCCCGGTCGGCTGCGCCGGGTCGAGGACAGGGTCATCATGCGCAACCGGCTGATCCGACCGTTGAGGCGTTGCACGATTTCCCATGCTACATGATCGCCCGCACCTTCGAATATCTCAGAGTAGAAACCGGCGGTTGCGCGAAACAGCCCGCCGGGAGTTTTCTGGGCAAACTCCTGCTTGAGCTGCGCCAGAGCCGCGCGCAACCGGTCGGCGCGCGCAGGCGTAATGTTCTGTGCACATTTGCGGGCAGCAGCAGTTTCCAGCATCCGGCGGATTTCATAGATTTGCCGCGCATCATCCCAGCTCATGCGCGCCACAATCGGTCCGCGCCCGGGCAAGATTTCCACCAGCCCCTCGGCCTCAAGATAGCGGATCGTCTCGCGCACCACCGTGCGGCTGACCCCAAGCTGATCGCATAAGGGTCGCTCGACCAGCCGCTCTCCGGGCTTGAAATGCCCTTCGATGATCGCGTCCCGCATGCGGTCCTGCACCATGTCCCGCAGGGTCATGGGCGGTTGTTCAATTCTGGACAGCGGGGGCGTCGTCATGGTTGCGGTCATAACAATGCGGGCGTTCCGGTGCAACGGGATTGACTTATGATATTATGGTATACCATAAATCAGACAGAGAATCGAGCCGTCAGGTGCAGCCATGCCAGCCGAAATCCGCAAAACGCTTCTTCATGTTGAGGATACCCTGATCGAAGGTGGCAAGGCGGCCCCACAGCCGCTGAGGATGATTGCCGCCGTGGCCGTGATCGGAAACCCTTGGGCAGGGCGGGGCTTTGTCGAGGACCTCGGGCCAGAAATCCGCGATTGTGCGCCCGGACTCGGGCAGTTGTTAACTGGCATGGTTCTGGACGCCGCAGGTGGCGGTGACAAAGTCGAAGGCTATGGCAAATCCGCCATCGTGGGTGTGAATGGTGAGGTCGAGCATGCCTCGGCCCTCATCCACACGCTGCGGTTCGGCAACTATTACCGTGAGGCGGTGGGTGCGAAATCCTATCTCGCCTTCACCAATACGCGCGGGCCAGCCAATGCACCGCTGCAAATACCGCTGATGGACAAGAATGATGGCGGTCGGCGCAGCCATTATCTGACCATTCAGCTGTCAATCGCCGATGCGCCCGCTCCGGATGAGATCGTGATCGCCTTGGGTGCCTCGGTTGGGGGTCGTCCGCACCACCGGATCGGTGATCGTTATCAGGACCTGAAAGAGCTGGGCCATGACGTTGACAACCCTGCAGCTGTCTGAACCCTACGGTGCGCTTAGCTATCGCGTAGCGGGGCAGGGTGAACCTGTGGTGCTTGTTCACGGGGTCGGGATGCAATCGGCGGCGTGGGGTCCGCAGCTTGAGGTACTGTCGCGGACGCATCGCGTCATCGCGTTGGACATGCCCGGGCATGGCGGATCGACGCCCTTGCCCGAGGGCGCGCAGCTTCCGGTCTTTGTCGATTGGTTGCACGCTGCTTTAGAGGCTTTGGAGTTGGGACGCGTCAGCCTTGTGGGCCATTCCATGGGTGCGCTTGTGGCGACGGGTTTTGCGGTCACCTATCCTGAGGCTGTCATCCGAGTTGCTTTGCTTAATGGGGTATATTGCCGCCGACCCGCGGCGCGCGCCGCGGTCGAAGCGCGCGCCGATGAAATAAGGTGCGGGTGTTTTGATCTGGAGACCCCGTTGAACCGCTGGTTTGGCGATAATCCAACCGAAAAGGCCGCCCGCCGATCAGTCGAAGGCTGGCTGTCTGAGGTCAATCTGGCGGGTTACGCAACCGCCTATGGGGCTTTCGCGCGCGGAGATCGCACCTATGCCGACCAGTTGTCTGCGATCACTTGCCCGTTTCTTGCGATCACTGGGGATGGGGATCTGAATTCGACCCCCGCGATGGCGCAGCAGATGGCGGCAGCCGTCGTACACGGGCAATCGGTGATCATCGAAGGGCACCGGCATCTGGTCAATCTGACCGCGTCCGATCAGGTAAACGTGGCCTTGCAAGATTGGCTAACGTGGGAGGCAGGCCATGACCCAGTTTGATCCGCGCGAGTTGCGCAGCGCGTTCAGAGCTTTCATGACCGGTGTCACCGTGGTGACGACGCATGACGACGAAGGCGCGCCGCTGGGCTTTACGGCCAATTCGTTCACATCCGTGTCGCTCGATCCGCCTTTGGTGCTGGTCTGCCTTGCCAACAGCTCGCGCAACTATGCGGCCTTCGCCGCCACGCAGGGGTTTGCCATCAACGTGCTGTCCGAAGCGCAAACCGAGGTCTCCACCACGTTCGCGCGCCCGGTCGAGGACCGGTTCGCAGTGGTCAACTGGCGGCCGGGGCCACATGGCGCGCCGATCTTCGAAGGCGTGTCGGCATGGTTTGATTGTTCGATGTTCAGGACCGTCGAGGCAGGCGATCACCTGATCCTGATGGGCAAGGTCGAAGCGTTTGAAAATAGCACACATCCCGGTCTCGGCTACGCCCGCGGTGCATATGTCACCCCAGCGGCCGAAGCAGAGGCGCTGAACAGCCGGGCAAACCTGATCGTCTCGGCCCTGATCACGCATCAGGGCAGGGTGCTGTTGGTCAGGGAGGCAAATGGCACACTGATGCTGCCCGAGGCCAAGGTTGGCAAAGATGGTGCATCAACCGC
Organism: Ruegeria sp. G10; assembly: GCF_056533645.1. Lineage (NCBI taxonomy): Bacteria > Pseudomonadati > Pseudomonadota > Alphaproteobacteria > Rhodobacterales > Roseobacteraceae > Ruegeria > Ruegeria sp. G10. The sequence goes on along the minus strand of NZ_JBQFOQ010000002.1, from coordinate 156,381 downwards.
ATTGCGGAGGTTGATCAAAGCCAGCGGGGCCGAGGCTGATCCGGGCTTTATCTACTCTGTCTACGAGGATGAGATGCGCGAAACCCAGCATATCTCATTCCTGTGTCAGGCCAGCTGCGATGAGCCCGAACAGGGCGCGTTCTACGATCTCAACGCGCAGACGCTGGACGATCTGGCCGATCCCGTGGTGCGCGTGATGCTGCAGCGTTTCGCGTCGGAAAGCCGGATGGGGAACTTCGGGACGTATTTTGGCAATCGGGACAGCGGCACAATACGCCCTGTCCATCAGGGGGTTGAGCGATGAAGTTCTCGCTGTTTGCACATATGGAGCGTATTTCTGCGGATGAGGACCAGAAGCAGATTTATGACGAGTTCATCGAGCTGTGCAAAATCGCTGATCATGGCGGCATGCACGCGATCTGGACGGGCGAACACCACGGTATGAACTTCACCATCGCCCCGAACCCGTTTCTAAGCCTTGTAGACGTGGCGCGCCATACCGGCCATGTCAGGCTGGGGACCGGAACAGTGATCGCGCCGTTCTGGCATCCGATCCGGCTGGCGGGTGAAGCCGCGATGACCGATATCATCACCGACGGGCGGCTTGAGGTCGGCATCGCCCGCGGCGCCTATTCCTTTGAATATGAGCGTCTGATGCCCGGTATGGATGCCTGGGAAGCCGGTCAGCGCATGCGCGAGATCGTGCCGGCGGTGAAGGCGCTGTGGCAGGGGGATTACGAACATGAGGGTGAGTTCTTTCAGTTCCCCAAAACCACCTCGGCCCCGCTTCCGTTGCGGCCCGAGGGTCCGCCGATCTGGATCGCGGCGCGTGATCCCAACAGCCATGAATTTGCGGTGGCCGAGGGGTGCAACGTGCAGGTAACGCCCTTGTGGAAGGGTGATGCAGAAATCTCGGATCTGATGGACAAGTTCAACGCGGCATGCGCGAAATACGCTGACAAACCACGCCCGAAGATCATGTTGCTGCAGCATACTTACGTTGCCGACAGCGAAGAAGACGCCCGGCTGGGTGCCGAGGAACTCAACCGATTTTATTGCTATTTCGGGGCATGGTTTATGAATCAGCGTGACATTTCGCAGGGCCTGATCGAACCACTCAGCGACGACGAAATCGCCGCTCATCCGTTCTACAGCCCCGAGGCTATGGCGCGGGACCTGGTGATCGGCACCTCTGATCAGGTGATCCGGCGGCTGAAAGGGTATGAGGCGTTGGGCTATGATGAATATGCGTTCTGGATCGACAGCTCTATGTCGTTTGATCGCAAGAAAGCCTCGCTTGAGCGTTTCATAAATGAGGTGATGCCCGCGTTTGCCTGATCACCCGGAGGGACGGAAACATGCAGAGCTTTCAGCACTATATCGGCGGTCAGTTCGAAGACCCTGTTCGGTACTTTGAGAGCGTCGACCCGGCGACGGGCGCCCCATGGGCGCGAATGCCCCAGGCAACACCGGACGATGTGAACCGCGCTGTAGACGCCGCCCAGCATGCTTTTGTGTCGGCTGACTGGGTCTCGATGACCGCCAGTGCGCGCGGCAAGTTGCTATTGCGCCTTGCCGACCTGATTGCCGAGGCCGCCCCGCGTCTGGCTGAGCTTGAGACCCGTGATACCGGCAAGATCATTCGCGAAACCACCGCTCAGATCGCTTATGTGGCAGAATATTATCGTTATTATGCAGGGCTGGCGGATAAGATCGAAGGCGCGCATCTGCCCATCGACAAACCGGACATGGAAGTTTGGCTGCGGCGCGAGCCGGTAGGGGTTGTGGCGGCGGTTGTGCCGTGGAACTCGCAACTGTTTCTGTCTGCGGTCAAGATCGGGCCTGCGCTGGCGGCTGGCTGCACTGTGGTGCTCAAGGCCAGCGAGGACGGCCCCGCGCCGATGCTGGAATTCGCCCGTATCTTCGATCAGGCCGGTTTCCCGAAAGGCGTGCTGAGCGTCATCACAGGTGGTCCCGAGGTTGGTGCCACTCTGACAAGTCATCCGAAAGTGGCGCATGTGGCCTTTACCGGTGGGCCTGAAACCGCCCGCCATATCTTACGCAACTCGGCCGAGAATCTCGCCTCAACCTCGCTGGAGCTGGGTGGCAAATCCCCCTTTATCGTGTTCGACGACGCCGATCTGGAAAGCGCGGTGAATGCGCAGGTCTCGGGCGTTTTTGCCGCGACCGGGCAAAGCTGCGTGTCCGGGTCGCGCCTTTTGGTGCAGGCGGGGATCAAGGATGCGTTCCTCGCCCGGTTGAAAGAAAAGGCCGAAGCGATTGTCATCGGTGCACCGGATCGCATGGAGACCGAGATCGGCCCACTGTGTACCGTGCGCCAGCGCGACCGGGCTGAGGCTTTGGTTGCGCAATCCATCGAGCAGGGGGCGCAACTGGTCACGGGCGGGCAGGCCTTGGACCGCGACGGCTACTACTTTGCACCGACCATTCTGGATTGCGACACCGCCCCGAACGCCGCCTGTTTAAGCAACGAGTTCTTTGGCCCTGTGCTTTCGGTCGTCAGTTTCACCGATGAGGCCGAGGCCATTGCCATCGCTAACGACACGCAATACGGGCTGGCCTCGGGCCTGTTTACCCGAGACCTGACCCGCGCCCATCGCATGATCCGCGCCATTCGGGCGGGAATTGTCTGGGTGAACACCTACCGCGCGGTCAGCCCGATTGCACCCTTTGGCGGCCATGGCCTGTCGGGTCACGGGCGCGAAGGCGGGATCGAGGCCGCGCTGGACTATACAACCGTCAAAGCCGTCTGGCTGCGCACCAGCGATGATCCGATCCCGGACCCGTTCGTGATGCGTTAAGGCGGGTTATTTGCCTTTCCAGACGGGATCGCGCTTTTCGGCAAAGGCCTTGGCCCCTTCCAGCTGGTCTTCGCTGGCATACAGCACATCGACGGTGCGCAGTTGGCGTTTGGTGATGCGGTTCATGGTGTCCTGAAACTTGGCGTCCTCGGCATCGCGCACAATCTCCTTTATCGCGGCATAGACCAGCGGCGGCCCCGAGGCGAGCAGGCGCGCCAATTCCCACGCGCGATCCATCAGCTGATCGGCCGGAACGATCTCATTCACCAAACCCCAGCGGTTGGCCTCTTCGGCATTGAACCAGCGCCCGGTCAGCAGTAATTCCATTGCGATATGATAGGGGATACGCTTAGGCAGCTTGACACTGGCGGCATCGGCCACGGTGCCCGAGCGGATTTCGGGGAGCGCAAAACTTGCGTGATCGGCGACAAGGATCATGTCGGCTGACAGTGCAAGCTCCAGCCCGCCACCGCAGGCGATGCCATTTACAGCGGCAATGACGGGCTTGTTCATGTCGCGCTGTTCCTGCAAGCCGCCGAAGCCGCCGACGCCATAGTCACCATCGACCGCATCACCATCGGCTGCGGCTTTCAGGTCCCAACCGGGGCAAAAGAACTTCTCGCCCGCGCCGGTCAGGATGCAGACGCGCAAGTCGGGGTCGTCGCGGAAATCGGCAAAGACTTGGCCCATGATCCTGCTGGTGGCCAGATCAATGGCATTGGCCTTGGGCCGGTCCAGCGTCACCTCAAGGATCGCCCCTTCGCGGCGGGTTTTGATCGGGTCCATATCTCAGGCCTTTCTGATAAGGGCATCCACGGCGACCGCCCGATCGGGCGTGCACAGGAGCGGGTTGATTTCGACCTCGCCAATCGTGTCGGCGTTCTGCATCACATAGGCCTGTACGGCTTCGACTGCGGCCACGATGGCATCCATGTCAGCCGCTGGTTGGCCGCGATAGCCTGCCAGCAGCGGCGCGATCTTCAGCCTTCCAAGGGCGGCGCGGATGTCATCAGGTGTGCAGGGCAGCAATAACGATGCGGTGTCGCGTAGCACCTCGGTCAGCACGCCGCCCGCGCCCAGTGTCAGCACAAAGCCATGGGCCGGGTCGCGGATGACGCCAACCAGCAGTTCGGCGACAGTGCCGGTGATCATCTCTTCGATCAGAATTTCATCGGTGCCGATCCCGGCGGCGATCTCTGCCACATCGCATGCCCGAACATTCAACCGCACTGCCGAATGCTCGGATTTATGCGCCAGACCCACGCCTTTGATGGCGAAAGGCTCGGCCATCTCTTGTGCCGTCGCATGGGCCTGATCCGGGCCGCTGACCGTGCGGTTCTGCGGGATATGTAGCCCACAGGCGGCCAGCGCCTGTTTCGAGTCGCCCTCGGTCAGAGTCCGATGCGCCTCGGCGATACCGGGCAAACAGACGGGAAGCGCTGAAGGCGCGGCCACCTCTCCCGCCGCACGAATGGCAGCGAGCGTTTCGCGCAATCCCATGAACGGCACGACGCCCCCAGCTATGAGGTCGCGGGCAACGTCCTCGGGCAGAAGCTCGGGCAGAGTTGCGGATATTGCGAAGCGCGCGCCGGTTGTCGCGCGCACCTTCTTGGCCGCGCGCGTGGCGCAGGTCCAATCTGTGGAGTCGGTGGTTGGATAGTCGACAATCGAGACGGTCAGGTCGATGTTCTCACCGGTCATGCCGGACCATGCCCGTGCCATCGCCTCTTCGTCACGCCAGATGTAAGTGTGGTAGTCCAGCGGGTTATTCAGCGCGACCATCGGCCCCAACGCCCCGCGCAGATGCGCCTTTTGATGGTCGCTCAGCTGCGGAAAGGTTAGCCCTGTGCCAACGGCCATGTCCGCGATCAGACTGGCCTCACCCCCCGAACAGCTGATCGAGGCGATGTTGCTGCCCGGCAGAGGCCCATAGCAATGCAGCAGTTTCAGCGCCTCAAGAAAATCGGGCAGGGTGGACAGGCGCGGGATGCCAAGACGATCCAGCAGCGCCTGCGCCCCCGCATCACTACCCGCCAGCGAAGCCGTGTGCGAAACCGTTGCCGCCTGCGCCTGTTCCGACGCCCCAACCTTGAGCGCAACCAACGGGACGCCTTTCGCATGGCCCTTGGCTGCCAGCGCCTCCCATTCGCGCAGATCCCCGAACCCTTCGATATGAAGGCCAACAGCCGTAACACGCGGGTCGTCGATCAGGGCCGAGGCGATCTGCGCCTGACTGGTCTGCGCCATGTTCCCACAGGTCACCATATAAGCAATCGGCAGGCCGCGTTTCTGCATGGTCAGGTTGATCGAGATATTCGAGCTTTGCGTCAGGATCGCAACACCGGTATCCACCGGGGTCGCCCCGTGCTGGTCCGGCCACAGCAATGCACCGTCCAGAGCATTGATGAACCCATAACAGTTGGGCCCCAGAATGGGCATGTCGCCCGCCGCTGCGATCAACTGCGCCTGAAGATCATGGCCGGTGTCATCCTCGGCCGCTGCCTCGGAAAAGCCCGAGGCGAAGCACACCGCTCCGCCCGCGCCCATGCTGGCCAGCACCTGAACTGCCTCAATCGTGGCATGGCGGTTTATGCCGATGAACACTGCGTCGGGGGGCTGGGGCAGGTCCTCCAGATGGCCATAAGCCATGTGACCTGCGATGTCCGTGGCCTTGGGATGCACGGGCCAGATGTGGCCCGCATAGCCCATACGTTGGGATTGCAGGATGACCTGCTGGCACCACGCGCCGCCGCCCACGACGGCGATGGATTTGGGGCGCAGCAGCCGGCTGAGGTCCTTGGTGATCATCAGGCACCCAGCGGACGCAATAGATCGCGGCTGATGATATGGCGCTGGATTTCACTGGTGCCGTCCCAGATGCGTTCAACGCGGGCATCGCGCCAGAAGCGCTCGATCGGGAAGTCATCCATCAGGCCCATGCCGCCGAAGATTTGTAGCGTCGTGTCGGTGACCCGCGCCAGCATCTCGGACGCATAGAGCTTGGCCGAGGCGATCTCGCGATTAGAGGGCAGGTTTTCATCCAGACGCCACGCAGCCGACAGGGTCAGCCAGTCGGCGGCATCAATCTCGGTGATCATGTCGGCGATCTGGAAGCCCACGCCCTGAAACTTTCCGATCGGCTGACCGAACTGCTTGCGTTCTGCGGCATAGTTCAGCGCGTAGTCGAAACACCGCCGTGCCCGCCCGACCGAGAAGGCAGCGACCGTCAAGCGGGTGGCGTAAAGCCAATCGTTCATGACCGCAAAGCCGCCATCGACCTCGCCCAGAACCTGCGCATCGGGCAGGCGGCAATTGTCGAAATAGAGGATGTAGTTCTTATAGCCTTTGTGGCTGACCGAGTTATACCCCTCGCGCACCTCAAACCCCGGCGTGCCGCGATCCACGAGGAAGGTGGTGATGCGCTTTTTCGGCCCTTTCGGGGTCTCATCCACGCCGGTGGCGATGAAGACGATAAAGAAATCCGCATGCTCGGCTCCCGAAATGAAGTGTTTCGAGCCGTTGATGACCCAATCCCCGCCATCGCGGGTGGCCTGACATTTCATACCCCGCACATCCGAGCCCGCATCCGGCTCGGTCATCGCCAGCGCGTCCATCTTTTCGCCGCGCACGGCGGGCAGCAGGTAGCGTTCGCGCTGTTCGTCGTTGCAGGCCATCAGGATGTTCTGGGGGCGACCAAAGAAATGCGTCAAAGCCATCGAGCCACGACCCAGTTCACGCTCGACCAGGGTGAAATCAAGATGTGACAGCCCTGCGCCGCCGACCTCTTCAGGGAAGTTGCAGGCATAAAAACCCAGATCGATGCATTTCTGTTTGATCTGCTCACCCAGCTCATGCGGGACCTGACCTGTGCGTTCGACCTCGGCCTCATGCGGGTAGATTTCGTTCTCGACAAAGCTGCGAACGGTCGAGACGATCATTTCCTGTTCTTCGGACAAACCAAATTGCATGGCGTTTGATCCCTTGCTGTCTGGTTTCCGATGAAACGTGATTGTTTGATCTTATGATATGCAGTAATCGCCAGGTATCATGCAGAAATAGAAAAAGATGACACAGAGATATAACATTCTGCTATTTGACGGGTTCTCGAACCATTGTCTGGCCAGCCTTGTCGAGCCGCTGCGCGCCGCGAACACACTGGCGGGACAGGCGCTTTATGCGTGGCGATTCTATGCGCTGGATGGCGCACCTGTGCAAAGCTCCAGCGGGTTGCGGGTGACGCCGGATGGGGCGCTGGGGGTCGAAACGGGCGATGTGCTGGTTGTCATGCCGTCCTATGGTTTTCTTGATCTGGCGGTCCCCGAGACGCTGCGCGCGTTGCGCCGGGGTGCGACGCGGCATGCCAAGCTGGCCGGGCTGGATACCGGTAGCTGGCTGCTTGCCTGCGCCGGTCTGTTAGAGGGTTGCCAAGCGACCATTCACTGGGATGAGCTGTCGCGCTTTGAAGAGGCTTTCCCCGAGGTCGACGCCGTGCAGGAACGCTTCGTGATTGACCGTAACCGGATCACCTGTTCCGGCGCGATGGCGGCTTATGATCTGGCCACCGCGTTGATCCTTGCCGATCACGGGCCGCTTTTGTCCATGGAGGTTGCGCATCTGCTGATGAACCGTAGCGAGCCGGGCGCGGCTGCCCTGCCGATGAACTCGGGCGACAGTCTGGTGAACCGGGTGCTGAGCGTCATGCAGAACACGCTGGAGGCTCCGTTACGGATCAAGGATATTGCCCGGCAGCTGGGTTGCTCGCAGAAGAAGATCGAAACCCGCGTGCAGGCGGAATTGGGAACGACACCGCAGGCGCTTTATCGTCGCTTGCGGTTGAATCTTGCGCGCAAACTTGCGGCCGAGACCCGGCAATCGGTGGCCGAGATCGCCGGTCGTTGCGGGTATGAGAGTGCCAGTGCCATGACCCGAGCATTCAGGGTCGAGTTCGGGCTGACCCCGACCGCCTACCGCAACGACGGCTCGGCTTACGCGCGCATGCGCGAGAACTCCGGGTCGTAGGGCGAAGGGGCAATCACTTCGGCCCCGACCATGTCCCCGCACAGATCGAGTTGCATCAGACTGCCAGGGGCCGCGAAGGCCGGTTCGACAAAAGCATAGGCAAGGTTCAGCCCGACGCGGTGGCCCCAATCCCCCGAGGTGATTGTACCCACAACCTTGCCGTCCAACATCAGCGACGCGCCGCCATGCGCAGGCGCGCTTGTGGTGTCGAGCTTCAGGCCGACCAGACGCTTGCGCGGACCTTCCGACTGGCGTTTCAGCAGCGCCTCACGACCAATGAAATCGCCTTTGTTCAGCTTCACAAACCGATCCAGCCCGGTCTCAAAGGGGTCGAATTCGGTCAACAGATCGGCTTTCCAATGCAGGAACCCCTTCTCCATCCGCATCGAGTCGACCGCTCGCGCGCCGAACAGTTTCAGCCCGTGCGCCTTTCCGGCCTGGCGCAGCGCAAGATAGGCAGCGTAGAGCGAGGCGTTGGGGACGTGGATCTCATAGGCCAGCTCACCCGAGAAACTGATATTCAACACCGTGGCCGGGGCGATGCCGACAAAGCATTCGCGCACCGAAAGCCATGGGAACGCGTCGCGGGACCAGTCGCCGCGCGCGCAGGCAGACAGCACATCGCGCGCCTTGGGGCCAGCCAGAACCAGAATGGTCTGATCGTTGGTCAGGGATCGCAGCTGCACATCCTCGCCTTCCCGCAGATGCGCCTGCAACCAGTCCATATCGTGATACTCGCTGGCCGCCGCCGACCCGTACCAGACCCGAGCCGGGCCGCGATCGCTGGCGGGCAGGTTCGCGATGGTCGCCTCGGCCTTCACCATGCCGTGGCGGTTCAGCAGATAGCCCAGCCCCACGCGCCCGTCGCGCTTCGTTACGGCACCGCAGAGCATCCGGTCGAGAAAGCTGTGCCGGTCTGCGCCGGTGATTTCGATCCGGTTGAAACCGTTCACTTCTGTCAGGCCGACATTGGTCTGGATGTTCTGAACCTCGGCAGCGACCAGATCGAAGGCCTCGTCGAAATTGAAGCTGAGCGTGGGGTGAAAGTCGGGCGACGGCTTGATGTAATCGACCCGCTCCCACCCGTTCACGACGGTGAACTCGGCCCCTTCGGCGGCCAGCACGGGTGTCAGCGGGGTGGTCTTGGCGGGTCGGCCCGCAGGGCGGTGTTCATGGGGGAAGTGGAACCGGAATTCGTTCTGATAATCTTCGATGGCTTTCAGCGCGGTCAGTTCCACATTCGCATGGCCGGTAAAGCGGCGCGGGTCGAGGCACCATGTATCATAACACGCCTCGCCATGCACGATCTGCTGGGCCAGCAGCCAGCCGTGGCCGCCGCCTTCGCCCAGACCTGCCCGCAGGCCGATGATGCAAAAGGCGTTGCGCTTGCCCGGGATCGGACCGACCAGAGGCGCGCCGTCGATTGTGTAGGTGATCGGGCCGTTGACGACGGTGTGGATGCCGACCTCCGTCAGCGCGGGCATACGGGCAAAGGCCCCTTCCAACACATCAGTCACCCGGTCCAGATCATCGGGGCAGAGCGCGTTGACAAAGTTCGGATCGATCCCGTCCAACCCCCAAGTCTTGCAATCCTGTTCGTAGAACCCCACCAACAACCCATTCTTTTCCTGACGGCAGTAATAGTCGCTGATCGGGCAACGCAGCAGGGGCATCCGGTGACCCGCCTCGCGGATCGCGGGGATTTCCTCGGTCAGGAAATACTGATGCTCCATCGAGGCAACGGGGTGATGCACACCCATCATCGCGCCGACCTCGTTCACGCGGTAACCGCAGGCGTTCACCACGATATCGCAGTCAATGTCGCCATGTTCTGTGTGCACGGTCCATGTATCATCCTTGTGCTGGGTCAGCGCAGTAACAGGTGTATTCCGATAGACCTCGGCCCCGGCCTTGCGCGCACGTCGCGCCAGCGCCTGACACAGCTGCGCCGGGTCAATGTCGCCATCCAGCGGGTCCCAGAGCCCGCCCAGCAGGTTCTCGGTCGAAATCAGCGGGTGGCGGCGGGCACATTCATCGGCGTCGATCACCTCGAAATGCACGTCCATGCCACGGGCCATGGATGCGAAATGGTGATAGCCCTGCATTTGCTCGGGTGTGTTGGCCAGACGGATACCGCCGTCGCCGTGATGGTAGTTGATCGGGTAATCCGGGTCCTCGGCCAGTTCCTTATACAGGTTGATCGAGTGGGTCTTGAGCCCAACCATCGTCTGGTTCATGCCGAAATTGGTCACCTGCGCGGCGGAATGCCATGTGGTGCCGCTGGTCAATTCGTTGCGCTCGACCAAGACCACATCGGTCCACCCTTCGCGGGTTAGGTGGTACAGCGTTGAGCAACCGGCGATGCCGCCGCCAATGACGACCACCTTGGTGCGCGATTTCATGCAGGGACCCTCCGCCACGTTTTCCGGGATTAGGGCGGTTTGGGCTGGGGTTCTCAAGAGGAGGTATAGGTGCGCGCAAAATATCGAAAACTAATCCATAATATTTCGTACTAAAACGGTTTCCGTTGAACGCGGGGCGGCGGCTCCTTTGAATATCCGCAGCAAGCGGGTCGAAAGGATGGTCATGTCAGCACGGCAAGGAAAGCGGGCCGGTCGAAAGGGCCGTCTGGCGCAGCGGGCTGAAAAACCGGCGCTTGACCCGTGTCCTCCGGGGCAGCCGGGGGGCAGCTATAAGCCGCTGACCGAGGCCGAGCTGGAGCGGATCTATTCGACCGCACTTGATCTGCTCGACCGGCTGGGCATGGGTGAGGTGCCGCCGAGGCTGCATGCCGATCTGCTGGCTGCTGGCGCGCGCGACACCGGCGAGGGCCGGGTGACCTTCCCGCCGCAGCTTGTCGAACAGGCCATCGATCAGGCGGCCAAGACCTTTGTCCTGCATGGCCGCGACGAGGCCCGCTCGATCGAGGTCGGTGGCAACCGCGTGCATTTCGGCACCGGAGGGGCGGCGGTTCAGACGCTGGACATGGAGAGCGGCGTCTATCGCCCGTCGACCCTGAAGGACTTGCATGATTTCACGCGGCTTCAGGATGTGCTGGCCAATGTCAGCTGGTTCACGCGCTGCTGCGTCGCGACCGATGTGCCCGAGATCTATGATCTGGATGTGAACACAGTCTATGCGCTGCTGAAGAACACCACCAAACCCACCGCGACCTCATTCACGGTGGCCGAGCATGTCGCCCCGATTGTCGAAATGCTGGATATAGCGGCGGGCGGGCCTGGTGAGTTTTCCAAACGCCCCTTCATGAAGGCGCATATCAGCCCGATCATCTCGCCGATGCGCTTTGGCGAGGATGCCGTGGACGTCGTCTACGCCTGCATCGAACATAACATTCCGATGTCCTGCATCACCGCTGCGCAGGCGGGGGCGACCGCGCCCGCGACGCTGGCGGGGTTTCTGGCCCAATCGCTGGCCGAGACGCTGGCCAGTCTGGTGATGGTCCATGCCATTCAGCCCGGATTTCCCATGGTGTTCTCGAACTGGCCGCTGGTCATCGACCTGCGCACCGGCGCGTTTTCCGGCGGCAGCGGTGAGACGGCGGTGCTGAACGCGGCATCGGCGCAGCTGTCGAACTGGCTGGGCCTGACTTCGGGCGTGGCCTGTTCGATGAGCGACGCCAAGGCTATTGATGCGCAATACGGGATGGAAAAGGGGCTGACCTCGATGGCGGCGGCGCTGGCGGGGGGGAACCTGATCTATGAAAGCTCGGGCATGACGGCGTCTTTGCTGGGGGTGAGTTTTGAGGGGTTCGTGCTGGATGACGAGATGCACTCGAACACCTACCGCACCCTGCGCGGCATCGAAGTGACCGAGGAAAACCTTGGCTTTGATGCGATTTGCGAGGCGGTTCTGGGCGAGGGGCATTTTCTGGGCGGTCAGCACACCTTTGCTGCAATGGAGCGGGATTATTTCTATCCCAGCCTCGCCGACAGGGATGAGCCCCGGACTTGGGCCGAAAACGGTGCACAAGATGCGTGGAGCCGCGCGCGCCAGAGGGCGCAAGAGATTTTGCGTGATCACCAGCCCACTTATCTGACGCCCGAGCAAGACAAGGCGATCCGGGCACGGTTCAACATTCTCTGAGCGGTTGGCCTACTGGATCAGTCCGAACCGCTCGGCCAGCCATGGGTTGTCTGCGTGCAGGGGCGCCAGGATGCGGTCGCGGATCAGAGTGCGTGTCTTGGTATCGACCAGTTCGATCACCGACCGCGAACAATCCGGCGTCGCAACCAGCGCCAGCGTGCGAGAGAAGCTTTTGCCCGGAAAGGGGTGCATCTTCAGCTTTGGCTGAAACCGTTTGGCCCGCGAAAACAGCAGAGGGGTGGTGATGGTCCACCCGGCACCGGCGGCGACCATGGACATAAGCGTCTGGTTATTGCTGCACTCGAACCGATGGGGCGATGAAAACCCCATCCGGCGCAGTTGCGATTCAATCTGCCGCGCAATGATCAAAGAGCTGGAGAAACGCAGGAAAGGCAATTTCGTGCGGCCCTCGACGATATCGGTCAACGATTCGTCATTGACCTTTGGCAGCACGATCACAAACGGGTCGCGCAGCAATAGGCGATCCTGAAGGTCGCGCATCTTTTCCGTGGGCGTGGTGGAGATACCCAAATCGAGCTGCCGGTCGCGCAGCATCTCGATGATCGTATGGCTGGTGTCGGTGTGATACAGAAAATCGCAGGCGGGCATATTGGCCGACAGGTACACGGCCAGTTCGGGGATGATGTCGCTGTCAAAATCCTCGATCGTGCCAAAGCGCAGATAGCTGGCCTCGGCGATGCTGCCCGCCGACGCTTCGGCCTTGGCCTTGCGGATCAGATGCAGCGCGTCATCGATATTGCGCAGGAATACATGCCCCTTGGGCGTCAGCACCATGGGGCGGCGCGCGTGATTGAACAGCTCGACGCCCAGATGATCCTCGAGGTTGCGCAGATGATGCGAGATCGTGCTGATCGTCAGGCCGGTTTCCTTCGCGGCCGCTTGTAGCGACCCCTTCTGCGCACAAATCTGAAACAATTCCAGCCATTTGAGGCTGAGGTCCTTGGGGGCGGTTTGGCGAGGCATAAGGGGTGTCTCGTTCAGCTTGGGCGCGTTTTGGTCATGGCATTGGGGTCTTGATATCAGAAGCTTGATATCCGGGCGCGATATTCTGCAACGGCTTTGTTCGGAATCATCCGGGCAGCATTGGCAGCGTGCGGAACTCCTGTTTCAGCCATGGGAATCTGGTGGTCATTGGTGCGACGACATGTTGGCGGATGAGATCGTTCAGCGCATTGTGGATCAACCGCGTGGTGGTTGGCGGGTAAACGCTGGTTGTGAACAGGGAAACAGTGCGGGCAAAGCTTTTGCCCGGAAAGGGCAGGGCGCGGGTATCCTCGTGGAACCGGCGTGCGCGATAATAGCTTGCTGCGGTACTGATCGCCCAACCGCTGCCTTCTGCCACCAGCCCGATGATGGATTGATTGCATTCCAGTTCAAAACGATTGGGCAAGTTGATCTTACTGCGCGTCAACTGGCTTTCGATCAGTTTGCCAATATTATGGTCCCGAGAATACCGCAGCAAAGGCAGAGCGGCGTCTGGTTCGAGCAGCTCGTCGAATGAGCCATGAAAAGAAGGCGGCAGAATCAAAATGAACGGATCCCGAAGCACCGGAAACTCGACCAATCCCTCGACATGATCGGCAGGTCTGGCGGCGACCCCCGCATCCAGCTTCTGCGATTGGAGTTTGTCGATGATTTCGTGGCTGGGGCGGTTGAAATGGCGGAAGTTGCATCGGGGTAATGAAACTGAAAGATGCCGAAAAAGCTCTGGTACAACGCGGATGTCGAGATCGTCGAACAATCCCAGCCGCAGATCGGTCGCATGCTGCCAGCTGCCCGAACGCAGCTCGGCCTCGCCTCTTCTCAGGGCGGTCAGCCCGTCTCTTACGTGACGCAGGAAAACCGTCCCGGCGGGGGTCAGGCCCATCGGGCGGCGGCTGTGATCGACCAGATCGACCTCCAACGCTTTCTCAAGGCTGCGCAGATGGTTTGAAACAGTGCTTATGGACAGCCCGGTCTCAACCGATACTTTTTGGATCGATCCAAGCTTGGCGATAAGCTGAAACACCTCCAGCCATCTTAGACTGAGCGATTTTTTAGGCATTCCGGCGGTCCGATCCCACAGTTCATCGATCCAAAGCGAAACAAAGTTTCGCTTTTACCGCAACAAGTTTTTTATTTCACGATTCCATCTGTCGGCGATTATGGTTTTTCCACTGATCCAGAGTTCGAGATCTAAGAACAGTCGAACAGACGGAACCAGCAGGGAGAACATAGACAAAATGATCAAAAGAAAACTGTTAACCACCACCTTTGCCAGCATTGCTGCGCTGACCGCTTCGCAGGCGGCGGCGTTGGATGAGCTTACCGTTGCGTATTTCCTCGAGTGGCCGATGCCGTTCCAATACGCCAAGGCAAATGGCACCTACGAAGAAGAGCTTGGTGTAAAGATCAACTGGGTGTCCTTCGACACAGGTACGGCAATGTCGGCGGCGATGGCGTCGGGCGATGTGCAGATCGCAGTCAGCCAGGGTGTGCCACCCTTTGTTGTCACCACTTCGGCAGGTCAGGACATCCAGATTGTTGACGTCGCCGTCAGCTATTCTGAAAACGACAACTGCGTCGTAGCCGAGGCGCTGGAGATTGACAAAGACAACGCGACCGAGCTGAACGGCAAGAAAGTTGGCGTCCCGATCGGTACGGCAGCGCATTATGGCTTCCTGTCGCAGATGGGCCATTTCGGCGTTGATGTCGGCTCGATGGAGATTGTGGATATGGCCCCGGCTGACGGCGCGGCGGCCTTTGCACAAGGCAACCTGGATATGGTCTGTGGCTGGGGTGGCGCACTGCGTCGCATGGTCGAGCATGGCAACATCCTGCTGACCGGAGCCGAGAAGGAAGAACTGGGCATTCTGGTCTTTGATGTGACCAGCGCTCCGTCCAGCTTCATCGAGGAAGAGCCCGAGCTTCTCTCGAAGTTCCTGAAAGTGACCGCAGACGCCAACGCGAAGTGGAATGCCGGTGACAGCAAGGATGAGATGCTACCGGTGATCGCCAAGGATGCGGGTATGGATCCGGCAGATGCCGAGGCGACTATCGCGACCTTCACCTTCCCGTCGGTCGACGAACAGCTGTCCGAGAAGTGGCTGGGCGGAGGCGCACAGGACTTCATGAAGGGCGTGGCCAACGTCTTTGTTTCGGCAGGTAGCATCGAGTCCGCACTGGACTCCTATGAAGGTGCTGTGAATACCGCGCCGCTGGCGGCTGCAAGTAACTAAGACCGCAAAACGCGATATCCGACCGGCCCCTCAGACGGGCCGGTCGAACGCTATGCACGCAGGAAGGATACAGGATGCCTGAACTGGACATTGTTGATTTGTCCATGCGCTTCGACCTACCCAATGGTTCATCAGTACAGGCGCTGCAGGATGTCTCGCTGAGCCTGAAAGAAGGTGAGCTGATGTCGGTGCTTGGCCCCTCTGGCTGTGGCAAGACCACATTGCTGAACATCGTCGCGGGATTTCTGGCCCCCACATCGGGCAAGATCGAACTGAACGGCCATCTGGTCAAAGGCCCGGACGCGGAGCGGGGGATGGTATTCCAGAAAGGCGCGTTGTTCGAATGGATGAACGTGCGCGAAAATGTCGAGTTCGGTCCGCGCATGAAAGGTATGCCCAAGGCCGAGCGCGACAAGATCTCGGATCATCTGCTTGAGGTCGTTGGCCTGCAGGATTTCAAGGACAAGGCAGTTTACGAACTGTCGGGCGGGATGCAGCAACGCGTGGCGTTGGCGCGCTGTCTGGCCAACGAGCCGGACGTGATCCTGATGGATGAACCCTTGGGCGCTCTGGACGCGCTGACGCGAGAAAAGATGCAGGGTCTGGTTCTGAAGCTATGGAAAGAGACCGGCAAGACCATCATCCTGATCACCCACTCGGTCGAAGAGGCGCTGTTGCTGGGCGAGCGCCTGATCGTGATGGCCCCCAGACCGGGCCGGATTCACCGCGAATACAACCTGCCCTTTGCCGAACGTGGCGTGAATGCGGATCTGCGCGACGTGAAAAAATCCGAAGGGTTTGCGGAAAAACGCGATGAGATCCTGTCGATGATCTGGGAGATGGAAGAAGAGATTATGGGTCGTACGGAGCAGGCATCATGATTGTACTTCTGTTTTACATCGGCCTGTTCGGAGGCGCGTTCTTCATCGTTTACGCGATGCGCCGGGGCTTGCAGTCGCGGCAGGACTTTACCAGCCTGAAAACCGTGACCTTCGGTGACGAAAGCGCGGTGCGGGCGGATCGGGCGGCTTCGATCATTTCCGTTCTCGTGATATTTGTGATCTGGGCCGCGTTTACCGGATCGAAACTGTTTCCGATCCATGTGCCCGGTCCCTTCGTTGGCGAGACCCAATTCACCTACACCTTGGAAAACGCTGATGGGACCACGGATGAGGCGACCGTCTTCGTTCGCGTGCCTGCATTCGGCGAAGAGGTAGACGATTTCGAGGTTGAACCCGGAGCAGGCTTTGCCAAGGATGATGCTTTTGCAGCACCAGCGGGCCGCTCCTCGACCATTCTGTTCGACAAGAATGATGACGCCAAGCGCAAGGATGGGGCAAAGATCATTGCCATCAACGGCACACCGATTGGCCCGGATGATGCGGTGAATACGGGCGACGGAAAGGTTACCCTGACCGGCAAAGGCGCAATCAGCTTCACGCCCAATCAGGGTCTTCAGATGAATCCGATCTGGCTGCCTGCACCGGAAACCGTCGTGGCACGTTTCTTTGAAATCGCCAGCGAAGGGTATCAGAACTTCTCACTCTGGCAGCACTTGGGCTGGTCCTTGCTGCGTGTCATCGCCGGGTTTGTGGCGGGCGCGCTGGTGGGTATTCCGCTGGGCTATGCCATGGGTCTTTCGGGCTGGTTCCGCGGGTGGTTCGACCCAATCGTCGAATTCATGCGACCGGTGCCTCCGCTGGCGCTGATCCCGCTGGTGATCATCTGGTTTGGAATCTGGGAGACAGGCAAGATCGTGTTGCTGTTCCTCGCGGCGTTGTGGATCATGACTATCGCGGCACGTGCAGGAGTTTCGGGAGTGAACATCTCGAAAATCCATGCGGCCTACTCTCTGGGTGCCTCAAAATGGCAGATCATGCGCTATGTGATCGTGCCGAACTCGCTGCCCGAGATATTCACGGGCGCACGGGTCGCGATGGGCGTTTGCTGGGGCACGGTTGTTGCTGCGGAACTGGTGGCCGCACAGAAAGGCGCTGGTATGATGATCATCGCCGCTTCGAAATTCCAGCTAACCGATATCGTCATAATGGGCATCGTCCTGATCGGCGTGATCGGGTATGGGATCGACATCCTGATGCGCAAAGCGGAAAACTGGCTCGTGCCCTGGAAAGGCCGCAGCTGATCGTTCGGATCGCCGTCCAAAAGCGGCTCCCGACTGTCTTCGGGGGTCGCTTAGTAGTCGGATACCAGTAGAAAATCTGGTGCTGTATCTTCCTCGATGGTCGCAAAGCGCGGGATCGGGTCTTCGAACACGTTGTCCGTGCGATCGTCATTCACCGTCGAGACTTCGCCAATCAGACAATCGCCCTGTTCCGCCCAGAATGCGTGCCAGATGCCGGGCATGAGGGTCACGCTCTGACCGGGTTTCAGGCGCAATAGCTCGCCGGGTTGAATGGTGACCGGGCAAGCATCGCTTGGGACCACAACCGGGGTTTCGCGATCAATGCCACCTTCGGGGTCCGACGCGTAAATCTCCATAACAAGGTCGCCACCGCCACGATTGATAATATCCTCGGCCTTCAGGATATGGCGGTGCATGGGCGACAGCTGTTTATCACGCGAGATCAAGAGTTTTTCGGCGTAAAGCATGCCACGACCCTGGCTCAGGTCACTGACATCACCGTTGCGCAGCGTAAAGAGGAACAGCCCCAATTCGTCGAAGCGGCCCTGGCCATAGTCGGTGATATCCCAACCGAGGCCACGGTCGCGGATGCCTGCGGCTTTGTCGCTGCGCATCTCGTCCGGTGTCCAATCGGCAAAGGGAGGCAGCACAGCCCCAAAGGACTGGACAAAGCGTTGAGCTTCGGCCTTGATGTTGTTGATATCAGATCGTTTCATTGTCTTTTGCCCATCAAAGTTCATGCGCCCAGGGCGGGTTTGCCCCAGCGCGGGATACAGTTACGGCGGCGACCTGAGCGCCCAGTTCCAATGCAGCCTTCAAGTCGTCTGAAGAGAGAGCCCGCAGCGCCGATTTCTTCATCTGTCCGGCTTGCTCAAGCTGCGCAAGAACGCCGGCGTTGAACGTATCGCCCGCACCAACAGTATCGACGACATCGACCTTTTGAACCGGAACCGAGACGGCCGAGCCGTTGGCAAGATAGCCCGTTGCGCCATCTCGCCCTTGGGTGACGATCACGACTGAAGGCCCGGCTTGTAGCAGCAGCGGTATTTTCTCGGCATGGGACTCCGGGCCCGGAATGATCCAGTCGAGGTCTTCGTCAGAAACCTTGACGATGTCAGACTGTGCGATCATCCGATTGAGGCGGGTGCGATAGCGCGTCTGATCCTTGATGAACCCCGGTCGGATATTGGGATCCAGCATCACCGCACGCTCTGAACCATGCCGTTCCAGCAGCGCTGCATAGGCATCGGCACAGGGCTCGCAAGCCAGGCTGATCCCGCCGAAATATAATGCTGAGACCCCGGCCAGTTGATCCGGCATATCGTCGGGACGCAGCATGCGGCCCGCTGAATTCTCATCGACAAAGCTGTAGGTCGCGTGGCCGTCCTTAAGCTGGACAAAGGCCAGCGTCGTAGGGCGATCCGCGCGAATAATGTGGCTGGTCGAGACATGGCTGATCTGAAGCGTCGCAGTCAGTTGTTCGCCAAACATATCGGTCGAGAGGCCGCTGAGCAGCCCGGTCTGGATACCCAGACGCCCCAGCGCAATCGCGGTATTGAAGATTGCCCCGCCGGAATGCGGCACAAACCCCTGTTCGCCCGTAATCGTTGGGGCCGCTATCATGTCGATCAGGGCTTCTCCGCAACACAGGATCATCCCGTTATCCTTCTTTTGGACAGGTTCTTACCGCGCGAGCGCATTCTGGCAGAAATTGTTAGCGCCAACAATCCCGAACTCATCCTGTTCCGACACATAGAGGTTCATACCCTGGCGCAACGTATCGAACCGCCCGCCTGCATTGAAGGCCCGCAGGAAATCCTGCCCAAACAGCCAGCGGTTCTTTTCAGCGACGCCACCCACCAGGAACACCCCGCCAGTTGGGACCAGCGCCGTTGCCAGATCGCCCATGATTGCGCCGAGATGTTCCGTAAACATGCGCGCGGTCTTCACGGCACAGGGATCATTGCCGTCCAGCGCGTCCTGTAGGATTTCTTTGGCAGATCGCGTTACCGCCTGGGTCCGACCACCGGCCATACTCACCGCTTGATACAGAATGGGCAGGCCCGTCCCGCTCAGAAACATCTCGGCTTCGATCACCAGGCTATCTTCGAAAAAGCACTCGGGCGCGATGCGCCGGGCGGCGTCGAAGACCTCGACCTCATCACGATGCCGGGGCGAGAGGCCCATATGCCCGCCCTCGCCGGATGCTGTGTGGAAATGACCTTCGGACCAGAGCAGAGCCCCGACGCCCAGCCCTGTTCCCGGGCCTACAACCAAACGGGTTCCGAGCGGGGGCGTGGGCTTGCCCTGAAGAACCTCAACCTGATCTCCGGTGATCTCGGCAACGGACCAGGCGGCTGCGGTGAAATCGTTGATCACAAAGGTATGGTGTGCACCGGAGGCGCGGGCAAGCGTGTCTTCGGACAGTACCAGATTTGCGTTGGTCAGCCGGATCGCGCCATCCCGCACCGGCCCGGCCCCGGCGGCCACCACGGCGCGCGGGTCGGTGCCGATCTCGTCGCGCAGGTCGTGCAGCGCGGTGTGTAGGTCTGCCAGAGTTCCGGTTGGATGTTTGCGCAGGTCGGTCAACTCTCCGTTGGTGACCACTCCCAGCCGGGTGTTGGTGCCACCGATATCCGCAACAAGGTTCCAATGGGCGTGCAGGTGCCGCTCGGGCAGGATCCATGGGGTGCGAAGGGGGTGGTCGGACAGAAGTGCAGGGATCTCTGGTTGATTCACGTCTAGAAACACGCCGCGCACCGGGATATGCCGTTCAACCGCCTCTAGCACGGGATCAAGGTTCGCCATGTCCTCAGCGGAGAGCGTCAAGTACAACGGCCGGTCTTTGGTGTAACCGTGCACAACCTCAAGCGCGTGCACGGCCTCTGCTGACACGCCATACCAGTCCACCGGCTCGGCAATTGTCGAAAGGTCCTGCTGCCAGGTCCCGGGCAGACCGTCGCCTATCTGGTCGAGGATCGCGGCGGGGTAGTGCCCGGTGATCACCGCCTCAAGCTCGGCGGGGTCGGCGCGGCCAAGCTCGGCACCGATGTTGGTCATGCCATAGCTGCGCATCGCCTGAACCGCCTGACCATGGGCCAGAAACTGGTGATGAAGACTGCGCGCGGTGCCACGTTGGTCAGTTTCATCAATCGGAGTACGTCCGCCATGCGCGATGCTAAACAGGCGCGCGCCCATGCGGGCCACGACTGCCTCGGCGAAATCGGCAAAACGCGGGGCAATGTCCCGGTTCCGCCAGCCACCGATATCGGTCAGCGGCGCGGGCAGGGTGTTATGGTCAAGCGTGATGCAAGGTCGTAACCCGTGATGCAAGATCTGGTCGATCTGCTGCTCATAGGTGTCCAGCGCTTTTGGATCGGGGTTGTACCCATCAGGCAGGATGTGATCCCATTCAAGTCGCAGGCGAAAACAGTCGGGCCCCGCCATGATCGGCGCAGGCGCGCTGGTGCCAAACAGAAAACCTGCGGGAAAGTCTGAACGGGTGTATTTCATCGCTGCAACCTGCTGGGCGTGACCTGCGCCCTGCCACCTAGCAGGTTATGTTAGCGTTATCTAGCCTTATGATCTGGCCGGTTTACGCGGTCGGAACACAACATCGCAGCCATCGATGCTGATACCCTCCCAACTGACCGGACCCGCATTATAGTTAATCAGTACCTCGTGTTGCGCCGTCTCGCGCCGGCGCAGACCCGGGGGCATGTGATGTGCCGTCAGACCAGTTTGCCGGGCGGCCATTGCAATGATCCTGTCCCAAAGGACCTCGTCCGGGAAACCGCCCAGATACCAAAGGGTCTGCGTTCCCTTAAGCAAGGCGTTGCCGCCGGCAAAGCACAGCAGATCGGGGGCCTCTCCGGACAGATGCTCGGCCCAGTGAACCACCGCGCCGCCACCCTGAACCGGGCGTTCAGTGCCGGGAGGCAAGGTTTCGATCAGGTCGACCGAGCAGTTCAGCGCCGACAGGCCGGGGCGTCCCCGATCAGGGATGCGGAATTCGGGCGTGATGGCCCCACTGCGCGGGCCAAGGATCGCGAGCTTGGCCTTTGACAGGTCGTGCCGCAGCCGGTCGTCAATGCTGGCCAGCCCCGGCGCAAGGATCAGGTCGTAGCCGTCCGGCACCGGGTCCGAGGCTGACAGGATATCCACCGACAACCCGGCTCGTCGCAGCGCCCGATAGACTGAAAACACCAAGCGGAAATAGCCAAAGCCCGCACCCTGCGGCTGCGTTTCCCACGCCCAATCCGAGGCATAGTCGAACAGGATCGCCACCGGCGCGCGAGCGGGGGCGATCTGTCCCAGATCGGCCAGTTCGTCCGCCGTTTGCCGGGCCTCGGCCAGTCCGGGGGCGTCGTCGCCCCATGGGGTCAAAAGGCCCGCATGCATTTGCTCTTGCCCGAATGGAGCCTGCCGCCAGCGGAAATAGCTGACCACCTCGGCCCCGTGCGCGACGGCCTCAAGCGACCAGAGGCGTACCATGCCGGGCAGCGGGGCAGGGTTGTAGGGGGCCCAGTTCACCGGGCCGGGCTGTTGTTCCATCACCCACCAACGCCCTCGGCCAACGGCGCGATAAAGGTCGTGATGAAACGCCTGCATGTCCGGATCGCCCTGCTGTAGGAAGGTCGATTTATGCGCCTCATCGGCCTCGAGCCGGTCGGACAGGAAGCCGATCGGATAGCTGTCCCATGTGGCGATATCGAGGTCTTTCCCGACCTCAAAGTGATCGAATTCCAGCACGCGCCCCATGTAATTGTGCAACAGCGGCGCGTCGGTCAGCGGGCGCAGCGCGGCGACCTGCGCGGCATTGAAAGCCACAACCTGGTCCGAGCTGAACCGGCGGAAGGCCATAACATGCGCTGGATTGGGTTCGGTCACCGTCAGATTGGGCAGGTCGATCTGGTCAAAGCCGGAATACTCCATCGACCAGAACACATTGCCCCAGGCTGCGTTCAACGCCTCAATGGTCCCGTACCGGTCGGCAAGCCAGAGGCGAAACGCCTGCAGCGCGACGGGGCTGTAGCTGAGCGTTGTGTCATGGCAGCCATATTCATTGTCGATTTGCCATGCTGCCACATGCGGATTTCGCCCATAGCGTTCGCCCATGATGCGCGCGATGCGGGTGCAATCGTCGATATACCCCTGATGGCTAAAGCAATAGTGCCTGCGCGATCCGAACTTGCGCGGCTGACCCTGCGCATCAAAGGCCAGCATATCCGGGTGCTTGTCCAGCATCCAGCGGGGCGGGGTGGCCGTTGGGGTGCCCATGACCACCTTCAGCCCTGCTGCGCCCAGCGTCTCAACGGCGCGATCGAGCCATTCAAACTGTAAATCGCCCGGCGCAGGCTCCAGTCGACTCCATGCGAATTCGCCGATGCGGACCCATGTAAGGCCCGCCTGGACCATACGATCCGCGTCGTGGACCCACTGCGTCTCGGGCCAGTGTTCCGGGTAATAGCATACGCCAAGTTCGGGTTTCATAAGATGACTCTGTGTTCAATCTTCCCTGGGCCGATATCGGGTGCGGCAAGGGTCATGCCGTTGGTTGGATTCGTGTTCACTATGGCCTCCTCCAGCCCCTGACGGGCCGTGGTGCAGAACAGGGTGGTCAGGTCATCGCCCCCAAAAGCAGGGCACGACGTATGCAGGGCTTCGAAATCCACCGCGCGCAGGAACTGCCCATCGGGGCCGTAGGCGGCGACCCGGCTGGCACCCCATTGAGCAATCCAGATGTTGCCTTGTTTGTCCACGACTGCACCATCTGGGTTCAGGCCCTCTTGCGTGAGGTCAATGAAGACAGAAGCGTCGCCCTCGGGCCAGCCGGTCTGTGCGTCCAGCTGCCAGCGCATGACCTGTTTGGTAACGGTATCACAGAAGTAGGCGCAGGACCGGTCCGGGGCAAAACAGATCGCGTTCGAGATCGTGACACCCCCGACCAGTCGCCTCAGGTCCCCCCGCCAATAGCGATAGATCGACCCGGCCCCGGGCTCGGCCTGTTTGCCCATGGTCCCAATCCAGAACCCGCCCCAAGGATCAGCGCGCCCGTCATTTGAACGGGTCACGGTATTGTCCGCCTCCAGCGCCACGATCAACTCTTGCGCGCCGGTTTCCAACCCAAACCGCCAGAGCCCGGTTTCCGAGGCGATCAGCAGTGTGTCGTGGTCGATCCATCCGGCAGCCGAAACATGCTCGTTGAACTGCCAGACACGCGGCCTGTCGCCCTCGCGGGACAAGATGCGTTTGTTGATGATGTCGAACCAGAACAATTGCCGCCGTTCCGGGTGCCACAACGGACCCTCGCCCAATTCGCAGGGGCGATCGTCATAGACCTGAGTCATTCTGCCGCCTCATCATAGGCCGCGACGATGTGACGGGCGTGATCGGCGATCTCATCAACCGACAGGCCGGGCTTATATAGCGCCGAGCCAATGCCAAACCCGTCCGCGCTGGCCTTGATCCAGTCGCCGAAGTTCTCAGGCCCCGCGCCGCCAACAGCAAAGACATGCGTCCCAGCGGGCAAAATCGCCCGCATTGCCGCAAGCCCCGAGGGTCCAGCCATGGACCCAGGAAACAGCTTAAGTCCGCTTGCCCCTGCTTTCAGCGCGGCAAACGCCTCGGTCGGGGTGAAGACGCCCGGCCAGCTTTCCAGGCCAAGCCGGTGGGTGTGTGCGATCACATCCACGTCGCAATTGGGCGACACGATCAGTCGTCCACCGACGGCGGCTACGGCATCCACCTCATCCGGTGTCAGAACGGTGCCTGCGCCGATTAACGCGGCGTCGCCAAATTCACGCGCCAGAATGCCGATACTGTCCAACGGGTCGGGTGAGTTCAGCGGCACCTCGATCCGGTCAATGCCGGCGTCAATCAGAGCGCGCCCGACGGATGCGGCCTCGGGCGGGGTCAAACCGCGCAGAATGGCTATGATCGGACGGCTCATGCGGTTTCCTTTGTCAGCGCGCGGGCCTGCATCAGCCCGGCAAGCGTCGCGGTTGTGGCATCTTCGATTTCGATCATCGCGCCTTGCTGCCCAAGCGCCGAGGCATAGGCACGCGACAGCCCCTCCGACCCGAGGATTGCCAACTGCTGACCCAGCCAGTAGGGCCGCGTCGCAGCAAGTTCCGCCCCGATCAACAACCCTGACAGCCGAGCCTGCGCCACGGCCTTGCTTTGCCCGTGCAACAGATCAGCGGCCCGCAGGCCAAACAGCCGGGCGGCCAGTTGCTCGGGTTTCGACAAGGCATCCGTGACCGCGTCGCCGAAACTCTCATCGTCCCAGCCTTCACCCATCGAGTGACGCAACACCGATTGCCCGCGCAGCAGATCGAACATCTCGCCCGTCATGAACGTGCGGAAACTGATGACCTCTCCGGCACTGATCTGCACCCATTTGGTGTGGGTGCCAGGCAGGCAGATTACCCCGTCCCAATGAGGGCGGGTGGCCAGATAACCCGCGATCTGGGTTTCCTCACCCCGCATCACATCCGCCGGGTCGGCTTGTTTCAGACCGGGCACGACAAAGGCGCGGATGCGCGGATCGGTGTTGGGCACCCGGATTGGCGCAGCGGGCAACGGGGCCGAGGGCACGGCGGCATATGGCGCTTCGACCCAGCCCTGCCGCGCACCGACCATGCCGCAGGCTATGACATCTACGGGGGCGGGAGGCAGCCATGGTTCGATCAGGGCAAGCAGCGCGGCCTGAAAGTCGCCACCAGCGGTTTTCGACATGCCGTCCTGCGATTGTGCCTGTTGCAAGACCGTTTCGCCCTGCATGGCCCAAGCTCTTAGGCAGGATGTTCCCCAGTCCACTGCGATCCAGTCTGTGTTCATCATCTCACCCCGTTGCCACCACGCCGCCATCGACCACCATGCACTGGCCGGTCATCGCATGGCTGGCCTTTGACGCAAGAAACAGCGTCGGCGCAACCATGTCTTCGGGTTTGAGGTGTTCTTTCAGGCATTGCCGCTCCAGATGCGCGGCCAGATCCTCGGGCGTGGCCCACATATCCAGCTGTTTCTGCGTCAACACCCAGCCCGGCGCCAGCGCATTGACACGGATGCCCGCAGGTCCCAGCTCGCGCGCAAGCGACCGGGTCATGCCCGTGATCCCGGCATTTGAAGTGGTGTAGATCGGATAGCCCGAGTTGCCCATCAGATAGCTGATCGAGCTGAAGTTGATGATCGAGCCGCCGTCTTTCATCTGGCGCGCGGCCTCCTGGCAGGCAAAGAAATAGGCTTTGAGGTTGACCTCGACCATCCAGTCCCAGAACTCGGGTGTGGTTTCTGCAAGCGAGTGGCGTTTGTCATTCGCCGCGTTGTTGACCAGCACCTGAATGGGGCCATGAGCCTCGGCTGCTTTGGCCATGGTGGCATGCAGAAGTTCTGTGTCGGTCATGTCGCCCTGCAGAAACAGCGGCGCGCGGCCATGTTTATCGCGCATCTCTTCAACAAATGCGTTGGCGTCTGACCGACCGATGAAGGCGACATGTGCCCCTTGGGTCATGAATCCGTCCGTCAGCGCAGCCCCAAGCCCCGAGCCGCCGCCGGTGATGTAAACCGAAGCCCCATTCAGATCGTGGAAAGTGGCGGGTTGGGTCATCAGTGGCTCTCTCTGGTCACAAGGCGGGTGTCTTTGCCAACGAGGAAATCGAGGTCGGCCCCCTGATCGGCTTGTAGAACGTGGTCGATGTAAAGCTTGGCATAGCCTCGGGTATAATGTGGATCGTCCGGCTGCCATGCGGCGCGGCGACTCGCAAGCTCAGCCTCGTCCACCAGTAGTTCCAACTCGCCCTTGCTGGCCGAAACGCGGATGCGGTCTCCGGTTTTCACAAGCGCCAGCGTGCCGCCGGCTTGCGCCTCGGGGCTCACATGCAGGATGACGGTGCCAAAGGCGGTGCCCGACATGCGGGCATCCGAGATGCGGATCATGTCGCGCACGCCCTCTTTCACCAGTTTGCCGGGGATCGGCATATTCCCGACCTCGGGCATCCCGGGATATCCCTTGGGGCCGCAGCCCTTGAGCACCAGAATGGTGTCGGCTGTGACGGGCAGATCATCGCGGTCGATATTGGCTTTGAGGTCCTCGATGCTTTCAAAGACAAAGGCCTCACCTTCGGTTTCCAGCAACTCATCCGTCGCCGCCGAGGGCTTCACGATGGCCCCGTTGGGCGCAAGGTTGCCGCGCAGCACGCGCAGGCCCGCGGCGGGTTTGACCGGATCGGCGAAGGGGCGGATGACATCGGCGTTGTAGCATTCGGCCCCCTCGTAATGGGCTGAGATGTCCTTGTTCAGAACCGTTTTCGCAGGCCGCAGGAACGGTTTGAGTTCGTTCAGAACAACCGGCACGCCGCCTGCGTAGCAGAAGTCTTCCATCAGGTATGTGCCCGAGGGCATGCAGTTGACCAGCAGCGGGATTTCGGACCCGATTTCAAAGTCTTTCAGGGTCAGGTCCACGCCGACGCGACCCGCCAGCGCCAGAAGATGCACCACGGCGTTGGTCGAACCTCCCACGGCTGCGTTTGCCAGAATGGCATTTTCGAACGCCTCTTTGGTCAGGATATCCGAGGGTTTGAGGTCTTCGTCCACCATCTCGACAATCCGCTTGCCGGTTAGATGCGCCAGCGCCATGCGACGCGCGTCGACGGCGGGAAGGGCGGCGTTAGTGGGCAGGGACATGCCCATCGCCTCGACCAGCGAGGCCATTGTGGAGGCGGTGCCCATCGTCATGCAGACCCCGGCGCTGCGCGACATGCCGGATTCGGCGTTCATGAAATCTTGCAGGGTCATCTCGCCAGCGCGGACCTCTTCCGAGAACTTCCAGACATCCGTGCCCGAGCCGATATCCTTGCCTTTGAACTTACCGTTCAGCATCGGGCCAGAACTGACCACGATGGATGGCAAATCGACCGAGGCAGCACCCATCAACTGCCCCGGCGTGGTCTTGTCGCAACCGCCCAGCAAAACGACGCCGTCGATACCATAAGCGCGGATGGATTCCTCGACATCCATCGCCAGCAGGTTGCGGAACAGCATGGCTGTGGGCTTCATCTGGGTCTCGCCCAGCGACATGACGGGGAATTCGACGGGGAAGCCTCCGGCCTCCCATACGCCGCGTTTGACGCCCTCGGCCAGATCGCGCAGGCCCGAGTTGCAGGGGGTCAGTTCCGACCATGTGTTGCAGATGCCGATGATGGGCCGCCCGTCAAAGGCGTGGTCGGGAAAGCCCTGGTTCTTCATCCACGAGCGGTGGATGAACCCGTCCTTGTCGAGTTTTCCGTACCAGTGCTGTGAGCGGCGTTTTGTCATGTCGGGCGATGCTTTTCGTGGCTGGGGTGGGATTTGAGTATTTGTGAAAAGATGAAGATCAGGCGGCGCGCGCCGGGCGGCACCAGTCGGGTAGCCAATCGGCATGGGCGGTCAGCAGGTCGGTCACGAGGCTGCGGATCTGGCGCAGGTCCAGTTCGGCGGCGGTGTGCGGGTCCATCATCGCGGCGTGGTAGATGTATTCGGGGTTTTCCTCGGCCAAGGCGCGGACGGTCAGTTCCTGCACGTTGATCTGCGTGCGCATCAGTGCGACCAACTGCGGTGGGATGTCGGTGACGACGGAAGGCTGCACCCCATTGGCATCCACCAGACAGGGGGTCTCGACCGCGGCACCCAGCGGCAGTTGGGGAATCTGGCCGGTGTTGGGCAGGTTGCCATAGGCCGTATAAGGGGTATCGGTGACGATCGCGTTCATCAGATCGGCGGCAAACTCGTGGCTGCGGATCACTTCGATGTCGCGGCCATCGGTCAGGGTTTTGGCCTGCTCCTTCCAGCCCGCGACCTGTTCGACGCAGCGGGTTGGGTATTCGTCCAGCGGGATGCCGAACTGTTCGATCAGGTCTTCGCGTCCGTCCTTGATGAACCACGGCACGTATTCGGCCAGATGTTCCGAGCTTTCGGTGCAGAAATAGCCTAGATGGTCCATCACCTCATACCGCACCTTGTTGGGGCAGCGGGGCATGAGTAAGGGCGGTTTTGGTAGCGCGCCGCTGGCATAGCCCTGCCGCAACGCGGGGTAGAGATCGCGGCCCTGATGTTCCAGCCGCAGGAAGAACGCGACGTGATTGACGCCTGCGACCTTATAGCGGAACTCGTCTTTGGGCAGGTCGAGGTCGTGGGCCAGTTCTTCGACCGTGTTCTGCACCGAATGGCACAGGCCGACCTGTTTCAGCGCCGGGAACCGTTCGGCCAAAGCCCAGGTGTTGATCGCCATCGGGTTGACGTATTGCAGCAGCGTCGCATCGGGGCACAGCTGCATCATGTCCCGCGCTACATCCCAAAGGACGGGAACGGTGCGCAGGCCGCGCATGATGCCGCCAACGCCCAGCGTGTCGGCGATGGTCTGGCGCAGACCGTATTGCTTGGGGATTTCGAAATCGGTCACCGTGCAGGGCTGGTACCCGCCGACCTGGAACGCGGTAATGACGAAATCGGCACCATCAAGCGCCGCGCGCCGATCCGTGTGGGTCGAGACGCTCGCGCCCGTTCCGACCGAACGGATCATGGCGCGGGCCACCGTTTCGCTCTCAGTCAGGCGCTGCGGATCGATGTCCATCAACGCAAAATGGCTGTCGGCCAGAGCTGGGGTCAGCAGGGCATCGCCCACGATGTTCTGCATGAAGATCGTGGATCCGGCCCCGATAAAGGTGATCTTGGTCATGAGACAAGCCTTTGGTTTGTCGTTATTTTACAGCACCGAGGGTCAGGCCCGCGATGAAGTGTTTCTGCATCAGGAAGAACATGGCCACCGGCGGCAGGGCCGCCACGATGGAACCGGCACTCATCAATTGATAGGCGGCGCGGAATTGCGCATTAAAGCTGGTGATTCCGGCCGTGACGGGTTGGCTTTCGGCACCTTGGGTCAGCACGACGGCCCAGAAATAATCGTTCCAGATAAAGGTGAAGATCAGCACGCTGAGGGCCGCAATCGCGGGCTTCATCAGGGGCAGGACCACGTACCAAAAGATGCGGACCTCGCTGATGCCTTCGACACGGGCAGCCTCGATCAGTTCAAAGGGTAGGGCGCGGATGAAGTTGCGCATGAAAAGGGTACAGAACCCGGTCTGGAACGCGATGTGGAACAGAACGAGGCCGGTTTTGGTATTGTAGAGCCCAAGTTCCAACGTCAGGTCGCGCACCGGGACCATCAGGATCTGGAACGGCACGAAGTTGCCCGCGACGAACATGAAGAATATCCAGAGGTTCGACTTGAACTTGTAGATGCCTAGTGCAAAGCCGGTCATGCAGCTCAGCGCCACGGCTCCGATCACAGTCGGAACGGTGATCATGAACGAGTTCAGCAGATAGCGTGGCATGTCCGAGTTGAAGAACACCTGCCCGTAGTTGAAGGCACCCTCAAAGCTGGAGGGCAGCCCCCAATAGTTGGCATTGGTGAAATCCGCCGCTGGTTTGACCGAGAACAGGGCAACCGCCAGCAGGGGGCCGAGCCACAGCAACAGCGCAATGGGTAGCATGGCCTGATAGGTGATCTGCGCCGCGCGGGGTTGTTTTTCGATGGGTTTGGGAAACATCTCAGTGCCCCTTTTCTTCGCGGTACATTGACCAAAGGAAATAGGCGATGAAGCACAGCATGATCAGGAACAGGATCACGGCGATGGCCGCGCCATATCCCATGCGGAAGCCGTATTCGGACAGGGCGACCTCGAACATATAATAGGCGAGCACGCGGGACGAGCCGAACGGGCCGCCTTGGGTCATGATCGAGATCAGGTCGAAGCTGCGCAGCGCGCCGATGATGGTCACGACAAAGGCGATGAACGTGGCAGGGCGCAGTTGCGGCAGGATGATGTGCCACAGCATCCGCGCGCCTTTCGCGCCGTCCAGACGTCCGGCCTCGATCTGTTCGGGGTCCACGGCGTTCAGGCCGGTGAGGTAGAGGATCATGCAATAGGCGGTCTGCGGCCAAAGCCCTGCGAAGATGATGCCGTAGGTGACGAAGCGTTCGTCGCCCAGCACATTCAGAGGACCCAAACCGAAGAGGCCGAGGAACTCGTTCAGCAGGCCGAATGTCGGGTCATAAAACCATGTGAAGACAAGGCCCACGACCACCTGAGAAATGACGAAGGGAAAGAAAAACAGGGATTTATAAAGCCGGATGCCCCAGACGGTCTGGTTCAGGAACAGCGCGATGAACAGCCCTGCCGGGATCGCGGCAAGATACAGGATCAGCCAGATCAGGTTGTTCTTGAGCGAGATATAAAACGCGTCGCGGTCGACCCATTCCCAGTACAGGTCCTCGTAATTGCGAAAACCTACATATTCTGCGGCCCCCAGCCCATCCCATTCGTAAAGTGACAGGTTGAAGGACTGAAAGACCGGAATGATCACATAGACCATGAAGAACAGCAGACCCGGAGCCAGAAACAGCCACGGCGCGATGCGTTGTTGGTTTCGGTGGAACCAGCTTTCCTGTTCGGGGGCGTCTGCGACGGACATGGGACTCTCGGGATTTAGGTCGAAGGAGTAAGGCGGGCTGCACCCGCCTTACGCAGTTTTGAGGTGCAGGCCGGGCTTGGGTCCGGCCTGACCGGATCAGTTGTCGTAGATGCGCTCGCGCGCGCGTTCCAGCTTGGCCAGGATGCGATCGGCATTGTCAGGCTTGACCATGAATTCCTGGAAGCCTTCCATCGACACCTTTGCCATCTCAGCCGGCGCGTCACGGTCCCAGAACTGGGCAACGCCGCCGGGGCTGTTCGATGACAGCATGGCAAAGCCCTGCTGCAGGAATTTGTCGTCATCCACCTTGGACTGTGCATTCACCGGCAGTTGGCCGAGATTTGCGCCATTGTTGATCTCGGTCTGCTCGTCTGCCGAGACCACAAAGCGCAGGAATTCGCGGGCCGCTTCTTTGTTGGATGCGTTGGCCGGGATATGGAACGTGTCCGTCGGGGCGTCTTCGGCCAGTTCAACATCGGGGTTGATGGCAACGAACTGGTAGAAGTCCAGTTGATCATCGGTCAGACCCGCCTCGCGCAGCGGTGCAACGGCGAAGTTGCCCATCAGATACGCGGCGGCTTCACCATTGACCATGAAGGGCAGCGCTTCCTGCCAGCTATAGGTCTGGTGGTTGTCGATGAACGCGCCCATGTCGATCAACTGCTTCCAGTTGGCGAAGGTCTGTTTGACGCGGTCGTCCTCCCAGCTGATTTCACCATTGGCGAGTTGGTTGTGGAAGTCGAACCCGTTGGTGCGCATGTTCAGATAATCGAACCAGCCGCCTGCGGTCCAAAGGAACTTGGTGCCGATGGTATAGCAGGCGCGACCGGAATCGACGATCTTCTGACAGTTTGCCAGTTCTTCTTCCCAAGTGGTCGGCTCGGTCAGGCCCAGCTCATCGAAGATGTCTTTGCGGTAGTAAACGCCCCACTGATAGTATGTGTAAGGCACGCCCCACTGCTTGCCATCGATGGTCATCGCCCCCTTGGTCGAAGCCAGATTCTCTGCGATCTCGGGTTCGGCCCAAAGGTCCGAGACATCCTCGAACAGACCGGCCTCGACATACGGTTTCATCCGGTTCGCAGCGTACCAAGTCGCAACGTCCGGTGTATCCGCGGTTAGAAAGTTGCGGATCTGGGTCTTGTAGGCTTCGCGGTCGATCACGGTGGTTTCGATCTCCAGACCGGGATGCTGCGCCGCAAACCGTTCGATCATCGCTTCCATCGTCGCGCGCGGCGCCGGGTTCGATGTGTCGAGGAAAATGCGCAGCTCACCGGAAAGCTCTGCGGCAGCCGGAGCGGCGAGTGCAACGCTCATGGTCAGCGCAGCCGCTGTGCGCTTGAAGATGGAATGCATGGTTTCCTCCCTTTTGCTTCCATTCTGGTCTTTTAAAGTTCCAAATAATGGAACCGTGTTTTATATATTGAAAACTACACATCGACTCGGCTAGTCTTGTCAAGACCCTCGTGGCACCGCCGCAGGGAAAACCGGAGGAGAACCCCCACCCGTGGCAGGTGACGGAACAATAGGAAAAGCATGTGATGTGCTGGATCAGGTGGCGTCGTTTCAGCGACCGGTGCGATTCGCGGAATTGCTGGACAGCAGCGACTTTCCCAAGGCGACGCTGTATCGGTTCCTGCAATCGCTGACCAATCAGGGCATGCTGCACTACGACCCGGAACGACAGACCTATTCCCCAGGCATGCGGCTGGTGCGATTGGCGCATTCGGCCTGGACCCAAAGCTCACTCGCTCCGATTGCGCGACCTTTTCTGGATGTGCTCAGTCAGGAAACCGGCGAAACGGTGCATCTGGCGCAACTCGATTCCGGGCAGGTGCTGTATGTGGACAAGCGCAACGCGCAGCGGCCCATTGAGATGTATTCCGAGGCGGGCAAGGTGGGCCCGGCCTATTGCACCGGCGTTGGCAAAGCGATGATGGCCTTTCTGGACGAAGACCTGCTGCAGAAAACGATCTCGCAGCAGAGCTTTCACCGTTTCACTGAAAAGACGCTGGCTTCGGAAGAAGCGTTGCGCACCGATCTGGCGGTGATCCGCGGCCGGGGCTATGCGGTGGATGACGAGGAACACGAACCCGGCATCATCTGCATTGCCTGCCCGATTCTGACACCCAAAGGCCGCGTGCTGGGCGCGCTGTCGGTGACCGGATCGACCGGGCGGATGAATTTCGAGCAGTTGGAATCATGGGTTCCCCGTGTACGGCGCGTGGCCGAACAGATCGGAACCGAAGCACAGGCGTGGCGGTTCCCCGAGAGCCAGAAGGACAGGATGCAAGCAACATGACAGGTGTAACCCTGAAGGGCGCGATCAAGCGCTATGGCCAGACTCAGGTCATCCACGGAATTGATCTGCAGATCGAAGATGGTGAGTTCTGCGTGTTCGTCGGCCCCTCGGGCTGTGGCAAGTCCACTTTGCTGCGGATGATTGCAGGGCTTGAGGAGACCTCGGACGGGGAGATCCACATCGGCGCGCGTGATGTCACGCATATGGACCCGGCCAAGCGTGGGGTTGCGATGGTGTTCCAGACCTATGCGCTCTATCCGCACATGACCGTGGCCGAGAACATGGGCTTTGGCCTGCGAATGAATGGCGTAGCGAAGGCTGAAATCGACCGCAAGGTTCAGGAAGCGTCGAACATTCTCAAGCTGGATCAGTATCTCAAGCGCAAGCCCAAGGCTCTGTCTGGCGGCCAACGTCAGCGGGTTGCCATCGGACGCGCCATTGTACGCGGCCCCGAGGTGTTTTTGTTCGATGAGCCGCTGTCCAATCTGGATGCAGAGCTGCGGGTCGAGATGCGGGTCGAGAT
The DNA here is from genome assembly GCF_056533645.1 of Ruegeria sp. G10. Lineage (NCBI taxonomy): Bacteria > Pseudomonadati > Pseudomonadota > Alphaproteobacteria > Rhodobacterales > Roseobacteraceae > Ruegeria > Ruegeria sp. G10. Next base: position 122,717 of record NZ_JBQFOQ010000002.1, on the reverse strand, counting down.
CGCGCGGCTGCATCAGGAAATCGGCGCCACGATGATCTATGTGACCCACGATCAGGTTGAGGCCATGACCATGGCCGACAAGATCGTGGTGCTGCGCGATGGCAGGATCGAACAGGTGGGTGCGCCGATGGATCTTTATCGCGACCCAGACAACAGGTTTGTCGCCGGGTTCATCGGGTCGCCCGCGATGAACTTTCTGGACTGCGAAGTGGTCGACGGGATGGTTCGGCACCCGGCTTTGACCGATGATGTTCCAGTCACCGCAAGCGTACCGTCGGGCGCATCAAAAGTGACACTGGGCATCCGACCCGAGCACATTGAGGTGGATCGCGGCGGTGACACATGCTCGGTCGATCTGACCGAAGCGCTGGGTGGGGTTTCGTATTCCTATCTGCTGACCCCGAATGGCGACAAGCTGATCGTGGAAGAGCGCGACGATCAGCGCAGCGACACCGGCGATCGGATTGGCATCTCGGTCCGCCCGGAACGCGCCATGCTGTTTGACCCGGAAACCGGGCAACGCCTGCGCTGAAGGCTGCTTTATTCCATGAAATTGCCCCGGAAATCTGCGTAGGTTCCGGGCTTTAATGCGCGGGCACTCAGTGATGGATTTTGTATCCAATATCCGCTAGAGACGAGTCGAACACCCGCTCAACGGAGACCCCCGATGTCCGCAAATATCTTCACCGGCACTATGCCTGCCCTGATGACCCCTTGCACCCCTGACCGAGAACCTGATTTCGATGCGCTGATCCGTAAAGGACAGGACATGATCGCGGCGGGCATGTCGGCCGTGGTCTATTGCGGCTCGATGGGAGATTGGCCGCTGCTGAGCGACGCGCAGCGGATGGAGGGGGTCGAGCGCCTGATTGATGCAGGTCTGCCCGTTGTGGTCGGTACCGGCGCGATCAACACGAAATCAGCCGTCGCGCATGCTGCCCATGCGCAGAAGATGGGGGCGGCGGGGTTGATGGTGATCCCGCGGGTATTGTCGCGGGGCAGCTCTCCGACCGCGCAGAAGAATCATTTCAAGGCGATTCTCGAGGCCGCGCCGGACGTGCCCGCGATCATCTACAATAGCCCGTATTATGGTTTTGCAACACGGGCCGACCTGTTCTTTGCCCTGCGTGCCGAGCATGCCAATCTGGTCGGGTTTAAAGAATTCGGCGGCAAGGATGATCTGCGATACGCAGCCGAGACTATCACAAGTCAGGATGATCAGGTCACCCTGATGGTCGGAGTAGATACCGAGGTCTACCACGGTTTCGTCAACTGCGGTGCAACCGGCTCGATCACGGGCATCGGCACCGCGTTGCCGCGCGAGGCGCTTTTGCTGGCCGCGCTGTCCCAGAAAGCCGCCGCCGGTCATGCCGAGGCCCGCCAGCGTGCGCAGGAACTGACCGAAGCATTCCATGTTTTGTCCAGCTTTGACGAAGGCCCCGATCTGGTGCTGTATTACAAACACCTTCTGGTGCTGAACGGCGAAGAGGAATACCGCTTGCATTTCAACGAAACCGACGCCCTGACGGATGCTCAGCGCAATTATTGCGAACAGCAATATTCCCTGTTCCGCAACTGGTTTGCAGATTGGTCGAAACAGGGCGGGGTGATCGCCGAATGCATGTGATCGACAGCCATACCGGAGGCGAACCCACGCGGGTCATCCTGAACGGTGCGCCCGATCTGGGCGCGGGGCCGTTGGCCGAGCGCGCCCGGCGGTTGGCGACCGAGCATGAAGCCTTCTATCGCTCGATCATGTTAGAACCGCGCGGACAGCCCGCGATGGTGGGCGCACTGCTGGTCGAGCCCGTGGATCCGTCCTGTATCACCGGTGTGATCTATTTCGACGTGGATGCGGTCTTGGGTATGTGCGGTCATGGCACAATCGGTCTGACCGTGACACTGGCGCATCTGGGGCGGATTGATGTCGGAACGCATCGCATCGAAACACCCGCCGGGGTGGTAACGGTCGAGCTTCATGATGCAAATACGGTCACCGTCACCAACATAGAAAGCCGCCGGGTGCATCAGGGTGTATCGCTGACGGTGCCCAACCATGGCACAGTGACCGGCGATATCGCCTATGGCGGAAATTGGTTCTTCATTGTCGATCCCAGTCCGATCCCGGTCACGCCCGACAATATTGGCGCGATGACCGATTTGACCATCGCGATCCGGGAAGCCTCGACTGCATCGGGGGCCGGCGGAGAGCAGGGCGAGCCCGTGGATCATGTGATCTTGCAAGATCGTTCGCCTGACGGCGCGCATGGCCGAAATTTTGTGCTGTGTCCGGACGACAATTACGATCGCTCACCTTGTGGCACAGGCAGCTCTGCGCGGCTGGCCTGTCTGGCTGCGGATGGTACGCTCATGCCGGGTGAAGAGATTGAACAGGAAAGCGTCATCGGCAGTTCCTATCGCATGTCCTATCAGCGCGGTCCGAATGGCGGGATTATCCCGCAGATCACCGGGCAGGCCTACGTCATGGCCGAGGCCACTTTGATCTTCAACCCGCAAGACCCGTTCCGCGCAGGGATCGAAATATGACCCAAGTCACAGTTATCGGCGCTGGCGTGATCGGTATCACCACCGCTCTGGAATTGCAGCGCCGCGGGCATCAGGTCCGCGTTGTGGATCGCAAGGGCGTCGCAGCCGAGACCTCGGCGGGCAACGCAGGGGCCTTTGCATTTACCGAGATCGAACCTCTGGCCACGCCGGGGATCATGCAGAAGGCGCCGCGGTGGTTGCTGGATCCTCTTGGGCCACTTTCGATTCCGCCTGCGTATGCTCTGAAGATCGCACCTTGGATGTATCGGTTTTGGCGCGCCAGTAGCCGACGCCGTTATGAAAACTTACTGAACGCACAGGCGCAGCTGATGGGTTTGTCCTCGGCAGCGCTGGAACGGCTGATCCCTTCGGTAGATGGCGAAGCGCTGATGCAACGTGACGGACAGTTGCAGTTGTATGAAAGCGAGGCGGATTACCGCGCCAGCTTGCCCACCTGGGAACTTCGCCGCCGCCATGGGATTGAGTTCGAACTGTTGGAGAGCCCGGGCGCGATTGCCGAAAAACAACCCGGTTTGAGCCCGCGGTTCACCCATGCCGGGTTCACGCCCGCTTGGCTGAACACGGTCGACCCTAAGGCGTGGGTTGAGCTTTTGGCGCGCACATTCAGGGATCGGGGCGGTCAGATCGAGTATTGCGACATTCGTGCTCTGACGACGGGAGCCGACGGCATCGACATCCTGCATGCCGAAGGCACAATCACGACACCCCGTGCAGTTGTAGCCGCAGGCGCATGGTCTCATCATCTTGCAAAAACGCTGGGCGATCGCATACCGCTTGAGACAGAGCGCGGTTACAATACGACCCTGCCACAGGGTGCGTTCGATTTGCGCATGCACCTGACCTTTTCGCGCCACGGCTTTGTCGCCAGCCGGATCAATGGCGGTGTCCGTATCGGCGGCGCGGTAGAGCTTGGCGGGCTGAAACTGCCTCCGAACTACAGGCGCTCGGAGATTCTGTTGCAAAAAGCGACCCAGTTTCTGCCCGGACTCAAGCCCGAGGGCGGCACACAATGGATGGGCTTCCGGCCTTCGCTGCCCGACAGCATACCCGTTATCGGCCCCTCGCCGAGCGCGACCGGCGTGATCTATGCTTTCGGTCACGGGCATCTTGGCCTGACCCAGTCGGCGGGAACGGCGGAACTGGTCGGCGCGTTGATCGATGGCCAGACACCTCCGATTTCGCCGCAGCCATACTCGGCCAACCGTTTCTAAAAGAGGTCCTATGCGCAGCAGCAAAACCATACACGTCGTCTCGGCCCATGCCGAAGGTGAGGTCGGAGATGTGATTGTGGGGGGCGTTGCCTCTCCGCCCGGTGAAACGGTTTGGGATCAGCGCAACTTTATCGACACCGACCAGACCCTGCGCCGGTTCATGTTGAACGAACCGCGTGGCGGTGTGTTCCGGCATGTCAATCTGCTGGTGCCGCCCAAGCACCCCGAGGCGGATGCGGGGTTTATCATCATGGAGCCCGAAGACACGCCGCCCATGTCCGGTTCGAACGCGATCTGTGTCTCGACCGTGCTGCTGGACAGCGGCATACTTCCCATGCAGGAGCCCGAGACGCACCTGACGCTGGAGGCCCCCGGAGGATTGGTTCGGGTGCGCGCCGAGTGTCGCAATGGCAAGGCCGAACGCATTTATGTGCAGAATGTTCCCAGCTTTGCAGACAAGCTGGACGCGCGGATTGAGGTAGAGGGGCTTGGAACCCTGCGCGTCGACACCGCCTTTGGCGGCGACAGTTTTGTTATTGTCGAAGCCGCCGATCTGGGCTTTGCACTGACACCGGATGAGGGCGCTGATCTGGCCCGTACCGGTGCGCGGATCACTGATGCAGCGAATGAACAGCTGGGGTTTAGCCATCCCGCAAAGGACTGGAATCATATCTCTTTCTGCCAGATCGCAGGACCCCTGCACCGCGAGGGTGATATCCTGACCGGTCGCAACACTGTGGCGATCAAACCGGGTAAGCTCGACCGATCGCCCTGTGGCACTGGCGCTTCGGCCCGGATGGCGGTGCTGCTGGCCAAGGGGCAAATGTCGGCGACTGACCGGTACCACGCACGCTCGGTGATCGATAGCGAGTTCCGCTGCCGTATCGTCGATCAGCAAGACCTAAACGGCCGCGCGGCTATTACCCCGGAAATCTCAGGCCGGGGCTGGATCACCGGGACCCATCAGCACATGCTGGACCCCGATGATCCATGGCCTGGCGGCTATCGGTTGAGCGATACGTGGGGGGCCTGACATGGGACCGAAACGCGCCATAACCCGGCAAAGCCTGCCGGATGTGATCGCCAGCGACCTGCGTGAACGCATCCTGAGCGGAGATCTGGCAGAAGGTGAAACCATCCGCCAAGAGGCGCTGGCCGAAGAATACGACGTCTCGCGCATGCCCGTCCGCGAAGCGCTCAAGCAGCTGGATGCCGAGGGGTTGGTGGTTCTGACCAACAATCGGGGGGCCTCGGTCACCGAGCACTCACTGGACGAGATTGCCGAGATTTTCGATCTGCGCGTGTTGCTTGAGGTTGATCTGTTCCGACGTGCCATCCCCGCGATGACCACTGTGGAGTTTGCCGAATGCAAGGACATTCTGCAGCAGATGGAAGCCTCATATGATGCCAATGATGTTGGCCAGTGGGGTGCGCTGAACCATCGTTTTCACGCAGCGCTTTATGCGGCAGCGGGGCGGGGTTTGACCAATGATCTGCTGTACCGCGTCTCGCTGCAATCTGATCGCTATATCCGCATGCACCTGAGCGTGATGCAGCAGCGCGGGGCGGCCAGAAAGGAACATCGGGAGTTGTTGAAGCTGGCGCAGGCCGGTCAGACGGACGCGGCCTGCGCGTTGCTTGCGACGCATATCGGGCGAACTAAAGAGGAACTGATAACACTGATGACAGCCCGTCGCGCCGCAAGACCTTAGCCGTCCTGAGTGAACATCAGGCGGGCTGTGACAGGAACGGTGCGGGTGATGCTGGGCAATTGCGCCAGTTCCAGCAGCTTGTCGACACCGGGGGTGACCCCCGCGTCTTCCGCACTGATGAACACCATGTCATTGGTCGACACCAGAACGGTATCCTCACCCACGCGAAGGACGAACATGTCGGTATAGAACTCTATGTCCGTGCCGACGAATGACAGTTTCGCATCCACCTCCATCACGGTGGTCTGTCCAACCGCAAGTTTCGAAACTTCGTCCATGTCGATCTGCGCGGTCAGCGTTGCGCTTGGGGCTTTGCGGAAGACATGCTCGATCATGCGCTCATTGCGGATATCGATATTGGTCTCGACCGATGACAGATCGATATCGATCTCGACCGCGCCGTTTTTACCGACATGACCTGACAGCTTACTAAAGGAATTGACCTCGCCCACATCCTCGATTTTAACCGTGCCATAGGCCAGATGCGAAGCCTCGGGGTCCAACGTCCAGTCGGCCGCAAAGGCAGGAGCTGCAATAATTGCCGACGCAATCGTGAATGTTTTCAGCAGAAGTTTCATTTCTTTCCTCCAGAGTCTATGTCAGTTCAGACCAAGCGGGCCCGGTCCCATATCAGAGCAAACACACATAAGTCGCGATTTATTCGATGAGCGTTGAAATGAGTTCCGAACAGGCCGTGCGCGGCGCGATCCAGACACATTCAAAACGGGTCTGGCGGTTTGGGCTTGCTCTGTCCGGCGCATCCGATATGGCAGATGACCTTTTGCAGGCCACCGCGCTGCGCGCGTTGGAAAAGCACCATCAGGTTACATCTTTCGAACGGCTGGACAGTTGGCTGATGACCATCTGCCGCTCGATCTGGCTCAACGAAATCCGTGCGCGCTCGGTTCGCAAGGCGCAAGCACTGTCGGTGACGCCTGAATCTGAATTAATTGCAATCGGACCCGATTCAGAAACGAATATTTTCGCCGCTCAGGTGTTTACTCAAGTGATGCAGCTGCCAGAAGCGCAGCGAGAAACGGTTATGCTTGTGTTCGTAGAAGGATACAGTTACCGCGAAGCTGCTGCTATGCTGGACGTTCCCATCGGTACCATCATGAGCCGGTTGTCCAATGCCCGGCAGAAATTGAAATCCGTGATGCAGCACGACAGTGCCGACATCGGTCAACGGAGTGACAAATGAAGTTTTCAGATAAGACGCTTCTGGCGTATCTGGAAGGCAGTCTTGAGGAACCCGAAGCCCGCGCGATTGAGGATGCAATTGCGGATGATCCGGCGCTGGAAACGCGCCTGATGGCGCTTGACCCGTTCGCTGCAGCTGTGCAAGAGGCCTTTGCAGAGGTCCCGTCGCAGACACCACATGTCGAGCTGCCAGCGCCTGTCGCAGCGCAGAGCATGGCAGGGTCGCTGCGTCTGCTTGCGGTTGCCGCCTCTGTCGCGGTGATTGCCGTTTCGGCAACGTTCTGGGCCACCCGCCCGACCGAATTGGGCTGGGCTGCGCAGGCCGCAATCTACCAGTCGCTTTATGTGCCCGAGACCATAGCCTCGCTAGATGATTCCCCCGAGGCGCTGGATGCGCAATTTGCCCGCGCCGAGGCAGAGCTGGGGCGGTCATTGAACCGTGATGTTCTTGAGGATCTTCCTGGTCTGGATCTGAAGCGCGCGCAGGTGCTGTCTTTCAACGGCAAACCTCTGGTGCAGATTGTTTTTGCGGACGCACAAGGTCAGCCTTTCGCCTTCTGTATTATTCGGCAGGGTGAAGGCGCGCCAGCCAAGGACGTGAACCTGGCCGTTCTTAGTGGTCTGTCGACCGCGACCTGGGCCGGTGGTGGTTATGGCTATATGCTGCTGGGCAGTGATCCGCAGACGGATCTGGATCGAGAACTCAGCGTGCTGACGGGTGCTTTCACCGGCTAATCGCGCAGAAACCGCTTGTGGGCGGGGCCAAATGGCCGAAGAATATCGACCATGACGCCCAGACCTGTGAAACCGGATACGGATGACGACGCCATCGAAGAGTGGCCACGCAGCATATACGACACAGATCCGCCCGATGACGAGGATCTTTGGTTTCTTCCGCCGGAAGACGAAGAGAGCCCCGAGGATTTTCTGACCCCGGGCCCTCGGCCTCAGTCCAACCTGTTGTTCGACCCGCGCGACTGGCGTGCGGCGCAATCTGAGCTGTCCGCAGAACTCGCTGATCTCGCCCTGACCTTCGGTGCATTGGACGAACGGCTGCGCGCGGGCCCTGCGGGATGGGGACACCGGTTGGCGTTGATGGAAGTCTCGGATTTGGGTTGGTGGACCGGTGATCGGATCGGGGTTGACCGGCTGGCGTTGTGGACCGGGTTGCGGCTCGGCTCTACTGGCGATGATGTGCAGGCGCTGTATCGTGCAGGTTGGGCGGTACGGCGGCTGACGGCGGGTGCGGGACCTTCTGACGGCGGATGGGAGGGCGGTTTGACAGCCTTTCTCGACCGTCAGGCGCAAGGGATCGAAGACGTACCCGAAGCGGTTGCCGATCTGGCTGAGGTCATGCGCAGCGCCCAAGGGCTGCATCCGGTCACGCAGGCTGCAATCGGATTTCACGCCTGGAGGGCATTCTCGCCGGGGATCGGGCAAGATACCGAAGCCGCCGTCGTCGCGAACCGGCACGCGGCGACCATGGGACGAGGCGGGGCAGTGTTTTTGCCGCTGGCGCTGTCTGGGCCCGGTGCGCTGCGCGGGGTTGGGTCAGTCGATGAAAAGCTTGCTGCTTGGATAAGAGGGGCAGGACAGGCCGCCCTTGCTGCTTTGCTGCATCTGGATCGGATCAGCGCGTGGGAGGCGCGCGCACGCGAGGCCACTTCGGACCTCAGCGGGCGCACGCCACCCGTTCTGATTGATGTGCTGACCGCCTGGCCGATGGTTTCGGCTCCGTTGGCCGAAGAGTTGACCCGTTCCTCACGCGCAGCTGTTCAGCGAAATCTGGACAAGTTCACGCGCCGGGGTCTGATCCGGGAGGTCACAGGGCAGGGGCGTTACCGCGTCTGGACTGCAGATTTGTGACCACCCGCCATCAGTTCTGGGTCGCCCGATACCTCAGAACCAACGCCCAACCGCCGTCAAAGCTGGCGGCAAGGCGGTTGAATCCGAGGTAACGGACATCACCTGAGCGCTGACTTGCACCTCGGATGCGGCATCAAACCCCACAAATCGTGTGAGCGCCCCGCCATTGCCTGCCAACACCGGAGTGGTACCTGGTGCAAACCCAATCGGGAAATCCCAGTCCACTGCACCGCTGGCGAACACGGGACCCGTTGCCGCGGTGCAGGCGACCGGATCCAGCGTGACGGTGCAAATCTGTGTGCCATCGGCAAAGCGCACATATGCGCCGTTAGCATTTTCGCTGCGTTCAATCACTGCACCGCTGGGCGTGCCCGCGGTTTCGGACACTGCGCCCAACAGATTGCCGGGGCCATAGCCGTAATCCGCGCGCATTAGGCGCCCGGGGGTGACGTCCTGAGCGCTGCTTTGGACAGAAGTCCCTCCAACCGTACCTGTGGCTGCATCAATCCGCAGCGCTTCGGACCAGCTGCTGCCATCCGGTGACACCTTGATCGAAAATTCGGTACTGCCCGACAAGCCCATTTCGGCATAACCGGTCCAGTTTGACTGAAACAGCAACGAAGCCGTCTCGCCCGCGTCCGCCTTGTTGATCTTCAGCTGATGCCCGCCCCCTTCATGTGTCAGCAACGTGGCAGGGCTGCGCACGGACAGGCGATTGATTGCATCGGACCCGGTGGCGATACCCACGCCGGGGAGGTTCTGAGCGTTGACCGGTGGATCGATCCATGCGGCCCCGTCCCACACCCGGATCTGACCTGCACCCTGATCCCAGGCGCGCCACCCTGTGCCGGGCGTCAGAAAATGCCAGGCATTGTCGATCCATGCCGCCAGCTTGTTGGCCTGTCCGCTCCAGTCGCCGCTGGGCGTTGCGCCCAAGGCGTGCGTTTCGCCCTGCTCGGGCGCGGCCGGAGGCGTGGTGGCGTTGACAGAGGCGACGCTCAGTTGGACGATAAGGTCGAGTGCGCGCAGCGCCTCGTTATGGGTGACGTGTTTCTGGGCTTGCGCGGGTTGCAAATAGGGCAGGTCCAGTCGGGGTGAGTTCTGTGGCACGGGCGTCCTCCTGAGGCTATCGGTCCGGTGATGATTGCGCGCCACCCTGCCGTGATCCGCGTGAATCCCACCTGACCGGGCCGAACGCCCGTCTGGTAATCTGTTAAGAAATGAGGCCCCTAATCGCGGGCGTAGATATCCTCGTAGCGGATGATATCGTCTTCGCCCAGATAGGTCCCGGTCTGCACCTCGATCAGAACCATCGGCACTTTGCCGGGGTTTGTCATCCGGTGCACCGCGCCCAGCGGCACGTAGACCGACTGGTTTTCCGAGACCAGCTGAACCGTATCGTCGATGGTGACCTCGGCGGTCCCCTCGACCACAATCCAATGCTCGGACCGGTGGTGATGCGACTGAAGGCTCAGCGAAGCGCCCGGATGAACGTGGATGCGTTTCACCTGAAACCGGTCGCCTATCACGAGGCTTTCAAACCAGCCCCAGGGGCGGTGGTCGACCGGCAGCGATTCAGCCTGTTTTGCCCCCTTGGCCCTCAGCGCCGCAACCGCCTGTTTGACGTCCTGCGCCCTGTCCATGCTGGCGACAAGAACCGCGTCGGGCATGGCCACGGTGATCACATTCTCAAGCCCCATAGCGACGACCTCCTGCGCAGGGGATTCCGAGCGGACCAGCACGTTTCGGCAATCGATGGCCGTGACCTCGCCCGCCGTGGCAACACCATTCGCGTCGGGGTTGCTGAGCTCCTGCACCGCAGACCAGCTGCCCACGTCGGACCACCCGGCGGCATAAGGCACAACGCTGAGATTGTCGGCCTTCTCCATCACCGCGTAGTCGATCGAGATATCCTGAACCCCGCCCCAGGCCTCAGCATCCAGTCTGAGAAAGCCAAGATCGGATTGCGCCTGGTCAACCGCCTTGCGAACCGGAGCCATAAGGTCAGGCGCGTGCTGTTCAAAGGCTTTCAGGATGTCGCGTACGGCAAACAGGAAGATGCCCGAATTCCAGAGATAGCTGCCAACAGCGACCATTGCTTTGGCGTTGTCCAGATCGGGTTTTTCTACAAACCGATCCAGCGGAACCGCCGAACCGGACGTATCTGGCGCATGGCGCAGTTTGAGGTAGCCATACCCGGTCTCGGGCCGGTCCGGCGTGATGCCGAAGGTCACCAGATCGCCACGTTCGGCGATCGTGCGCGCCCCTTCGGCCACGGCGGTTTGAAAGGCGGTGGTGTCGGGGATCACGTGATCCGACGCTGCCACCAGCATCACAGCCTCCACATCGACCGAGGCCAGATGCAGTGCCGCGGCCAGAACGGCCGGGGCGGTATTGCGCCCTTCGGGCTCGATCAGGATTGGGCCCGGATCGACCCCGATCTCCATCAGCTGTTCTGGCACAACAAAGCGAAAGGCCTCGTTGGTCAGGATCAAGGGCTTGGCATAAGGCGCACTATCCGGCCCTTGCAGACGCTCGGCGCATTGCTGCAGCAGGCTGGTCTCGCCGATCAGGGGCACGAATTGCTTGGGATAGCTTTTGCGCGACAGCGGCCAAAGCCGCGTACCGGAGCCGCCGCACAGGATGACCGGATAGATCTTGCTCATGTAACCTGCTCCCTCAGAGGGCCGTTATTGGGCGGCGCGATCCGAGGCGACGATGTCGTGCAGATAGCGGCTCAGGTCATCGCGCAGATCGTCGCGATCCAGAGCGAAAGAGACGGTCGCCTGCAGGAACCCGGCCTTCGAACCGCAATCGAACCGCTGGCCGTCGAACTTGTAGCCAAAGACCGGGACACCGTTGGTGATGTCCTCGGCGATCGCGTCGGTCAGCTGAATCTCACCACCACTGCCTGTCTTCATCTGGTTCAGATTATACAGCACCGACGGACCCAGAATGTAGCGACCGATTGCGGCCAGATTCGAGGGCGCCTCGGCAGGTTTGGGCTTTTCGACCATCCCCCTTGCCCGAACCACGGTACCGACATTCTCACCGGTATCCAGAATCCCGTAAGAGCTTGTCTTCTCGTTGGGAACCTCCATCGCAGCAACCATGTTGCCGCCGGTTTCCTCATAGGCCTCGACCATCTGCTGCAGACAGGGCTTGTCGGCTGCGATGACATCGTCGGGCAGCATGACGGCGAAGGGCTCGTCCCCGATCAGGCGGCGCGCGCACCAGACCGCATGGCCCAGCCCCAGCGCCTTGTGCTGGCGGATATAGGCGATTGCACCACTTTCCATATTGGTGGCATTCAGAATCTCCAGCAGCTCATCCTTGCCCTTGGACTTCAGATCCTGCTCCAGCACCAGATTGTGGTCGAAGTAATCCTCGAGCGCGGATTTCCCGCGCGAGGTCACAAAAATGAATTCCTTGATCCCGGCCGCGCGCGCCTCGTCGATTGCGTATTGGACCAGCGGACGGTCAACCAATGTCATAATTTCTTTTGGCACCGATTTGGTCGCCGGCAGAAACCGTGTTCCCATCCCTGCAACGGGAAAAATCGCCTTGGTGACCTTGCGTGTCATGTTACCTCTCAAATTCGATGCACAACCGGCGGGTCGTCTTTACAGCCGGCGCTTTCACATAAGATGTAAATCCGTATCAATCAATTGCACCAGGCACAGTTCCCCTGGACCGGTTGGAATCTGCCATTAACCAAGGGTCAGAGTCAAAACGAAACCGCGCCCCCGCACCGTTCTGCGGCACGGGGGCGCAAGTGGTCAGCCATTGGCCATAATAGCATCAAGCGGGTCGTGCTCGGCCACGAAATGGTCCGGTGCAACTTCGCTCAGCTGCGGGACATAGTCTAACTGACCCGCCGACAACCGGCTGGGCAGGAACCGCAGTGCCGCCTTTGGGTCCATGGGCGAGGGCAATTCTCCCGGCAGCTTAAGCCTTTGGCGGCTGCGCTCGATATCCGGGTCCGGGATCGGAACGGCCGAGATCAGCGACTTGGTGTACGGGTGAATGGGGTCGGAACAGATCACCTCACCATCGCCAAGTTCAACGATGCGACCCAGGTACAGCACCATAATCCGGTTCGACACAGCCCGCACCACCGACAAATCATGGCTGATGAAGATCATCGACAGGCCGAACTCTTGTTGCAATTCACGCAACAATTCAACGATTTGGGCCTGAATAGACACATCAAGCGCCGAAACAGCCTCGTCACAGATGATCAGTTTCGGCTTGTTGATCATGGCCCGCGCGATTCCCACGCGCTGGTTCTGCCCACCGGACAGCTCATGTGGGTAACGGTTGATCATGTTGGCGTTCAGACCCACCCGCTCCATCATCTCGGCGACCATTTCCTTGCGCTCACGATCGGTCAGATCAGGGCGATAGGTTTTCAGCGGCTCGGCAATAGAGGTCGAGATTGTCATCCGCGGATCAAGGCTTGCCAAAGGGTCCTGAAACACGATCTGCAGGTCTTTGCGGTACTTGTTCAGCTCGGCGCGTTTCAACCCGACAATCGGGCTGCCCAGCCAGCTGACTTCGCCGGCGCTTGGTTCGATCAGTTGCAGAACAGCCCGAGCCAGCGTGGATTTGCCACAGCCCGACTCACCCACAACGCCCAGAGTTTCACCCTTGCGAATGTCGAAACTGACACCGTCGACCGCCTTCAGCGGCACTTTGCGCCCGAACAATCCGCCCGAGACATGGATCGGGAAATGGACCTTGACGTCATCGACCTTAAGCAACGGCTCATCGACCGCAGGCAGCGCCTTGGGCGCGTCGCCCGCATCGATGCGCGGCATTGCCTCAAGAAGAGTGCGGGTATAAGCATGCTGCGGAGCGCGGAAGATTTCGCGCGCATCACCCTCCTCGACAAACTCACCCATGCGCATGACCTGAATCCGGTCGCACATGCGCGCTACGACGCCCATGTCGTGCGTGATCAGGGCAATCGCGGTGCCTTCATCCTTTTGCAGATGAACCATCAGGTCCAGAATGTCGGCCTGAACGGTAACATCCAGCGCCGTCGTCGGCTCGTCCGCGATCAGCAGCTTGGGGTTACACAGCATCGACATAGCGATCATCACCCGCTGGCGCATCCCGCCAGAAAGCTCGTGCGGGTACTGATCCAGACGGCGCGCAGCCTCGGGGATACGCACGCGGTTCAGCCAATCCAGACAGCGTTGGCGCGCGGCAGAGCCTTGCAAGCCCTCGTGAATTTGCAGAACCTCGCGCATCTGTTGGCCAACCCGCAGATGCGGTGTCAGGGCTGTTAACGGATCCTGAAAGATCATGCCTACATCCGATCCGCGGATCTTGTTCAACGTGTTGACCGGCAGGTTCAGGATTTCATTGCCGTTCAGCATGGCCGAACCTATGGCCCGGCCTGCAGGCGGTAAAAGCCCCATCGCGGCCATGAAGGTCTGGCTTTTACCCGATCCGCTTTCACCCACGATGCCAAGGCATTCGCCGGGATTGATGTCGAAACTAATGCCTTTGACGGCCTCGACCACACCATCGGGGGTGTCGAACTGGACGCTCAGGTCCTTGACGGAGAACAAACTCATATCAGCGATCCTTCGGGTCCAGAGCGTCACGCAGGCCATCGCCGATGAAGAACATCGTAATGATGATGGTGACGTAGAAAGTCAGCGGGTACATCAGCTGCCACAGCGTGCCATAGCTCATCGTACCGGCCCCTTCGGCGATCAGACGCCCCAGCGAGGTGTAGGGTTCCGAAATGCCAAGACCCAGGAACGAGATAAAGCTCTCGGTAAGGATCATCTCGGGCACCAGAAGCGAGGCATAGACGATCACCACGCCCAGCAGGTTGGGCAGGATGTGGCGGTACATGATGGTGAACTCGCTGACACCGGCAGCACGGGCGGCCTCGATGAATTCGCGGTTTTTCAGCGTCAGGGTCTGCCCCCGCACGATCCGCGCCATCGTTAGCCAGCCCACCGCACCCAGCGCGATGAACAACATGAAGAAGGATCGCCCGGCTACGACAAGCAGCAGGATGATAACCAGCGTGGCCGGGATCGCCAGCAGGATGTCGACAAAGCGCATCATCACGCTGTCGGTGCGACCGCCGATATAGCCAGCGGCGATGCCATAGCAGGTCCCCACAATCAGCGCGGTTGCGGCCCCGATCAGACCCACCAGCAGCGACGTGGTGGTGGCCTGAATGACGCGGCTGTACAGGTCGCGCCCCAGATCATCGACACCGAAATAGTGGCCTGTTTCGATCGATGGCATCCCCATGCCACGCACGTCACCCATGACATTCCAGTCGATCTCTTCGTTGTTCCAGACCGCAAAATAGGGCCCGAAGATCGTGAAGAGCACGATCAGGCTCAGGATGATGACACTCGCCATTGCAGCTTTGTTGCGGACAAAACGCATCCGTGCGTCCTGCCATAACGAACGCCCCTGAATGACCGTATAGTCGGTGACGTCGTCGGCCAGTTGGGCGGCTTTTTGAGATTTTCCAAGCATTGCCAGCCCCTCAGTAGCGGATTTTCGGATCGAACCAGGCATAAGCCAGGTCGGTCAGCAGGTTCACGATGACGGTTAGCGTGCCATAGAGGATCGTGACCCCCAGCAGCACCGCATAGTCCCGCGCCAGCGCCGAGTTCACATAGGCCTGACCCAGACCACCGGTCGAAAAGTAGATGTCGACAAAGACAGAACCGGTCAGCACGTAGACGAAGACCGGCCCCAGATAGGACACGACCGGCAGCAGCGTCGGTTTCAGTGCGTGACGCCAGATCACGGTTCTGGTCGGGAGACCCTTGGCTCGTGCGGTGCGGATGAAGTTCGAGTTCAGAACCTCGAGCATCGACGACCGGGTGATCCGCGCGATCGAGCCCATATACGAGGTCGCCAGCGCGATAACCGGCATGACCAGATATTGCCACTGGCCGCCATGCCAGCCACCGCCCGGCAGCCAACCCAGCCACAGGGTGAAGGTCAGGATCAAGATCGGGCCCATGATGAAGTTCGGCAGCGCCTGCGCGGCAATGCCCAGACCGACGGCGAAATAGTCGATCCAGCTATTGTGCTTGATCGCAGCGGCGATCCCCAGCGCGACACCGATGGATGTGGCCACCAGAAACGACAGCGAGCCATAGGTCAGCGAGATCGGGAAACCCTGCGCGATGATGTCATTGACGTCCCGGTCCTTGAACTTGAAGGACGGGCCAAAGTCGAAATGCACAACGATATTATACAGATAGTCCCAAAGCTGTTTCCACAGCGGCTGGTCCAGCCCATAGCGTGCCTCGATATTGGCCAGAACCTGCGGTGGCAAAGGCCGCTCCGAGGTGAAGGGCCCACCGGGCGCGACGTGCATCAGGAAGAAACAGGCGATGACCAGCAAAAGGATCGTGGGAATGGCGACCAGCAGCCGCCGGAAACTATAGGCAAGCATTTCATGCCCCCGTGTTTATTGGCTCTGCCCCGGGCGATCCCGGGACAGAGCGTGGTTCAAAGACGATTATTCAGCGATCTTGTACAGGTTCTTCGAGTACCAGTTCTGCTCGACGTTGTTGACCGGCCAGTTCCCGACATCGCTGTCCATCATGTAAACACCAGCATAATGGTAGATCGGGATCACAGGGGTCTCTTGTGCGATGATACGCTCAACCTCGGTATAGAGCGGCGCGGGATCGTTCGAGGTTTTGGCCTCTGCCAGCAGCTCGTCAACGCGGGCGTTGTTGAACTTGCCGTCGTTGTAACCCGAGTCCGACTGCAGCAGGTCGAGGAAGGTCGAGGCTTCGTTATAGTCGCCACACCATGCGCCACGGGCCAGCTCAAAGTTCTGGTTGCCGCGCTCTTCCAGGAACACTTTCCATTCCATGTTGGCCAGTTCAACCTGAACGCCCAGCTTCTGTTTCCACATCTGGCTTAGCGCCACGGCGACCTTCTTGTGGTCTTCTGAGGTGTTGTAGACCATCTCGAAGCTTAGCGGATTGTCGGGTCCATAACCTGCTTCGGCCAACAGCTCCTTGGCCAGTTCGTCGCGCTCGGCCTGGCTCATGGACGCCATTTCGACCGCCGGAACAGTGAAGCCCGCAGTGGCTTCGGGTGCGAAAGTGTAAGCCTGCGGCTGACCACCGGCCATGACCTTTTCGGTGATGATCGCGCGGTCAACAGCCAGAGACAGCGCTTGGCGGACATTGGGGTCCTTGAACGCCTCGGGGCCGCCTTCGGACAGGTTGAAGGTGTAGTAGTAGTTACACAGACGCGGGAAGCTGATGGCTTCTTCGGGGTGTTCCTGGCTCAGGCGCGGATACTGTCCAGCCGGAATTTCGGTGCGGTCCAGTTCGCCTGCCAGATAGCGGGTCAGGGCGACGTTTTCGTCGTTGATGACCAGTGCGACAACCTTGTCGATGATTGTGTTGTCGTTGTCCCAGTACATTTCGTTGCGCTCACGCACCGAACGTTCCTGCGGCAGATGTTCGGTCAGGACATAGGCACCGTTCGAGACGATGTTTTCAGGTTTGGTCCAAGCGTCGCCAAACTCTTCGATCACTTTCTGAGGGGCCGGGAAGGTGGTCGAGTGCGTGGTCATCTGCGGGAAATAGGGCAGGGGGGCACTCAGGCGGACTTCCAGCGTCTTGTCGTCGATGGCCTTGACGCCCAGATCGTCGACGGATGCGTTGCCTGCGATGATCTCGGCAGCGTTCTCGATCGACATCAGTTCCATGAACCATGCATAGGGCGAAGACAGCTCGGGATCGACGGCACGTTTCCAGGCGAAGACGAAATCGCCCGCAGTCACCGGATCGCCGTTCGACCACTTGGCATCGTCGCGCAGGGTAAAGGTGTAGACGTCCTTGGTGTCATTGACCTCAAAACCGGTGGCAACGCCAGGAACCAAATTGCCTTCTTCGTCCTGGTTCATCAGTCCTTCGAACAGGTCCCGAACGATCTCGGCACCCGAGACGTCTTCGACAACCTGCGGATCAACCGAGCTGTGTTCGTCCAAGATGCGGTAGGTAAAGGTCTGGTCCTCCGCCAGCGCTTCGCCGGTTTCCGGGTGCGTCCCGGCGGCGATGGCTGCGCCGGCGATGATGGTTGAGGACAGCAGCCCCGCTAACGAGGTTCGGATCATTCTGTTCATGTGTTTACTCCCGTTTATTGGTGTCGAAGCCGCGCCAATACGGCTGGGGCTCGTCTACCGATCTGTTTCCGGCATCTGCTGTGGCTGCGCTTTGATCTAGATCGCCAAAAGGCCACATCTTGGGCGCTCAGCGGCAGGGGATGTCAGAAAATCAATTGTGAAAGTGGTCTTTCACTGCGCAGGAAGGTGCCGGTTTTTGGTCAAAGGTAAAGGGTTTTGACGGTATTTGTGTGCTGAAAGGTCGATTGAAACCGTAACCGGTAAGGCAGTCGAAATATTATTTTGAAACGCTTTGTCGATATGACACTTTCGTGAAGCGAGACATATTGGTTTAGGGGAATACGTTGGCGCGGATACCCGCCAATGGCGAATCACCTGCGATTCTATGGCACCAGCTGCGCCTTCATTCCGGCCTCGGGAAAGCATGTCGGTGTGCGACCGGTTCGTTCTTGCCAGCGCCCGATCGACCGCCGGGTTTTGTAACCGGGTAATCCATCGACACCCCCAACATCATGCCCGCCTTGAACGAGGACCTGTTGCATGGCGGCGATGTCCGAGCGCAACAGGCCACTGACCTCGCCCCAGGAGGCGCGAAAATCGCCAACGCCATATTCAATGCGATCCCCGACATGACCAACAAACAGGGCGTATAGATCACTGGTGTTATAGTCTTTCAAAACATAAAAATTGGGCGTCACGATAAACGCCGGGCCGTTCCGTCCCGCGGGCAACATCAGGTAGCCCTCGGCGGCTAACTCATGATCGGGAAAGGGCCGACCCGAGATGCGATTGATACCCAGCGCGACCCAATCACGGATCGGACGCCCTTGATCCGGTCCCTCAAGCGTGCACGAGACATCCTGTGGCACCGAGACCTCAAATCCCCAATCGCGGCCTTTCACCCAACCATGCAGCCAGAGATAATTCCCAATCGAGGCAATTGTATCCGCCTCTGAGTCCCAGATATCAGCGCGGCCATCTGCGTTCCCATCAATCGCGTATTCCAGAAAACTGCTTGGCATGAATTGAGGCTGTCCAAGCGCACCTGCCCAACTGCTTTTGAGAACACGCACATGTCCGGCCTCGGCAATTTGAAGCGCCGCGATCAATTCCGAAGTGAAATAATCGGCCCGTGTGCTCATGAACCCCTTGGTGCCCAGAACCTGAAACGCGCTGTGGCGGATCGGAACCTTGCCATAACCGCTCTCGCGCCCCCAAATCGCCAGTATGATGTGGGAAGGCACGCCGGTTTTTGCCTCGACCTCTGCCAAAACATCTGCATGTCGCCTGGCCATCTGTCGGCCGACATGGGTGGCGCCTTGAACCGAGCCTGCGTTGAAGTAACGCGACGGCGCGCCGAATTCAGCCTGTCGTTGGATTTTGGGCGTTCGGTTCGAGCTTCCGGGCGGCACCAAATCGGGCAAATCCCAGTTCAAACTGACCCCTTCGAACGCCTTTTGAAACGTCCCACGGGAAACCCCGCGCGCCTTTGCCTGTGGCCAAATCACCTGTTGCAGCCAGTTCTGAAACTGTTGTTCGACCACCACCCGATCCTGCGCAAACGCAGTGCTTGCAGTTATGATCAGCCAAAAGAGGGCAGTAAGCGAACGCATGTCAAACGGTGTCGCCCGGTCGAACCTGCAAGTCAACCGCCGGGGTAGCGCAGCTTTCGGGAAAAGGTCTTGAGAAATCTTCTGACTCTGCTGATAGTTGCCAAGAACCCGGTCATGAAAGGATCAGCAGGCGTGACCATTTCTCGGATACTCGCTGTCGCACTGGCCACTATGACGACGCTGCTTGTGTCCGGCCAAATCGCCTGGGCGAGCGACAGTTTCATGGACCCGCAGGGCCCGATCGCAACCGCACAGAAACAGCATCTGTTTCGTGCAACAGCCCTGATATTGGTCGCCGTGGTTCCGGTGCTGGTCCTGGTCCCCCTGATCGCCCTGCGGTATCGCCGCCGAAAAGGCGGAGCCGCCGCCTATAGACCGCATTGGGATTTCTCAGCCCGGCTTGAGGTTCTGATGTGGGGTATCCCTGTTGTTATCGTGGCGATCCTGTCCTTCTATCTGTGGAAAGCCACCCACCGCCTTGATCCTTATGCTGCCCCGTTCGGAGAAGAGCCCGCCCTGCAGGTGCAAGTGGTAGGATTGGATTGGAAATGGCTGTTCATTTACCCCGAGCTCGGCATCGCGAGTGTGGGAGAGCTGGGCATTCCGATCAAGCAGCAAATAGCGATGACGCTGACCACTGATACGGTGATGCAGTCCTTTATGATCCCCGCTTTGGCGGGTCAGATCTATGCGATGCCGGGGATGACCACCAAACTGCATCTGGTGGCGGATGCGCCAAAGACCATGCAGGGCGAAAACACGCAGTATAACGGGCGCGGTTTCACCAAACAGAAATTCTTGACACAAGCGATGAACCCGCAGGATTTCGATGCCTGGGTCACCAGCGTTCGGGCCAACGGCATACCATTGACCGAAGATACCTATCGCATCCTCGCCATGCGTACTGATCGGGATGAAGTCCAGGCAGCGCTAGGTACGCCGCTTATGCCGCTCAATGCGCTCTATTTTACCCTGGATGATAAGGATATCTTCCAGTCAATCCTGCACCGTTATCACGGCGGAAGGGCTCTGCCCCGAGACCTGCAGCCCGGGACGGCCACATTCGGGCAGGAGGTGCAGCAATGACATCAGCCGAGACCGGGTTCCTTGGCCGTCTGAATTGGGACGCATTTCCTGTTGTCGGCCTGATCCAGACTCCGAACGCGAATGAGATTGTGGCCAATGCCGCCGCAGGGATTGTCATCATCGGGGTTATCACTGTGGTGGGAGTGCTGACGTGGTTCCGCCTGTGGGGGCCGCTTTGGCGCGACTGGCTCACCAGCGTCGATCACAAAAAGATCGGGATCATGTACATCGTTTTTGCCATTGTCATGCTGGCACGCGGTGTCCTGGAGGGGGTCGTCATGCGCGCCCAACAGGCTGCCGGGCCGGGGGACGGTTTCCTGGAAGCCGAACACTTTGCCGAGCTGTTCAGCACCCATGGCACGATCATGGTGTTCTTCGTCGCAGTACCCTTCGTCTTTGGGGTCGCCAATTATGTGATCCCGCTGATGATCGGCGCGCGAGATGTGGCCTTTCCCGTAATGAACCAGATAGGGCTAGGACTGACCGTATCCTCGGGCATGATGTTGATGGTCTCGCTGGTGGTCGGAGAGTTCTCGACCGGTGGATGGACAGCCTATCCGCCCTACACCGGGGCTGCATTCAATCCGGGCGTTGGACCCGATTACTGGATTTGGGCCATTGTTGTTTCTGGCGTCGGCACCACGCTGACGGGCATCAACTTTGCCGTCACGATCTATAAGCTACGCGCGCCGGGGATGAAGTTCATGCGGCTGCCGATGTATTGCTGGACGATCATCTGCAGTTCGATCCTGATCATCTTTGCCATGCCTCCTCTGGGTGTCGCCGCACTGCTGCTAGCCGCCGACCGGTATCTGGATTTCCACTTCTTCACCAATGACCTTGGCGGCAACATGATGAACTATGCCAACCTGTTCTGGCTGTTCGGCCACCCCGAGGTTTATCTGCTGGTCCTGCCCGCCTACGGCATTTATTCCGAGGTTTTTGCGACCTTCTCGGCCAAGCGGCTCTATGGCTATAACTCGCTGGTCATCGCGACTATGTCGATCGCCATCATGTCCTTCACGGTTTGGCTGCACCATTTCTTCACGATGGGTCAAAGCGCACTGATAAATGCGGTTTTTGGTATTGCCACGATGTTAATCGCGATCCCAACCGGGGTGAAGGTTTATGACTGGATGGCCACGCTTTATCGAGGCCGCATCCGGTTCTCGGTTCCCATGCTATACGGTCTGGCGTTTCTGATGCTTTTTGTAATCGGCGGGCTAAGCGGCGTCATCCTTGCCAACCCGACTGTCGATTATCAGGTTCACAACACGTTGTTTCTGGTCGCGCACTTTCACAACGCTCTGCTGCCCGGCGTACTGTTCGGCTTGCTTGCCGCGTATAACTACTGGTTCCCCAAGGCTTTCGGGTTCCGCCTGAACGAGTTCTGGGGCCGTGTATCGGTCTTTTGCTGGACCGTTGGCTTCCTGCTGACTTTCATGCCGCTTTACTTCGTTGGGCTGATGGGAATGCCGCGCCGGTCATTCAGTTGGGAACACCCTAGTTTTCATCCCTATATGATCACCGCCGTGATTGGCGCGGTGGTGATCACCTGCGGCCTGTTCTCGGTGCTGATCCAGCTTTGGGTCAGCATCCGCGATCGCGAACAAGCCCGCGCGCCGGTCGGTGATCCATGGGATGGACGCACTCTGGAATGGTCAATTCCGTCGCCGCCGCCGCCCTATAATTTCGCTGTCATCCCGCAAGTGACCGACCGCGATGACTTTGCTGCTGCCAAGGAACGGGGTCAGGCCTATCCCGAACCCGACGCGTATGAGGATATCGAAATGCCCCGCAACACCGGCATTGGCTTTATCCTTTGTGTGCTCAGCGGCATCTGGATGTTTGCACTGGTCTGGTGGATATGGTGGCTGGCCGCGTTGGTAACGATCGCGATGCTTCTGGCCTTCATCGTCTGGAGCTTCGATACCAGCACCGAAATCATCATCCCCGCCGAAGAGGTCCGCAAAGAGCACGAAGCCTGGTTATCTCTGGTCCATATCACGCAGGCAGTGGACCGCGACTTTGAAACCGCGCCCGAAAACCATGGCCTTGCGCGTCCGGATATGGAGGCCTCGACATGACCGGCACACCCAAGCACAGCTATCCCGGCATCAACCTCGGAGAAGATCACGCCAGCGCGCACAAGGCCTCCGAAGTTGTCACCTTCGGATTTTGGGTCTTTCTGATGAGTGATCTGGTCTATTTCGGCCTGATGTTCGCAATCTACATCACGATGATCGACGCGCAGGCGGGCGGGCCAGGACCACATGAACTGTTTGATCTGAAGAGTATTTTCGCCCAAACCCTGATCTTGCTCACAAGCAGCCTGACGGTCGGTTTGGCGATGCTGGCATTGAAGTACAATCTGCCACGGGCACGTGTGGTGCTTTGGTTCGGGGTGACTTTGGTACTTGGGCTCAGCTTTCTGGTACTGGAAATTCGCGACTTCATGAACATGGCTGCGCAAGGGGGTGTCCCCCAACGCAGCGGTTTTTTGTCGGCTTTTTATGGCCTTGTGCCTCTGCACGGGCTGCATGTCGCGGCAGGGTGCATCTGGCTGGTCGTGTTGGGCATCCAGCTGCGCGTGATGGGGATGACCGATCTGGTAATCTCGCGTGCCGTAAGACTGGCGTTGTTCTGGCACTTCCTCGATCTGATCTGGATCGGCATCATCACCGTCGTGTATTTCGGAGGGCTGGCATATGGATAACCGAACCGAACTCCATCGCCGCGAGCGGCGGCGCTATGTGATCGGCTATGGCGGCTCGCTGCTGCTTACACTTGTCGTGTTTGTCATCGCATACCGGTTCGGCATCGAAACGCCCGGGGTGTACCTGACGATTGGCCTGCTGGGCTTAGCGCAACTGGTCGTGCAACTGGTCTATTTCCTGCATATCGACCGCCGCCGCAGCAGTCGCGAAGATCTGGACCTGATCCTGTTTTCAACCCTTGTCTTGCTGATCATCATCGGCGGCACGGTCTGGATTCTTGGCAACCTGGCCATTCGAATGCACACCCATATGATGTAGCACAGCGCGCTTGGCTAAAGACGGTTACTGGGAAAGCCAAAAGGTCGTCGCTCGGCCCTGACAAGATCAAAATCGAAGCCTTAGGCGTGATACCCCGATGTCAACTCGTCAAGAATAGACCAAGCCATAGCGCGACCCAGCAAAGAAACAGGCTCAGCGCGATGTTTCCGGCCGCCAGCGCGATGGTGCGTTCACGATGCAACCCGAGGGTCTGATAGGCAAAGCTTGAGAAGGTCGTGAAACCACCGCAGAAGCCAAACACCAAGCGTTTTTGTTCTTCGCCCATCTCCACCAGGCCACCCAAATAACCGATCCAAAGGCCAAGCAACAGGCTGCCCAGCACATTCACGAGCAATGTTGAAAACGGCAGATCGTGCTCCAATCGCACCGCCAGCCAGTGGCGCAGCACGGCACCTAACCCTCCGCCCAATGCAAACACAGCGTGTAGATATAACCCAGTCATTCTGCTGTCTCAGATGGCGCGAAGCGGCGACCCAGGGCCTCGCCTGCAATGGCGGCACCCAAGCCAAAGACAATCTCTAACGCGGATGCGCTGAACACAAGCGCATAGCTTTTTTCGGCAATCCGATCCAACTCGGCCACGAAGGAAGAAAAGGTGGACAATCCGCCACAAAAGCCAATCGCCCCCAGATGCAAAACATGGGCATGGATATGATGACGTATTGCATAAAGCCAACCGAGGATGAAACAGGCCGCAATATTGATGCCAAAGGTCGCAGTTAAAAAAGGGGCCCCGGGAATTTCCAGCGCAAAGGCCTCGCGCAGCAGCGATCCTGCCGCGCCGCCGACAAAAACCGCCAGATACATCACGGCCCGATGCCTAAGTTGCGAGTCTGGTCGTGACACTGCGGTTGATCCTGAATTCACCTCTGTTCATCTGGCATACAGATTGCGCCAATATGCTTCAAGCAACCGTGGTGAAGCATTCGTGACAGATGACAGCCGCACAAGGGCTTGCACAGAATGGTCAATCTGATCCACGGTCGTCATGAACAAAAAGGCCACGCCCCGCAGGCCTAACCCAAGGGAGATCTTATATGATTGTTCGCAGGCTCTACTACATCCTCAGCTATGTCTGCCTGCCGTTGACCTTGCTGTGGGGCTATTTCTGGCCACCCGCCTACTGGCTGCTGGTTATTCTTGTTCCATATGCGGTGATCGGCCTCTACGATATGCTGACAACCAAGCATAACGTGCTCAACAACTATCCGGTTCTGGGGCATTTTCGATATATGCTGGAGTTCGTCAGCCCCGAAATTCGACAGTATTTCGTGGAAACGAATGAAAGCGGGCGGCCTTACAATCGCATTATCCGCAGCCTTGTCTATTCTCGCGCCAAAGGGCAGGTCGACACTCAGGCTTTTGGCACGCAGTACGACATCAACACCGTCGGATACCATCGGGCCAACCATTCGCTTGCACCCAAGCATGTCGCCGAAAGCGAAGAGCGGGTGATCCTGGGCGGGCCGCAGTGCGATAAACCCTATAACGCTTCGCGCCTGAACGTCTCGGCCATGAGTTTCGGGGCCCTCAGCGCGAACGCGATCCGGGCGCTGAACGGAGGCGCCAAGGACGGTGGCTTTGCGCACAATACGGGCGAGGGCGGTTTGTCACCCCATCATCTGGCAGAGGGCGGGGACATCATCTGGCAGATCGGTACTGGCTATTTTGGTTGCCGCACCCCGGACGGGGGGTTTGATAAAGACAAGTTCGCCGAAAAAGCCCAAAAAGACGTTGTGAAAGCGATAGAGATCAAGCTGTCTCAGGGTGCAAAACCGTCGCATGGCGGGGTATTGCCCGCTGCAAAGGTTGACGCGGAAATTGCCGAAATACGGGGGGTTCCGCTGCATCAGGACGTTATCTCTCCGCCGACCCATTCGGCTTTCGACGGTCCGACGGGGCTGATGGAGTTCGTGCAACACCTGCGCGAGATGTCCGGTGGCAAACCCATCGGTTTCAAGCTGTGCATTGGCAACCCGACCGAATTCATGGCGATCTGCAAAGCCATGTTAGAAACCGGTATTCTGCCTGATTTCATTACCATCGACGGCGCAGAGGGTGGCACCGGTGCAGCACCAGTCGAGTTCACCAACCGCCTGGGCATGCCGTTGAACGAGGCCCTGATATTCGTGAACAACTGTTTGCGGGGAATTGGAGTGCGCGACAAGGTCCGCATCATTTGCTCGGGCAAGGTCGCAACCGGGTTTGATATGGTCGAGAAGTTCGCGCTGGGGGCTGATATCTGCAACGCAGCGCGGGCCATGATGTTTGCCGTGGGTTGTATTCAGGCACTGCATTGCAACACCAACCGCTGCCCGTCCGGCGTCGCGACGCAGGATCCGATCCGGGGCCGGGCAGTGAATGTACCGCAGAAACGTCAGCGCGTGCATAGGTTCCATGATGCGACACTCGAAAGCTTCCGCGAAATTCTGGGCGCGATGGGCAAAGAACACGTGTCAGAGCTGACGCCCGCGGATATCCGCCGCCGGACGGCGGATGAGCGAGAGCGGAGTTACGCCGAATTGTACAGCTTGCTGGATGACGGCGCTTTGTTGGGCGAAACGATCCCGGCAGAGTTCGCATCTGACTGGCATGCCGCTTCAGCGCGCCACTTTTAGCCTTGTTTAACGCGGATTAGATCGCGGATTGTTCTGCACATGCGTGTTGATCCTGCGGATACTCCATTCGACGGCATCGCGCATGGTTCTGCCAAGCGCGATATCGAACGCATCAACCAGATCAGAGGTCTGATCGCTGGCTGCCAACACGTTCTCCTGGAATGAACTGGACGCGATAATCTTGTCGTCGTACTCGTCAATAATCTTGATGTTAATGCGCACTTCAATGCGCACCGACGTCGCGTCTTCAGTTTCGCTGATCACGATGCCCTGAAACTCTCGCAGGTCAGGGGCGATGACATAGTCTGCACGCAGGCCAACAGTCGAACGACCAACCGCGGCGACTTTCCCCGAGTTCTCGTAGCTTTCCACCATCAGAGCCTGCACAATCAACGGCGCCCGATCTACCCAGCGCGCCCGTGGCAGGTATTGGACCTGCAGCAATGTGGGTTGAATAGCGATCTGGTCGGTGTTGACGGCGGCGGTTGCTGTGGGTTCTTGGACGACGATTTGCTTCTGGATGCTCGGCAGCGAAGACGAGAAGGTGCTTTTGGGCGTCAAGAGATACAGGTCGTTGGGTTTTGACGCTTGCCGCAAAGTACCCAAACCAGTGCAACCCACCAGCGCGGCCAAGGCCAGAGTAAAAATAAGGGGCCGTATCATTATTGACGAAACTCCGATGCTTGGGTGCCCAACAAGAAGCGCGCCGGGTCGCGTTCGACTTTATCGACGAGGCGGTCGAGGCTTATGACCAGACGTTGGGATTCTTCGATGAAGCGGACAAATTGTGGTAGGCCCACCCGCAGAAAGTCTGAGACCTGACGCCGATTGTCCTGCACGATCCCGTCGATTGTCCCCAGCAGGTCCGAAGCGGATTTCGAGGCGCTGAGAATATCGTCCGAGATGTTGTCGATCTTCTCGGTGATGTTCGACACGGTGGCAGCCACCTGATTTGCGGCCTTTCGCACATCCGCCGCAACCGAGGCGATATCTTCGTCCATCACCCGGTTGGCCGAGTCAAACGCGCGTTCGGCCGAAGCAAGCGCTGCCTTGGCGGTGTCCATGGCGGAATTGATCGAACCAAGTGTCGTGTTCGCATTTGCAAAGGTTTCTGTCACCGTGCCCAGGGTGATGCTGCCTTCTTCGGACAAGACAATCAGGTGATCGGCCAACCGCGAGCCTCGTTCGATAAAGGGTCGGATATCGTCGGCCATCACGGTCTGCGCGGTTTGCAGGGTGCCGTTGGCTGTCTCCAACGCGGTCTTTGCGGATTCCGACGCGTCCTTGATGCTGTTCAGCGTGTCCGTGCCGGTGGTCAGCGTTGTCTCGGCAGTGTCGGCCAGCGAATCCAGGCGTTTGGTAAATTCCCCGATTTCCTTGGCCGCGCCGCCAAGATCGCTCGACAGGCTTTCGAAGTCCGACAGCGTCTTGTCCAACCGCCCCGAGGCTGAGGCCAGGTTGTCGAGAATCTCGGACACAGCATTGCGGTTCTTTTCGTCCACGACAGAATTCAGGTCTTCAAGCAAGGTCAACGCCTTGTCCAGAACCTTGGGCGCACCTTCCAGCAGGGACTGGATCGAGCTGCGCTGGCTTTGGATAACGCTGTTTTGCGGCAACCTTTCGGCTGTTGGGGATCCGCCCGACAGCTCGACATAAGCCACGCCCGTCACACCCAGTGATTGCAACTGCGCGATGGTTTCCTTCGTCACCGGGATATCGGCATCCACCTCAAGGCGCACACGGACTTTGGACGGATCATCGTCGTCCAGTTGCAACGATATCACCTGACCCACGGGCAGGCCGTTATAGTTCACGCCCCCGGCAGCGGACAGGCCCGAGACGTTGTCGAACAGCACATCATAATAGGAGTATTGCCGCGTGACCTCGAACTTCGCGAGCCATAGGAAAAAGCCGAAGGCCCCCAGAATACCGGCAAGGGTGAACGCACCGATCAGGATATAATTCGCTCGGGTCTCCATGGCCTCTACCTGTCCTGCCCCTTCTCTTGCGCGGCGCGCGCGCGGGGGCCTGTGAAATATTCCTGAACCCAAGGATGATCGACTTTGGTCATGTCTTCAATCGGACCTTCAACCAGCACGCGTTTTTCCGCAAGTACCGCGATGCGGTCGCAAATCGCATACAGACTGTCCAGATCATGCGTGACCATGAACACAGTCAGACCTAATGCCTGCTGCAACTCTCCGATCAGGTCATCATAGGCGGCGGCCCCGATGGGGTCCAACCCGGCGGTGGGTTCGTCCAAAAACACGATCTCGGGGTCCAGCGACAAGGCGCGCGCCAGCGCCGCGCGCTTGCGCATCCCGCCCGACAGTTCCGAGGGGAACTTGCTGCAACTCAGCTGCGGCAGACCCACAAGGCTGATCTTGAGGCCCCCAAGTGCCGCCATCAGGCTTTCGCTGATGCCGGTATGTTCGCGCAGCGGGGCCATCACATTCTGCAGCACGGTCAGCGATGAAAACAGCGCGCCGTCCTGAAACGCCACGCCCCAGCTTCTCTCAATCCGCTGGCGGTCGGCCTCGGGGCCGTTCAGGACGTCGACGCCCAGAACCTCGATGCTGCCCGCCTTGGGTTTGTTCAGCCCGACAATGGTGCGCAACAGCACCGATTTTCCCGTGCCCGAACCGCCCACCACGCCCAAAACCTCGCCGCGCCAGACGTCGAGGCTCAGGTTGTCATGCACCACCTGCTCACCGAACTGGTTGGTCAGGTTGCGCACGCGGATGACCGCTTCGCGCTGGGTATCGCTTTGGGGTTGATCCTGCAGGGCGGTGCCGTCCATCTCAGACCCCCAGTTCCGAGAAGAAGATCGAAAACAGCGCGTCGATGGCGATGACCATGAAGATCGATTGCACGACCGAGGCGGTGGTGCGTTGGCCCACGCTTTCGGACGAGCCCTTGACCTGCATCGCCTGCCAGCAGGCAATCGTGCCAATTACCAGTGCAAAGAACGGGGCCTTGATCAGGCCAATGGCCAGCTGCCAGACACCCGTGTTTTCCTTCAGCCGCGTCAGGAACATACCAGGGCTGACGCCCAGATCGATCCAGCTCATCAATGCGCCGCCGATCAGGCCCGCGATATCTGCCACAAACCCAAGGATTGGCAGCATGATCAACAGCGCCAGAACGCGCGGGATAACCAACACCTCGATCGGGTCGAGGCCCAGCGTGCGCATCGCATCAATTTCTTCCTGCACCTTCATTGAACCGATTGAGGCGGTGAAGGCCGATCCTGATCGGCCTGCAACGATAATTGCGGTCAAAAGAACACCCAACTCGCGCAGGATCGAGATCGAGATCAGCTCGACCACGAAAATCTCGGCGCCGAACTGTTTCAGCTGGGTCGCGCCCTGAAAGGCAAGAACCACACCGATCAGAAAGCCCATCAGCATCACGATGGGCAGCGCTTTGAAGCCGACCTGCTCCATCTGTGACACCAGTGCGGCACGGCGCAGCCGCCAGGGCATGATCAGTGTGCGCACCAGACGGTGCAGCGTCAGGCCCAGAAAGCCAAGGATCGACAGCGTGTCCTGCCACGCGCCCGCCGTACGCTCTCCGATCCGGCTTACCCAGTTCAAGAACCCGCGGGGCGGGGCCTGATCGCCCAGTTTCTCGGGGATATTGTGCGATACCGTTTCGATGAGCGATGAATGCGCGGGCGCCAACCCTTCGAACCGCACTTGTGCCCCCATCGTACTCAAGCGTTGCACCAGACTGGCGACCATCCAGGCGCCGCCCGTATCCAGCGCCTGTAGCTGGGACATATCCACGGTAATGTCCTGACCGTCGGGCCGGATGGCGGCAAAGTCACGCTCGACTGTGTCCAGTTGCTGCGTGCGCAGGTCACCCGAAATCCGAATGCAAACGCCGGTTGCGTCGGTGTCAGAGGTGATCGTGGGCCGAGTCATAGCGGTATGTGATGTGAAACCGGGCGCGGCTGCAACGGGTTTGTGCAACCGGGCCGGGATTTCGCGGCGAGCAATTGCGATGGTGTTACAGCGGCTTCCGGTGCTGTGGGGGGCTGAAACCGGTTGCGCGGCGCGCTAAAGCCGGACACAGTCCGCCGCAAATCACTGGATCAGCGGAGGACGCAATGGCTCAGGCCGGGAATGTTCTGTTCATCACCATCGATCAACTGCGCGCAGATTGTCTAAGCGGTGCGCTGGCCGATCACGTGGACATGCCCAACCTTCGCGCTTTCATGGCCGAGGCGACCACGTTCGACCGGCATTTCTCGGTCACCAACCCCTGTGGCCCGTCCCGTGCCTCGATGCTGACGGGGCGCTATGCGATGAATCACCGGTCGATCCGCAATGGTACGCCGATGCGGCAGGATACGCCCAATATCGCGACCGAGATGCGCAAGGCCGGGTATCTGCCCATGCTCTACGGCTATACCGATACTTCCGCCGACCCGCGCGCCCATCACCCCAACGACCCTGCTGCAAAAAGCTATGAACAGCCGATGAATGGCTTTCACGAAATCCTCGAAATGCGGCTCGAGGAATCATATCCTTGGCGCGCGCATCTGCTGCAGCAGGGCTATGAATTCGAAGACTATTTTGATGTCTACAAACCCGTCTCGCCCGACGGCAGAGCGCCCAAACTGGACGACCCCGCGCTGTATCGGGCCGAGGACAGCGACACCGCTTTCCTGACTGACCGCTTTCTGCAGAGCATTGCGGCATATCATCAGGCGGATTGGTTCGCTCATCTGACTTATATCCGGCCACACCCGCCTCTGGTCGCGCCCGCGCCCTATAACCGGATGTATGACCCCGCCAAGCTGCCGCTGCCCGAGACCTTGCCCTCGGAAGAGGCCGAGCGCGCGGTACATCCGTTCTTTGGCCCCTTGATTGACAAGAGCCATCTGAAAAACGCCGTTCTTGGATTTGATGAGGTCGCGCCCACCGAAGAGAACCTGCAGACCCTGCGCGCAATCTATCTGGGACTGGCGACCGAGGTGGATCATCATATCGGACGGGTTATTCAGTACCTGAAAGACAGCGGCCTTTACGACAAAACCCTTGTAGTAATCACTGCGGATCATGGTGAAATGCTGGGCGACCGGCATTCATGGGGCAAGATGTCGGTTTATGAGGCCGCCTACAAAACTCCACTGATGATCCGCGTGCCCGGGCATGGGGCGGGTAGGGAGGTCTCTGATCCAACCGAGTCCATCGATATCTCACCCACGATTCTGGATTGGGTGGGGCAGACCGCGCCCAATTCGATGGATGGCCGGTCGCTGCTGCCGCTGGTGCGTGGAGAAACGCCGTCAGATTGGCGCAGCTATACATTCAGCGAGCTGGATTTCTCAGAGCCCGAGGCCCCGACGCTTTGGCAACAAAGGCTGGGGACCGGTAACAGCGACTCGTGCCTTGGGATTCTGCGGGACGATCGGTTCACTCTGGTCGAGTTCGCCGCCGATCTGCCACCGCTGCTGTTTGACCATCAGGGCCGGGGCGAGCTTGAGGATGTCGCGGGAAGGCCGGAGTTTGCGGTGGACCTTGCGCGTTTGTGCCGTCAGATGCTGCGTCACCGGATGCGCAACACCGATCACACCCTGTCGCTTGATTCGATCACCGCTGACGGTCCGAGATCCCAAACCCGCTATCCGTAGATTCGCCACCGGAAGGCGGGTCTTGGCGGTCGCTTTCTCAGCGAGGGTGATTAAAATTCAGGCAAAACAAGCCGTTGGGACGCGACGTTTCAGCCCCGTTTATAGGGCCTGTTGCCCGTTCTGTGCGGGTATGTAGGGCAAATGACCGGATAATTGGGTTTTTGACCGGAAAAGAATTTAGGTGACAAAAACATTAAAAAACTGTCACATCTTTATGGTCTTTTGCTGAATTGAAGAAAGACCTGAACTTGCGGGCATCATGACGAAGACCAAAGTGAACGACAGCTTTGCCAACACTCTGGCGCTGGGTGGGACAATAGAAATGAGCAGCACGGCTCGGCTTTGGCAGCCGGGTTTCGCAATCGTTGATTCCACGCAGCGTACAAACGATCCGCACCACAATTCAGCCCAAGTATCGCGCCCGGTGCCTGTCGCCCGGCGTGCATCGACGTTTCAAAGACTCAAAACCAAGAGGGTTCCAAGATGAAAAGACTTCTCCTATCCGGGGTTGCAGCGATTGTGCTGCCCGGTGCCGCCTTTGCGGCGTGTCCGGCGATAACGGTTGCGGATTCACAAGGCATTGCCGCTGGCGCACATCCGCAACAATATGAGCTGGCAGAGTTCCAATCCGCTGCGAATTGCGAGCTGAGCTTCTCGGAAAACCCCGCAATTGCCGATCTAAATGCGCGCATCGCAGGGAACGGGGACTTGCCCGCCGTTGCAGACCGGCTGCCCAGCGAACCACTGGTGGTGGTGCCGTATAAGGCGATTGGTCAATATGGCGGTCAGTTCAACGCGCTGTCGAACGCAACCGAATCTGGAACCTCGGACTTTCTGTCGACCCGCCACACGGGTCTTGTCCGCTATGCCGACGACCTGCAAACCATCGTGCCGCATGTTGCAAAGTCATACGAGTGGAACGACGATTTTACGCAACTGACGGTAACGCTGCGTGAAGGTCACAAATGGTCGGATGGCGCGCCGTTCACCTCGGCCGATGTCGTGTTCTGGTACAACAACCTGATGATGGACACGAATGTGATCCCTGAGGCCAAAGCCTATGCTCTGGCCGGTGGCGAGCCCATGGAGGTCGTCGCACTGGACGAGCAAACCGTGCAATTCAACCTCAAGGCGCCCAAAGCGGGCCTGATCGAGACTTTTGCCACGCAGTACATCCAGCCTTATCAGCCGGTTCACTTCCTGGGCCAATACCACCCGGAAATCAGTGAAGATGCTGATGCGAAAGCGCAAGCATTGGGGTACGAAAATGGCTACGATCTGATCAAAGCCTATTACGGGAATTCGGACTGGACCGATACGCCCTCACCGATGCTGACTGCGGGGGACCGCCTTGGGAACCTGCCTAAACACACGGTTCCGACGCTGGAAAGCCATATCATTGTCGAAGAAAGCGCTGAAGGCAGAAGCCTGGTGGCGAACCCCTATTTCTTTGCAGTTGATACGGCGGGGAACCAGCTGCCCTATATCAACACGCAAGACGAAGTTTACATCAGCGACGAAGAAGTCCGCGTGCTGAAGCTTCTGAACGGTGAAGTAACGTACAAAGCACAGTCGGTTGGCCTGCCCTCGGCGCCGGTGTTGCTGGAAGGACAGGAAGCGGGCGACTACCGCATTGACGTGCGTCCCGGTATCGCGATGCCTGCTGTTGCGTTCAACCTGACGCACGAGGATGAGGCCGTTCGTGAGATCTTCAACGACCTCCGCTTCCGCACGGCGATGTCGGTTGCCATTAACCGCGACGAGATCAATGAGACGGTCTATTTTGGTCTGGGCACGCCGCAGCAATATGTCGGCTTCTCGCCTGTTCCGGATTTCCTTGATCCAAAATGGACCAATCACGAGATCGCTTTCGACCCTGATCGCGCGGGCGCTTTGCTGGACGAGATCGGACTTGTTGATGCCAATGGTGATGGAAACCGGGATCTGCCGAATGGCGATCCATTCGTTCTGGATTGGCAGTTCTCAACCCAAGAGGTTTCTTCCCCGCTCGTCGAACTGATTGCTCAGAACTGGAAGGACGCCGGTGTCAACACCACCATCAAAGAGGTGACCCCGGACGAATATCGCTCGGCCCAGTCGGCGAACACGCTTGATGTGTTGATGTGGACTGTGGGTACGCCTGTGGGCACTACTCTGGGTGACAACCAGCTTTGGGTTCCGCCCTATTCGGACTATTTCGGCCTGCGCCCGGCAATGGGTTGGGCTGAATGGCTTAGTTCCGACGGAGCAGCCGGTACAGAGCCGCCGCAATTCGCGAAAGATATGCTGGGCGATATCGAGGTGTTCCAGACTGCGGCCCCGGGGTCACAGGAACAGGCCGATGCCGGCAACCGTCTGGTTGCGGCGAAGACCGGAAACCTTGTTTTCATCGGCATCATCGCGGCACCATCGCCGATCTATTTCAGCAACAAGCTGAGCAACGTGCCAGAGTTCAAGACCGCGTCTTATGAATTCTACCGCACCTATCCTTACCGCGCGTATCAGTGGTCGCTGAGCGAATAAACGCGGCATAATGCAATTCGAAGGCGGGCGGTCACGCCCGTCTTCACGCTGTTTCTGAAGGATACCCATGCTACAATTCGCCCGATTTGCCGCGACCCGGGCGGTCATGGCACTGATCACTCTGGTGATAGTTTCGCTGATTGTGTTCTCTTTGATGGAGCTTGTGCCGGGCGACTGTGCCGAGCGCTACCTTGCCTACAAGAACACTCAAGGGCAGGCGATTACACTGGCTGATATCGAAAGCGAGCGCATACGCCTCGGTCTGGATCGCCCATTTTTGGAACGTTGGGCCAGCTGGCTTGCCGGTGCCTTCCGTGGCGATTTTGGTGATAGCTGCATCCTGCGGGTCGATATCGCGCAGTTGCTGGGTGACAAATTCTGGGTCTCACTTTGGATTTGCCTTGGCTCGCTGACGCTGGCTTATGCGATTGCGATTCCGGTCGGGATCATCTCGGCGGCGTCACGCAACGCTGTCCTGAACAACACGCTGCGCATCGTCAGCTATCTTGGGCTCGCGATGCCGAACTTCCTGCTGGCCCTCATGGTGATGCTGTTTTCGACCATCTATTTTGGCGAAACGCTTACCGGGTTGTTCTCTCCGGAATACAAGAACGCGCCGTGGTCATGGGCGAAGTTCGTGGATTTGCTGAAACATGCGTGGCTGCCTGTTTTCATCCTCGGCTGGTCCGCAACCGCGTTTGCTTTGCAAACCGTGCGCGCGCTGATGTCGGACGAGATCGGCAAGCTTTATGTAACGGCAGCAGCGGCCCGGGGCATTTATGGCCGCCGCCTTCTTTGGCGGTACCCGGCCCGTCACGCGCTTGGGCCCATCGTGAATTCGCTGGGGTTCGATCTGAACCGCATTTTCAATGAACTGCCCATTGTGGCCCTGATCCTGACACTGACCGAAGCGGGTTCGTTGCTGCTGGATGCGCTTGCCCGATCGAATGACCAACAACTTGCAGGGGCGATCATCTTTCTTCTGACCGCATCCATCGTGACCCTGAACTTTGCCACCGACATTCTGCTGGCGGTGCTCGACCCGCGCGTCCGCAAAAGTATCCTGAGGTAAACCGATGACCGCGATGACAAAACAACAGGCGAAAGAGGCCTATTTCACCGCTTCTCAGCGGCAACTGATCTGGGCGCGGTTCAAGAAACAACGCTCGGCCATGATTGCCGCCACGGTTTTGGTTGTACTGATCCTGTCCGGAATTTTCGCGCCTTTCTTGTCGCCCTACGACCCCACCGCTGCGGGTCGTGACAAAGACTATCTGAACGGCGCACCGCAGATCCCGCAATTCTGTGACAAGAACGGATGCTCATTGCGCCCATTCCTGCACGAGGTCACACGCGAACGCTCTTTGGCGACGAACTTTCGCTGGGTGGAGAAGGTAAACGAAGACGAACGGCGCTATGTCCAGTTCTTCGTGAAGGGCGATCCCTACAAGCTGTTCGGCTTTATCCCCGGCGACATTCATCTGTTTGGAACTGACACAGGTTACATTCACCTGTTTGGGACCGACGCCGCCGGCAAGGATATTTTCAGCCGGACACTTCATGCGGTCTGGACCTCACTGCAGGTCGGTACCTTGGGTGTTTTGATCTCGTTTGTTCTGGCTTTGGCAATCGGCGGGATCGCCGGGTATTATGGAGGCATGATCGACAGCGTGATCCAGATGATCACAGACGCCGTGCGCACCATCCCCTCAATCCCGCTGTTTATGGCCATTGCTGCCTTTATCCCGCCGGAATGGTCCGCAGAAACCAGGTTTTTTGTCATTACCGCGATCCTGGGACTTGTTGGCTGGCCTACGCTGGCAAGGCGCGTGCGCACCCACCTGTTGACCGAACGGAACCAGGAATATGTACTGGCCGCCCAGCTCAGCGGAGCATCCCCCAGCCACATCATCCGCAAACACCTGCTGCCCAGCTTCACAAGCTATATCATCGTCGATCTGGTGATTACATTTCCCTATGTGGTGCTCAGCGAGACCGCGCTCAGCTTTATTGGCCTCGGCCTGAAAGATCCGGTCAATAGCCTTGGAGTGATGTTGCAGAATGTGACCAATGCTGACGTCTTGCTGAACTACCAGTGGTACTTCATACCAGTGTTCTTCTTCATCGCTCTGGTGATGGCGTTTGTATTCGTTGGCGATGGATTGCGTGATGCGGCAGACCCTTATTCGGAGACCCGAAAATGAGCCTGCTCGACGTTGAAAATCTGACCGTTCAGTTCAAAACCGACGAGGGTCTGATCACCGCCGTAGATGACGTATCTTTTTCCGTTTCACCGGGTGAGGTGCTGGGGCTCGTTGGCGAAAGCGGTTCAGGCAAGTCGGTGACGGCCAAGTCGCTGATGAAGCTCAACGCCAACAATACCGTCTATGCACCTGAATCCCGGATCAACCTGCATCTCGAATCGGGCGAGGTGGATGTAATGTCATTGCGCCGCCCTCGCGACATGCAAATCGTGCGGGGCGGGGCCATCAGCATGATTTTTCAGGAACCGATGGCCAGTTTCGCTCCGGCTATGACGATTGGCCATCAGATGGTCGAACAATTGCTGATCCATACAGACCTGAAAAAGAAACAAGCCAAAGAGCTGTCGATCGAGATGTTGGATCGAGTCGGCATTGTTGAACCTGCCGCCCGCTTTGATCAATACGCGTTCGAACTGTCTGGCGGCATGCGGCAGCGCGCCATGATTGCGATGGCGCTTTCCACCAAACCGAAGCTTTTGATCGCTGATGAGCCTACGACCGCTCTGGACGTGACCATTCAGGCGCAGGTGCTTGAACTGATGAAGGATCTTGTGGCCGAGTTCGGCATGGGGATCATCTTCATCACACATGATCTGAGCGTCGTCGCCCAGACAGCGGATCGGGTCGCGGTGATGTATCTGGGAAGGATCATGGAAAGCGGACCGGTCCGCGAGGTCATCAAACACCCTGCGCATGCCTATACGCGCGGTTTGCTGAATGCGTTGCCCCGGCTCGACGATCTGGATGCCCCCCTGACCCCGATTCCCGGAGATATTCCGTCACCGCTTGAACGACCCGAAGGGTGCGTCTTCCACCCGCGAAACCCCGAGCTTGAGCCCGGATCACGTTATGAAACAGAGCGCCCTCCGTTGACCGAGGTCGCTCCGGGTCATTTCGCTGCAATTTTCCCCGAAGACGTGCCGGACCAGCTATGACACACAACCTGATCAAAACAGAAAACCTGTCCGTCGAATTTCCTTTGGGCGGGTCGATATTCAACAGGCGATCCATCAAGGCAGTCGACAATGTGTCGATCGAAATACCGAAAGGCGCCTTCGTCGGCGTGGTTGGAGAGTCGGGCTCAGGTAAGACCACGCTGGGGCGCGCGCTGCTCAACGCGGTGCCGATCACCAGCGGCAGCGCGCATTATGATGACGGCGAAAAACAGTTCGATTTGAACCGCATCTCTGCTGCGGATTTGAAAGAATATCGCAAACGGGCGCAGCTGATTTTTCAGGATCCATATGCCGCGCTGAGCCCGCGCATGACCGTCCGCGACATCATTGCAGAACCGCTTGAGGTCATGGGTCTGACCAAGTCACGCGAGGAAACCGACGAGCGCGTGCGGACGATTGCCGCCAAGTGCCGCTTGAACCTTGAGCACCTGCGTCGCTATCCGCATGCGTTTTCGGGCGGACAAAGGCAGCGGATTTCCATCGCGCGCGCGCTTGCCTGTAACCCGCGGTTTGTCATCGCCGATGAATGTGTGGCGGCGCTTGATGTGTCAATTCAGGCGGATATCCTGAATTTGCTCAAATCATTGCAGAATGATCTGGGCCTGACATTCATGTTCATAAGCCACGACCTGTCCGTCGTTGCGCATACCTGCGATTTCGTTGTTGTGATGCATCATGGCAAAATCGTTGAAACGGCACCCACGCGCGAATTGTTTGCGGCCCCCAAACAGGACTACACGAAGCGCTTATTGGCCGCGATCCCGTCGTTGGATCCAGATCACCGTCTGCAGGTCTGACCGTCATCAGCGTGCAGGCTCGCTAATACTCAGATAAATATAGACAAGCACCGGACTTGGGGTATCGTGGCAGCAGGTTTATCTGCTGCAACACCCTTTATTTGCACAGGCGAGTTGGCCGGCACGCAAGAACGTTCGACGACGAACGCCTGAGCCGGGTCACCGATCCGCGCCTGTTATGCTCATTGGTCAATGATTATGAGGTGGAATATGATCGACTGGCTGGTGAATATACTTCAAACCTACCCGGAACTGGCCGTATTTCTGTCGATCGGTATAGGTTTCCTTGTCGGTCCCTGGAAGCTGATGGGCTTCAGCCTTGGCACTGTAACGGCGACACTGTTGGCTGCCGTGGTGATAGGGCAGGCGCAGATCGAGATCGACTCGGCGGTCAAATCGACCTTCTTCATTCTGTTTATTTTTGCGGTTGGCTACGGCGTTGGTCCGCAATTCATGAGGGGCCTGAAGGTGGATGGCGCGCGCGAGGTGTTCTTTGCCCTGAGCGTCCTCGCGCTTTGTCTTGTAGTGCCCGTCATTGCCGCCAAGGTCGCTGGGTTGGAACTGGGTTATGCCGCAGGGCTTTATGCCGGGTCTCAGACAATCTCGGCGGCGATCGGTGTTGCCACGGATCAAATTGGACAGTTGGGCTTGTCGGCAGAACAGGCCAAGACCTATGCCAACCAGATTCCCGTCGCATACGCGGTGACTTACATATACGGCACCATCGGCTCGGCTATTATTTTGGCCAAGATCGGTCCACGCCTGATCGGTGTCGATCTGGTCGCGGCTTGCAAGGAATATGAGGTGCAACTCGGTGGCGGCGCATCGGTTGAAACAGGCGATGGCATGGTTTCGGCCTATCGCGCAATCGAAGCACGGGCGTTCGAAATCCCCGAGGGCAGCGATCTTCTGGGGCAACCGGTGAAAGAGCTGATGCCCGGCGTTCGCATCTATGCCGAACGGTTGCGCCGGGGTGACCAGATTATCGAGGTGGACGACGACACCGTATTACAGGCGGGTGATGTGGTCATGTTCTCTGGCCGTCGGGCCGATCTGGTGACCCTGCTTGAAACCAGTTTGAAAGAGGCTGACGCGCCCGATCTGCTGAGTATCCCTTCGGAAAAGCTAGACGTACTAATCACCAGCAAAGCGGTGCACAACAAGACGCTGGAAGAGCTTGGAAAGATGGCGATTGCGCGCGGCGTGTATGTCTCCAAGCTGACCCGCAATATGTTAGAGCTTCCGCTATTGCCCGGCACAGCAGTCCATCGCGGGGATATTGTGACCCTGCAAGGCAGCAAGCGCCATGTCGAGGCTGCCATTGAAAAAATCGGATATGCGGATCGACCCGTCGACACAACCGATCTTGCGTTTGTGGGCTGGGGCATCTTCATCGGTGGCATCATCGGTACACTCGCGATCATGATCGGCGGTTTCCCCATCAGCCTGTCCACGACCGGCGGCGCGCTGCTCGCGGGTCTGGTGCTGGGCTGGCTGCGCACGGTGCACCCCACATTTGGCCGCATTCCGGGGCCTGCATTGTGGTTGATGAACACACTGGGTCTGAATGTCTTCATCGCCGTAATCGGGATCACGGCGGGACCAGGCTTTGTCGCCGGCCTACAGCAGGCTGGTATCGCGTTGTTGTTATGGGGCATCGTCGCCACGTCGCTGCCAATGATCTTTTCGGTTTATGTCGGGCACTACGTATTCAAGTTCCACCCCGCCATCCTGTTCGGAGCCTGTGCAGGGGCACGCACGACCACCGCAGCCTTGGGCATGATCCAGGAAGCTGCCCAAAGCCGCATTCCCGCGCTTGGCTATGGCATGCCCTATGCCATCGGCAACACATTGCTGACCATCTTCGGGATGGTCGTCGTCTTGATCCTAAGCTGATTTTGAAAGGTTCGATCCATGGATAGAGTCACGCTGCACGATTACGAAGCGCTCAGCCCGTTTCAGATCAAGGATGAGCTGATCCAGCTGGCCTCAGCCGAAGCGCGCAAGGCCAACAGCGCCTTTCTGAACGCTGGTCGCGGCAACCCCAACTGGGTCGCCACACGCCCGCGCGAAGCGTTTTTTGCCCTAGGCCAGTTTGCTGTGACCGAGTCCAAACGTGTGATGAATCATCCCGCCGGACTAGGCGGTATGCCCGCCATGAACGGTGCCCATGATCGGTTACAGGATTGGGCCGCAAAAAATGCCGACATGCCGGGCGTCGACACGTTGGTAGATGTTGTGGCACATGCCATTTCGGCCTTTGAGTTCGAAGCGGACGAGTTTGTTCACGAGCTGACGGATTCCATTATCGGCGACAACTATCCGGTTCCCGATCGCATCCTGAAACACAACGCGATTATCGCGCATGAATACCTGATGTGGGCCATGTGCGCAGGCCAGCGGCCCGACGCGCAGTTCGATCTCTTCGCGGTTGAAGGGGGGACAGCCGCGATGTGCTATATCTTCAAAACGCTGAAAGCGAACCGTTTGCTGAATGCCGGGGACACTATTGCGCTCTGCACTCCGATCTTCACGCCCTATCTTGAGATGCCAGATTTGGAAGACTACGCGCTGGAATCCGTGCATGTCGAAACCGACGAAGAAGACGGCTTTCAGCTGACGGACGCCGCCCTGGAGAAGCTGAAAGACCCTAAGGTGAAGGCCTTTTTCCTCGTTAATCCCGGCAACCCTTCTTCGGTCGCCCTCAGTACGGGGTCGCTGCGCAAGCTGGCTGATCTGGTCGAAAACCATCGACCCGACCTGATTGTTCTAACTGACGATGTCTATGGCACGTTCGTGCATGACTTCACCTC
The DNA here is from genome assembly GCF_056533645.1 of Ruegeria sp. G10. Classification (NCBI taxonomy): domain Bacteria; kingdom Pseudomonadati; phylum Pseudomonadota; class Alphaproteobacteria; order Rhodobacterales; family Roseobacteraceae; genus Ruegeria; species Ruegeria sp. G10. The sequence goes on along the minus strand of NZ_JBQFOQ010000002.1, from coordinate 81,648 downwards.
TGTTATGGGTCATTTGCCGCGCAATACGATCGGAGTTTACTCTTATTCAAAATACTTCGGCTGCACCGGCTGGCGTCTAGGTATCATCGCCGTTGCGCAAGACAACATCTTTGACCTTAAGCTGGCCGACCACCCCGACGACATCAAACAGAAGCTGGATAAACGCTATGGCACGCTCAGTCTGACGCCACGCGATATTCGTTTCATTGACCGTTTGGTCGCGGACAGCCGCGATGTGGCGCTGAATCACACGGCCGGGCTGTCTTTACCACAACAGGTTATGATGACGCTGTTTTCACTGTGCGAGCTTGTTGACACAAAGAAAGCCTACCAGACTGCCTGCATCGAGCTGGTCCACCGCAGATTCAAACTGCTGACCGAAGCGATGGGGATCGAGGTTCAAACCGGCGAACACTATGACGCCTATTATGGCATCATCGATTTCGAATTCTGGTTGCGCAAATACGTGGGCGAGGATGTGGTGCGTTGGATCAAGCAAAATGTCCATCCGCTGGATATCGCGTTCAAACTGGCCGAGGATTACGGGATCGTCCTGTTGAATGGCAGCGGGTTTGATGCCCCCGGCTGGTCGGCCCGCGTGTCTTTCGCAAACCTTCCAGATGAAGCCTATTCACAAATCGGAACTGCGGTCCGCTCAGTCGCGCGCGGTTATGTACAGGCCTATCGCGCCGCGCATAACCAACCGCTACACGGCTCGACATGACCCTACACCTGCGCTTGATCTGGTGATACCCCTAGGCGCAGGGGAGGACGCAATTGGAGATCACCGAACAACGCATAAAGGCGATGACGACTTCTGGCCTGAACCTCATAGGCCAGGCGCTCTCGATCTATGACAGCAAGCTGCGTCTCGTGCTTAGCAATCTTCGCTTTCAAGAGATGTTTGACCTGCCCGAAGAGCTTGTCCAGCCTGGAGCCTTGTTCCACGACACGATCCATTTTCTTGCCAGTCGCGGCGAATATGGCATCGATGGGGACGTTGCCGAGATGGTTGAAACTCGTGTCGCGCAGGCGCTTGCCTTTGAGCCCCACTACATGGAACGCGTTCGTCCCAATGGTCAGGTCATCTCGATCGAGGGTGCGCCGCTGCCCAATGGGGGCTGGGTGGCCGTTTATACCGACATCACCCGAACGCGGCAGGTCGAAGATTTGCTGCGCGCGCGGTCAGAGGAACTGTCAGGACAACTTCTGAGCCACGCCGAAGAGCTTTCGGCCACCAACCGCAAACTGGCGGCCACGATTACCGCTTTGGAAGAGGCCAAGCGCCAGCTGACCGAGATTGAAGCGCGGACCCGCATGACGACCGAGATGATGCCTGCGCATATCGCCCATCTCGATGCAAACCAGCGGTATGACTATTCCAACCGTCGGCTCAGTTCGGTCATGCCGGGTCGGCCATCGGAAATTCTGGGTCGCCATATATCCGAAGCACTCGGTACAACGGCCTATGACCGGGTCAAACCGCACCTGGAAAAGGCCTATGGCGGCCAGCCTTCGGTATTCGAATTCACCGAAGATCAGGATGCCCGGCGCATTCGGGTGTCATTTACGCCGGATCAGGCGGGCGGGGTCTATGTCATGTCAGTGGATATCACCGAGGAAACTCAGGCCCGCGTCGCCCTGCAGCAGACCCGCCGCCGCGCCATGGCGGCGCAGATGACAAGTGGGCTGGCGCATGATTTCTCGAACCTTCTGACGATCATTCTTGGGATGCAATCGCGGCTGGCCAGGATGGACCTGTCCGAAGAGGCCCATAAGCTCGTGGCGGCCACGCAGTCTACCGCGCGCCGCGGTGGCCAACTACTCAACCGGATCGCCGATATGACCGGCAATCGAACGCCGCAGCCCAAGGCCACCGACATGCGCGGGTTGCTTGAAGACCTGCGGGTTTTGGCGACGCCATCCTTGCCGCGTGGCATGGGGCTGTCGGTCGTGAACACACTGCCTGATGTGCCGTTGATGCTTGATCCGGGGATGGTACAGGATGCGTTGCTGAACCTCGTGCTTAATGCGCGTGACGCCTGCGGTAGCTCGGGGCAGATCACCATTAGTGCTCATGCTATTGGAACGATCTGGGCCGAAATCACGGTGTCAGACACGGGGCCTGGCTTTTCGTCAGAGGCGCTGGACAATGCGCTGAACCCGTTTTTTACGACCAAGGGCAGTGATGGATCGGGGCTGGGTCTGCCTATGGTTTACGACACAGTGAAACTCGCCGGCGGAGACCTGAGTCTCCGCAACACGCCTTCCGGTGCATCTGTCGTCATGCGCTTACCCTATCGGCCTGCGGCACCTGCGCGATCCGGCTTTGTGCTTCTGGTCGAGGACAACGACGACCTGCGCGATCAGTGTCGCGACATGCTGGTCGAGCTGGGGTGTTCGGTGATCGAGGCAAGCTCGGTTGATGAGGCGTTTGAGTTGATTGAAGAGATCGACGATATCTCACTTGTGGTAAGCGACATTCGACTCGAGGGGCAGGGCACCGGTATTGATCTTGTGGACCGGATCAATGGCGCGTTACCCTGCATCCTGATGACGTCCCTACCGCATTCTGATCCGCTGCACGATCAGGCATTGACCCGCGCACCTGTCCTGCGCAAACCATTTACCCAAACGCAATTGTCCGCACTGATCCGCGCCGAGGCCGCTTAGATGACGAACCCTTTGGTCACCATCCTGGATGATGAGCCGGAAATTCGGCGCATCCTAACCGACGCGCTGGAAGAAGCAGGATTCCGCACCCAAAGCTATGCCCGAGCGCGCGAATTTGAGGCGGCACTCAAGCGTGTCACGCCAGATGTGTGTTTGGTGGATTTGTCGCTGCCTGATACCGACGGGCTGGCATTGGTGCATCGGCTGGCACTGGAACAAGGCGCAGCAGTGATCATCATCTCTGGACGTGCGCAAGTTCAGGACCGCGTAACCGGGCTTGAGCTCGGGGCGGATGACTATATCACCAAACCCTTCGATCCCGCCGAGGTGATCGCGCGCATCCGCGCACGCCTGAGGTCTTCGGGTCCCGCGGTTCAGAGCGCAGAGGTCGCAGAGTTCAACGGCTGGACCGCCCAGTTCGACCGATATGTTCTGATTGACGCAAAGGGCGTAGAAACCCCTTTCAGCCATGCTGAAGGCGAAGTTCTGCGCCTGTTCTTGGAGAGCCCGAAGCGCTTGATTAACCGTGCCCGGATGCAAGAGATGCTGGGCGGCGGAGCTGGTGACAGCTTTGATCGTGCAATGGATGTCCGGATTTCGCGCTTGCGGACAAAGCTAGGCGAAGATCCCAAAAAACCGCGACTCATCAAGACAATATACGGTGCCGGATACATCTTTCTGGGCGACGTCAGCTGGCGCTGAATTAGATTTTTAGATCGACGGAACACCCATGTTGTAGATCCGCTGCGCCTTCAGCCTACTCACGCAGCGCTTGCTCTTTCACTTTGAGGACGGGTCGGATCAGATAGTCCAGCACCGATTTCTTGCCTGACAGGATATCAACTTCGGCAACCATACCGGGGATGATTTCGACCGCGACACCTCCGGCATCGAGCATGGTGTCCATGGTTTCAATCTCAACAACGAATACTTCTTCCTCGTTGCGTTCTGATCGGGTGATCGTATCTGCCCCGATGCGCACAATCTCGCCGTTCAGGCCACCGTAGCGCGAAAAATCATACGCGGTAATCTTGATTTTTACCAGCTGGCCCGGGTGCAAAAAAGCGATATCACCTGGCTTGACATACGCCTCTACCAATAAACGCTCGTCCAGCGGCACCAGCTCGATCAGTTCTTCGCCGCCTCTTGCCAGCCCACCTATCGTGGTACGATGAATGCGGTTCACGATGCCACGGACCGGAGCGCGTATCTGCGCGCGTGCGACGCGGTCGCGCAAGGCGGGCAACGCTGGTTGTAACGCGGCAAGCTCTGCGGTGACCAGCGCCAGGTCAGTCAAAGCAGCGCTTCGGAAGCGGTTGCGCGCTGCTTTCACCTTATCATCCATTTCATCAAGACTGGTCTTCAGTCTGCCAATCACTGCTTCGGCGCGAACTTTGCGGCCTTTCCATTCAGCTTCGCTGCGGCGCAAAGCGAGCAGGGTGGTAACCGGTTCCATGCGCTGCTCGACAAGGGGGGCTATCATAGATCGCTCCTCGGCGAGGACAGACAGGGTTTCCACCGCTGTGATCTGATCAACCAGACCCTCTTCATATTCTCGCTGCCTTTGCTCGCGTTGTCGGTGCAGGATTGCGATTTCAGCTTCGAGCTCGGCTTGTCGCCCCTGATACAACGCGGTTTCCGAACGAACCACACCCGGTGCCCCGCTTAGCAGTATTGAATCAAACTCAAGAGCAGTTCCATCGATCTCGGCCTGAAGCCGTTGCGCACGCGCCATCAAACCGTAAGCCCGCTGTTGTTCTTGGCTCAGCTCACGATTGATCTGATTGGTGTCGAGTTCCATCAACAGGGTGCCCGCCTCCACGACGACGCCTTCTTGAACATGCAATGCGTGCATCACACCGGATTCAGTTGCTTCAATCACCTGCACGTCGCTGGAAGGCACGATCCGACCGTCCGCCCGAACAACATCGTCCAGTTCGGTGAAATAGGCCCACGAGATGGCGCTGACCATACACAGCAAAATCAACACCAAGAGAAGCGACCCGCGTAAGGAAGATCTTCCCTGCATCTCGCGTGCAATTTGCTCAAGATCAGGATACCGCGACATTCAGGTGTCTCCCGGTTTTGCTGATATGCTGGGTCAGAATGCTCTTTGGCCCATCCATACCGACCTGCCCATTTTCGATTACGATCACCCTATCGACGAGTTCCAGCAAGCTGGGGCGATGGGTAACAACGATCATCGTTTCTTGCTGAGTTGCAGCCTTCAGACGCCGGATGATTCCAGCCTCGGATTTGACGTCCATCGCACTTGTGGGTTCATCCAGCAGCAGCACGGGCGGACGCCCGACAAGCGCACGGGCAAGTGCGGTGGCCTGTCGCTGCCCGCCTGACAATCCTTCGCCGCGTTCTGTCACTTGCAGATCGTACCCTCTGGAGTGTCGGGACACGAAATCCTCTACGCCTGCCAACTTTCCCGCACGGATCAAATCCTCGTCGCGCGCATGGATGCTGCCGCTGGCAATGTTGTCCCGCAACGAGCCCGAAAATAGCCAGACATCCTGCAAGACCGCCCCAATGTTTCGCCGCAGATCGCCGGGATCAATTTGACGGATATCCAACCCATCCAGCATCACTGAGCCTACCCGCGGCTGATAAAGGCCTAGCATCAATCGCGTAATCGTGCTTTTGCCCGAGCCGACCTGCCCGAGAATGGCGACCTTTTCACCCGCCTCGATCGTGAAAGATACGCCCTTCAACGCGTCTTCCGTTTGGTCGGGATATGCAAAATAGACATTATTGAAACGGATGTGGCCTTTGAACTTGGTCCGGCTGATCCAATTCCTGCCATCTGGCCGTTCGCTTTCAGACCGCATCAACGCATCAAGATTCCGGTATGCAGTACGGGCCTGATTTACCCGTGTCAGCGTTTGCGCGAGTTGTCCCAGCGGCGCGAGAGCACGCCCCGTCAACATGACGGATGCGACAAGTGCGCCCATACTTGTCTGACCATCAGCGATCAGGAACACACCAAAAAATACCACCAAAACTTGCGCCGCCTGTTGCGTGAACCCGGTCAGGTTCAGCGCGAATTGAGTGATCGCGCGACTCCGCGATCCATGGTTTGATTGTCGCTTCAGCGCATCTTGCCAGCGGGATTTCATCTGTCGCGATGCCGCAGTGGTTTTGATGGTTTCAAGACCGGTCAGAGCCTCGACAAGAACAGCTTGTTTCGATTGGCCATCAGAGAAACTCTGCCGCGTGAGCCTCGACAAAAAAGGCTGTATCGCCAACCCTGTCAGCAACACGATCGGGATAGCCAAAGCCGGGATCGCGGCTAACGGACCGCCGACTAAGTATATGGTGAAAATGAAAACCGCAATAAACGGCAGGTCGACGAGCGCCACCAAGGTTGCTGAAGTAAAAAACTCCCGCAGCGTTTCGAACTCACGTACCGTGCTGCTGGTGGCGCCAGTTGATCCCGAGCGATCGGCCAACCGCATATTCATCAACTGGTCAAAAATCCTGCACCCCATAAGCAAGTCGGCCCGTTCCCCGGCGCGATCGATGAAGCCTGCGCGCAAGAGCTTCAACGCAAAGTCGAAAAGCAATGCCAGCCCCACCCCGCAGGTCAACGCCACCAGCGAAGCCGTTGCCTCGCTTGGCAAGACCCGGTCATAGACGACCATGATGAACACAGATGTAGACAGCCCCAGAATGTTCGCAAGTGCCGCCGCCATCCCGACTTGTGCGTAAATCCAGCGACTTGCAGAAAGGGCCGACCAGAACCAGTGTTTGCCTTCGATTGCATCGTCGGACGTCTGGCTGCCTGTGTGCTCACGACGCAAAAGAATTGCATAGCCCGAGTAGGTCTCGGCAACGGCGTGCTGGGCAACTTCGCCGACGCCATCGCCCAAGTCCGGGTCAAAAATCAGGATGCCTCCGCTATCCGAACGCCCATGATAGACCACCGCACGATTATCTTCGAGCAACAGTATGGCGGGGCAGAGGGTCGCGTCGAAACGGCGAAGCTGCATTTTTCCAAAACCGACCTGCAATCCCGCCTGGCGCGCGGCTAAGATGGCATCGGGAATTGTCAGGTAACCCTCAGCGCCGGATCGGATTGCGTCCAGATTTGCAGTCGTCATCGTGCATTCAAGCGTCGCGGCGACGTTCAGAAGGCAGGCTTCCAACCCTCGAAAAGGTCTTGTTTGATCGCTCATGGTAGCGCGCTCCGTCCTGCGAGGCCAAGATCGAGAAGATCCAGAATGTCTCCCGTAAGACTCAGCACTGCGTAGTTGGTCAGGAAAAAACTCTGCTCAGCGAAGATCAGCCGTTCCTGCGCATTCACATAATCGCGCTGTGCATCCAGAATTTCGATCAGGCTCCGACGCCCAATGGTGTACTGAGCGCGCGCAGCAGCGACGCTCTCAGCATTGATTTGCGCGGCGAGCCGCGCCTCGCGCAACCGATCGGCACCGGCCTTTTGATCGGACCGAATGAAGGCCAACTCGCGCCCAACTTCGCGGATCAGGGTTTCTCGCTCCGCCTCGATCTGTGTGACTCTTCCCTGTGCCGCTGTGATGGCCGCGCGGCGTTGACCCGAACTGTCGAGCTCATAGTTGACCGAAACATCGAGGCCGAAATCGGTATCATCAAAATCATCATGATTGGCAAAGGCTGCAAGCCTGACATCCGGCTTGCGTCTTGCTTGAGCGGCCGCCCAGTCAGCGCGTGCAGCAACCAAAGCTGCGTCCACGCGCCGTACCGACGGGCTGTCCATTACAATCTGCGCATCGCTGAGGCCAAGCTGTGGGGCGGGTACGGCAGGCTCAAGCGTCCCGGCGGGCGCCCCAAAAACCTCGCGGAACCGAGCCTCTGCGCGGTCCGTTCTGGATTTGGCTTCGGCAAGCCGTGTGCGGGCGTCGGCCGCACGTGACCTCGCCATCAAGACATCCGCCTGCGATCCGACACCGGTTTGCAGGCGATCGAAAATCTGCTGCTCTACTTCTTCATGTACCTCCACGTTTTGCCGCGCGATCTCCTGGATTTTGCGTTGATCGGCCAGCGCAACATAGACTTCGATCGCGGCCATGGCGGTGGCAGACGTGGTTTGCAGTTGATCTCCCAAGCTTTCCAACACACGTGCCTGCGCGGCTGCCAAGGAATTGGTAGCAACACCTCCGTCGTAGATAAGTTGCGATACGCGAAGATAGGGAGTGAAGTCGTCGGTTCCACTGCGATTGTGCTCGGTTCGCGCGTTTAATCCCAGGGATACCTGCGGCAGAAATTCCCCACGGGCGGCGTCCCTATCAGCTTCTGCGATACTTCGGAGCGATGCGCTTTGCGACTGTATGGGGTTGTTTTGTACAGCGCGGCGAACGCGTTTTCCGAAATCACTTTGCATCAGAACAGTCGACGGCGTCCGTGCGCCAGCGCCGACCGATCCGTCGCTGAATGATCTGGAAACCGGCGCCAAGTCAGGCGGCTGGGTGCAAGCCGCAGCGACGAATAGGAAAGCCAGTAGGCTGATGTACCTGAAGCCGAACTTATCCCAACGCATATGTCACCTGATCGACCTGTTGCGAACACTTGAGTTGCTGTCCAATTGCAGAAATGAAGCCCCTCAATTCTCCAGAGGCTTCAAGGGTACGTACCTGCTGTTGGCGCTGGAGGCCTGACAACCAGTCACAGTGCGAAAGCGAAATCTGATGGGCATGGATCAGCTTCAGCGCACGATTCGGGATGGCTGCTTTGTGCGGCCCGTCAAAACAATCGCCGAGCTTATCCGGGTCGATCATCAGAAGGTTTGGTGGTGAAATGGAGTTATCTTCAATCGAAAATTCTGCAAACAGACCGAGAGATTGCATCTGAGCGCATATCTCTCTGGTTTCATCCGCGGCGGCTTCACGTGCGCGGAGAAAAGCTAGCAAGTCATGCAATTCAGGCGACAGATCGGTGTGATTTATGAAGAAAGGTATGTCGTTGGGGTCACTTGTGACCGATCCAGAACCCTCATGCACCAAGAGACGATACTGTTTGTCGTTCACACGCTCAGCCTTGAAGGGAAAACCCCTAAGAGCCGAGGGAATGTAGCGCGCCAACCATCGCCCATCCGCGGCGACAAAGGGTGAACAAAGTTTTGTAGACATAGAAAGCAAAGCCACAGGTTCGACACCGCGCTCCGTTTGCTGAAACAGAATGGGGAATACGGCAGCCACTTCGGTTATCTCGCTGCATACGACTGCGCAGGCGGTCCATTTGGCTGCAAATTCATACGATGCGAAGCGTCGCCAATACCGATTGTGATGCCGTTTCGACGTGACGGGGACGAAGCCATTAGGTGTCATGATTTGCTCATCCGTATGGGTTGGGTAGCGATCAAGCGCTTGCGCCGGTTGGGTCGGTCAGCAGGATATTGTCTGCATCAAACCCGCTCAGGTCGGAGAGGCCCTCAAATTGTGCCAATGATTCAACGGTCGCATCGTTGGAAGCGGTGTAGTCGATTTTGACCAGAAGACTGTCAGCACCATCCGTTGCGAGCATATAGACTTCGTCGCCAGCCTGTGCTCCGAGCAGGGTTTCCGCCGCAGTCGCAATCGTGCCGGTGTCGAGATCCGAAAGCGTGGTCTGCAATCCGATAAATCCTGTGTTTTGCCCGATAACGTCGCCTTGGTTCAGGGCTTCGACACCCGTACCAGCCCCCCGCAGATTTGCGGGGTTGAGTCCTGAGAACATGAATGCATCAGCGATTGCGGATGCGGACCCCAGGTTAAAACCGGTGATCGTATCAGTTCCATTGGCTGTTGGATCTGCCTCAAAGATCACGACATCGCGGCCCGCGCCTGACAGATCGATAGCGTCGTCCCCTGCGCCACCTCTTATGCTGTCATCAAGACTGCTATCGGTAAGCGTGTCTGCGCCATCAGTTCCAAGATGCAATTGGGACGGGCCGCCATCCGGCGTTACCAAAGACAAGATGATCGGTTGCAACGGGTCCTGCACGGTCATCGTGAAAGTGATGATGGGCTGCGTCAGGTCACCAAAGCTGGTTGCTGCGCCGGCGAAACTGATTGCGGATGCGCTCTGAGGGTTCGATAAGAAAAAGTTAAAATCATCATTCTCGACTTCCGAGTTGACGTCGTATGTGGCGACGGAAGGGTCAAAACCCAGGTCGGCGGTAAATCCCAGTCCGCCTGAAACGTCGCGATCGGGGTCAGCATACACCTCGAAAGTCAACGTCGATCCGCTGCGCCCCGCCGCGGATATCGTGTATGCGGCCGGCACATGTACGATGGCTTGTTCCGTCGCCGGTATTGGATTCTGCCCAGAACCCACCGAAGCCTGCGCTTCAAAACCCAGGCTTTCACCAGCCTCAGCTGCCAAAAACTCCGAGGCTGGGACGTTCAGCGACCAGCTACCATCGGCAGTTACGGTTGCATTTCCGACCGATGCGCCGTTCAGCGCAATATCTACCGCTTGGCCTGCGCTCAAACCAACGGAATGGCCGCTGACGGTGACCCCACCACTCTGTAAATCAGTTAACGCGACAGCATCGTTGTTTCCAACACTTGAAATAGTCAGTATCGGGCGAAAATCAGTTGTTAGTGTTGTTGAATCTGCTGCAGCGTTACCGGCGGCATCCGCGACTGACGCTGTCACCGGGAAGTCCGTCACATCCGCCAAGGCTGCCAAGTCGGCAGTTGGTATAGTAGCCACCCAAGTACCATTGGCGACAGTGGCAGAATAGTTTTGACCATTCAGGCCGACGGTGACCATTAGACCGTCTTCTGCGTTGGTCGTGCCCGAGACCCGTAGGTCCGCGCCTTGTTCCATTATATCAAGAACGCTTCCAACGGGTAGCGCATCAATCGAGAGCGAAGGCGCGCTCAGATCCGTATCAAAACTGGTGTTTGCATCAGCACCGTTGCCTGCCGCATCTGTGACAGTGGCATGAACCTGATAAGTCTCACCGTCCTCCAGACCGCTCAGATCGTTCGCTGGGACAACAAAGCTCCAGGTGTTGCTATTCACGGTTGCGGTACCGCTGACCTCGACCGAACCATCCGGACGACGGATTTCGAGCGAGACCTGAGAGCCATCAACGGCATCCGAAGTGCCCGAAACCGTTAAGCCAGTCGCCTGTTCTGCAGTGTTCAGCACAGAGCCCGAGGAAAGCGCCGAGATAGAAAGTGAAGGTGCCGAAAAATCCGTGCCAAAACCATCAACCGCAGGAAGCGCGGTGTTACCCGCCGCATCCGCGACCGTTGCCGTCACATTAACCGTCGCGCCATCCGACAGCGTGACAAGATCTGCGGCTGGGATCGTGACGTTCCAAGCTCCGCCCGATACCGTCGCCGAGTAGGGCTGCCCCTCAAATGTTAGTGTCACGACTTGGCCATCCTCGGCTGAGGTCGTGCCTGTGATTACAAGATCCGAGCCTCGCTCACTGGCATTCATCACGGCACCCGCGGAAAACGTATCGATGCTGATCGTGGGTGACACCGTATCCTTACTCAGCGCGACTTCGGCCTGTGGTGCGTTCAAGCCATCAGCGTCGCTGACATCGGCAGCGACTGCGAAGGTTCCGCCCTCTGACAAATCACCAAGATCGGCGCTGGGGATAGTTACGGACCACGTGCCGCCAGACACGGTTCCGGTATAAGTCTGCCCGTCCAACGTGACGGTGACTGTTTGACCATCCGGGACATTTCCGACAGTACCATTGACCACGAGATCAGCACCCATCTCCGACGCGTTCAATACGCCTCCGACGGTTAGTGGATCGATGGCAATGGACGGCCCCGTGAGGTCAACCGGCACTGACGCCAAGACCTGAGATGCCGGATTTCCAGCGCTGTCGCTGACATCGGCCGAGATCGATACCGGTGTACCTGTCGTTAGGTCGCCCAGATCCGCGTTTGGAATTGTCACGCTCCAGAGGCCAACAGATACAGCGCCATAATAGCTTTCGCCATTGAAACTTACCGTCACAAGTTGACCGTCTTCAGCGTTTGACGCACCCGTTAGGATCAAATCGCTACTGACATCAATCAGATCAATCGAACCTCCTGCAATAGGATCCAGCGTCAGTGTAGGTGCATCGAAATCGGTGACAAAACTGCCGTTTGCCTCAGAAGCCGGATTTCCCGCGCGGTCAGAGACATTGGCCGTCACCGATATGGTCGATGCATCTGAAAGGCCGACCAGATCAGCGGCCGGCACCGAAACGCTCCAACCGCCATTCGCGACCGTACCCAAATAGTCCTGACCATTCACCGAAACTGTTACAAGTTGCCCGTCTTCGGCGGTGGTGGCACCAGAGATGGCCAGGTCCGTCGCTTGTTCTGCCGCATTCAGAACCGCGCCATGTGAAAATGCATCAATCGACAGCGTTGGTGGCACGGTGTCCACGTCGAACCGTGCGGTGCCGCTCGACAACTCGGTTCCAGCAACGTCCAGGTGACGGACGGTTACATCCGTGACCCCTTGCGCCAAACCCTGTGCCTCTGCCTGGGTCAGCGACACGCTCCAACTGCCGTCTGCCGCGGGGATGGCTGTTTTGGTTAGCGAACCGATTATCACCTCTACGGACGCGGTGTCATCCGGAGTGGCGATCTTTGTACTGTTGTTGTTCAGTGCATTTGACTGCAATTCAGCGAGATTGAGGCTTGGGGGACGCGGGCTCGAAGGTGTGTCAGAATCATCATCCTCATCGTCGCCTCCGCCGCCGCCACCCCCTCCGGCAGCGGCAGCGGCACCGGCAAGACCGAGACCGCCCAACGCGAGGCCGGCCCCGCTGATCCCGCCGCCTGCTGCACCAACAGCTGCTATTTCGGCGGCAGCAAACTGCGCAATCTCCATAGCAGCTTGATCTTCGATCATGATCGAACCGTTCTCGAGCACCTGAACGTTCTTGGCATCTACGATAACGGTTCGCCCGTCCGTCATCTTCAGTTGCACATCGCCATTTGGCAGCAGTGCGACCGATCTGACACCTGCAATGGCCTCTGCGAACTGAAACGACGCGAGCATGTCATCTGTTGCTTCGGCTAGTGCGGGCAACGCCATCAGCGCCGTACCAAGCCCCCCTAGCACTCCGCGCCCGGCACTCCGCTTGAGCTTCTTCTCAATCCACGCCAGCGCCTTACTGCGACGCACCCGAGAGGTTTGGAAGTCGGTCGAATCGGTCTCTTTGGTCATCTTATCCTCACAATCGATGGTCCGGTTCTGTCGGGCGACAGATGGCAACCCGCCATGGTTCTTTGAATTCCGGATGACCCGGAAAACTTGCATAAAACTGAAACTGAAGTCCTTGTTTTCACCACATTCCTGTTCTGGTTTTGAACCGGTGCTTCGGGTCATTTTGATCGCAGTGCCAATGCTGGCATTGAGGGCAAATAACGATGATGCTTCAGTTCGACAGAGTGGTTGCAACGGGGACCGCAGCGCTCGATTCAGGTATCGGTGATCTGGCTTTAAAAACGTTTAACGGGGAAACGTATCTCTACAGCACGACCGGATTGCAGGGCGGTGTCGTCTCGTGGCGACTGACAGAAGGCGGTGCCCCGGTTCTACAGGATCAGCACTATTTTGAGGCCTCGATCGCGCAGCAGGTCGGACGCAGCGGCGCTATTGCGACCCTTGGTGCCGAGATACGGTTAGTGCTGGATGTGGACACCGCCGACGGCTTGGTTGGCTATGATCTGAACACTGACGGCACCATCGGGACATTGCAGGAAACAAACGGGCTTTCAGGTGGCGGCGGCATCTCTTCCATTGCGCAATCTGCAATCGGGGATAACCATTTTCTGACCGTTGCTCATACGGACACGGACATGCTGGGCACTTATCTGATCGCCGCAGACGGTTCTTTAAGTTTAACGAACCTGACCACAGGGCGCGCCGACGCGATGCAGGCAATCAATTCGGGCGGCAACCGATACGTAATTACCGCTGCTACCGCAAGCAGCACGATCAGCAGCTTTGCGCTGGATAAGGACACCGGCGCTTTGACCCTGACCGATGGGGCGACCAACCTGCAAACGCTGGGGATCGGAGCACCGACCGATATCGAAACCGTAGCAGCGTATGGAAAATCTTGGGCGGTCGTCGCGGGCGCAGACAGCAATTCCCTGAGCGTCATGACGGTCACGAGCGATGGAGCGTTGCGCGCAACCGATCATGTTCTGGACACGCTGCACACGCGGTTCCAATCGGTGCAGGATATTTCGCTCATAGAGGTTGGCGGGCGGGTTTTTGTCATCGCCGGGGGTGCTGATGACGGTGTCACCCTGTTCACGATGACACCGGATGGACAGCTCATTCATATGGATAGCTTCGAAGATACAACGGCAAGCGGGCTGCAAAATGTCGAGAAGCTGAGCGTGGCACATATCGGCGATAAGTTGCAGATATTTGCCGCCTCACAACAGGATGCGGGTCTGACGCAACTTGGCGTTTCGGTTGCCGACCTCGGGGTCGTAGCACAAGGCTTTGGTGTGGTCAGCGGCACGTCAGGCGACGACATGCTGAAAGGGGGTATTCTGGACAGCCAGCTGTTCGGCAGGGCAGGGGACGACATCCTGATTACGGGCACAAGCGCGACAACCATGACTGGCGGAGCGGGTGCTGACGTCTTTGTGCTGCGCGAAAGCAGTGGTGCCACCACAATTACGGACTTCGAGGCGGGAATTGATCGGCTTGACCTGTCCGACTTTCCATTTCTACGCACCCCCGCGCAGCTCGACTTTTCGACAACGGCACAGGGTGCACGCATTGCTTACCGGGACGAAACCATCGAGGTCACCTCGGCGCAGGGCACACCGTTGAGCAGCGCAGATATCTTTGGGGTCGGGTTCGGCGGCGCAGATCACATCCCAACCGATCTTGGCGCGGGCCCTGACAATAACGCATCTGACGGCGTCACGGGACCGATCACGATTGGCACTGGCACCGCGAATACCGCTTTGAGTGATGCCGAAATCCGCTTTACACCAGATGGAGGGGCCACGATCGCAGCGCAGGCGGATGGTCTGGGATTGTTTGACCTAGACGTGCCAGATGGATCGTTTTCGGGTCATCTGGATATTGTAAAAACCTACTCAAACGCGAGCACCGAGGTCACCGCGCTGGATGCGCTTCAGGTCCTGCGCATCGCCGTCGGCCTGGATCCGACCTGGGGGGGCGCCACACCAGAAAACCTGATCGCGGCAGATATAACGCAAGACGGGGCTGTCACAGCGCTGGATGCGTTGGCGATCCTTCAAAACGCTGTGGGGCTGCCCACACCGCATGAGGCAAAATGGGTGTTTTTAGACGCAAATGCGGATATGTCCGGGATCACCCGAAATGCTGTCAGCTATGAAACTGGCGCAGACATCACGATTATTGACGGAGACTTCTCTGTCGACATGACATCCATTCTACTGGGCAACATCGAGCCTGCCTGACCCACTATTCTCTGAACGCACGATAGAAGTAATCCGCCAACGGTTTGACCAGATAGGATAGCGGTGTGCGCTCATCAGTTTTGATCATCGCCTCGACCGGCATGCCCGGAAGCAACTCCTGACCGTTCAGACGCTCAAGTTGTCCTTCATCGGGCTCGACCTCGGCACGATAGAACGTAAAGCCTGTGGTCTCGTCCGTGAACGTATCGGCCGAAACGTTGATGACATGCCCATCAAGCTCCGGCGTTTCGCGCTGGTTGAATGCAGGGAAGCGCAGCGCGACCTCCTGTCCTCTGTGCAATTGGTCAACATGCAGAGCATCAACACGTGCCGCCACCAGCAATGGTGTATCTTTCGGAACCACGTACATCATGGGCTCGGCAGGCTGTATGACAGATTGGATGGCAAAGACCTGACTATCGTAGACGCTGCCAGCCACGGGCGCTCGGATATCGAGACGTGAGAGCCGCTCTTTCAGCGACAAACGCCGTTCGGCCAACTCAACGACCCGCGACTGGACATCGCGCAGTTCGGCAATGGCCTCTTCGCGGCGGGTCGCATTCAGCTGAACAATCTGGATTTCGGTCGTGGATATCTGGCCATTCAGGCGCGCGATTGTGGATTCCAGCCGACCGATCTGGCCATTCAGATCAGCCTCCTCCCGCTGGAGGGCCGAGACCCGGCTGGCTTGCGTCAGCCCGCGTTGCAACAGCCCTTCCTGATCCTCCAGTTCCTGCGTTATCAGATCAACCTGAGTCCGCAGCGCCGTCAGCTGTGCTTCGATACCCTTAATCTCATCTTCGATCTGACTTTTTTGTTTGCCAAGTTGCTCGACCTGCTGCGTCAGCGTGTCCAGACGCGCGTCAAACAGGCGCTGCTGGCCAGCCAACAGATCATCGGCGATCTGCTCTTCCAAGCGCAGGTCCTGAAGGCGCTTCTCTAACTCAGCAGCATCTGCGCCATCCCGCTCTGCTTCCAGCCGCGTTTTGCGGGCCAGAAGCTCAAATAGTTGCGATTCCACAATCGTCTTCTCAGACGCAAGGAACGTATCATCCAGCCGCAACAACAACTGTCCGCGTGTTACATCGTCGCCATCGCGCACGAAAATCTCACCCACAACCCCACCATCTGGATGCTCGATCACTTGCCGGTTGTTCTGTACTTCGATCACCCCCTGAGAAATGATCGCACCCGCCAGCTCTGTCCGGATGCTCCAAACTCCCAGTCCCAGAACAAGAATTGCCAATGCCGACAAGCCCACCAGCGCCGGTACTGTAATGCTCCATGCGGCGCGTTTACCCTTCTTGAACATCACTCACCAACCTTGTTGAGATGCCGTTTGATGACATTGGCATTTTGCACCATGGTGCTGAGAACCTCGTCTCGCTTGCCCGCTTTGACAATCTGGCCCCGTTCAACCACGACCAGATCATCACATTCCGAAATGGCCTGCGGCCTGTGCGTCATGATGATGACGGACTTTCCAGCGGCTTTGAACTCGCGAACCGCCGTGTTGAGCGCCAGCGTTCCATCTGCATCGAGGGCCGAATTGGGTTCATCCAGAATCAGCAACACCGGGCTGCCATAGAGTGCACGCGCAAGTGCGATCCGTTGTTTCTGGCCACCTGAAAGCTGACTGTCATTGCCCTCCAAAAAGGTATCATAACCTTTCTCGAGACTCAGAATAAGCTCGTGTGCATTCGCGGTTTTGGCCGCGGCGACGACCGCTTCGGGGTCAGGCGTTTGCGACATCCGCGCAATATTCTCGGCAACCGTGCCATTAAACAGCGTGACTTCCTGCGGCAAATACCCGATGTGGCGCCCCAGATCGTCAGGATCATATTGGTCGAGAGTGGCCGATGCCAAGCGGATCTCGCCTGCCGCAGGCGACCACAAGCCCAACAAGGCCTTCGCAAGCGTCGTCTTCCCTGAGCCGCTTTTGCCGATCACACCCAATGCCTTGCCAGGCTCCAGATTCAGCGCCGCGTTGCGCAAAGTGGGGGTCTTGGACCCCGGCGGTATGACCGTCAGGCTCTTCGCCACCAAATGAGCCTTGGGCACCGGCAATTTGGTGCGTGCTGTTTCGGGTGGTGTAGCGTCCAGAAACTTGTTGAGATTGATCCATGCGGTACGCGCGCGCTCGACCATCGACCACTGTCCAACCGCCATCTCAACCGGGGCAAGCGCGCGACCCAGAAGGATCGTGCCCGCAATCATCGCGCCAGGTGTCATCTCATTGCGCAAAACAAGCAATGCCCCAAGCGCCAGCATCGCAGATTGCAGGAACAACCGCAGAGACTTGGTCAAGGACGTGAAGCTGCCCGTCCAGTCGCTTGCCGAGATCGACTGCGACAAAGCTTCGGTGCGCTGTTTCATCCAACGTTGGGCGACGTCCTCCTGCATACCCTGCGAGCGCACGACCTCGGCCGCCTGCCTCGCGTGCTCGGAAAACGCGTTTGCCTTGGCCGAGGCGCTCTGCGCTTCGGCAACTTTTCGATGCGTCAACGCCTGGTTCAGCAGTGCAATCACGACCAAAAGCGTGCCTCCGCCTACGGCCAGCCAACCCAAAAGCGGGTGGAACAGAAAAATTGCTGCGATAAACAGCGGCGTCCAGGGCATGTCCATGACCGCAAGCAGGACGGGTGACGCACACAAGGACCGGATCGCTTCAAGATCGCGCAGGGCGGTTGCTGGGGCCGAACGGAACTGTGGGAACAACGCGCGCCGCATTGTGCCTTCGAAAACGCGCTCATCCAGAGACGACTGGAACCGCGCCCCGAACCGGGCAACGATACGTCCACGTGCATAGTCGAGCATTGCCATCAGGGCGTAAAGCAGCGCAACCAGCAAAAACAACGCAAAAAGAGTTTCGACCGAGCGAGACCCCAAAACCCGATCATAAACCTGCAGCATAAACAGCGGCCCGGTCAGCATCAGGAGGTTGACGAAGATACTAAACAGAAAGGCAAGCGCCAGAAAACTACGGCCTTGCCCCAGAACGTCGCGCAGTTCATGGCGCTGCGCTGCACTGGTCGGATTTCTCAAACTCACGAAAGTCAGTCCCCAATTGCGGATAGTCGGACCATGTGATTCTGCGGTTAAATCAGGTCCGATGTCTTGCTTTAGTGTATAACTATCCCCAAAACCCTGAACAACGCGCGTTTCACTGAAACCGGTGCATTTCGGCGGCGATTGAACGATGCGGCCCGGTTTGACGGCAGATTTACGCCGAGCTTGCGTTAGCACCAGACATTCTGGGTCCGGGAAAAGGCAGCTTCTCGATTACTCTGGAAATCGTTTTTGGTCGGAGTGAGAGGATTCGAACCTCCGACCCCTGCCTCCCGAAGACAGTGCTCTACCAGGCTGAGCTACACTCCGACCGTGGCGGGTGATCTATACCCGAGGGGGTGGATGTGCAAGAGGGTTTTTGCAACGCCCAATGACGCCGTTCGCTCGGCCTAAACCCAGCGGATTTGTCGGTTCTAACTTGTGCTACGGCAATGGATCAGTGCGGAATAACCGGATCTTGGTACCGCCATGATCAACGACTGGCCCAGGCGGCAACAACGGAAGGCGGGTGGCCCGAGCAAGGCCCGGAGTGGTGGTGATGATACCAATCCGCCAACCTGAAAAGCGGTTCATGAGCACTTTGCCGAGCATGCCATAGAGTGACCGCAAACGCTTTTCGTCGCCAATCCTCGCGCCGTACGGTGGGTTTACGATCACCAGACCGACAGGCCCATCGGGCGGAGTGACGTCGCTCATGGCGCGTTGGCGAAAGCGCGCGATGTCGGCAACTTCGGCACGCGCGGCATTTGCGTTTGCAGCCTCGACCGCCCCGGCATTTCGGTCGGACCCGAAACAACAAGGCTGCAGTGTCGGTACCGGTGCCGCCCGCTTCAGCTCTGCCCACACGTCACGGTCGAATGATGCCAGTTCTTCGAACGCGAATGCCCGGGTTCGGCCCGGATGCAGACCCAGTGCGATTTCGGCCGCCTCGATCGGGAAGGTGCCCGAGCCGCACATCGGATCTAACACGGGCTCTGATCCGTCGTATCCACATTCGCGCAGGAACATTGCCGCCATGGTCTCGCGCATTGGAGCCTTCGCGACGGCAGCTTTGTGCCCGCGTTTGTGCAGCGGCTCGCCCGAGCTATCGAGTGAGAACGTGCAGATATCCTTTTCGATTCGCAGCAGCACCCGGACCGGCGCATCTGCAGAAATTGAAGCACCCAGCGTTTCCGCAATCGCCCGCTCGACCCGCTGGCGCGCGGCACCCGCATGATAAATACGCGATTTTCGACTGCTGGCTTCAACCTTGATCGCCACATCTGGTCGCAGATGCTGGGCCCATGGGAACTTGCGGGCGCGTTTGTCCAACTGCGCCAGATGCACCGCAGGAAAGCTGCCCAAGCGGACAAGAACCTTGTTGGCTCCGCGCAGCTGCAGGTTTGCACGCCAAACTTCGCGCCAATCACCGCTGCAGGTGACACCGCCTGGCGTGATCCGCGCTTGCGCAAAGCCCCGTTCGCGCGCTTCCGCGTGCAAAGGTGCCTCAAGACCGGGTGTGGCGACGAGAAAAATCTCGAGTTGGTCATCGGTGTTCATGCCGGTTGATTACACTGGATGTCAGGTTGGTGCGACAGGCAAATTCGCTGGCATTTTGACGCAATTCCAACGAAAGTGTTGCGTGTAAGCTTTTTTGAGCGGTAACAGGTTTGCGTTTATAGCGCTGCTTGCTTAAAGGAGCGGGAATTGAAGTTGCGCCTGCGCGCGCGACGGGTGTCTTGAATGCGTCGCGGCGCATTGCGTCTCTGGATAGGGCGCCGACAGAGCAAAGCAATAGCCCGGATCTCGGGGCGCAGGAAAGAAGGCTTGGAAGACCATAGCAACATGCAAACTTTCAAACTGAAAAAAGGGCTGAATCTGCCGGTCGAAGGCGCGCCCGAACAAAAGATCCAGCCGGGGCCCGAGTTCTCAACGGTCGCTGTTCTGGGGGCGGACTACATTGGCCTGAAACCCAAGATGCTGGTGCAGGAGGGCGACGAGGTTCAGCGCGGCGCTCCTTTGTTCTGTCATAAGGATGCGCCTGACGCGATGATGGTTGCCCCGTTGACGGGTAAGGTCGTCGCGATCAACCGCGGTGCGCGCCGGGTTCTGCAGAGCGTCGTGATTGAGATCACCGACACCAATGATCGCGGCCTCGATTTCTCGGGTGTCGGAGACACCGAAACCGCCAAGGGCGTGACTGCCAAGCTGTGCTCTGCCGGGCTTTGGACCTCTTTCCGCACGCGTCCCTACTCGAAAATGCCTGAACCGGGCACCAAACCTGCGGCGATATTCGTGACGGCGATGGATAGCGATCCATTGGCAGGCGATGCCGCGTTGATCATTTCCGACGCGAGCGAGGCCTTTGTGGCGGGTCTTGCCGCCATTGCGCATCTGACCGACGGCAAAACTTATGTGTGTCAACAAGAAGGGGCATCGATCCCCGGGGCGGATTTGCCCGGTATAGAAGCAGCGGCCTTTTCCGGGCCGCACCCTTCCGGTCTGGCAGGAACGCACATCCACTTCCTCGAGCCGCTGGCCGGCGACAAACAGGTATGGACCATAGGCTATCAGGATGTGATCGCCGTTGGTCATCTGATGCAAACGGGTCATTTGGATTCAAACATCGTGATTGCGCTGGCCGGGCCCGGCGCACGTCAGCCGCGATTGATCCGCACGGTCATGGGCGCATCAACAGATGACCTGACCCGCGATGAAATTGCCGTCGAAGGCACTGCCCGTATCATTTCGGGCTCAATCCTGTCCGGGCAGCATGCGGCTGGCCCGACTGCCTATCTTGGGCGCTTTGCCCGCCAGATATCCATTATTCGCGAAGATCATGACCAGATTCCAATGGGTTGGATTCGTCCGATGCCGTCCAAATACGCGGCCCAGCCGGTATTGGGGTCGGCCTTTGCGAAGAAACTCTACGCGTTCACGTCCAACTTGAACGGAGGTCGCCGCGCGATGGTGCCGACCGGCGTGTTCGAGGAACTGATGCCGCAGGACTACCTGCCCACGCAACTGCTGCGCGCGCTTTTGGTGATGGATACCGACACCGCGCAGGCACTTGGCGCGCTGGAGCTGGACGAGGAAGATCTGGGCCTTGTGGGCTTTGCCTGCCCAGCGAAATACGAATACGGGCTGGCGCTGCGCGACTGCCTGACCAAGATTGAAAAGGAGGGCTAAGCCGAATGGGTCTGCGCAGCTTCTTTGATCGGATTGAGCCGAACTTTACCAAGGGCGGCAAGTACGAGAAGTATTTCCCCATCTACGAGATGGTCGAAAGCTTCATCTACACTCCGAAAACCGTAACCACCGTAGCGCCGCATGCACGGTCTTACGTGGATATGAAACGGATCATGACCTATGTCGTGATCGCGACGATCCCCTGTATCCTGTGGGGGATGTGGAACACCGGCTATCAAGCCAACTCCGCAATCGCGACACTGGGGCCGGATGCGGCAACAGGCTGGCGGATTGCTCTGTTGCAGATGTTTGGCATTTCGCTGAACCCGGAAAGTCTGTTTGCCAATGTGATGCATGGGTTGCTGTATTTCCTGCCGATCTACATCACGACACTGGTTGCGGGTGGTATTTTCGAAGTCATCTTTGCCACAGTACGCGGGCACGAGGTGAACGAAGGTTTCCTTGTGACCTCAATGCTTTACACGCTGATCCTGCCCGCGACCACGCCTCTTTGGCAGGTGGCGCTGGGGATCATCTTTGGTGTCGTCATCGGCAAAGAGGTATTCGGCGGCACTGGCAAGAACTTCCTGAACCCCGCTCTGGTGGGGCGGGCGTTCCTGTACTTCGCCTATCCGGCCAGCATGTCCGGCGATTCAGTCTGGACACCGGTGGACGGGTTCTCTGGCGCGACAGCGCTGGGCGTGACCGCAGCGCAGGGCGTTCAGGCGCTGGCGAGCGAAGGCATCACCTGGGCAAGCGCGTTTTTCGGAACGATTCAGGGCAGCTTTGGGGAAACCTCGACGCTGGCCTGTATGATCGGTCTGGCCTTCCTGTTGACGACCAAGATTGCCAACTTCCGGCTGATTGTGGGTTGTCTGGCGGGAACCATTGGCTTTTCGCTTCTGCTGAATCTGATCGGGTCCGATACCAATCCGATGTTCGCAATGCCCTGGTACTGGCACATCGTGCTGGGTGGCTACGCATTTGGTCTGGCCTTCATGGTGACCGAGCCCGTTTCGGCCAGCCACACCAATATGGGCCGCTATATCTACGGCGCGCTGATCGGTGTCATGGTTGTGATGATCCGCGTCATTAACCCCGCTTTCCCCGAAGGCATGATGCTGGCAATCTTGTTCGGCAACGTCTTTGCACCGCTGATCGACTATTTCGTCGTACAGGCCAACATCAAACGGAGGGCGCGTCGCCATGTCTGATACGCAATCCCCGGATCAAAACGAGGCCCCCAAGGGCGCGTTTGCCAAGTTTCTGGCGGCCTCGCCGGATTCGGTCAGCAAGACCATCATCATCGCTGTTGCTGTTTGCCTGGTGGCCTCGATGGTCGTTTCGGCAGCCGCAGTCAGCCTGCGTCCGGTGCAGGAAGCCAACGCGCTGAAGGACAAGCAGGTTAACGTTCTGCAGGTCGCAGGTGTCTATGAGCCCGGCATCGACGTCACCGAAGCTTTTGCCGCGTTCGAGCCGCATGTGCTTGAGTTGGAAACCGGCAAATTCGTCGATGATCAATTCGATCCGGCCACATTTGACGATCTCGCAGCCGCCAGCGACCCGGACCTCAGCGTCGCGCTCAATGATGACCCGGCCGGGATCGGACGCAAGTCCAGATATCGCGTGATCTATCTGCTGCGTGACGATGCGGGGGAGTTGGACAAGGTGATCCTGCCGCTGCACGGGTACGGCCTTTGGTCCACGCTCTATGGTTTCATTGCGTTGGAAAACAACGGCAACGACATCTACGGCCTGCAATTCTATCAGCACGGCGAAACGCCCGGTCTTGGGGCCGAAGTGGACAACCCGCGCTGGAAGGCGCTGTGGAACGGCAAGCGGCTGCGCGATGACGCGGGTGATCTGCAGATCACCGTTGCCAAGTCGCAGCCTGCGGCAGGTCCTGACTTCTACGTTGATGCGTTGGCCGGTGCGACTTTGACCTCGGTCGGAGTTGATAATCTGGTGAAATTCTGGATGGGCGATGCGGGTTACGCTCCGTTCCTGGCCAAACTGCAAGCAGGAGAGATCTGATGTCCCAGACCAAGAAAGAGATGCTGGTCGACCCGCTTGTCGACAACAATCCAATCACGCTGCAGGTGCTGGGCATTTGTTCGGCGCTGGCGGTGACCTCGTCGTTGCAGGTGTCGATGGTGATGGCGCTGGCGGTGATCTTCGTGACATCGTTCTCGTCCTTCTTCATCTCATGCCTGCGCAACCAGATTCCGGGCTCTATCCGGATCATTGTGCAGATGGTCATCATCGCCTCGCTGGTGATCCTGGTGGACCAGATCCTCAAGGCATATGCGTTTGAGATTTCGAAAACCCTTTCGGTCTTCGTTGGCCTTATCATCACCAACTGCATCGTGATGGGCCGGGCCGAGGCGTTTGCGATGAAAAACCCACCCGTTGCGTCCTTCATCGACGGGATGGGTAACGGCATGGGCTACGGTCTGATCTTGCTGCTGGTCGGGTTCATTCGGGAACTGTTCGGCGCGGGCTCGCTGTTTGGCGTTACCATCCTGCAGACCGTCAACAATGGCGGCTGGTATGTGCCCAACGGCATGTTGCTGCTGCCACCCTCGGCGTTCTTCATCATCGGCCTGATCATCTGGGCCTTCCGCACATGGAAGCCGAACCAGGTTGAGGAACGTGAATACAAAATCCAGCAGGTAGAGGCGCACTGATGGAAGCCCTGATTTCACTGGCCGTAAAGGCCATCTTTGTCGAAAACCTTGCGCTCAGCTTCTTTCTGGGGATGTGTACCTTCATCGCCGTGTCCAAGAAGATTTCGACTGCGCTGGGGCTTGGGATTTCGGTCATGGTTGTGCAGGCAATCACCGTGCCTGCGAACAATTTGCTGCTGAACTACCTGTTGAAGCCCGGCGCGCTGGCCTGGGCAGGTTTTCCGGATGTGGACCTGACTTTCCTTGGCCTGATCTCATACATCGGCGTGATCGCGGCGATGGTGCAGATTCTCGAGATGGTCCTCGATAAGTACTTCCCGCCGCTTTACAACGCGCTGGGGATCTTCCTGCCGCTGATTACCGTGAACTGCGCCATCCTCGGAGGTTCTCTGTTCATGGTTGAGCGTGACTACAACTTTGCCGAGGCAACCACCTATGGCCTGTCCTCGGGCTTCGGCTGGGCGCTGGCGATCACCGCAATGGCGGGCGTGCGCGAAAAGCTGAAGTATTCGGACATCCCTGATGGCCTGCAAGGGCTAGGGATCACCTTCATCACCGCAGGACTGATGGCAATGGCCTTCATGTCCTTCTCCGGCGTGAAACTGTAAGGAGGCGTCGATGGAAACTTTCACTCTAGGCGTCGCACTCTTCACCCTGATCGTGATCGGGTTGGTAGCCATCATTATGGCTGCGCGCTCCCGACTGGTTTCAACCGGGAATGTTAACATCACCATCAACGGTGAAAAAACGGTATCTGTGCCCGCAGGCGGCAAACTGTTGCAAACGCTCGCGGCTGAGAAACTGTTCGTGCCTTCGGCTTGTGGCGGTGGCGGCACCTGCGCGCAATGTCGCGTCAAAGTGCATTCGGGCGGCGGTTCGATCCTGCCAACCGAGGAAAGCCATATCACCAAGCGTGAGGCGGCTTGTGGCGACCGCCTTTCCTGTCAGGTGGCGGTCAAGCAGGACATGGACATTGAAGTCCCAGAAGAGGTCTTTGGCGTCAAGAAATGGGAATGCACGGTCCGGTCGAACGAGAACGTCGCAACCTTCATCAAGGCCCTGACACTGGACCTGCCCGAAGGCGAAGACGTAAACTTCCGCGCCGGTGGTTACATCCAGATCGAAGCGCCTGCGCACCAGTTGGCATATACCGATTTCGATGTGGAAGAGGAGTACCGCGAAGACTGGGATCGCTTCAATCTGTGGCAGTACAAATCCGTCGTCAGCGAGCCAATCGAACGGGCCTATTCCATGGCCAACTACCCGGAGGAGAAGGGCATGATCATGCTGAACGTCCGCGTGGCCTCGCCGCCTCCGGGGTCCGAAGGCATCCCGCCGGGTCAGATGTCATCGTATATCTTCAACCTGAAACCGGGTGACAAAGTCACGATCTCGGGTCCGTTCGGTGAGTTTTTCGCTCGCGAAACCCAAAAAGAGATGGTCTTCATCGGCGGTGGTGCGGGCATGGCCCCCATGCGTAGCCACATCTTTGACCAGCTCAAGCGACTGGAAAACCGTGATCGGAAGATCAGCTTCTGGTACGGTGCGCGGTCGAAAAAAGAGATGTTCTTTGTCGAGGATTTCGACCAACTGGCCGAAGAATTCGACAATTTCGATTGGCACGTGGCCCTTTCGGACGCGCAGCCCGAGGATGATTGGAAAGGCTATACCGGCTTCATCCACAATGTGCTGTTCGAGGAATACCTCAAGAACCACCCCGCGCCGGAAGATTGCGAATACTATATGTGTGGCCCGCCAATTATGAACCAGTCGGTCATCAACATGCTGCTGGATCTGGGTGTGGATCGCGAAGACATCATGCTGGACGATTTCGGCGGATAACTTAGGAAAAACCGGCGTATCACGCGCCGGTTTTTTTAAAGCCGCAGGTCGCTGAGGTCTCTCGGCAAACAGGATTTGACATCAAAGACGACGCTTTGCGGTTTGCCATATCCACGGATCATGTTCGGGTCGAGCGCCAGATATTCCTGATGCGCGACGGCCAGAACCACGGCGTCATAAGCCCCTTGTTCCGGTGCCGCGGTCAATGAAATACCATATTCGCTAAACGCCGCCTGCGGGTCCGCATGTGGGTCGTGCACATCTACAGCGACGCCGTAGTCCTGCAATTCGGTGATGATATCGACGACTCGCGTGTTCCGCAGATCGGGGCAGTTTTCCTTGAAGGTCAGCCCCATGACCAGTACGCGCGCCGCGCTTACATCTATGCCACCGCGCGTCATGCGCTTGACCAGTTGAGACACGACATAGCTGCCCATACTATCGTTAAGGCGTCGCCCAGCGAGGATGATCTGTGGATGGTGCCCGACTGCCTCGGCCTTGTGGGTCAGATAGTATGGGTCAACGCCGATACAGTGCCCGCCAACCAGACCCGGACGGAACGGCAGAAAGTTCCATTTGGTTCCGGCAGCGCGCAGCACGGCGTCGGTATCGATACCAAGCCGCCCAAAGATCATCGCCAGCTCATTCACCAGCGCGATATTCAGGTCCCGCTGCGTGTTCTCGATCACCTTCGCGGCTTCGGCCACGCGAATGCTCTCGGCCTTGTGGGTTCCAGCAGCGATGATCCGAGCATAGAGCGCATCGACAAGATCAGCGATTTCAGGGGTTGAGCCCGAGGTGACCTTGCAGATATCGGCAATCCGATGGGTCTTGTCGCCGGGATTGATCCGTTCGGGGCTGTAGCCCGCAAAGAAATCCCGGTTGAAGGACAGGCCCGAGGCGCGTTCGAGCACCGGAACGCAATCCTCCTCGGTCGCGCCGGGATAGACAGTGGACTCGTAGATCACCAGATCACCCGGTTTCAAAACCGAACCAGCCGTTTCTGACGCGCTAAGCAGCGGCCCAAGGTCAGGTTGTTTGCCCGGTGTGATCGGTGTGGGGACCGTCACGATATAGGTGTCGCAGGCGGCGAGATCGGCGGGGTCTGTTGTGAAGCTCAAACCGCTCGCGGCGCTCAACTCAGCGGGTTCGACCTCTAAAGTCGTGTCCTGACCGGCCCGCAAGGCCGCGATCCGATCCGCATTGATATCGAAACCAACAACCGGTCCGATCCGACCAAAAGCCACAGCGAGCGGCAGGCCAACATAACCGAGGCCGATGACGGCGATCTTGCGGGCGTTCGGGTCGGTTTCAAACATGGCGGTCACTTCTGCTTATTTGCCGTGATACTCGCGGAACCATTTGACGAATTGGGCGACACCATCCTTGAAATCGGTCTTCGGGCGGTATCCTGTCAGGCGCTGCAGCAAATCGTTGTCTGCCCATGTGGCCGGTACGTCCCCCATCTGCATGGGCATATAGTTGCGGATTGCTTTCTGGCCGATGGCGTCTTCGATGGCCTCGATGAAATCCATCAAACGCACCTTTTCGCCGTTGCCGATATTGACCACCCGATAGGGCGCGGCAGGGGACAGGCTGTCGCCCTCTTCGATCTCATCTGGGCTGGCAGGCCGAACCGGGGGCACATCGATCAACAGTCGGATGCCGCGCACAAGGTCTTCGACATTGGTAAAGTCGCGATACATATCGCCATGATTATAGATATCAATCGGACGGCCATCGAGGATTGCATCGACGAATTTATACAGCGCCAGATCTGGCCGTCCCCACGGCCCATAGACCGTGAAGAACCGGAACATCGTCGTCGGCAGATCCCAGAGGTGCGCATAGGAATGACCCATCGCTTCATTGGCCTTTTTAGTCGCGGCGTAGATCGTCAGTTGGTGATCGGCCTTTTCGACCTCAGTAAACGGCATATCCTCATTCGCGCCATAAACCGATGAGGTCGAGGCCATCAGCAGGTGATAAACCTTGTGCTGCCGTGCGACCTCCATCACGTTGAAGGTCCCCACCACGTTCGAGTCGATATAGCTGCGCGGATTTTCAAGGCTGTAACGCACCCCGGCCTGCGCGGCGAGGTGGACGATGACCTCGGGCTGGAACTCTTCCGCCACCTGCATCAGCTTTTCATGGTCTTCCAGCAGAGCTTCGGTCGCGGTGAAACCGGGGTTCTGCAGCAGCATCTGGTGCCGCCGTTGCTTGAGGCTGACGTCATAATAATCCGTCATCCCGTCATAGCCGTGCACCCGAAATCCCTCGGACAGCAGCAGTCTTGCCAGATAATAGCCGATGAACCCAGCCGTGCCCGTAATCAATACCCGCTTCATGCGTCCTGCACCATTGTCCGAAACCTGCACCTCAGGGATACTTTCCCCGCCCGGTCGTCAAGCGGATTTTTAGGATTTCCCCTTACCAAAGGCCAAAGTACTTGGATTTGGCGATTGCTGCACGGGTCGGGTCGGGTTAGGCATCGGGCCGATGCTGATGAACTGGATCAGGAACCTTCTGCTGCCGACAACGGCACAACCACAGGGCGTTGACCTTTCGACGCTGGCCCCTGCGGGCCGGTTCTATGCGATTGGTGACATTCACGGCAGGCTGGATCTGTTGCAGTCGCTGCTGGCGTCGCTCGATGATGCGGTGCCTCTGGTGTTTTTGGGCGACTATATCGACCGCGGCGACTACAGTGCGCAGGTTCTGCGGCACTTGCGCCATCTCAGCACCGAAGCGCACAGCCATGCCATCTGCCTGAAAGGCAATCACGAAGAGATGCTGCTGGGCTTTCTCGACGACCCCGCCCGGATGGAGCGTCTATGGATGCATAACGGAGGCACACAGACGCTCGCGTCGTTCGGGTTGACCAATATCCACGAGCTAGAGGCCGAAGCGCTGGCCGAGCAGCTGCGCCAAGCCATGGGCGACCAACTGCTGGAGTGGCTACGCGCGCGGCCTCTGACATGGACCCAAGGCAACATCACTGCCGTCCATGCCGCGCTTGACCCCGCGCGCGCCTTCAACAGCCAGCCCGACCGGGTCTGTATGTGGGGGCATCCGAATTTCCCCGGTAAACCACGCAAAGACGGGCAATGGGTGGTTCACGGGCATTCAATCGTCGATGAACCGCGCGTGCTGGGCCGCGTCATCTCGGTCGATACCGGCGCATTTGCTACGAATCAGCTGACTGCGGCCGAGATTTCGGACGGGACCGTGCAGTTCATTTCAACCGGCCGCGGCGGGATCATCCGCAGCGCCGTCAGCCGCTAGCCGACAATCATCTGCTTCATCTTGAGCGCTTCGTATTCAAGTTCCTTCAGCCGGAAATGCACCACGTCCCCGATGGTAATGACACCGCGCAGATTGCCGTCGCTCAGGACCGGCATGTGGCGGAATCGCCCCTCGGTCATGGTTTTCAGCACGTCGTTCAACAAGTCGGCGGGCGCGCAGGTCTTGACCTCTGTTGTCATCAACTCGGACACCGATTGCGGCAGGGTCTGCCCCGGTGTTTCGGCCATGCGGCGCACAATATCGCGTTCCGAAAGGATGCCCTGCAGCGCCCCGTTCTGATCGGTCACCACCACGGCCCCGATGCGTTTTTCGCGCAGGATATCCACGACCGAGTGAATCGTGTCGTTCGGACGCACCGCAAACACCGCATCGCCCTTACCCTCCATCAGCTTTGCAACCGTGGTATGGGTCTGTGAAAGGTTGGTTTCAATGGACTGGCTGCGGGTTGTCGACCCGGCCTTGTCGCCGCGTGTCGGGGGCTGGTAAGAACTTGGGGCCATGGGCGGTCTCCTCCTTCACCGGAAATGGCTGTTTCCTCTACCTTATCGCAGGCACCGAGACTGTATAGGGTGCAATTTCGAAATCCGGCGCAGCCCGGCCCGTTTACAAGGAAATCGAGGCTTTTGAGCGATCTCTACCTGACCCCGCCTGTGGCTGCGCTGATCTTTTTTGCAGTTGTCGTCTGTGGCCACAATTTTCGCATGGCGTGGAAACAGCAACCGAAGGGGTGGCAGAAACGCGCCTGGCTGTTTGGTGTGCCAGCGGCGATCGGGCTGTTTGCGCTGGCCTTTCTACCGCTTGAGGTCTGAGGCCCGTTTGACTCTGATCGGGGCCGCTGGCATATGCCGGGCACGTGTTTTGCCGGGGGACCCTAATGCGCCAAATGATTGCACTGGCTTCGCTGCTGTTCGTCACCGCCTGCCTGTTCGACAAGGAACCGGATGTGGTGCGCCTGTCGGGCGAGACGATGGGGACGACCTTCAACATTACCGCGATCGGCGAAGATCTGGACGAGGCCGCACTGGGCCAAGCGGTTCAGGACACCTTGGCCGAGGTCAATGCAAAGATGTCCAACTGGGACCCGAATTCCGAGGTCTCGACCTTCTCGGCCTCGGCCAGCACCGCGCCGGTGCAGGTGTCCGACGAATTCGCACTGGTGGTTGAGGCCGCCAATGACGTGCATGCCAAATCCGGCGGTACCTTTGATGTCACCCTGGGCCCGCTGATCGAGCTTTGGGGGTTTGGTCCCCGCAAACCCGAAGACCCGGTGCCTGCGGATGCCGAGATCGCGGCAGCGCTTCAGCAGGTCGGGCAGGCCCGTTTGCTGACGCTGGACCGTGACGCGGGCACTCTGGCCAAGTCCGAGCCGGGTGTGGGGATCAACCTGTCCGCCATCGCCAAGGGCTATGGGATCGACGCGCTGGCGGCGCAACTGCGCGCGGCAGGTATCGAGAACTACATGGTCGAGATCGGCGGAGACCTCGTGGCCATGGGCCAGAACGACAAGGGTGAAAGCTGGCGCATCGGGGTCGAGAAACCCGAGGCGGGTGCGCAGGCCATTCAACTGATCGTGCCGCTGGACAATCTGGGCATGGCGACCTCGGGCGATTACAAGAATTTCTTCGAACAGGACGGTGTGCGCTATTCGCACATCATTGATCCAACCACAGGGCGTCCGATCAAGCACCGCACAACCTCGGTCACTGTTCTGGCAGAAAACGCGATGATGGCGGATGCCTGGGCCACGGCGATGCTGGCGCTGGGGCAGGAGAAGGGGCTGGAGCTGGCCGAAAAGCATAAACTTGCCGTGTTCTTCATCTCGCGGGATGTGACAAGCGGGGAAGAAGCCTATATCACTGTACAAAGCAGCGCCTTCAAGGATGCGCTGGGGACCAACTGACCGGTAGGAACCGCAATGAGTACCTTTATTCTGGCCTTCATCCTGTTGCTGATCATCATGGTCGGCATGTCTTTGGGTGTGATGCTGATGGGCAAGACCATCAAGGGTAGCTGCGGTGGTCTGAACGCGATTTCGGGTGCCGACAAATGCGTGGTCTGCCAGAAGGATATCGACCCTGACAGCCCTCTGCGCGACCAGTTGCAGTGCAAGCGTGCGAAAAAAATGCTGCAACAGATGGAAGGCTAGGATACCCCTCTTGGCATGAGTAAAGCCAAGAACATCCTCTTCATCATGTTCGATCAACTACGCTGGGATTACCTCAGCTGTTACGGGCATCCGCATCTGCTTACACCGAATATCGACCGTCTGGCCTCGATGGGCGTGCGTTTTGACCGCGCCTGCATTCAGTCTCCGATCTGCGGCAGTTCCCGCATGTCGACCTATACCGGGCGTTACGTGCATTCTCACGGTGCGTCGTGGAACGGCATTCCGCTGAAGGTCGGTGAGATGACCATGGGCGATCACCTGCGCAAGGCGGGGATGGATTGCTGGCTGGTCGGCAAAACCCATATGCGCGCCGATGCCGAAGGCATGGCCCGGCTGGGTCTGGAACCCGACAGCCTGATCGGCGCGCGGGTGGCGGAATGCGGCTTTGACGTCTTTGAACGCGATGACGGGATGCGCCCCGAGGGCCCGGACGGGTTCTACGATCCGGGCGGGGCCAAGAAATATAACGAATACCTCAAGGACAAAGGGTATGAGAGCGACAATCCGTGGCATGACTTTGCCAATTCCGGGCTGGATGCCGATGGCAATGTGCTGTCGGGCTGGTTCCTGAAAAACTCATCTGAGGCGGCGAATATCGCCGAGGAAGATAGTGAGACGCCCTATCTGACCACCCGTGGGATCGAGTTCATGGAAACCCATGAGGGCCCATGGTGCTGCCACCTCAGCTATATCAAGCCGCATTGGCCCTATATCGTGCCCGAGCCTTACGCTTCGATGTACGGTCCCGAGCACGTCTTGCCCGTGGTTCGGTCCGAGGCTGAGAGACAGAACGCGCATCCGGTGCTCAAGGCATTCATGGATACGAAGATCGGCCAGACATTCTCGCGTCAGGATGTGCGCGAGGCTGTGATCCCCGCCTATATGGGCCTGATCAAACAGGCCGATGACCAGATGGGGCGGCTGTTTGACTGGATGGAACAGACCGGGCGGATGCAGGACACGATGATCGTGCTGACCTCGGACCATGGGGATTTTCTGGGCGATCACTGGATGGGAGAGAAGACCTTTTTCCACGACGCCTCGACCAAAATGCCGCTGATCATCTACGATCCTTCGCCCGAGGCAGACGCCACACGCGGCACCACCTGTGATGCGCTGGTCGAATCCATTGATCTGGCCCCCACCTTTCTGGAGATCGCGGGCGGAGAACCCGCCGGGCACATCCTTGAAGGGCATTCGTTGCTGCCGATCCTGCGGGGTCAGACCAACAGCACCCCGCGCGATGTGGTGATCTGTGAATATGACTATTCCGCCTCGCCCATTGCACAGGTGCTGAATGCCTCGGTCCGCGATGCGGTCATGTTCATGGTCGCGAACGAGAAATGGAAGCTGATCCACTGTGAAGGTGGATATCGCCCGCTGCTGTTCGATCTTGAGAATGATCCCAATGAACTGACCGATCTGGGCGAAAGCACCCAGCACGCAGAGGTCATTGCCGAGATGTATGGCCACCTGTTCGCATGGGCCCGACGCCCGTCACAGCGCACTACCCGGTCCGAAGAGCAATTGTTGAATATGCGCGGATCAAGCCGGGGAACCGGTGTGGTGATCGGCATCTATGACGAAAACGATATGCCGCTGGAGCTGACGGTGAAATACCGCAACCGAAAGGCCCGGCCCTTTGGCGACTACAAGCCGGATTAATTCTGAACCAGCACCCTGAAAAGACGGTTCAACCTTGCGCGGGCAGGGGGTAGAAGATGGCAACACCGCACCCGGAGAGCTTTCATGACCGCCCCCAAACCCGTTGTTCTGTGCATCCTTGATGGCTGGGGCCTGTCTGACGACACAACCGCCAACGCGCCGCATCTGGCCAACACGCCAACCTTCGATGGGATCATGGCGGAAGGCCCGCATGCGCAGTTGATCACGCACGGGCCAGATGTGGGTCTGCCCAGCGGCCAGATGGGCAATTCCGAGGTCGGCCATACCAACATCGGGGCAGGGCGCGTGGTGGCGATGGATCTGGGCCAGATCGATCTGGCCATCGAAGATGGTTCATTCTTTGACAGCGGCGCGCTGCAGGACTTCATCGCCAAGGTCAAAGCCACGGGCGGCACGGCGCATCTGATGGGGCTGGTCTCGGATGGCGGGGTGCACGGGCATCTGGATCATATCGTGGCCGCCGCCAAAGCCATCACCGATGCGGGCGTTCCGGTGGTGCTGCACGCGATCACCGACGGGCGCGATGTGGCCCCGAAATCGGCGTTCACCTATATCGCAGAGCTGGAAGACCAGCTGCCCGAAGGTGCAAAGATCGCCACCGTCTGCGGGCGTTACTTTGCCATGGACCGCGACAACCGCTGGGATCGCGTGGCCGAAGCCTATAACGCCATGGTCAAAGCGCAGGGCAGGGTGGAAAACACCGCCCATTTTGCGGTGGATCATGCCTATAACCAATCGGAAACCGATGAATTCATCGCGCCTACGGTGCTTGAGGGATATTCGGGTCTGAAAGACGGCGACGGGTTCTTTTGCCTGAATTTCCGCGCCGACCGAGCCCGCGAGATTCTGCGCGCCATCGGTGAGCCCGGTTTTGCCGATTTCGACACCGGTTCGCGCCCGCAATTGTCGGCGTTGCTGGGCATGGTCGAGTATTCCGATGGTCACAACGCCTATATGACCACGGTCTTCCCCAAGCGGGATATTGTGAACACGCTGGGTGAATGGGTCGCCAAACAGGGCCTGCGCCAGTTCCGGCTGGCTGAGACCGAGAAATACCCTCATGTCACCTTCTTCCTGAACGGCGGTAAAGAGCAGCCAGAGGGAGGCGAGCACCGCCATATGCCGAAATCGCCCAAGGTGGCGACTTATGATCTGAAACCCGAAATGTCCTCGGCCGAGGTGACAGAGGCATTCGTTCGGGCGATCCATGAGGGCTATGATCTGATCGTCACCAACTATGCCAACCCCGATATGGTGGGCCATTCCGGCGATCTGCAGGCCGCGATAAAGGCCTGCGAAGCGGTGGATCAGGGTCTGGCGCAGGTGGTTGAGGCGCTGCGGCAGGTCGGTGGCGCGATGATCGTGACCGCCGATCACGGCAATTGCGAGATGATGGTCGATCCCGAAACCGGCGGCCCGCACACGGCACACACCCTGAACCCCGTCCCGGTGGCTCTGGTCGGTGGCCCCAAGGGGGCAGGGCTGCGCGACGGGCGGCTGGCCGATCTGGCACCGACGCTGTTGCAGCTTATGAACCTGCCCGTGCCACCGGAAATGACCGGAGAAAGCCTGCTGACATGAAGGCATTCTGGCTCTGCCTGACCGTACTCTGGCCGTGGTCCGCCATGGCGCAGCAAAGCCCGTCCGAGGCCGCGTTGCAGGCAGCGCAAATGCTGGAGCAAGCCTCGGTCGCCCTGACCGAGGCTGACAGCGCCCGCGATCGGGTGCGCGCCCTGACCGAAACCATACAGGCCTATGAGGCCGGGCTTGCCGCGATGCGCGACGGTCTGCGCCGCGCCACCCTACGCGAGGCACAACTAAGCGCCGAGTTGCAGGCCCGCGAACAGGATGTGGCGCAGCTGCTGGGTGTGTTGCAGACCATCGAAACGACCGCGCCTCCCGTGCTGATGCTGCATCCTTCAGGGCCGCTGGGGGCCGCGCGGACGGGCATGATGCTGTCCGAGGTCACCCCGGGCCTGAATGCACAGGCCCGCGCCCTGGCCGCTGATCTGCAAGAGGTGCAGACGCTGCGGCAACTGCAACAAAGTGCCGCTGACACGCTGACCGAGGGTCTGACTGGCGTGCAGGACGCCCGCACACAACTCAGCGAGGCCATTGCCGACCGCACCGACCTGCCGCGCCGTTTTGTCGAGGACCCGGTGCGCACCGCGATCCTAATTTCCTCGACCGAAACGCTGGACGGGTTCGCCAGCGGTCTGTCTGAAATCTCAGACGGCGAGATTGCCGAGACCAACGCCAGCGTCAGCGACCTCAAGGGCCAGATCGCGCTGCCAACGCAGGGCATCGTGCTGCACCGGGCCGGTGAGACAGATGCGGCGGGGGTCACACGCCCCGGTCTGGTCTTGGGCACCCGCCCACGCGCCCTTGTGGTGTCACCCACCGCCGCGACGATCCGCTATCGCGGGCCGCTGTTGGATTTGGGGAATCTGGTGATCCTTGAACCTCAGCCCGGGCTGCTTTTTGTGTTTTCTGGCCTGCAAGAGGTCTATGGTCAGGCCGGGCAGGTGATCCCAGAGGGCACTCCGGTCGGTCTGATGCCGGGCGAAACCCCCGGAATCGGCGCTATTATGTCAACAAGCGGTGATGGCACTGGAACTGATCGGTCAGAAACGCTCTATATAGAGGTAAGACAAGACAACAGCCCCGTGGACCCGGACGACTGGTTCCGCACGGATAAGGATGGATAAACGAGTATGAAGAAATTTGTGATGGCCGGTCTGGCCGGCACCGTGGCAGGGATTATCGCAACCACTCAGATCGCGGGCCCGTTGCTGGCGCAGGAAGCGGAAAGCAAGGCAAGCGTCTACGAGCAGCTGGACCTGTTCGGCGACATCTTCGAACGCATCCGCGCGCAATATGTCGAGGAAGTCGAAACCGAGGAGCTGATCGAGGCGGCGATCGACGGGATGCTGACCTCGCTCGACCCGCATTCCAGCTATCTGTCGCCCGACGATGCCGAACAGATGCGCGTGCAGACGCGTGGTGAGTTCGGCGGGCTGGGAATCGAAGTCACGCAGGAAGACGGGTTTGTAAAAGTTGTCTCGCCCATCGATGACACCCCGGCAGATGATGCGGGGATCGAAGCGGGCGATTTCATTACGCATGTGGATGGCGAGAGTATTCTGGGCCTGACACTGGATAAAGCGGTCGATCTGATGCGCGGTCCGGTCGGTTCGGAAATCGTGATCACTGTGGTGCGCGAGGGCGAGACCGACCCCTTCGATGTCACCATCGTTCGCGATACCATCAAGCTGACGGCAGTGCGCGCCCGGACCGAGGGCACCAGCGTCGTGCTGCGTGTCACCACGTTCAACGACCAGACGTACCCCAATCTCAAGGAAGGGCTGGAAGAGCAGATAGAAGAGGCCGGCGGCATCGAAAACGTCAACGGCATCGTGCTGGACCTGCGTAACAACCCGGGCGGGCTGCTGACCCAAGCCATCAAGGTTTCGGACGCGTTTCTGGACGAAGGTGAGATCGTTTCGACCCGCGGACGAGATCCGCAGGACGGCGAGCGCTTTAACGCGACCCCCGGTGATCTGACGGGCGGCAAGCCGATTGTCGTTCTGATCAACGGAGGCTCGGCTTCGGCATCAGAGATTGTCGCCGGTGCCCTGCAGGATCACCACCGCGCTATTGTTGTGGGCACCAAGAGCTTTGGTAAAGGCTCGGTTCAGACAGTCATGCCGCTACGGGGGGATGGTGCGATGCGTTTGACCACCTCGCGGTACTATACGCCGTCTGGCCGTTCGATTCAGGCACTTGGGGTCAGCCCGGATATCATCGTGGAACAGCCACGCCCGGCCCCCGCGGCGGATGAGGAAGAAGACAACGCCCGTACCCGGTCCGAGGCCGATCTGCGCGGCAGCCTGAACAACGACAGCCTCAGCGAGGATGAGGTCCGCCAGATCGAAGAAGATCGCGCCAAGGCCGAAGCGACGGCAGAACTGCGTGAACAGGACTATCAGTTGGCTTACGCCATCGATATCCTCAAAGGCCTGTCGGCGTTCAACCCCTCCGGTCCGTCTCAGTAACAAACATGGGGCCGCATGTCTTGCGGCCCCCCTTAGCTTTCGACCTTATGCAGTTTTTTCTCGTCCAGTATCAGGGCGAGAACTATTCCCATAGAAACCGAAATCGCCGCAAAGACGAAGGCCATGTTCATCCCACTGTCAAAAGCTGCGGCAATCGCGGCTCTTACGGTTTCCGCTTCACCTGACCCCAGTTTTTGCATGACGGCTTTGGCGGAATCGGTCGCTAACGTACCGCCATTGATCGTCTTTTGATCTGCCAATGACATCTTGATGCCCGCTGTGGCAAGCTGATCCCGAAGACTGGACAGACTGACGACGTACATGATCGCCGTGGCGCAAGCGACAGAAATTGCACCATAGACGAGGTGGGTCATGAAGCTTAGCCCGCCCACCAGCCCGGCACGTTCGGGTTTTACAGCACACACCGCAGCCGTACCGGACGGCCCAACCGTCAATGTCGCGCCCAATCCCATGAGAACCATTCCCGGCAGAATCTGAAAATACCCCCAACTGGCCGGCATAAGCACCACACTTGCCGCGCCCACGCTGGCACATACATACCCCCAGAACAAAAGCCGCTTGGGCCCAAAGTCATTATAAAGCGTACCCGAAATGATTGAGCCGACCGCCAGCAGAACGGTCAATGGCGCCAATCCCAAAGCCGATTGAAACACCGACCACCCGAGGACTTTCTGCATGTATTGGGGGAAGTAAAGCAGCGCTACGAAGGCCGCAGAAACGTTGAACATATTTAGTCCAAGGGTGATCAGAAACTCTCGGTTCTGCATCAGCTGAGGTAACAGCAACGGTTCCTTGACGCGTTTTTCGACCCTTGGGAACAGAAAGAACAGGGTCGCGCTGACAAAGAAAAGCAGCAGAAGCGGTACCGAAGTCCAGCCCCAATCTGCCCCGACATCCAGCCCATAAAGCAGAAGCAGCACTGCAAAAGACAGGATCCCCATCCCGGCAAAGTCGATATGTTCGCCTTTCTTGTGCTCGGTCTCGCGCTCCATCAACACAATCGCAGTGGTCATCGAGATGCACGAAAACACCACATTGGCGAGGAAGAACAAGCGCCAGTCACCCAGACTTACGACCGCTCCGCTGATCAGCGGGCCGAACACATTGCCCGTTGTCACACCGGCAAGAATAAGGCCCATCACCAATGCCCGGTGTTCTTCCTTTGAGACCTTCGTAGCCCCAAACGCAAGCGTACATGGCCAGACGCAGCCCGCGCCAATCCCCTGCAACGCGCGCGCGCCAATCAGATAGTCCAGCCCGGGCGACACAAAGCACAGCACCGAGGCAAACAGGAAAATCGACAGCCCGATGATCATGACCTTTCGGTGCCCGTACATATCCCCCAGTCGTCCACCCGCGACCATGGTCATCGCAAAAAACAATGCGTAGATGTTCAGAACCCACTGGGTGCTTGTGATATCCGCGTCAAAGCTGTTCTCGATCGCCGGGACCAGCATCAGGGCTCCGGTAAAATCGATACCGATACCAAAAGCCGTCACCATCAAAGCCACGACCTTTATGATACTGCTGCGGTCCATGACGTTATCCTATCCATTCGGAACGCTTCCATGATGCACGGATGGCGCTGAAAAGATAGGGAAGTGGGCTGACCACGCAATCAGGGTGCGTCTTGTGCGGTCCGAGATCGCCGGAATGCCCGTTTCAGCATATCCAGCTCAGCGCGCAGCAAAGCGATTTCTGCACGCAGGTCATCGGCTGCGGGCGCCCCAGCAATAATCGTAAAATCCCCAAGCTTGCGATCAGTCTCTGCGTCAAAAATAGTCACGCAGTGCACGCCCTCGGACAGGGCCGCCATAGGAACAGGTACGCTCAGCCTCCAGCCATCCGCATCGCGGGCCACGGCCACATCCGGCAGAGCTTCGCCAAGATAAACGGCCTTGATCTGAGGCTGCGTCTCGGCGATCAGATGCGCTTCCCAAAGGGCGTTCTCAAAACGGATCGGGGTCA
Source organism: Ruegeria sp. G10 (assembly GCF_056533645.1). NCBI lineage: Bacteria > Pseudomonadati > Pseudomonadota > Alphaproteobacteria > Rhodobacterales > Roseobacteraceae > Ruegeria > Ruegeria sp. G10. The sequence goes on along the minus strand of NZ_JBQFOQ010000002.1, from coordinate 42,593 downwards.
GGGTTGGGTAAGTCATCAGGTATCCTTACAGATCGGCCCTATGGTGCCGACAGAATGTGAGGTCGCGCAGCACAACCCGATTCATCGCAGGCTGTTCAAAGATCAGATCAAGCCAGAGCTTTTCAATTCTGCGTTCGTTCAGATGCAGATGCGCCAGATCGAAATCCACGGCCGCCTCAGGCCGCGAAAGATCAAGCGCGCGCAGCACCTGTTCGGTGTTGGGGCCATGCTGAATGTTAAGCCGCGCGAACACAACAATCGGGCGTTCACTTTCGACGACAGTATCGACCCGCATCAGATGCTGGCCGGTCAGATCCATCGCTGCACCCGTCGGCAGCTCGATCGCCACGGACAGGAAAGTACCCAGAAAATCAAAAACTTCAATTGCAAAGCTAAACGGCGCAAGATCCTTGTCGCGACGGTTACGCACCTGCTGCATCGCGATCTCGGATTGTTCGCAATCATGAAACAGCGTTACCTGCGCATCCATCATTGCCTTGCGCGGAGCGGGGGCAAGGCCTTTGCGACTTGCAGGCTGTTTCCATAAATCGGGCCTCCAGGACCAATCCGTACCCAGTGGGCGAACAAACTGGTTCGAACCGACCAAAGGGCGCGCCAACCGACCATCGGCGGTATGCGAAAGCTGATCAAGATACTTGCGCAATTGACGCGCCTCATCGCGCTGGCGCCTGAGCTCGGGCAAACCGGTCTGATCGGCCCGCTGAGCGGCCTGACGCCAACGGGTCAGCGTCTTGCGCAGTAAATATCGGTCCAGCAGTCTGCCCATCGCCTCATCATCCGAAACTCATCCCTGTTTAGTCAAAGACCCCACGGGGGCAAGCCCGTCTTGCTCGGTTTCGGCATGAAACCCGCATTTTCAGCATGCACCAAACTGCGCGGAAAACTGACTGCTGGCGCGCCGTCATTCTTGCAATAGACCAAGCCGAGGCGTACCGTCATCGCTCTGGTCCTGCAGGTGGTGCGCATGCCCCCCGGTCCATCTAGATTTAAGACGAGGCAGGTGTATGGAACCGACCTTATTTTCATTCATCTGGAAGTATTCGAAAAAGCAGCAAATGGTGCTGCTGGTGCTGACCGTTCTTTCGTTTCCATTCCTCTATGCGTCGTTGGAATTGCCCAAGCAGATCATCAACGATGCGATCGGCGCGCCCGCAGACACTGTCACGTTGTTCGGCGTGACGGTGACCCAGATACACTACTTGCTGATCCTTTGTTTCGCGTTTTTGGCAACCGTGATCGTCAGCGGGCTGATGAAGATGCGCATCAACACGATGAAAGGCATTCTGGCCGAGCGCATGCTACGCCGGTTGCGATTTACCCTGATCAGCCGGTCCATGCGGTTCCCGAAATCCTACTTTGCGACCACCAGCCAAGGTGAGCTTGTCTCGATGATCACATCCGAGGCCGAACCGATGGGCGGTCTGATGGGTGATGCAATCGCGCAGCCGGTGTTTCAGTTCGGGCAGATGATGACTATCGTCACGTTTCTCTTTATGCAGAGTGTCTGGTTCGGGCTGGCCAGCATTGCACTGATCCCCTTGCAAGCTTGGCTCATCCCCAAGCTGCAGCGGCAGATCAATCTGCTGAACAAGGACCGCATCCAAGAGGTCCGCCGCCTGAGTTCTGAAATCGGCGAAAGCGCCGCCGGGATCAGCGACCTGCGCACGAATGGTGGCTGGCGCTATCGACTGGCGCAGTTCAGCCACCGTCTGGGCACCTTGTTCGAGATCAGGTTCAAGATTTACAACAAGAAATTCTTCATGAAGTTTCTCAACAACCTGATCACTCAGATGACACCGTTCCTGTTCTATTCGGTGGGTGGATATCTGGCGATCACCGGAGAGGTCACGGTCGGGGCGCTGGTCGCGGCGTTGGGGGCGTACAAGGACCTCAGCGGCCCGTGGAAGGATCTGTTGACCTACTACAATCAGGTGCAGGATATGTCCCTGCGATGGGAAATCGTGACCGAGCGTTTTGCCCCCTCGAACATGATCCCCGAACATCTGTTTGAAGGGGTTCCCGAAACCCTGCCGCGCCTGACCGGCGATATCGAGCTGCGCAATGTCACTGTGCGGGACGATGATGGCAAGACAGTTCTTGAAGATATCGACCTGATCATCCCCCGCGGTGCGCGTGTTGCAATCCAGTCGACGCACGCATCCGAGCGTAGCGCACTGGCCCAATTGCTGACCCGCGAGTTACTGCCCGCGCAAGGTGAGGTCGTCGTAGCGGGCCACAATCTCAACGATCTGCATCAGTCTGTGATCGCTGCCCGGATCGGGTATGCTTATTCACGACCCTATCTGTTTGACGGAACACTGGGTGACAACCTTCTGATGCCGTTGCGCACCCATCCGCAAAATGAAGAAAAGACGCTGAAGGCCCCCAGCCGCCGTCAGATAGAAGCTGTCCGCGCGGGCAATCCGCCGGATTCGCTGAGCGATGAATGGATCGATCCGGGCCTTGCGGGGCTCGACGACATCGAAGGCATCCGCGATTGGTGGTTCCAGCTGGTTGAGGCGATGGGCATAGATGAGTTCATGTTCCGTCGCACGCTCCGCTCGCGCTTTGATCCCGATATGCACCCGGTGCTGGCGCAGGCGATTGTTGGTTTGCGCGACACTGTCGCGACCCGGCTGGCTGAGCGCGGTTTAGACAAATATGTTTATCGCTTTGACCCGGAACGCTTCAACCCTGCGGTACCGCTGGGCGGGAACCTTTTATACGCCTCCCCGTCCCACGACATCTCACCGGAAATTCTAGCTGGCGATGGGCGTTTCATGTCGATGTTGGCAGCGCATGAATTGGATGGGGATGCTCTGAGCATCGCGAATGCGGTGTTGGATACACTGAACCAGACATTCGGTCGGGACGGAGCGGATCACCCGTTGTTCCTGCGGCTTGGCCTATCGAAAGAGATGTATCATCGCCTGCTCGATATTGAGGAGCGGCGCAAAACCAAAGGGGATGAAACCCTTAGCGTGCAGGATCGCGCATTGCTGTTGACCGTGCCCTTCATGCTGACTGCGGAACAGATAGGTCCCAGTTTCCCCGAAGAATACAAGGACAAGATACTCTCGATTCGTCACAGTCAGGCCGAGCGGCTGCGCAGCGCGATGGAAGGGATGTTTGTACCGGTCTCTCCCGATCTCTATGTGCCGCGCCTGACCGCAATGGAAAATGCCCTTTATGGCCGAGTGTCGATCATGGCGGGGGCCCATGCCGAAGAGATCGAGGATCTGGTCGCCGAAGTTCTCAACGAAGCCGGGCTGCGCCGTCGCGCAGCAGCAATCATCTACGACCTGCCCTCGGGGCTGGGAGGAAACAACCTGCCGACGGTGTTTCAGGAACGCGCGGCATTCTCGCGCGCCGGGATCAAGCGCCCTGATATCCTGATCCTCGACAAAGCGCTGGCCAGCCACGATTCGGAAAGCCGCCTGCGCACTCGTCTGAAACTGCGCGAATTGCTGCCCGACTCGATCATGATCTTCATGGAAGATCACTTTGCCCACCCAGAGGCCTATGACCTTTTTGTCGAGGTCAAGGACGGGCGCATCGACGGTGTCTCTCGCGTGCGGCCCGAAACCGAAGACAGTTCCTCTGATGATCTGAGCCGCAAGCTCAAGATCATTTCCTCGACCGAGCTGTTCGCGCGTTTGGACGGTCGCAACCAGCGCCTGTTGGCCTTCTCGGCGCAATGGTATGAGGCAGCGGCGGGCCAGACGATCTTTGCGCGCGGTCAGGCCCCGGACGCGGCTTACCTGTGCCTATCCGGCGAGGCCAGCCTGAACTGGCTGGCGCAGAACGGCGAAGTCGAATCGCTCTCGACCGTTGAGCCGGGCCGCCTGATCGGCGACCTTGCCATCATCACCAACGAGCCCCGACAGCTGGACCTTGTAGCAACCACCGACTGTGCCTTTCTGCGGATCGGGGCAGAAGAGTTGCGCGCTGTGATCGAAAGTGATGCCGGAGTCGCAGTCAGGCTTTTGGAAACCGTTGCGGGTTATCTGACATCCGCCGCCGAACGTCTGCGCGCGCCGAACGCATCGGCGCAGGGCGCAGATGGGTCAGCAATCGGCACATCTGATGACTCTTGAGCGCCAATATCGGGCCTATGCCCCGCATGAGGCGCTGCTCACCGAAGCCCGCAAGCGCCCTCAAATCTGGCGTCTCATCGTTGGACTTGGCGTCGTTGCTGCGGTCGTTCTTGCGCTGAACACAGCCTTGTTTGCGTTTGTCGCCAGCCTTGGATCCTCGGACAGTGCAACCACGTTTCTGACCGGAACATCCCCCGAGGCGCTGCTGATCGTCCTGGGAAGTTTTATCTTTGCAACTTTCGGAGTGGCGGTCGCGGCCAGAGTAATCCAGCGCCGGTCGCTTGCGACGGTGATTGGGCCTCAGATGGTCGCCTTATGGCAGTTCTGGCGTGTTCTGCGGGCGCTGGTGTTGCTTGGCGTCGTGGTTTTCATCCTGCCGCCTTATGATCTGGGCGCCCCCCTGATCGCAAACCTGCCACTTTCGCAATGGGTCGCACTGTTGCCGTTGTCCATTGCTGCTGTTTTGATTCAGACCAGCGCCGAAGAGATCCTGTTTCGCGGCTATCTGCAGCAAGGGCTGGCGGCTCGGTTCCGCTCTCCAGTAGTGTGGATGGTCCTGCCTTCCCTGCTATTCGCCATGGGACATTACAGCCCGGCCACCGCTGGAGAAAACGCCTTTCTGATCGCTGTCTGGGCGATGTTCTTTGGTCTGCTGACAGCGGATTTGACTGCCCGGTCCGGAACACTGGGGCCGGCCATCGCCCTGCATTTCTTCAATAATTTTGCCGCGCTACTCGTGATTTCTCTGCCTGACAGCCTAAGCGGCCTCGCGCTTTATCACCTGCCTTACGAAACGTCTGATTCACAGGCGATCCGGCCCTGGTTGCTGGTGGACTTTGGCCTCATGATCGTAGGATGGCTCGCAGCGCGTCTGGCTCTCAGGCGCTGATTGCAATTCCTTCCGTAGCGTCTTATTTGACGTCAACGCAGTCTCAGCAAGGTTCCGACATGAACTGGATCACAAACTACGTCCGCCCCCGGATCAACTCGATCTTCTCGCGCCGTGAAGTGCCTGAAAACCTTTGGCACAAATGCGACGAGTGCGGAACGATGTTGTTCCATCGTGAGCTGGCGGAAAACCAGAATGTCTGCACCCAATGCGATCACCACATGGCGATCACCCCGCGCGATCGATTCAGCCACCTGTTCGACGGCGGCATTTTCACCGAGGTTGAGGTACCTGCGCCCAAAGATGATCCGCTGCAGTTCCGCGATCAGAAAAAATATCCCGACCGGATGAAAGCCGCGCAGAAAAAGACCGGCGAGAAAGAGGCGATGCTGGTCGCCTCGGGCGAGATCGGGCGCACACCCATCGTGGCCGCTGCGCAGGATTTCTCGTTCATGGGTGGCTCGATGGGCATGTATGTCGGCAATGCGATCATCGCCGCCGCGCAAGAGGCGGTAAAGCTGAAACGCCCGCTGATCCTGTTCTCGGCGGCGGGCGGTGCGCGGATGCAGGAGGGCATCCTCAGCCTGATGCAGATGCCCCGCACCACGGTAGCAGTTGAGATGCTGAAAGAGGCAAACCTGCCCTATATCGTCGTTCTGACCCACCCGACGACGGGCGGCGTCACGGCGTCTTATGCAATGCTGGGCGATGTGCATATTTCAGAACCAAACGCGTTGATCTGTTTCGCGGGCCCCCGCGTAATCGAGCAGACCATTCGCGAAAAACTGCCCGAAGGGTTCCAGCGCGCCGAATACCTTCTGGATCACGGGATGCTGGACCGTGTGACCAAGCGCACCGAAATGCGCGATGAACTCATCACCATCACCCGCATGCTTATGAATCAACCCCCAGCAGTCAAAGGCGATCTGCCCGCGCCGGAACCTGTGGCCCAAGACGCCCCGACCGAGGACACAGGCGAGAAATGACCAGCCAGAGCTCGGACCTCATCCTTGAACGGATGATGGCGCTGCACCCCAAGATCATCGACCTGACCTTGGACCGCGTCTGGCGTTTGCTGGCAGCTCTCGACAATCCCCAACTGAGACTGCCACCCGTAATCCACATTGCCGGGACCAACGGCAAAGGCTCGACCCAGGCAATGATCCGCGCCGGGTTGGAGGGGGCAGGGCGCTCGGCTCACGCCTACACCTCGCCCCATCTGGCCCGGTTCCACGAACGTATCCGACTGGCCGGTCAGCTGATCTCGGAACCCGCGCTGAGCGCTGTTCTGGACGAATGCTACGCCGCCAACGGTGGCGAGAACATTACCTATTTCGAAATCACCACCTGCGCCGCATTGCTGTCTTTTTCCCGCACCAAGGCCGATTACACACTTCTTGAAGTGGGCTTGGGCGGTCGTCTGGACGCAACCAACGTGATCGAACAGCCCGCAGTGACCGTGATCACACCGGTTTCGATCGACCATGAACAATTCCTCGGCAACACTCTGGGCAAGATCGCCGCCGAAAAGGCGGGTATCATCAAACCGGGCGTGCCCTGCATCGTCGGCCCCCAGGAAGATGAGGCGCTGGAGGTGATCGAATACACCGCCGCCCGTCTTGGCGCACCGCTGATGGTCCATGGCCAGCACTGGCACGTGCACGAAGAAAACGGCCGCCTTGTTTATCAGGATGAAACCGGACTGCGCGACCTTCCGCTGCCCAATCTTCTGGGCGCACACCAAATCCAGAACGCGGGCGCTGCCCTTGCTGTCCTGCGCCACCTGCAGATGGGCGAGGCAGCCTACGAGGCAGCCGTCACTCATGCTGAATGGCCCGCGCGGATGCAGCGCCTGAAAGCAGGCCCCCTGATCGATCAGGCACCACAGGCAGAGCTCTGGCTGGACGGCGGCCACAACGCCGCCGCCGGTATTGCATTGGCGGACGTGCTGGCAAAGCTGCCGAAAAAGCCGACCCATATGATCTGCGGCATGCTGAATACTAAAGACGTCACCGGCTATCTCGCGCCTTTGGCGACGCAAGCCTCCACACTGACTTCGGTCTCCATCCCGGGCGAGGCCAACACGCTCAGCGCCGAAGACACCGCCGCTGCCGCGGCTCAGGTCAACCTGCCCGCGACAACCGCAAAGAGCGTCGCCGAGGCGCTCAGCGCAATCACTGCCGAAGACCCGCAAGCCCGCGTCCTGATCTGCGGATCGCTCTACCTGGCGGGCAACATCCTGCGCGAAAACCGCTAAAACTTCATCTGGCCAAAAATATCCCGGCGGAGTCGCCAAGGGCGACGGGGGCAGAGCCCCCTACCGCCCCCAATCCTGATCCTGCATCTCACGCAGGCGCGACGCTGTACGCTCAAACTCGAACGTCCCTTCACCCTCAACATACAGCATCTCGGGCTCCGCCGCCGCGGAACAGATCAATCGCACCTTCGCCTCATAGAGCGCGTCGATCAGGGTCACAAACCGCTTGGCCTCGTTGAAATTGTTTCGCGACAGCCGTGGCACATCTTCCAGCACCAGAACCTTGACGGCCTCGGCAATGGCAAGATAGTCCCCTGGCCCTAACATCCGACCGCACAAATCATAAAACGAGGCCCGTGCCACGCCGTTGCGAAACGCGGGCAGCACCACCTCGCGGCCCTTGACCTGCAATGCCAGCGGCTCCGCCGGGCCACCCGACAGGTCCTGCCAGACCCTGCGAATTTTCTCGCGCGCCTCCGGGCCGATGGGTGAGAAGTAAACCGGCGAGCCCTTGAGCCGGTTCTGACGATAGTCAGTGGGCGAGATCAACTCCCACACCTCAAGCTGTTCTTTGATATGCGCGATGAACGGCAGGAACAGCTGCCGGTTCAGGCCATCCTTGTACAGATCATCGGGATGCCGGTTCGAGGTCGTGACAACCACAACTCCGCCCGCATGCAGCATGTCGAACAGCCGACCCACAATCATCGCATCAGTGATATCGGTGATCTGCATCTCATCAAACGCCAGCACCTTGGCAGAGGCCACCACCGCGTCAGCCACTGGTGCAAGTGCATCCTCTACCCCATCTTCGCGAGCCTTGTGCAGCCCGGCGTGGATTTCCTGCATAAAGGCATGAAAGTGCACCCGCCGGGCCGGAATATCCCCCAGCGTCTCGACGAACATATCCATCAGCATGGATTTCCCGCGCCCAACACCCCCCCACAGATAAAGTCCTTTCGGCGGGGGCGGGGTTTTGCGAAAAAAGCCACGCTTGACTGGTTCGGCCACAGCCGCGCGGATGCGTTCGAACCGGGGCAGAACCGCCTCTTGCGCGTCATCCCGCGTCAGCGCGCCGTCGGCGATACGCGCCTCGTAGAGCGAAATCAAATTCGTCATAGACCGAGGCATAACCTCCGGCCCGCCCATTGAAAAGAAACCTTTTTCCGGGCACATCAATTTTGCTGAACCGAAGCCGCAAAACTCCTGAATTGACGCAACCTGCGTTGCCGCTAACGTGGGCGTCCCAAGATACCGGAGCCCCCATGCCGCAATCCGCCCGCCTGCTGAACCCGATCCTGATCGTCGGGTGCATCATCATCACCGTCAGCTTCGCGGTGCGTGCGTCCTTTGGCGTTTTCCAGATCCCCATCGCAGATGAGTTCGGCTGGCTGCGCACCGATTTCTCGATGGCGATTGCCATTCAGAACCTCGCCTGGGGCATCGGGCAACCTATCTTCGGGGCCGTCGCCGAAAAGGTCGGAGACCGGCGTGCCATCGTCTTGGGCGCGCTGACCTATGCTGCGGGAATGGTGCTCAGCGCTTGGTCTGTCACGCCGTTCGGGCACCAGATGTACGCATGGCTCGTGGGCTTTGGCATCGCCGGAACGGGCTTTGGCGTAGTGCTGGCCGTTGTCGGGCGGGCCTCGTCCGATCACAACCGATCGATGTCGCTGGCGATTGTCACTGCGGCGGGCAGCTTTGGTCAGGTGATCGGTGCACCTTTGGCCGAGTGGCTTCTGAGTTTCTTGCCGTGGCAGCAAGTCTTTCTGATCTTTGCCGCAGCAATTCTGGCGCTGGTGCTGACCTTGCCTTATATGCGCGCACCGAAACCGGCTGCCAAGGCCGAGTTGGAAGAAAGCATGGGGCAAATCCTCGGTAAGGCGCTACGAGATCCGTCCTATGCACTGATCGCCATCGGATTTTTCAGCTGCGGCTATCAGCTGGGCTTTATCACGGCACATTTCCCAGCCTTCGTAACCGAAATGTGCGGCCCAATCGAACCCGGAGGGGTTCTGCATTCCATCGGCATCACCACCACCTCAGCCTTGGGGGCGGTCGCTATTTCTTTGATTGGCCTCGCCAATATCGGGGGCACCCTGTTGGCGGGTTGGGCCGGAAACCATTTTCCCAAGAAATACCTACTGGCGGCGGTCTATACGGGCCGCACCATCGCGGCTGCCGCCTTCATCCTGTTCCCGATCACACCGATGACGGTGATCGCGTTTTCGCTGGCGATGGGATCTTTGTGGTTGGCGACGATTCCGCTGACCTCGGGCCTTGTCGCGCATCTGTTTGGGCTGCGATACATGGGTACGCTTTATGGCATTGTATTCCTCAGCCACCAGATTGGTAGCTTTCTGGGCATCTGGCTGGGGGGTCGCATGTATGATCTGTATGGTGATTACACGTTGGTCTGGTGGATAGGCGTCGGGATCGGCGCGTTCAGCGCGATCGTCCACCTGCCAATCCGCGAAAACCGTGTGGGCACTGTCGCCCCGGCCTGATCAGTCCTGATATTTGTCGATGATATAGCGGCTGGTCATCAGATCCAGATGCGCCCCGCCGCCGTTCTTGAAGATCGTAATCGCCGATGGGGCGGGCGAGAACGCCTCAAGCGCGTAATAGTCCGCGACCAGATCATCGCGCGAAACAGCCCCCTCCAGGATCGGGGTTCTGATTTCACCGATGTGGTCCACCGTCGAGTCAAAGCTGTCCACATAGATCATTCCGCGTTGCAGAGCCACGTTATCAGCCTCGCGCATGTCCGGGCGGTAAGCCCCGACCAGATTAAGGTGTTGACCAGGGCGCAGCCATTCCCCTTTGATGATGGGCTGCGTGCTCATCGTAGCGGTGGCGACGACATCCGCACGGTTCACCGCATCTGGCAGATCATAGGCGACATCGACATTGCCTAGCTTGCTGGCAAGGGCCTCGGCCTTGGCGCTTGTCCGGTTCCACAACGAAATCCGGGCGTGCGGAAACCCCGCCGCGAAAGCCTCACACAACGATTCCGCCACGGGACCGGCGCCGACGATCAGAATGCTGCGACTATCGGGGTTGGCCAATCGCAGCGCCGCCAGCAGGCTGTCACCGGCAGTCTTCCATTTTGTCACCAGAAAGAAATCAACCAGCGCAGCCAGCCGCCCATCCGCGTCGTCATAGATACTGACCGAACCATCAATCACCGGCCGCCCGATCTGCGCATTACCCGGGAAAATCGTCGTCGATTTTATCGCAATCCCCAGACCATCCACCCAGGCAGAACGCGACAACAGGGTGTCATCGCCACGGTACAGAAACGTATCCTCGATCTGCGCCTTTGGACGCTCATGACCAGCGGCAAGGGCCTCGGTCAGTTCAATCCAGTCCAGATTGGCCTCACCTGCGGCGAACGGTATCTGCAACACGCTCAACGCGCGTCATCCTCGGACAGCAGCCCTTCGGCCACCAGACGATCCGCCCAGCCCTTTGGCGACTGAAAGTGATGGGTCTGCCAACCGCGTGCCCGCGCCGTTTCGATATTGTCGATCCGGTCATCCGCAAACAGCAGGGTATCGGGCGGCAAACCACAATCCGCCTCAACCATCTCATAGATCGGCTGGTGCGGCTTGACTGCTTTCATCCGGCCCGAGACATATTGCCGGTCGAACTCGTTCAGAAACGGATAGACCGTGGTGGCATAGTCGAAATTCTGCACCCCGAAATTGGTCAGAGCAAAGACCGGCACATTGCTAGCGCGCAGCGCCCGCAGCAGGCGGACAGAGTGCGGTATTTCAGGCGTTGCAAGCTCGATCCACTTGTCATGCCACATGCGAATCTCATCGCGCCATTCCGGGTATTTCTCGGCCCAATCATAGATTGTGTCGGTGAAATGATGCCCCTGATCGACCAAATCATTCATACCGTGCAGATCGACCTCGGCAAACATGGCGCGGCGGCGTTCTTCACCAATCACGCGATCATAATAGCGTTCGGGTTGCCACTCGATCAGCACGTTCCCAATGTCAAAGATGACGGCTTTGATGGCCATACTGCGATCCCATTCAACCTGTTGCGAATTCCCGGACTGAACCAATCCCAGCGTTGATATGCAAGCACCAACCGCAGCGCGGCACGCGCTGCCTGGCCCAACGGGAGGCGGCGCATCTTTGATGCGCCTCCGACCGGCGGGAGCTTTACCGGCGAATGGCCGCCCGCATTTCCCGCTCCAAAGCGTCCAAAAATCGCGACCGGTCGGCCTTGCCAAAGGGTTTGCCACCACCCCCTGTACCCAACGGGTTTGCTGCACGCAGATCAGCCATCAGGTCGCGCATCGCCAGTTGCTGACCGATATTCGCTGCGGTAAACGCCTCGCCATTGGGGCGCAGCACACACGCGTCAGCCTCAACACATTTTGCGGCCAGCGGAATGTCCGAGGTTACGACCACATCCCCGGGCCCGCAGCGCTCGGCGATCCATTTATCCGCTTCGTCAGCGCCCTCGGACACGATGACAACCTTTACCAGAGGGTTGGCCGACGGCCGCAACCCTCCGTTCGCGACCACGACCATCGGGACCCTATGGCGCGTCGCCACCCGTTCAGCCTCGGCCTTTACCGGGCAAGCGTCGCCATCGATATAGAGCGTTGTCACGCCTCTTTGGCCTGTTTCGCGGGTTTGGCCTTGGCCGCCGCTTTGCGCACCTTGAATTCGTCGGGGATGGGCATCCGGTTGAACGCATCCAGACCCGCAATTTTATAGGCCTCGGCCAGCGTCGGATAGTTGAACGTGTTCTGCACAAAATAGTCCACGGTGCCCTTCAGGTTCAGAACCGCCTGCGCAATGTGGATCAACTCGGTCGCGCCTTCGCCCACAATCTGTACACCCAGAACCCGCCGGGTCTTGAGCGAAAACAGCATCTTGAGCATCCCATGCTCCAACCCCATGATATGCCCGCGAGAGGTTTCTCGGAACCGCGCCACGCCAACCTCGTAAGGAATACCACGTTCCTGCAGCTCTTCCTCGGACATACCGCAGGTCGAGATTTCGGGAACCGAATAGATGCCATAGGGATACCACGGGCTTTCCGGCAGCGTTGGCGTTTCCAGAGCATGACAGGCCGCGACCCGCCCCTGCTGCAAAGAGGTCGAAGCCAGCGAAGGATGCCCGATCACATCGCCGGTTGCATAGATATGCGGCACCGAGGTCTGATAGGTTTTCCGGTCCACGCTGATGCGGTTGCGGTGATCGGTCTCGATCCCCACCGCGTCCAGATTCAGGGCCGAGGTCGCACCCATGCGTCCGGCAGCGAACAGCAGCATCTCGGCGCGCACATGACGGCCGTTGTCCAATGTGACCTCGACATGGGCCCCGGCATCCTCGATTTTCTCAACCGCCGATCCCAGACGCAGATCAACGCCGTTTTCCCTGATCTGATGGGTGAAATCGTGGATCAGCGTCTTGTCGATGAAATCCAGAAACGTCTCACGCGGTTCGATCAGCGTCACCCGCACGTCCAGCGCCGAGAACATTGTGGCATACTCAACTCCGATCACACCGGCGCCAATAACGCAGAGCGAGCGGGGGATTTCCTCCATCTCAAGGAAATCGTCACCATCCACCACGGTCTTCCCGTTAAAAGGCACATAATCGGGTCGATAAGTCTTGGTGCCTGTCGCAATCAGGAACTTGGCCGCCGTCAGCCGCGTTGTTTCGCCCGCGTCTGTGGCCACTTCGATCTCATGAGGACCGGTAAAGCGCGCCAGCCCGTTCAGGGTTTCAACGTGATTGCGGTTAAATTGATGCTCCAACACATCGACCTCGTGATCGAGCGTCATGTGCAGACGCGCTTTCAGGTCTTCCGCCCGGATCTGGTCCTTCACGCGGTAAGAGCGCCCATAAAAGCTGCGTTCACGCCAGCCCGACAGGTTCAACACCGTCTCGCGCAGGGTTTTTGAGGGAATCGTGCCCGTATGCACCGAGACGCCGCCCAAACGGTCCTTGCGGTCGATCACCAATACCCGGCGCTGCAGCTTGCCCGCCTGAATGGCCGCTGACCGGCCCGACGGCCCGGAGCCCACGATGATCAGGTCATAGTCAAATTTGCTCATGCCTCAGTCTCCGTACAGCGCCTCGGCGTGGAATGTGACGTGATCCTCCATGAAGGTGGATACGAAATAATATGAATGATCATAGCCGGGCTGAAGGCGATAGGTGGCCTGCTGACGACGTTCGGCAATCGCCTGCGCCAGAGCCTCTGGGCGTAGCAGGTCCATGAACTGATCATCCGCACCAGTGTCGATCAGGATCGGGCCGTCAAACCCGGTGCTGCGCATCATGATCGAGGCATCATGCTTGACCCATGCCGCCTCATCATCACCCAGATAGGCGCTGAGCTGCTTGCGCCCCCAATCTGCACCCGTAGGGTTCGAGATCGGAGCAAAGGCCGATACCGACCGGAACCGTCCCGGCAGGTTCATCGCCAGCGTCAATGCGCCGTGACCGCCCATCGAATGACCTGTGATGGCTTGACGGTCGGGGTCAATCGCGAAGGTCTCGGTCAGTAGCGCGGGAAGCTCATCGGCGATATAGTCCCACATATTGAAATGGGGTGCCCAAGGGGTCTGGGTGGCATTGACGTAGAAGCCTGCGCCCTGACCCAGATCGTAATCCTCGTGATCGGCAACGCCTTCACCCCGTGGAGAGGTATCAGGGAACACCAGCGCAATGCCCTGTTCCGCAGCCCAACCCTGCGCGCCAGCCTTGGTCATCGCGTTTTCATGCGTACAGGTCAGCCCCGAAAGATACCACAGCACAGGAACCGGACCATCCTTGGCCTCGGACGGAAGAAACAGACCAAATGTCATGTCGCATTTGCAGGCCGAGGAGGCATGGCGATACACGCCCTGCACACCACCGAAACAGGCGTTTTCCGAAAGGGTTTCCATCAGGTTGTTTCCTCGCGTTATGTCTGCGCCATGGCTAACGGTCCAAGGCGCTGGCGTAAAGTCCGGGTGCCTCCGGCGGGAGTATTTTTCGAAAAGGTGAAGATCAGAAGGTGCTGATCCAGCCGATCACGAACGGCACGGTCACAATGCTGGCAAGTGTGGACAAAAGGATCGCCGCCGAGGCCCGCTGCGGCGCTACACCGTAATGCGCGGCCAGCATATAGACATTTCCGGCAACCGGCAGCGACGCCGCCGCGATCGCCACCATCGCCGGAAACGGTGCGATGGGAATCAACCAGATGAGCATGATCGCTACAAAGAGAGGATGAAGACCCAGTTTGCAAAAACTCAACCACCCTGCAATGTGTATCCGCTCGGCGGATTTGTCGGCCAGCGAGGCGCCAATCGCAAACAAAGCGCCCGGCGTGGCCGCACCGCCCAGAATGGTCAGAAAGTCGTTCAATGGCGCAGGCATAGGCACGCGGAGCGCCGACCAGATCAATCCGGCCGAGATCGAGAGGATCATAGGGTTTTTAAGAAGGCCGCGACCGATCAGGCGGATGGTGCCAAGGCTTATGCGCCCCTCTCGGCCCCCGTTGATCAGGATCACAATCAACGAGGAGAAGACCACGAGATCGACTGTCAGCACCAGCATTACCGGGCCAATTGCCGCCTCGGAGAATAGAAGCGCCAGCATCGGCAGGCCCAGAAATCCGACGTTTCCGATAGCCGCACATTGCGCTTCGACCGCCGCGGTGGGAATATCCAATCCCCTCAGATAGGCCACCAACGTAGCCAGCGCATAAACCCCCAAAGTACCCAAAAGATAACCAATGACGAGGCGTCCATCGAAGATCTCGGCAAAGGGCAGGGTGGCCGCAAAGCGAAACAGCATAGCCGACAGGGCAAAGAAGAAAACGAATTTGGTCAGATATGCGGTCGCTTCTGCGGGAAAGAACCGACTGCGACCCGCCCAAAAGCCCAGGCCGATAATCGCAAAAAAGGGAAGGGTACGCAGGAAAATCTCGACCATGCGGAAGTGGTAGCATGGTTTTCTTCTGTCGCAAGGGCGCTTGACCGGCGAGCCGAGTAATCCGTGATAAAACCGCTATCCCCGCGAAAAACATTGAAACTGAACCGACCGGTTTATACTGTTGCAGAATAACCAAATCAGGAGCCACCATGACCCAAGCCGCCACCATCCTGCGCACCGGCCGGAAATTCGACCAAGTTTTGCGCGGGGCCCGAGAGGTGTTCATGGCGGACGGGTTCGAAGGTGCAAGCGTTGATGACATCGCGCGCGCGGCAGGCGTGTCCAAGGCGACGCTATACAGCTATTTCCCCGACAAACGGCTTTTGTTCACTGAAGTGGTGCAAACCGAATGCCGTCTGATGTCCGAGCGGGTCATCGCAATGATCGACGAGACCAAACCGGCGCGTGAAGTGTTGCTCATCGCTGCGACGCAACTGACAGCGTTTCTCGTCTCGGAATTTGCGCAGCAGGTGTTCCGCATCTGCGTTGCGGAACGCGACAGGTTTCCCGATCTCGGCAATGCCTTTTACGAGGCTGGACCGCAGAATGGTCAACGCAAGATGGCCGAGTATCTGACCAAGGCCGTCACCAAAGGTGAGTTGGCGATCGAAGACGTCAATATCGCGGCCGAGCAATTTTCGGAGCTGTGTAAAGTGCGCCTTTGGGGCAAGGCCGCCTTTGGTATTCAAAACAGTTTTGCGCAGAGCGAAATCGATGAGGTCGCCCTGCAGGCAGTCGACATGTTTATGGCGCGCTACGGCGTCTGACAGTGGAAATTCGTGGTGCGGGTGGAGGGACTTGAACCCCCACGCCTTGCGGCGCCAGAACCTAAATCTGGTGCGTCTACCAATTTCGCCACACCCGCAATCCGGTGACACAGCACCGCAATGACGCGCTCAATAGCAAAGCTTTTGGGGGAGGGCGAGAGGTAAAATCTGTCAGACTCAAAGATTGTGAGACCGCGCGAGGAACGCCGACGGGGTCGACGGCCTTCGCACAAACCAAATCATCATCGCGGCACTTGCGAACACAGGATATCTGTCAGCGTCGCGAAATCTCTCTTGGCGTTTTTGTAGCGCAACACCGTATGCCTGAGAGGAGCACCATTGAATCCTTAGACGCCACATGACAGGATTTCGGTTTCCGAAACCGCAACAGAACGCCTTTTTGGTGCAATATTGATTACTATCTTAGGTAGAATACCATAATTCTGGAGAAACGAGTTGATCATCGAACCGTTTAACGCCCAGTCGCCATCTCCACATCGCTGCGCTCAAGTGCTTACCCAATTGCGCTGAAGACAGATAAAATTATTCTAAATATTACAACATATTACGATTACTTCCGATTGCGCGTCAAAACTATACTTCAATCCGGATTTCCAGCTTGAATGACCCACCCGCGTGTTCGCATTTGTTGAAATGACCGCAAAATACCCGCATTGGTTGAGGCATTTCCGTGGGCTTGGATCATATTTACGCCACATTTCAAACGCCAAAAAGTCTTATTCGCGTCAAAATAACACCGCGGTGATCATGATTGATGAGACGCAGGAGTTAATGAGTCTTTTTTGCCATCTGGCATCGTACGAGTTTCTGCTCAACTCCAGTACAAGGGTCTCTGTCGTGACCAACCAGATCAATACCGCTGCCTCCGAGCAAGACGTCGTCGGTCTTGCACGCGAAAGTTTCATTGGTGAGCTGAAAACCCTGAACCGTCAGCATCCTGGCACGGGATTCGGGATCGCTCTGCGCACCCACTCAGGCAACCGCTACCTGTTGGCCAATGCCCGCATGCCGTTGCCTGCCCACAAATCACAAGACTTCCCGACCGGGCGCCGCGTCGCGTGCCTGGAAAACGGCGAAGGCTTTCGCTCGATCGAAATTCTGGCTGATTCTCTGGCTTATGAGTCCATCTCGCCTCGGACCGAGGCTGCAATCCTCGGCAATGCGCTGGATCTGATCGCGCGTATCGACACGCTGGCTAGCCTGCCTGACGGGGCAGGGGACCAGATCGCCGCAACTGGCACCGGAGGCTGATAATGGCGCGCAATGACCACCTTCTGTCTGTAGGAAACGAGGCCCTGTCAGAGATGACAGAAGCGATGACCTCGTTGACGACGCAGATCGACCAATTGACAGAGGTGGCGGATGCGCGCTCCTCGGCACGGCTGGCAACGCTGAAAACAAAGATGGAGAACTTCACCGCCAGTGTCACGCTGGTGGGGCAGGTGAAAGCCGGGAAATCCTCGATCGTGAATATACTGGCGGGGCGGCCCAATCTGCTTCCTTCGGATGTGAACCCGTGGACATCCGTGGTGACCACGCTGAACATCAATACCCGGACCGAGGGCGACACCCGGTCGAAATTCACCTTCTTCGAACAGGAAGAATGGGACAATCTGATGGTTGGCGGTGGTCGTCTGGGCGAGCTTGCCAATCGTGCCGGTGCCGATGACGAGATGGACGACATCCGTCGACAGATCGGGGAAATGAAGGCCAAATCCGAGGACCGGCTGGGCAAACATTTCGACCTGATTCTGGGGCAGAGCCACCAGTATGATTATTTCGACGATGAACTGATCCAGCGCTATGTCTGCCTCGGCGATGAAGATGATCCGGATATCAATCCCAAGACGGGCCGTTTTGCAGACGTCACAAAATCGGCCGAGCTGTTCATGGATATTCCGCAGTATCCGATTTCGCTGAAACTCTGCGATACGCCCGGTGTGAACGATACCTTCATGGTGCGTGAGCAGATCACACTGCGCAGTCTGCGCGGGTCCGAGGTTTGTGTGGTGGTGTTGGCCGCAAGTCAGGCACTGACCACGATGGATATGGCGCTCATGCGGATCATTGCGCAGTTCGAGAACCGGCAGATCATCCTGTTTGTCAATCGCATTGACGAGCTCTCCGATCCGGTCACGCAGGTTCCCGAAATCCGTGACCGTATTCAGGACACGCTGAAACAGAACAACATCGACACCAACACCAGCATCGTTTTCGGCAGCGCACTATGGGCCGAGGCCGCGTTGACCGGCAATCCCGATATCCTGACCGAGGAATCGCGCGACGCGCTGAACACCTTCTATCTGGCCGCAGGTTTCGGCGATCAGGCGGCGTCGCTGGACAAGATCTGGGCGCTATCGGGGCTGCCGGATTTGTTGCTGGCGATGAACGAACGCATTGCCGAGGGGGCAGGGACCCGACTGCTGGACCGTGTGCGCCACCGGGCGCGCAACATCGCCAGCCAGATCAGGGCGACCGCCGTGGCCAAAACGCTGTCGAACACGGATGGTATTGTGCGCGATCTGGATGGTGTTTCGCCGGAAGAGGCGATCGCGACGGTGTCGGCTGAGTATGAAAAGAAGGTTTCGGACCTGACAACCAAGCTGCGCGACAAGGTGCTGGAACGGCTGGCTTCGGCCGAGACCAACTTTGTCAAACGCGCCACGGATTCGCTGATCGTGCATTTGGAACAGAATGGCGAGCAGGGCACATGGCAATACGACCCTGCAGGCCTGCGCACGTTGCAGAAAGCGGCTTACTTCAGCTTTGCCCGTGCAATGCGCAAGGATGCCAGCGCGCTCTATTCCGCTGCGGCAGCAGATGTCGAGGCACTATATCAGAAGCTGCTAGGCAACCATCTGGGCGAGTTCAACATCGAAGCCCCGATTGTGCCGCGTGTCCCACCACCGCTGGGTATCGGCCGCACCATAGCGCTGGATCTGCAAAGCACTTGGTGGCGCCGGTGGTGGCAAAAACGCAAGGGGTTTGAAGCCTATGCCGCAGACTACACTCGTCTGATTGCGTCCGAGGCGAACTCGATCACCAAGGATATTGAGGAAAACCAGATCGCAGCCGTTCTGGAAAATGTCCGCGCCGTCCTGAGTGACTTCATGACTGAGCAGAAAGACACACTGCTCAGCATCTCGCAATCGCCGGAAAGGGCGGCAGCGCAAGTGGCCGAGCAGAAGCCGCAAAAGTCGCGTGACGATATATTGGGCGACATCCTGAAAGACCTTAGTAACGAAGCAGCATAAGAAGAGTTATGGTAAAAGATTCAACAACCCGCTTCGTCTCTCCCAAAGCCTGGAACCGCATCGAGCAGTGGTCCCGCCGCAAACCCGTGTTTGCGCTTATGGGAGAATTCAGTGCAGGTAAATCGACACTGATGAACTTTCTTCTGCGTAAGCAGGCCCTGCCGACGCAGGTCACTGCCACGCAATTGCCGCCGATCTGGTTTAGCTGGGGCAACCGGCCTGCTTACATAAAGCGCCATGATGGCAGCACGCAGACGATCGAGCTGGATCAGCTTGAACAGGTCGGCGTCAACGATGCGCAGTTCGTGCGGATTTTCCTTGAGGCTGACATTCTAGAGGCTGTCGACCTGATCGATACGCCCGGCATCTCGGACCCGAAGATCTCGACCGATGTGTGGCAACGCGCCGTCGGTCAGGCCAATGGCGTTCTGTGGTGCACACATTCGACGCAGGCCTGGCGCGAGACCGAGCGTGCCACCTGGGTATCGCTGCCTGAACGTCTGCAGCACAAATCGTTGCTGCTGGTCACCCGCGCAGATGCCCTGAATCAGAAAGACCGCCAGAAGGTGCTGCGCCGTGTCAACCGCGAAGCCGGGCATCTGTTTAACCGGACCATCCTGTTCTCCGCCCGAGATGCCATTCTGGCGCGGGACAAAACCGGCGATGCCGAGCTTTGGGCGCGCAGCGGTGGCGGCAAAATGGTCGACAGTTTTCTTGAGATCACCGAACAGATCATGGACAACCGTGCCGACATGCTGGCGCGCTATCAGATCGACAAAACCCTGTCAGATGCGACGAAAGTGGCACCGATGCGCCCCGCCCAAACTGACGAAGACACGCCGCTGAAACTGGTCGATCCGGTCGAGACTTCCTCTGAGACTGGCGATGTGGTCACCAACTTCCCAGTGCGCCCGGCCCGTGTCGAACGCCGGACAGATGAGACCGAGCGGCCCCGGATCGATGCCGGTGAAGCCGAACGGTTGCGCGCCGAAATGGAAGCCGAGGCGGAACCCGCCGACGAAGACCTGCGCGCCCTTTTCGCCGATAAGGAAGAGGAATTGCTGGACCTCAACCTGCTGGCGAACCCGGTCACCGATGTGGACGAATTCGACTTTATGGACGATGACGAGGAGGATGAAGACGAGGCAGAGCTGATCGTTCTTGGCCCGGAATCCGACGCATCCGACGCTGTGGCGCAGGAAGATGAGACTGCGCAAGCAACCGACGAAGACACGCGACCCTCGGGTATCGAATCCTCGGTCTCGTCGATCACCGCGCTGCTGTCTGAACAATCCAAAGCCGAAGCCGAGGATTATGAGCCGGAACCGGAATCGAACGCTCTGGCCCCCGTTCAGGTGGTTTCGATGAACGCGGATGAGGACATCGAGGATGCACCGGAGGCGTCCGAACCACTCAGTGCGTTCGCGATGTGGAATGAAATCGTTGCAACCGAGTCCTTGCCCGACGATGCAAAAGGTCTGCAAAGCGCATTTGCCGCCTTCCTGACCGAGTTTGACGAGATCGCCCGCGAACACAGTGCCCGCATTGACAAAGAGATGCCGCGCGCGGTTCCCGAACCCGGCACCACTGGCGGAGCGGAATGGCATGCTGTTTGACCTGCAGATGAGGGCGATTTGCACAGGCAGGCGACGTCATGTCGATTGACGCTGCTCTGTCCTCGGCCATCGAGACCATACCCGACTGCGTAGCAGCCGGGTATCTTGATATGGAGACCGGGATGCTGTTGGGCACCCACGCATCGGACTCTGACATTGCGGATGCGCTGGATCATCTGGCGCTGGCCGTGGCGAACCTGTTTCAGGGGCGCGGCGTCAAAGGGTTCGAGGATCTTTTGCGCGCCGCGCAGATTGACGACACGGAACACCCTGGATTTGGGGAAATCGCGGTGTTTTCCAATGATCGTCTACACATCTTCCTCAGGACCCGGGAATACCCTGATCACGTGGTGTGCTATATCTGCCGCGACAGCGCAAATGTCGGGCTTGCGTTAACGAAATCACATCTCAGCCTTGGGCCGGTGGCGGCGGCGGTTTAGACGGGACCAGAGGGGGTCACGGCATGATGGACAGTGAAATTCTTGAGATGCTCGAAGATATCGGGCGCTCATCGGTGGCCAGGCTGTCTCCGGCCACCTACCTTGCGGGCGACAGTGCTCAGTTGCGCCGGGGTCAGGTGCTGGACACGATCCGGGGCACAATCCTGCCGCGGCGGCTAGAATTCACCGCCGCAGATGGCGCGGTATTGGCGATTGAGGTCAACAGTTCCCGCATCACCGATGTGTTCCGCTGCGCCACGGGGCCGGTGCCGGATTTCGAGACCGAAGCCCGCGAAGACCTGACCGAGCAGCTGGCGCGGCTGGTAACAGAAATCGCAACCGCCGCGGGACCGCTTGAACTCGTCTCGCTGCGCCCCGATGCGGCGCTTGAGGCCGATGATGTCGGCATCACCTATTCCGAAATAAAAGCCGCTTGTGCCCGGATCGACCTACCGGATGAACCGCTTATGTCGATCGTGCCGGACGCTGAACCGGAGACCGAGGCCGAGCCAGCGAGCAATGCCAGCATTGCCACCCAGTTCTACGCGGGTTCTGATCGGTTCGCTCTGGGGCGTGTACTGATGGGCTCTGACAAGGACACCGTATTTGACGGCCTCTGCGCCCCGGATCAGCCCGCCCATCCCGGTCCCGAGCTGTTGGCTCGTTTCGCCCGTGATCTGGCAGGTTGGCAGACCGATGGGGCCGACGCGCTGTCGTCGCCTCAGCTGATCGTCATGCGGCCTTCGGGGGGTCAGGGAGCGGGACTTGCCGTTGTTACCGATGGCCAACAAACCGCCGCCGCGCTCCATGACGCTCGCAAACTGGGGGCTGTCGTCAACCTGTGGAAGTCCTTGAAACCCGCCGTCGAATGACCGCGATCCCGCCCAATAGTGTCCATTTTGTAAAACTAAATCTAAAATACGAGTTACCAGGGTAAATCTTATGAGTGAACTGAACCGCCGCGAGCTTATTCGCATCGCAGAAGACATGAACGAGATGAGCAACGACGAAACCCGTCAGTTCATCTCGCGGATTGTCGACGACCTGTCGAATCTGAAGCCCTCGATCGCCTTTGTCGGGCAAATCAAGGCCGGGAAATCGCGCCTGATCAATGGCTTCACTGGTCAGGCAGAGTATCTGCCTTCGGACGTAAACCCCTGGACCACCGTCATCACCGACATGCATTTCGGCCACCCCTCGGGCCGCACCTCGGGGGCCGAGTTCCATTTCTTTGACAACCGCCAATGGCAGGCGCTGATCGCCGAGGGCGAAGAGTTGCGCAACATGTTCCCTGATGAAGAGGACAGCTATAAGCGTGAGATGATCGAGGAACAGGTCGAGGCGATGAAAACCCGCGCCAAACTGCGTTTGGGTGAAAGCTATAAGCACCTGCTGGGCCAGCATCACGATCTGGATGAGCTGACGACGGACGATCTGGCGCGCTATGTCTGCGCCGGGGATGATCCCACCGAAGAAGGTCAGCACGATCCCGGTTCAGACCGGGGTCTGTACAGCGATATCACCCGCAAGGCCGAGGTCTATTTTGACATCGGCCATTTTCCGTATCCGATCACCGTCACCGACACGCCCGGCGTCAATGACCCGCTGCTGATCCGCGAAGAGATCTCGCGCCAGTACCTCAAGGAATCCGATTTCTTCGTGGTTGTCCTGTCCGCGCATCAGGCCCTGTCGCGAGCGGACCTGAAGCTGTTCCGTCTGATGCAGGCGCTGGAGCTGGGGCAGATCGTGGTTTTCATCAACCGCGTGGACGAGTTGGGCGGCGGGGCCGAAGATGCCTCGAAGGTGCGTGCTGATGTGATGGACGGGCTGGAACAGGCCCTTGGCAATGCGGATATCGATGTGCTGATGGGCAGTGCCCAATGGGCGCATTACGCCCTGACCGGGGACGAAACCGGCATCGATCACGACGAGATTCTGGCCTGGCTGCGCGCCCATCCCGAACAGATGCAGCAATACCTGTCCGGCGTCGAAGAGATCAAGCAAGGCCCCGGCCCGATCAGCCGTGAAGGCGTGTTGCGCTTTGCTGCGATGATCGCCTCGGGTCTGCCCGATCTGCGCCGTCACGTCACCAAGGCGCTGACCGAGGGTCCAAGGCACGAGCAATTGCATATGGCATGGCAGCACCTCAACAGCTTTGCGCAGGGTGAGCTTGAGCGCAGCACCGCCCATTTGCGGGCGATCGAAGCGCAGGTTGAACCAGACGCCGCAGATGCCGATGAAAACAATCAAACACTGGCTGAGCTGCGCGCGCTGGTCGCCGACAAGACCGAGGCGATCACCAAAGATATGGACGACGTACTGGCCAACTTGCGCGGCGTGATGGACGACACGGTGTCCGAAGCGGTGTCGATCGTAGTACGCGGCCCGGACGGGCAATCGCCGCTGCTAGCCAAGAACGGCGATACCGAGCTGAACTTTACCCCCCTGCGCGAACGGATGCGCGAACTCGTGCAGGGCGCAACTCAAGTCGTGCGCCAGCGCATGCTGAGCGAGCTTTATGCTATCGATATGCAAAGCAACGCCGCCCTCCGCGCCCTGCCCGGCTGGCAAGAACCGGTGGATAACCGCATGAACACAAGCGCGGTGCGCTGGTTCCGCCCCGACACGACCGCCCTGACCCGTGGCATCACGGTTGAGCTGCGCGTCACTTGGTTGTCGCGTCTGATCTCGCGCCGCAGTGTTCTGAACCGGGCCGAGCGGATGATCGTGCAGGAATTTGAGATGATCGGCGATGATCTGGTGGACACTGCCCGCAGTGATCTGACAGAACGGTTGCAAACCGTTTTGGATCACTATCTGGCGCTACTGGCCGGGCATCTGGAACATCGAACCGGTGGCGGCACCAATGCCCGCGCCGAAGCGCAGCGCGCAGTGGATCAGGCGCGCCGCATCACGGATGAGCTGGGGTCGGTGCAGGGTACCGCATCGGCAGATACGCGACAGGCAGAGGCTGCAGAATGATTGAATTCCCCGGAACCGAGCAGGAAGTGCGCCAGCTGGAGCGCTTTTTGACCGTCACCGAAAAGCAACCCGCATCAGCGGACTTGGACGAGATGCGCGCCCGCGCTCTGGCCCATGCCGAGCGGTTGTCGAACGCGGTGTCAATCGGGTTCGCCGGGGAGTTTGGTGCGGGCAAATCCAGCCTCGCCAACATGCTGGCGGGCGCCGATATCCTGCCCACCGGCCCACAGCACCTAAAGCTGCCTCTGGTCATCGTGGCTTATGCCGATGCGCCCGAAACCACCGTCGGCTGGTGGGACAAGGAACCCAAGGTCTATTCCGGCATCGCGCTTGAAAAAGCGGCGGCCGACAATCCCGATTTTATCTCGGTCGGGCTGAACACCCCTGCCCTGCAGGAAATCTCGTTGTTTGACCTGCCCGGCGCAGGGTCTCTCGACGAGTCATATGAGCAGACGTTGAACTTGCTGGAATATGTCGACTGCGCGATTTGGTGCACCAATGGTACCAATGCCTGGCGCGAGACCGAGCGGCATCTGTGGTCGAAAGTCCCGCAAAAGCTGCGTGACAACAGCCTGCTGGCCGTCACCCATGCCGACCTGCCGCCAGTGCGTGACGCCCTGGATCGGGTTCTTGGTCGCCTGAATAAGGAAAAAGAGGGCCTGTTCCGCACGGTCGTGCCCATCGGAACGCCCGTGGCCGTGCGTGCCATGGAACAGGAACCTGAGCCTGATTTTGAACTCTGGGAAAGCTGTGGCGGTCAGACCCTGGCCGAGCAGGTGCTTCAGATCGCCTCAGACCATCGCCAGCACGACCTGGAAGCCGCGCGCAAGGACCTGGCGCAGGAGTTTCTGCCTTATCTGGAAGAATTGGGCGGTGACGCAACCGACGCCTCGAATACGGACAGTCAGGCAGTTCACAACAGTCTGGAATCCGCCCTGCCCCCGCTGGATAACCCGATCCTCGAAGACTGGCTTGCGGCGATTGCCAGCATTTATGACGACCTCCGCGAAAGCTCGGAGATCGAACCAGCCGCATTCCTGCAAAGCTGTCAGGAGATCGTCGAGGATTTCGCCGAACGGCTCGAGTCAGGTCAGGAGATTGACCCCGACGCCGACTGGATTCCGGCAGAATTCGAGAAGGCCACAGACTTGCTGTTGCTGCTTCAGTTCGAAAGCGGCGATGCGCCTCTGAAGGACGCCATCAGCATCCTCGCACAACTCAGCGACAACCTCGCCTGGGCCGGAAGCACGGTCGCGTCAGCTCCGCCCAGAACGGGCACCTGAGCCTTACCCGCTAAAATTGAGCCGCAATGCAGCGATTCGAGGCGGCGAGAATCACGCCGCCATTGTTTCGAATCCGTGGACCAACTGGCGAATTCGGCAGGATAGACTCCAAGATTTTCGCCATAAGTTTACAATATGTTGTACCGCAATCGAATATCGGCACTATATCGTCTATTTGCGATTCTTTGATCCTTAGTGAAGCCATCAGGCGGCCCCAATAAAGTCAAATTTGAAACGTCTAACCGTCTCAAGTGTCCTGCGGTTGTGTTTGGTTGTGAGTTCGCGGGCTGAAGCCCCAGTTATCTATGCCGCAAAACGTATGAAATGGGCGGGAAGATATGAGCCACAACCAGGCTGTCGGCGCAACGCACGACGAACCTCAGATCGAAGGACTGCAACCCGGCGCGAAGCTGCTGCGCGGTCAGTATGAAATCCTCCGTTTTCTCAGCAATGGCGGTTTCGGAATCACCTATCTGGCCAAGGACAGCCTCGACCGCGAAGTTGTGATCAAGGAATGCTATCCGGGTGCCCTGTGCCGGCGCAGCGGTGATGTCGTCGAACCGGCCAACCCCGATCACAAGGATGACCTGCGCGCAATTATCGACCTGTTCATTCAGGAAGCCCGCAACCATGCGCGGCTGGTCCACCCCAATATCGTCGATGTGCATCAGGTGTTCGAGGATAACAACACCGCCTATATCGCGATGGACCTGATCCGGGGTTGTGACCTGCTGGATTATGTCGAAAACCCGGACAACAAAAGTGGCCCGGATTTCATCATTCAGGTCACCGAAAAGATGCTCTCGGCGGTTTCGTTCATCCACCAGAGCGGCATGCTCCACCGTGATATCTCGCCGGACAACATCCTGATCGATGAAAATGGCGAACCGGTCCTGATTGATTTTGGCGCTGCACGCGAACAGGCCGCACACAAGTCGGCCGCGTTGTTGACTCTGCGGGTGATCAAGGACGGCTATTCGCCACATGAATTCTACGTGCGCGGCGCGGAACAAGGGCCCAGCAGCGACCTCTACGTGCTGGCCGCCACGCTATATCACGCGATCAGTGGTGAACGCCCGATTGACGGTCAGACCCGTCTGAACGCGTTCAACAACGGGCAGGACGATCCCTATGAGCCCTTGACGGGGCGTTTCAAAGGCTACCCGGACGGGTTCCTTGAGGCGATCGACAAAGCGATGGAGGTGCACGCCACCGACCGCCTGCAATCGGCGCTGGACTGGCTGCGCATGTTCCGCGGCCCCGGCGTGATGTTCGACTCCTTCGCATATCGTCCTGTGTCGGTCATCGTCGGCATGGATCGGCAGGACGAAAAGGCCGAGAAAGAGCGCATCAAAGCCGAGAGCGAAAACGCCGAGGCCGTCGTGACCGCCCTGCTGGCCGGAAACTCGGATCTGGTACTGGGCAACGAGGATAAATCCGAGGACGAGTTGGCCAAGTTCGCCCCTCAAGAACAAGAGGTTGCAGCCGTCGATACGGTCGTGAAAAGCGGGTCGGGCGGCAGCGGCAAGATGATTGCGGGGGCAGCGGTGGTGGTCGCCGCACTGGCCGCCGGAGGGTATTTCGTTATGTCGGGCGATCAGTCGACGCCCGAGGCAACTCAGGTTGCGGCAGAGGTTCCTGAACCTGTCGCAACCGAGCCGGAACCGGTCGAGCAGACCGCCGAAGCCGTAACAGAGCCGCAACAGGCCGAACCTGCTTTGGCACCGGAATCAGCGCAAGATCAACCTGTCGAGCAGGCACAAACCGCGCTGGACGAGCCCGCTGTGGCCGAAGCCCCGGTGGAAGAAACACCGCCCGCGACCCAGGATACCGTCGCGGTTGAGGCAGCGCCTGTCGAAACTGCTCAGGCCCCGACCACACCCGTGGATCTGGCTCCCGATCAGGTAGCCTTTGGCCATTGGGATGTCGAAATTCCGTTCACCATGTCCAAGCGCCGCAGCTCCACCGGCAACGTCATCGCCATCAATGGCGTCGAAGCGGGCCAGGATATGGCGGTGATCGGAGAGTGGGTGCAGCGCGGCGCGACGATCTTCACGCTGAACGGTGAACCCATTCAGGCAAACGCCTCGCTTGCAGCGCAGGTCCTGAATGATTTCACGGTCGATCCTGATGGATACATCCGCGTCGCAGCGCGTTATCGCCCGCTGGGCCAGACCCGGGCGCAGAACGGCCTGCTGGCCCTGCCCGCATACCGCATGTTCGGCCTGCAAAACGGATATGGTTTCGACGTCCGCCATTCAGGGGATGCCGGATGGCAAACCGTGGTGACTCAGGTTCCACAAGACGCCGCAGGCGGCCTGCAGCGCGGCGATGTGCTGCTGCGCGAGGCGCTGACCGGAATTGCCGTGGACGAGCCGGAAAGCCTCGATGGCATCCTGGCGCAGCTTGTGTCGGACAACGAGCCACAGGCGCGCCTGAGCGTGATGCGCAACGGTGGAGAAAGCACGGCGGTTATGCCGTTGGCGCAGGAGTAATTCAGACCGGTTATTTGTGAAATTCGCCAGCGTGTGTGTGCTGAGGGTGACGGCAACAACCTCACCCCGTCGGGAACCGGCCCGTCGCGACATTACCAGTATCTTCGTTTCCCTTTCATCAGTGCCTTTGCGCGCGTTGCGCAATGGTTTGTAGCAGCCCCGCGGGATGATCCCCGTGCCAGAATTCAAAAAGGTGTCGACACCATGTTCAAATATAAAAGCCCTCTGAGCCGGCTTCTCGAAGGTGCCGGCAAACCGAAAGAAGAAGAAACCGCCGACGTCGAGGCGGTGCGGGAAGAAAAGCCTGAACCGATCGCGGATTTCAACGCCCTGCGCGCCGCACTTGGTGGCGGCAACATGGCCTCCGAAAGCTATGAGGACACCGAT
Source organism: Ruegeria sp. G10 (assembly GCF_056533645.1). NCBI lineage: Bacteria > Pseudomonadati > Pseudomonadota > Alphaproteobacteria > Rhodobacterales > Roseobacteraceae > Ruegeria > Ruegeria sp. G10. Next base: position 14,123 of record NZ_JBQFOQ010000002.1, on the reverse strand, counting down.
GAGCTGATCCCCGAAGAGGGGATGACAGAGTTTGCTGAGGAGCAAGCAGCTGAAACTGCCGAAGTAGAAGAAGAGATCGCCACCGAGACCGTCGCAGAAGAGGAAGATGACCAGATCGTCACCCTTCACCTCAGCCCCGAAGACGCGGTTGAAGATGTCGAGGAAAACAACATACTGGCCGCGGTGGCAGAAGAGGCCGCAGCGCCTGAGCCGGAAACCATCGACGAAGCACCGGCTGAGCCGGAAGTTGTTGCAGAGCCTGCACCAGAGCCGACCCCTGAACCGGTTGCCGAACTGCCCGAACCGACGCCGGTGGCCGAAGCGCCTGCTCCAACCCCTGCGCCTGCCCCCGTAGAAGACCGTCGTTCGCGTGTGAAAACAACATTTCTGGGCTTTGAACGCGCCGATACGCATGTTCAGGAACTGATCGAAACCGCCGAACCGGTCGCCAAGACCGAGGCCGCACAGCAGACCTTCCCGGTCGGCTGGCTTGTTGTCACCTCCGGTCCCGGTCGTGGCGCGAGCATCACCCTGACCGAAGGGTTAATGCAGATCGGTCGCAACGACGATCAGGCCATCCAGCTTGATTTCGGCGATACCGGTATCTCGCGCAGCAACCATGCTGTGATAGCCTATGACCCCGAGGACCGGAAATGCTATCTGGGTCATGGCGGCAAGGCGAACCTTGTGCGTCTGAACGGCAAGCCGGTGCTCAGCACCATTGCCCTGTCCAGCGGCGACCTGATCCGCATCAGCGAGACTTCAATCCGCTTTACCGCCTTCTGCGACGATGGCTTTGACTGGCGGGATGCCGATTGATGCTGGCGACCCCTGCATATGACATCGCCCTGATCCTGGACCAGGGTCAGCGCGAGACGCAGGAAGACGCGATTGCCGCGCGGGTCTTTGACTCGGCCAATGCTGGCTATGTCGTGATTGCCGATGGCATGGGCGGGCATGACGCGGGCGAGGTCGCATCCGAGCTTGTGATCACCGCCTGGCAAGAGGCGCTGGACACGCAGCTTGAAGACGCCAACGTGACGAAGGGTGCTCTGCTCGACGCCCTGCCCATGGCAGCCATGCAGGCAAATGCCCAGGTGGCCAGCCATGGCGAAACCTCCGGGGTCCGGCTGGGGTCCACCCTGCTGGGCACCCTGCTGATCGATCAGAACCTGTTCTGGATTTCGATCGGCGACAGCCCCCTCTACCTGTTCCGCGATGGAACCCTGAGCCAGATGAACGAGGATCATTCGATGGCCCCCGTGATCGACGGCCAGCTTGCGCAGGGCCTGTTGACCGAGGCCGAAGCGCAAGCCCATCCGGATCGCAACCAGCTGACCTCGGTCATCATGGGGGCGGCTATTCCCAAGGTGGATTGCCCCGAAGAGCCTTTGGCGCTCACCCCGGCAGATGTTGTGATCCTCGGCAGCGACGGGCTGCAATATCTCAGCAATCCCGAGATCGAGGCCCTGCTGCAGGCGCATGTTCACGCGCCGGCCCGCGACATTGCGGATGCGCTGCTGCAAGCGCTCCACGGCAAGGCCGACCCGGATCAGGACAATATTTCAATCGCCGTGGTCAAACCGGCGCAGACATAACAAGGCAGAGAAACAGGACAACATGAGAACCCATCTGATCATATCCAGCCTGGCTCTTGCAGCCGCAACAGGGGCGGCCTCGGCGCAAGAGGCGTGTTCAACCTATGAGATTCAGCGCGGCGACAGCCTGCGGGAATTGGCAATCCAGGTCTACGCGACCGAGGATTACCGGTTCATCTATGACGCCAACCGCGATGTCATCGGCTCGAACCCCAACATCATCCGGGTCGGCGATGTTCTGACCTTCCCGTGTCTGGAAGACATTGGCCGCGCGCCCGAACTGCCCGATACCGAAGCCGGTCGCATGGCGGCTGAAATGGCCTCAGAACTGGTCAAAGCTGCGGAAGAACGTGCTGCAAAAGCCATCGCCGAGGCCGAAGCCCGCGTGGCCGCCGCCGAAGCCGAGGCCAAGAAAGCCAGCGAAGACGCCGTGATCGCGGCCAAGGCCGAAGCCAAGAAAGAGATCGAAGCCGCCCGCGCCGAAGGTGCGGCCCTGATCCGCAACGCCGATGGCGGCGCGCAGCCCGAGATTCGCGATCGCCAATTGCTGCTGATCACCGGCGGCAACTATGCCCCCTTCACGGACGAGGCGCTGCCGAACCGGGGTCTCTACACCGATCTGGTCGAGACCGCGATGCTGCGGGCCGCGCCCGAGCAGCCATACAAGATTCAGTTCGTCAATGACTGGTCCTCGCATCTGGATCTGTTGATGCCTACGCTGGCCTTTGACGCGACTTTCCCTTGGTCCCGCCCGAACTGTGAAGAGGCCGAGGCCCTGTCGGAAAGCGACCGCAACCGCTGCGAAACCTATAACTTCTCGAACCCGTTTTACGAAGTCGTCGATACGTTCTTCGCGAAAGATGGCTCGGGCTATGAAGAAACTCTGACCTACGCGGATTTTGCGGATACCACGATCTGCCGCCCCGAAGGCTGGTCCTTGTCGCACATGGATGCGGTGGGCCTGTATGAGCCCGCAATCACCCTGATGCGCCCGGTTTCGCCTGACGACTGCTTCCACGCCGTCATGGATGGCAGCGCCGATATCGTCGCCATCGAGGCCCATCTGGCGGTCGAGGCCATCAGCCGTCTGGGTTACGAGCATCAGATCATCGAAAACCCCAACCTGGCGGCAATTAAGTCGCTTAACGTCATGACCCACAAAGATAATCCGGATGGGGAAGCGATCCTTGAGACGCTCAACCAGGGTCTGACGATCATGCAGCAATCCGGCGAATGGCGCGACATCGTGTCGACCGCCCTGCGCTATCAAATGGAAAATGGCTAAGGCCCCAATTGGCCTGACAAAACAAAAGTCTGGAGGACGAGGACATGATGAACAAGACACTTAAAAAGGCACTGCTCTCAGCATCGGCCGTGACGACCCTGAGCGCAGGCGCCGCCGCTGCGCAAGAGGCCTGCACCAACTACACCGTTCAGGACGGAGACACGATGGCAACCATCGCTATCGCAGCCTACGGCACGTCGAACTATCAGCCCATCTTCAACGCGAACCGCAACGCAATCACCAACCCGGGCGCGCTAGAGCCCGGTCTGGTTCTGGCCTTGCCCTGTGAGGATGGCAGTCTGCCAAACGGCCGCAGCGCTCAGGAAGTGATCGCAGCCGAGGAACAACGTGCGGCCAGCGTAAAACGCTCGAACGTCTATGCTCCGCCGATCAAGATGGTCGCGGGCAACGGCTGGGAACCCTTCACCACAGAAGCGCTGAGCGGTGGCGGTATCATGACCCGTCTTGCAACAACCAGCTTGCAGCGCGCGGGCAACAGCCGCGACTATTCGGTTAGCTTTGTGGATGACTGGAGCTCGCATCTGGACACCCTTCTGCCGCTTGGTGCGTTTGACATTTCGATCGCATGGACGATCCCGGATTGCACCAACCGCTCGTATGAGTGGTCGGCAGAAACCGAAGCACGCTGCACGCAGTTTGTTGCGTCCGTTCCGGTCTACGACGTTGTGGGGGGCTTCTTCACCCTGCCCGAAAGCGAATATGCCGGTGCCACTGATTTCTCGGACTTTGAGGGCTCGACCATCTGCCGCATGGCAGGCTGGAGCATGGTTGTTCTGGAAGAAGTTGGCCTGAACCACACAAATACCTCGGTCGTGCAGCCGAACTCGGCCCGCGAATGCCTCGATGCGGTTCTGACCGGTACCGCAGATGTGGCCGCATTCGAAGTCGAACTCTTCGCCTCGACCATGAAGGATATGGGTCTGACGTCGAGCGACATCGTCGAGAACCCTTATGTCTCGACCCTGTCCTCGATGAGCTTCCTTGCGCACCGCACCAACCCCTTCGCACGCGAGTACATCGCCATGATGAACAAGGGCCTGGTCGAGATGCGGGAATCCGGTGAGTGGTACGCGATCATCTCGGACACGCTGCGCGAACAGAACGAAAAGCTGAACGCAGCATCCAACTGATCCCTCGGTCGAAAAGACCATTTTTTGGGGGCTGGTCCAAGGACCGGCCCCTTTTTTATGCCCGCTGGTTTTGTGCAGCGTTGGCGAACGCCGTGGTTCGAATCGCGAGGTATTTGCCAAATTGTATGAACATAAGTGTTTCAAATACTGTATCTAGCGCATAAAAGCGGCCTTCATACGGGAATCCCCCAATGTTCAGCGCGATCAATAAGCGTAGGATACCATTAACTGCACCGGTGAGGCGTCAGCCCCGCCACTCACTCAGAAAAGGGTTGGCTATGGGGGCCGACCCTTTTCTTATTGGGGCGAACAAAAAAACCGGCCCCGAAGGGGCCGGATTTCGTTTGCATCGAGCCAGTGGGGAACTGGGCGTCAGCCGATAATCGCGTTCAAGGTTGCGCTGGGGCGCATCACTGCCGCAGCCTTGACCGGATCGGTGTGATAGTACCCACCCAGATCCGCAGCCGCACCTTGCGCTGCGGCCAGCTCGGACAGAATTTGGTCTTCCTTGGCAGCCAGTTCCCGAGCCAACGGCGCGAACTGGGCCGCAAGCGCTGCATCATCAGTCTGCTGAGCCAGGGCCTCGGCCCAGTAGCGGGCGAACCAGTAGTGGCTGTCGCGGTTATCCGGCTGACCGACCTTGCGGCTGGGTGATTTGTTGTTGTCCAGAATGCCCTGCGTCGCGGCTTCGGCAGCGGCACCCAGAACACCGGCCTTGGCGTTGCCCTTGCTGTCGGCCAGGAAGTTCAGGGATTCACCCAGCGCACAAAACTCACCCATCGAGTCCCAGCGCAGGTGGTTTTCCTCGACCAGCTGCTGGACGTGTTTCGGTGCTGAACCGCCCGCGCCTGTCTCGAACAGACCACCGCCATTCATCAGCTTGACGATCGACAGCATCTTGGCCGAAGTCCCCAGTTCCAGGATCGGGAACAGGTCGGTCAGATAGTCCCGCAGCACATTGCCGGTGATCGCAATCGAATCCTTGCCCGCCGTGATGGTCTCAAGCGACTGGCGGGTCGCCTCGCGCGGGGCCATGATCAGGAACTTGTCAGCCACGCCAGCCGCCTCAAGCGCCGGTTTGACATATTTGATAAGTTCTGCGTCATGGGCACGGTTCGCGTCCAGCCAGAAGATCGCCTCGGACCCGGTCAGACGCTGACGGTCCATCGCCAGCTGAATCCAGTTCTCGATAGGGGCCTTCTTGACAGTGCAGGACCGCCAGATATCGCCCTGCTCGACCTCATGGGAATGCAGCGCCTCGCCATTGGCCAGAACGATCCGGATGGTGCCATCGGCTGGTGCCTGGAACGTGGTCGGGTGAGAGCCATACTCCTCGGCCTTCTGCGCCATCAGACCCACGTTGGCCACGGCTCCGGCAGTCGCCGGGTTCAGCGCGCCGTTGGCTTTGAAGAACTTGATGGATTCATCATAAACCGGCGCATAGCAGCGGTCGGGGATCACGCAGTTGGTGTCACCCTTGGCACCGGTCTCATCCCAGCCCTTGCCGCCCGCACGGATCACCGCAGGCATCGAGGCGTCGATGATCACGTCCGACGGGACGTGCAGGTTAGTGATGCCCTTGTCACTGTCGACCATATACATGGACGGGCGGTCGCCCTTCAGCGCATCAATGGCGGCCATGATATCGGCATTGCCCTGAACCCGTTCCAGCAGATCGCCCAGACCCGAGTTCGGGTTCACACCCAGCGCCTCCAGCTCCGCGCCGAATTTCTCGAACACAGGGGCCAGCCACGCCTTGACCGCATAGCCAAAGATGATCGGGTCGCTGACCTTCATCATAGTGGCCTTCATGTGCAACGAGAACATGGTGCCGTCTGCCTGGGTGTCTTCGATGGCTTCGGCCAGAAACGCCGACAGCGCCTTGACCGACATGAAGGTCGCATCGGCAACGGTGCCTTCCTCAAGCGGCCAGCCGTCTTTCAGGACGGTCACGCCGCCATCTTTGCCCACGAATTCGATCTTCGCATCACCGGCCTGCGCGGCGGTGATGGTGGCCGATTTCTCGTTGGCATAGAAATCATTGCCCGGCATCGAAGACACTTTGGTCTTGCTGTCCGACGCCCACGTACCCATCGAATGCGGGTTCTTCTGGGCGTAGTTCTTCACCGCCCGCGCCGCGCGGCGGTCACTGTTGCCTTCGCGCAGAACCGGGTTCACCGCCGAGCCCTTGATCGCGTCATAGCGCGCCCGGATCGCCTTTTCCTCATCGGTCGAGGGTTCCTCGGGGTAGTTCGGGATATCATAGCCCTGCGACTGCAATTCCTCGATAGCCGCTACCAGCTGCGGGACCGAGGCCGAGATGTTCGGCAGCTTGATCACGTTGGCGTCCGGCGTCTTCACCAGCTCGCCCAGAGCAGCCAGATCATCGGTGATTCGCTGCGCCTCGGTCAGGTTCTCGGGGAAGGTCGCGATGATACGCCCGGCCAGCGAGATATCCTTGGTGCCAACGCTGACACCCGCGGCGGATGCGAACTTGCGGATGATGGGCAGGAACGACGCGCTCGCCAGCTCGGGCGCTTCGTCTACAATGGTATACAATATATCGAAGTTCGAATTTTCTGCCATATTCCCTTACCTTTTTTAAAGCCTTTCGGGGCGTGCGATCCAAGAGTATGTGCCAACGTGATTCAATGGCACCGAGCCGTAACGGGGCAGTTGTGCCCCACGGGTGACTCTGATTTGACAGGGCATCCCTTAAATCAGGATGGGCTTGGGATCAATCGTATTTGAAGGCGCATATTGACACGGGGTGGTTCAGATCCCGGGGCGGTCAGGAAAGACAAGGTGACTTAGTCCGACTTCAGCCTGTTTCTTGGCGACATAATCTGCAATCAGCGCATCCATCGCTTCCGGAACACCATCGGACGCGTCTTTCGAGATCAAGAAGCCCTCCTTTTTGAAGCCACGCAATACGATCTTGCGACCGTTCTCTCCTGTGTTTGCCAGAAAGGACTTAATCTCAGTTGTTGCAAGGTCAGTCTTGCCGACGCCAGCGTAAAAAACGGCACGGGCGATCGAATCTGTATTCTGCCCGACCAAAAGCAAACTCGAGACCGTTAGCTTCAGTCTCTCAAACAAGTTCCGTTTTTGGTTACCTAACACCAAGTATTTTTCAACAGTCGCAATCCCATCGGCATCATATCCCATACGGAAGTTCGTAGCGGCAAGAAACAAAAGTGCCGTCGACGACTCTGGGAAAAGCTCAACAGCCTTTTCTGCCGTCGATAAAGCGACGTCTGTATCACCCGAATACTGAAGCGCATAACCAATGCGATAGGTATAGACCCATTCTTTATCGGGCCACGCCAATGCAGCCTGATTGAGGAGTTGTTCAACGCGTTCAAATTCGCTTTGATCAGCAAGCAGGTTAATGAGGTCCTTCATCGCGCTCTGATGGTCGGGCACAATCGCCAAGACTCTTTCGTAGTCGCGCGTTGCAGAGCCAGTTTCTCCACGCTGACAATGCAGCTTAGCCTTGTTGTATAGCGCATAAGTATCGTCTTTGTTGATCCGCAAAACCTGTTCAAAATCCGCATCCGATGCTTGCCGATCTCCAAGCGCATTATGTGCGTAAGCCCGCCAAACGAGCATTCTGGGATTGCCAGGCGTAAGGGACAGTGCGTGGTTCGCGTCCGACAGGGCTTTGTCGTAGATATTCGCCCGGTAATGTGCCTCAGCACGTTTTGAATAATAAAGAAACTGGTATTCTGGCCGAGGGTCATTCGTACCAATTAGCGCAGTACACGCCACGATGGAATTAGACGGTGCGCCATGTCCGCTTACGCATTGCGCAAGTAGATCTTCCGACTTCAGAGGCTCGGAATACCATAGCAGAGCGGCGATGCAGATAATGATTATTGCGGCAAGGCGGACCTTCATTCAAACTCCTCTTCTGATAAATAACTCTACTATAGATAGTATCGACGCGATTCGTTTACAAGTTAACGACATCCATCAAGCCGTTGGAAAGATTATTTCAAATCGCGCACCAACGGTAGACGAGGCCAGCGAAATCTGCCCCCCATGTGCATCCAGCAGGCTTGCCGCGATGGCCAGTCCCAAACCGGTGCCACCCTGTTCGCGGGCGGTTGTGAAGAAAGGGGCGAAGATGCGATCCCGGTTACCGTCTGATATCCCGGGTCCATCGTCCTGAACCGTCAACCGGCCCGGTGTGGCGCGCAGCATGACCTGACCCGCGCCGTGACGGCTGGCATTGTCCAGCAACTGCTGCAGAACCACTCTCAGACCTGATGCGGCGAGTGGGAGGCTCTGATCAAGGCCATCGAACCGCAGATCAAGCCCGGTGAAACGCTCTTGCAAATCGTCGGCCAACTCAGCCAGCGTACTTGCCCCGTGATGCTCGGGCACCCGGGCGACGGCGACGCGGTTGAGGGCGCTCAGGTGGGTTTGCATCTGATCGTTTGCGCCCAGAATCTGCCACAGCAAAGCCCGGTCCTGATCCGACAGGTCCGGTGAGTCGTCCAGCAGCTCTCCGGCGGCGCGGATTGCTGTCACTGGTGTCTTCAACTCATGCGTCACGTGGTCGGCAAAGCCGCGGATTGAGGCTTCGCGGCGTTGCAGGGTTTCGGCCATCCCGAGAACCGATCTAGCCAGACGTGACAATTCCTGCGTTCCGTAATGCTCCGGTGGTGCGGCGGTCTGGCCGAATTCGACCGAGGCCGAATAGGCCGCCAAAGCCGAAATCGGGCGCAGTAGCAAACGCACCAGAAGATAGCCCAGAACCCCGGTTGCCACGCCGATCACCCCCGCCAGCAGCAGCGCCGCGTTGCGAAATCCGATCTCGGGGCCCAGATAGCGCAGCGCGATCAGGCCAAGCAGCGACAGGACCAGCGTACCGGCCAGTGCGCCGCCCAGAACAAAGCCCAGAGAGGGGCGCCACTTGCGCCTTAGCCCGGCCATGCGCCCATCCGCAGACCAATACCATGCACGGTTTCGATGGCGCTGGCCCAGCCCTGCTCTCCCAGCTTGCGCCGCAGGTTACGCAAATGGCTGTCCAGCGTGCGGTCGGCCACGGCGCTGCCCGCGCCGTAGATCGCGTCGATCAGTTGCGGGCGCGAGACGATGGCCTCGGGCGTCTGCATCAGGCGACGCAGGATCGACAGCTCGGTGGCCGTCAGCGCCAGCGCGGCACCATCGATACGCACGGAATGGCCCGCTGCATCCAGTTCGACCGGCCCGTGGCGCAGAACAGCCCCCGCCCCTCGCGCCGAGCTGCGTTTCAGAATCGCCTTGATCCGCGCCACCAGTTCTCGAGGGCTGAAGGGCTTGGTGACGTAATCGTCGGCCCCCAGTTCGAGGCCCAGAATCCGGTCGATCTCATCATCGCGGGCGGTCAGGAAAAGGATCGGCACCTCGGACCGGGCGCGCAGGCGGCGGCAGACCTCAAGCCCGTCCAGTTCGGGCAGGCCCACGTCCAACACCACCAGATCGGGGGCCTCACGCAGGGCATGGGTCAGCGCCAATTGCCCGTCGCGCGCGGTGATGACCTGATAGCCTGCACGCTCCAGCGTGATCGAAACCAGCTCGCGCAGGCGCGGATCGTCATCCACGACGAGGATTTTCATCAGGTCTCTCCGGTTTCGTTTCGGCGTTCAGACTACGGATCACACGATCCGCGCGAAACCCCCATTCCCGCCAATTGCCGATCTGCGGCGCCCATGCCGCACAGCCCGTGGGGCGCGGAGAATGCGCAATCTCGGCCGCCGCCATCGGACCCAGTTGGCAGACATAATATTCATCGTAGCGCTGCGGATGGCGCAGATTTTCCCGCGCAATCAGCGCCGCAAAATTCACGAAAGAACACACGTAGAGCACTCCGAGACCCAGCGCGGCGGATCGCAGCAGCAGCCACCGGTTCGATTTCCCGCACAGGATTTGCCAGCCCACCAGACACAGTCCCGCTACCACCAAACCCATCCAGATCGCGGCATGAACCCGCAGATAGGTCAGGCCATAAGCCTCAACATACAGCGACAGGCGCATGAGAGACGAGATCACCAGCAGCACGTTCTGACCCAGCCACAGCATCATCCAGCGGGTCAGGCCCTGCCGCTCGGCCAGAAACGGGCGCGCGGCAAGGGCGAAAGCCCCGGCCAGCAACGCGGTGGCCAGCAGGGGATAGGCACCGCGATGGGCGTATTCGGCGTGGCTCATGCCGTCGGGCAGGTCGGCATTGCCCCACAGAAACGCGATATCCATGACCGTCTGCACCGCCAGCAGCAGGTTGAAGGTGATCAGCGCATTGGCCACGGATCCAGCGTTCAAGCCAAATCCGGGCAGAGAACGGGGTTGCCTTGGCCCACTCCGCGCGGCCAGCAATTCGGGCCGCACCGCAACGGCGAGAACCGGCCAGATCAACAGAGCGGCCCCCAGCCAGAACAGAAACCGGTCAATGCGAAGGTCAAACCGCCAGAGGTGATCAAGCCAGTCCGACAGGATCGGGTTCGCGGACATCATGAGCGACATCAGGATCAGACCGCCCCCGGCCGGAAATCCCCAAGCCCGTAGCAGGCGCAAAGCCGCACCATCGGCCCGTGATGCGACATGGCCGCTCCGCAGCGCCTCAATGGCGTCGCGGACCGCCAACAACGGGGCCACAGACAAGAATCTGCGCCACGAGGGGCCCTCGTATCGGCCCAGAACCGCCCAGCACAGCGCCACGGTCGAGCCACCCAGCAGAATCGCAACCGACAGCGCCTGCACATATTCCGCCACCGGCAACATGCTGAGCACCAGCAGAACCGCCGGTCCGATCAGGCCCGCCCGCCGCGCCAATAGAAACCACACAACCCCGGCCACGGCGCAGGCAAAAACTGCCAGCGAAACACCCGGGGGATGGTCCAGAAACAACACATCTGCGAGCGCGACCAGAAGCGCCAGACCCCCGGCCGCGTGCCGCCTGCCGGGTCCCGTGTGGCCATCCCGTCGGTTACCCGGCTGCTCGGGCGCATCAAACCACCAGCTGTCCTGCAGAACCGAGGCCGGAACCCCGCGCACGATAAACTGTCCCATATCACTGCTCCATTTGTTCTAGTGCACCGTCTTTCTGACCTGCCGGGGGTGCAGAACATCGCGCATGGCTCGTGCAGTTTTCATGCAGGGCGTCAAAGCCCCTTCCCCTCGCCTGCCCCTCTGGCTAAGACGGTCCTCCAACCGACTATAAGGAGGCCCCCTTGGACCGCATCGCCCGCACCATCGCCACCGAGATCAACGCCCGCCCCGAACAGGTCGGGGCTGCGGTCAGGCTGCTGGACGAAGGCGCAACGGTGCCCTTTGTCGCCCGCTACCGCAAAGAGGTGACCGGCGGGCTGGACGACACGCAGCTGCGCACGCTGTCCGACCGCCTGACCTATCTGCGCGAGCTTGAGGCCCGGCGCGAGGCCATCGTGAACTCGATCAAGGATCAGGGAAAACTGACCGACGATCTGGTCAAATCCATCGCACAGGCCGAGACCAAGGCGCAGTTGGAAGACATCTATCTGCCCTACAAACCCAAGCGCCGGACCAAGGCCATGATCGCACGCGAAAACGGGCTCGAGCCGCTGGCCGATGCGATTCTGGCCGACCGTGCCGCCGATCCCGAAGCGCTGGCCGCAGGTTATCTGGGTGACGCCGTGCCCACCGCCAAGGACGCCCTGAACGGTGCCCGCGATATCATCACCGAGCGTCTGACCGAAAACGCCACCCTGCTGGGGGAGCTGCGCAATTTCATGCAGCGCGAGGCCCTGCTGTCCGCCAAGGTGGTCGAGGGCAAAGAACAGGAAGGCGCGAAGTTCAGCGACTATTTCGACCATACCGAGCTGTGGGCCAAAACCCCCTCACACCGGGCGCTGGCGATGCTGCGGGCCTCGAAAGAGGGCATCGTGACGCTGGATATTGCCCCCGAGCCCGAAACCGGTGCCGCGCGGGCCGAGGCGATGGTCGCCGCCCATTTGCAGACCCGAGGCGACGCGCCGGGCGACAAATGGCTGCGCAAGGTCGCCGGTTGGACATGGCGGGTGAAACTGTCCCTGTCGATGATGGTCGAGCTGATGGCCGATCTGCGCAGCCGCGCGCAGGACGAAGCAATTCAGGTGTTTTCGCGCAACCTCAAGGACCTGCTGTTCGCCGCCCCGGCAGGTGCGCGCGCAACCTTGGGGCTGGACCCGGGCATCCGGACCGGGGTCAAGGCGGCGGTCGTGGATTCAACCGGCAAGGTGGTGGCAACCGATACGCTTTATCCCTTCCAGCCCAAGAACGACCTGCGCGGCGCGCAGGCGGCGATCCTGAACCTGATCTCGGCGCACGGGATCGAGCTGGTCGCCATCGGCAACGGCACCGCCAGCCGCGAAACCGAACGGCTGGTGGCCGACACGTTGGCCCTGCTGCCCAAAACCGTCAAAGCGCCCACCAAGGTTGTGGTGTCCGAGGCCGGGGCCTCGGTCTATTCCGCCTCGGAACTGGCCGCGCGGGAATTCCCCGATCTGGATGTCTCGCTGCGTGGCGCGGTCTCAATCGCGCGGCGACTGCAAGACCCGCTGGCCGAACTGGTGAAGATCGAACCCAAAAGCATCGGTGTCGGTCAGTACCAGCATGACGTGGATCAGCATCGCCTGTCTCAATCATTGGAGTCGGTGATCGAGGATGTGGTGAACGCCGTCGGCGTGGACCTGAACACCGCCTCGGCCCCTTTGTTGTCCCATGTCTCGGGCCTCGGGCCCGGTCTGGCCGAGGCTATCGTCACTCACCGCGACCTCAACGGGGCCTTCGAATCGCGCAAGGACCTGCTGAACGTCGCACGCCTTGGCCCCCGTGCCTTTGAACAATGCGCGGGCTTCCTGCGTATCCGCGACGGGGCCGAGCCGTTGGACGCCTCTTCCGTCCACCCCGAAGCCTATGACGTCGCCCGCCGCGTGGTCAGTGCCTGCGGGCGCGATATCCGGCAGATCATGGGGCATGACGGGGCGCTGAAAGGCCTGCGGGCCGAGCAGTTTGTGGATGACACATTCGGTCTGCCCACCGTGCGCGACATCTTCACTGAGTTGGAAAAACCCGGTCGCGACCCGCGCCCCAGTTTCAAGACCGCCACCTTCACCGATGGCGTGGAAGAGATCACCGACCTCAAACCCGGCATGGTGATGGAAGGCACCGTCACCAATGTCGCCGCCTTTGGGGCCTTCGTCGATGTCGGGGTACATCAGGACGGTCTGGTCCATGTCAGCCAACTGGCCGACCGGTTCGTCAAAGACCCGCATGAGGTGGTCAAGACCGGTCAGGTGGTCAAAGTCCGGGTGGTCGAGGTCGATGTGCCCCGCAAACGCATCGGCCTGACGATGCGCAAAGATGCCGGTGCGTCCGCGCGAGAGGATAAAGCCGCGCGCGGCCCGCGCAAACCCGCGCATCACGGAAAGCCTAAGAGTAACCGGAACGCCCAGCTCCTTCGAGGCACGCAGAATAGCGCATTTGGTGACGCACTCCGGGACGCTCTGAAGCCCAAATAGTCACAAAGAGAAGTTCGGGTGTTTGCGAAGACCTCGTGCGACGGATCACTAAAAGGGCCTCAAACTGAGGCCCTTTTTTTATTTTAAACTCCTCCCGCTCACCTTGGCCATGGCAGGGAGTATGTTTTGACGTTGGTGAAGAACTTGATGGCTTCGATGACGCCTTCCTTGACGCCGTTTCCGGAGTCCTTGATGCCGCCGAAGGGGGACATTTCGATGCGGTAGCCGGGTTGTTCCCAGATGTTGCAGGTGCCCACGTTGAGGCCGTGGATATAGGCAATCGCGCGGTTCAGGTCGTTGGTGCAGACGCCTGAGCTGAGGCCGAACTCGGTGGAGTTCGAGATTGCCATGACCTCTTCATCATTATCCGGTACGCGGACGATGGGGATGATGGGGCCGAAGGTTTCCTCCATCACCAGCTCGCTGTCATGGGGCACCTTGTCGACCACGATGGGCGGCAGCAGCGCGCCCTGACGGCCGGGGTGATAGAGGATTTCTGCGCCTTCTTTCTCAGCCTGATAGACGCGGTTCTCGAACACTTCGGCGGCCTTGTCGTGGATCACGCAGC